>JASBUR010000011.1 GCA_030147805.1 Sphingomonadaceae bacterium
CCGCAGCAACAACCCGTTCCCGCAAATCCATTGAATAGGCACGAGGCATAAGGGCTGGCCTCCCATCCAGCCCCAACCTTGAATCACAATCCAAGCGCTCGGGGAATCCCGCGATTCGAACTAAGCCGACGACGCTCTAGGTTCTCACGCCTTCATGCGAGCGGTCCAAGGCGCGCTTATAGGCCTCTCGGCCGGTGGTCCGCGCGAGATATTCCTGCTCGACTTCGCCGAGGACAAACCCGGCGTGGTTCGCCCCCAGATTCAGGGCGTAGGTCACCGAGATGTCGGCGGCGGTGAACCGGTCACCGGCCACGTAGGGCGCGTTCGCCAGTTGGCGCTTCACGAGCAGCAGCCGGCGCTCGACGCACTCGCGCGCCCAGCGCGCGCCCCAATTGTCGCGTTCCTCCTCGG
This sequence comes from Sphingomonadaceae bacterium, assembly GCA_030147805.1. Lineage (GTDB taxonomy): Bacteria > Pseudomonadota > Alphaproteobacteria > Sphingomonadales > Sphingomonadaceae > Sphingoaurantiacus. The sequence continues at coordinate 412 of JASBUR010000011.1, forward strand.
GCGCGAGGAAGCCGCTCACCAGCGGGACCATGATCAGCGTCGCCAAGCCGGCTTCGCCCATGTGAAGGAACTGCTGGTAGGCCGGGAAGGCATGGTCGTCGGGCGCGGGCTGCAGCGGTGTCGGGCCATAGCGGCCCATGAGATATTCCATGATCGCCACTGACTCGACCATCGTGACGTCGCCGTCCTGGATCGCGGGCAGAAAGTCGCCCGGGTTGATGGCGAGCCAAGCCGGATCCCTTTCCTCAGCGAGCATGTCCACATGCTTCAGGTTGTAGGGCAACCCCATCTCCTCGAGCACCCAAACGGCTCGGATCGATCGTGAGGTCTGCCCGCCCCAAACGGTGATCATTGTTTCGGTCCTTCCATCCCACCATGGTCTTCTACGCGTTCCACTGTCGCGTAATCCTGCAAAAATCGATGTCGCCCTGAGCTGTCAGCAAACCCGCGCATGCGCGATCCGACTGTCGGATGGAGCCTCGAAGCGCTCGCTCATGCCGTAGTCGCGGACCACCTGCGCAATGCGCAGACGATAGTCACGGAACACCTGTTCGCGTCCCTTCACCTGAGTGGCGCGGTGGGAGGGCGTGTTTCGCCACGCCGCAACCGCCGCCTCGTCGCGCCAATAGGACAGCGAGAGCAGCTTGCCAGGCTCGGCCAGGCTCTCGAACCGTTCGATCGAGATGAAGCCGTCGATCCGGTCCAGCTCCGGGCGAAGCGCCGTGGCGAGATCGAGATAATGAGGTTGCTGCCCTGGGGCCGGCCACGCTTCGAACAACACGGCGATCATGGCCGCACCAAAGGCGCGTGCGGCGCGGAAGCGAGACGGAGAAACAGACGATCCTCGCGCCGGATAAACCGCTCGCGCCGGCTGAACGCGTAATTCTCGGCACCGAGTGGGTCGTCGCGCAACCGAGCCCGGTACGCCTCGTAGGCCGCCAGACTATCGACCGTGTAGACGCCATAGGCCGTGGTTGCCGAGCCCTCGTGGGGGGCGAAATAGCCGACCAGGTCGGCCCCGCAGCGCGGGATCGCCTGACCCCAGTTGCGGGCGTATTCTTCGAAGGCGGGCAGCTTGTAGGGATCGAGCTCGTAGCGGATGAAGCAGGCGATCATGGGCGTTCTCCAGGTTGTCCCGCCTCTTTAGTCACGCTCCCGCCGGCGATGTTTCGGCCGCGGCCGAAGCATCCCGCGCCGATTTCCGCTAGAGGGTTTCAGGTTGGATGCAGGAGCCGCCATGACCAATATCGCTTCGCTCGCCGGCGTGGCCGCCCTGATCGGCGACCCCGCTCGCGCGGCGATCTTGGTGACGCTGATGGACGGGCGCGCGCTGACCGCGGGCGAACTGGCGACGGCCGCGGGCGTCACGGCGCCGACGGCCAGCGGGCACCTCGGCCGCCTGCTCGACACCGGCCTGCTCGCGCTCGAGCGACAGGGTCGGCATCGCTATTACCGCATCGCGAGCGCGTCCGTGGCGGCCCTCATCGAAAGCATGATGTCGCTGTCCGGTGAGCTGAGTGCAGCGGCGGGTCGCGTCAAGCCTGTCTGGACCGGGCCTCGCGACCAGGCGCTCAGGCGCGCTCGCCTCTGCTACGATCATCTGGCAGGAGAGGTCGCCGTCGCGATTGCCGACGGCATAGTCGCGCGCGGCCAGCTCGACTTCGGGCCGGATGGCGGCGTCATCACCGAGCGAGGGCGCAATCTGTTGGCCGAGCTCGGCGTCGATTGGGGGTCAGGGAGGTCGGCCATCCCCCGGCCAGCGGCCTTCTGCCTTCCGTGCCTCGACTGGAGCGAACGTCGACTGCACGTCGGCGGCTTGATCGGACGAGCGATGTATGACGGGTTCGCGCGTCGCGGGTGGGTACGTCGTTGTAAGGTCGGGCGAACGGTTTCGATCACCTCGCTCGGAGCATCGGAGCTGAACCGGCACTTCGGCGTCGCTTCGACTTGACCGACGGTCCGCTCCACCGGGGGCGGCTTCCGGGGCCAGATGTACACACGCGCGCGGCGGACTATCGCTCCGTCCGCTTGAGCAACTCGACCAGATCCGCCTTCCAGAATTTCGCCCAGGTGTGCGTGCCATGCCCCTTGGTCTCGGCAGTCGCCGGGATCAGGCGGTAGGTGCCGTTCTTCAGCCGCTTCGCCGCCGGCTCGGCGATGGCGAGGCCGGGCGGGTTGATGAAGTCGTCGGCGGAGTTGATCCAGGCGATCGGGGTGGTGATCTTTTCGAGCGTGGCGCTGGGGTCGTAGCTGCGCGACGCGGCGACCTGGTAGATCAGGTCGTTGGCATCGCGGCTGCCGAGGTCGCGCGCGACGCGCTCGCGGACGAAGGCTTCGGCAGCGTCGCGCGTCGGATATTGCGCCTGCAGCGCCAGCGGGTTGCCACCGGCGATGGTCAGCAGGCTGACCGCGGTGCGCAGCCCCTGCACCGGCTGGCTACTGTAGTCGCCACCTGCCCACGCCGGATCGGCTTTGATCGCGTCGATGGTGAGGCTGCGCCACATGCGGTTCTGCCCGGCGATCTGCACCGGCAGGCAGGCCATCGGCATCATCGCCTCGACGAAGTCGGGATGCGCCGCGCCCCACATGAAGCCGTGCATGCAGCCCATCGAGGTGCCCATGAGCAGGCGGAGCTTCTTCACGCCGAGCCCGTCGACGAGCAGCCGGCGCTGCGCCTCGACCATGTCGTCATAGTCGTAGGCGGGGAATTTCATCCGGAGCCCGTCGCTCGGCTTCGACGATTTGCCGTGGCCGATGCCGTCGGGAAGGATGACGTACATCTTCGCCAGGTCGAGCGGCTGGCCGGGGCCGTAGAGCTCGTCGGCGAACTGCGGCTGCAGGAACTGCCGGCCCGAGCCGCCCGTGCCGTGCAGCACCATCACCGCGTTGGTGATGGCGCCGGCGGCGTCGCGCTTCGGCGTGCCGAGCGTCGTGTAGTGGAGCCGCAGTTCGGGCAGCGTCTCGCCGCTCGCGAATTTGAAGTCGCGGACGGTGAAGTCGCCCTCCGTCGCCTGCGCGGCATAGCGCGAGGCGGCGGGTGCCGGTGCCGAGACGGCGACCGGCGGGGTTTGGGCGATCGCGGCGCCGCTCGCCGCCAGTGTCGTCGCGAAGAGCAGCGCCCGCAGCATGGTCAGTCCCCCTCGTCCGATCGGTCCGTCGGCTCAGCGCGGCCGCATCCCCGGCATGGTCGGCGGGTAGGGCGGCCGCCCGCCGCCGCCCGGACGGTCGCGGCGCGGCAGCTGCGCCTGATAGGCGACGGCGCAATGCTCGCTGCAATAGGGGAAGGTCGGCTGGGCGGGCTTGCCGCAGAAATGGAAGTCGCTGTCGCCCGGATGGCCGATCGGCCATTTGCAGATCTTGTCGCTGAGATCGAGCAGGCTCGTCTTGCCCGAGCTGGCGGTCGGCGCGGCAACCGCGCGTGGCGCCGGCTTGGGCCGCGCCACCTCGGTGGCGGGCAGCGCAGCAGCCACCGGCGCCGGACGCGCCTCGACCACCGGCGCGTCGGCCGCCGCGCCCTCACCGCTCTTCACCGGCGACGGCCGTGCCTTCAGCCCCAGACGGTGCGCCTTGCCGATGACGGCGTTGCGGCTGATGCCGCCCGCCAGCTTCTCGGCGATCTGGCTGGCGGTCAGCCCCTTCTCCCACAGCTGCTTCAGCTGGTCGATGCGTTCGTCGGTCCACGACATGGTCGGAATTCCTGTTCTGTCTGGCGGCCGTCCCGCCGCGCGCTTGCGAGGCGAAAGGCGACCGTCTAAGCCCACGCGCATGATCGACGGGAATGCCAAGGCGCCGCAGGCCGGCCGAGCCGAACCGGGGGTAATGGTCATCCCCTTCGTCAATTGGCGGGGTCTGGCGACGCTGTATCTGAAGGAAGTGCGCCGCTTCTTCAAGGTGCAGCTTCAGACGGTGTGGGCGCCGGCGATCACCACCCTCCTCTTCCTGGCCATCTTCACCGTGGCATTGGGTCGCGGCGGCCGCACGATGCTCGGGGTGCCGTTCAACGACTTCCTCGCCCCCGGCCTCATCGTCATGGGGATGATCCAGAACGCCTTCGCCAACAGCTCGTCGTCGATCCTGATCGGCAAGGTGCAGGGCACGATCATCGATTCGCTGATGCCGCCGCTGTCGTCGGGCGAACTGCTCGTCTCCTATGTCGCCGGCGCGCTCACCCGCGCCTGGCTGGTCGGGACGGCGATCTGGCTGTTCATGATCCTGTGGCCCGACGTCCATGTCACCATCCGCCATCCGCTCGCGGTCCTCTATTACGGATCGATGGGCGCGATCATGCTGGCGCTGATGGGCGTGTTCACCGGCATCTGGGCGGAGAAGTTCGACCATTCGGCGGCGATCACCAATTTCGTCGTGCAGCCGCTGTCGCTGCTGTCGGGCACCTTCTACACCGTCGACCGGCTCGCCGGGCCGTGGCAGGCGATCAGCCACGCCAACCCCTTCTTCTACATCATCGACGGCTTCCGCTACGGCTTCATCGGCGTGTCCGACGGCCCGCTGATGACCGGAGCGCTGCTGCTGCTGGCGATCAACGTCGCGCTGTGGGCGCTCTGCTACCGCCTGCTGCGCACCGGCTGGAAGCTCAAGGCCTGACCGGGGTCGCGAGCGGCACCCGGCCCCGCGGCCCTCACCGCTCGCCGCCTCGACAATTGACTTCCGGGTCCATCGGCGCAAAAGGGACCGAATTGGATCAGGCGGTCGCTGCGGCCGCCTTTTTCCGTTCTTGGCGAAGGAGCCTTGCGATGACCATTCCCGCGTTGATGCCCGTCTATGGCCGCTGCGAGGTCGAGCCGGTGCGCGGTGAAGGCGCCTATCTGTTCGACGCGGCGGGCCACAAGTGGCTCGACTTCGCCGCCGGGATCGCGGTCAATGTCGTCGGCCACGGCCACCCGCACCTCACCGAGGCGATCCAGCGCCAGGCCGCGACGCTGATGCACACCTCGAACCTCTACGGGTCGCCGCAGCAGCGCCATCTCGCCGAGCGCCTCGTCGAGCTGACCTTCGCCGACACGGTGTTCTTCGCCAATTCGGGCGCCGAGGCGGTCGAGTGCGCGATCAAGACCTGCCGCCGCTACCATTTCGCCAACGGTCACCCCGAAAAGCACCGCATCATCACCTTACAGAATGCCTTCCACGGGCGGACGCTCGGCGCGATCTCGGCGACCGACCAGGAAAAGCTGCGCTCGGGGTTCGAGCCGCTGCTGCCCGGCTTCAGCGTCGTGCCGCACGGCGACATCGAGGCGGTGAAGGCGGCGATCGGCCCCGATACCGCGGGCATCATGATCGAACCGGTGCAGGGTGAAGGCGGTCTCCGCCCCGCGACCGCCGAATTCATGCAGGCGCTGCGCGCGCTCTGCGACGAGCATGACCTGCTGCTCATCCTCGACGAGGTGCAGACCGGCGTCGGCCGCACCGGTACGCTGTTCGCCTATGAACAGCTCGGCGTCACGCCCGACATCATGGCGGTGGCGAAAGGCATCGGCGGCGGCTTCCCGGTCGGCATGTGCCTGGCGACCGAGAAGGCGGCGGTCGGCATGGTCGTCGGCACGCATGGGTCGACCTATGGCGGCAACCCGCTGGCGATGGCGGCGTGCGAGGCCGTGCTCGACATCGTCGCGACGCCCGAGTTCCTGAGCCAGGTCCGCGCCACGAGCGACCGGCTGCGCGGGGCGCTCGAGCAGATGATCCCCAACCACGACGATCTGTTCGACCATGTCCGCGGCATGGGGCTGATGCTCGGCCTGAAGCTCAAGTCGGACAGCCGCGCCTTCGTCAACCATGCGCGGTCGTTCGGCATCCTGACCGCGGCGGCAGGCGACAATGTCGTTCGCATCCTGCCGCCGCTCAACATCGACGAGAGCCACATCCGCGAATGCGTCGACAAGCTGTCGGCGGCCGCGGCGGCGTTCAAGCCCGCCGAAGCAGCCTGACATGACCCGGCATTTCCTCGACCTCGCGACCGCCGGCCGCGAGGGCCTCCGGGCCATGCTCGACGAGGCGCATCGTCGCAAGGCCGCGCGCGCCGGCCAGCCCAAGGGCCGCGTCGACGGCGATGCGCCGCTCGCCGGCCATGTGCTCGCGTCGATCTTCGAGAAGCCGTCGACGCGCACGCGCGTGTCGTTCGACATGGCGATGCGCCAGCTCGGCGGCTCGGCGATGGTGCTGTCGTCGCAGGACATGCAGCTCGGCCGCGGCGAGTCGATCGCCGACACCGCGCGCGTGCTGTCGCGCTACGTCGACGCGATCATGCTGCGCTGTGCCGCGCACGACACCGTCGAAGAGCTGGCGCGCTACGCTTCCGTGCCGGTGATCAACGGCCTCACCGACCTGTCGCACCCCTGCCAGATCATGGCCGACATCATGACCGTCGAGGAAAGGCTCGGCCGTCCGGTGACGGGCACGCGCTGGGCCTGGCTCGGCGACGGCAACAACGTGCTGCACTCGATCATCGAGGCGGGCTCGCTGCTCGGTTTCGACGTGCTCGCGGCGACTCCGCAGAATTACGAGCCCGATTCGGGGATCGTCGCCTGCGCGCAGGCGCGTGGCGGCCACCTCGACCTCGTGCGCGACGCCCAAGCCGCGGTCGACGCCGCCGACGTCGTCGTCACCGACACCTGGGTGTCGATGGGCCAGGACGGCGGCGCCGAGAAGGTCAAGGCGATGATGCCCTATCAGGTGACGCCCGAGCTGATGGCGCGCGCCGCCGGCGACGCGGTGTTCCTGCACTGCCTGCCCGCGCACCGCGGCGAGGAGGTGCTCGATTCGGTGATGGACGGCCCGCAGTCGGCGGTCTGGGACGAGGCCGAGAACCGGCTGCACGCGCAGAAGGCGGTGCTGCTCTGGTGCCTCGACAAGCTCGGTTGACCGGGCCGCCGCGGCTACCCATCTAGACGAGGAACGCGCGCGCCGCCGGCGCGCCCCACGGGACTCGCCTTCACATGCAGACTGACCGCCAGCCGGCGGACGCCCCCGCGCCCGCTACCGACAGCATTCTGGGCTTTACCGTCCCGGGCCGCAGCGCCCGTGGCCGCGTCGTGCGGCTCGACGCGACGCTCGATGCCATCCTCCATGCGCATGCCTACCCCGAGCCGCTGGCGCGCGTGCTCGCCGAGGCGCTGGTGTTGACCGCGCTCGTCGGCTCGACGCTGCGCGGCGACGAAGGCCAGATGACGCTGCAAGCGCAGGCGAAGGGGGGCCCGGTCGACCTGCTGGTTTGCGACTATCGCGGCGGCGAGCTGCGCGGCTATCTGCGCTTCGACCCGGCGCGCATCGACGAGGTCGGCCCGCAGGCGAGCCTGCAGACGATCTTCGGTGACGGCTATCTGGCGATCACGCTCGACCAGACCGCCTCGGACGAGCGCTACCAGGGGATCGTGCCGCTCGAGGGCGACACGCTGGCGCAGGCCGTCGAACGCTATTTCGAAAGCTCGGAGCAGATCCCGACGCTGCTCCGGATCGCCGTCGCGCGCGATGCGGGACGCTGGCGCGCCGGCGGGCTGCTCGTCCAGCACCTTCCGGCGAGCGAGCTCGGCGGGCCGCGGCTCCACGTCGAGCGCGGACATCCCGACTGGGAACATGTCGCGGCGCTCGGCGGATCGATCAGCGCTGCCGAACTGGTCGACGACGGGCTGCCGCTCGATATGCTGCTGTGGCGCCTCTATCATGAGGAGGAGACGCGCGTGCTTCCCGCGGTCGCGCTCACGCGCGGCTGCCGCTGCTCGGCGGCCTATATCAAGGGCGTGCTGGCGCGCTTCTCCGAGCCCGAGCTTGCCGAAATGCGCGAGGCCGACGGCATGGTGAAGGTCGACTGCGCCTTCTGCGCCACGCTGTTCCACATCGAGGTCTGAGCGCCCCCGGATTTCGGCCATAATCGCGCCGTAAGACCGGGGCCTCAGCCAGCCCAAACCAGCCGGAGTTCCGTCGTGCGATACGTCAAACTGCTCTTCTGTCTCTCGTCGGTCGGGCTGCTGGCCGCTGCGGCACCGGTGCCGTCGCTCAAGCTGTTCGCCGGCTTCCGCGCCGGGATGTGGCAGATGACGCCCCGCGCCGCCGCCGGAAGCTCCGCAACGAGCGCGCCGCAGTGCCTCGCGAGCCCCGATCGCCTGGTCCACACGGGCCACAGCACTGCCGACGGCGACTGCGGGCACACCGTGGTCGAGGACAGCGCCGACCGCGCCACGGTCACCTATGTCTGCAAGGGCGAGGGCTATGGCCGGACCAGCATCCGCCGCGAGGGTGACGGCTTCATCGTCGATGCGCAGGGCATCGACGGGCGCGACCCCTATGAGCTGCGCGGCGAGTATAAGCGCGTCGGCGACTGCTGATCAGTTCGGCCGCGCGCTGCCCTGCGGGCTGTCGAGCGAAAAGGGCGGGATCGCGACATCGAACGGCCGACCGCCGGCATCGACCATCTGGTAGGTGCCGCGCATGATCCCCGACGGCGTCGGCAGCGGGCAGCCCGACACGTAATCGAACGACCGGCCGGGCGCGATCACCGGCTGCTCGCCGACCACGCCGGGCCCTTCGACCTCCTCGATTCGGCCGCGTCCATCGGTGATGATCCAGTGGCGGCTCAGCAGCTGCACCGTTTCGTCCGATTCATTCTCGATGCGGATATGGTAGGCCCAGACCCAGCGCCCCGCCATCGGATCGGACTGGTCGGGCAGGTAGGAGGGCGCGACTCGCACCGTGACGCCGCGCGTCGTCGCTGCATAGTTGAACAGCACTTTCACAGGCCGGCGGCCCCGAGCGCCCGGTCGAGATCGTCGATCAGGTCGGCGGGATCCTCGAGACCGATCGACAGGCGCAGCATGCCCTCGGTGATCCCCATCGCCTCGCGCGCCTCGGCGCTGACGCTGGCGTGCGTGGTCGACGCCGGGTGCGTCATCAGCGAGCGCGAATCGCCGAGGTTGTTGGAAATGTCGATGAGCTCGAGCGCGTCGAGCAAGGCATGCGCCTGCGCGCGCCCGCCGTCGACGAACAGCGCGAGGATCGTACCGCCGGCCGACATCTGGCGCATCGCCAGCGCATGCTGCGGATGGCTGGCGAGCCCCGGGTAGAGCAACCGCGGCAGCCGCGGCTCGAGGAAGCGCGCCACGGCAAGCGCGTTCTCGCAGGCGCGCCGGACGCGCAGGTCGAGCGTCTCGAGGCTCTTCAGCACGACCCAGGCGTTGAACGGCGAGAGGTTCGGCCCGGTGTGCCGGGTGAACGCCAGCAGCGTGTCGTTCATCCATTGCTCGGGGCCGAGCACCGCGCCGGCGAGCACCCTGCCCTGCCCGTCCATATGCTTGGTCGCCGAATAGGCGACGACGTCGGCGCCGAATTCCATCGGCCGCTGCAGCACCGGCGAGGCGAAGGCATTGTCGACGATGGCCAGCGCGCCGGCATCATGCGCGAGATCGCAGACCGCGCGGATGTCGATGACGTCGAGCGTCGGATTGGCGGGCGTTTCGAAGAAGACCGCCTTGGTGTTGGGGCGACGCGCCTTTGCCCAGGCATCGACATCGGCGCCGTCGACGACGGTGGTCTCGACTCCGAAGCGCGGAAGGATCGTATCGACAAGCACCCGGCAGGAGCCGAATGCCGCCTTGGCGGCGATCAGGTGATCGCCCGCCGACAGCGTGCTCATCAGCGCCGCCGACATCGCCGCCATACCGGTGGCCTGGACGCGGCACGCTTCAGCGCCCTCCATCAGGCACAGCCGCTCCTCGAGCATCTGCACCGTCGGGTTCTGCAGCCGCGAATAGGTCATCCCCGGCCGTTCGCCCCGGAACCGCGCCGCCGCCTCCTCGGCGTCGTCGTAGCAGAAACCCGAGGTGAGGAAGATGGCTTCGGACGTCTCGCCGAACTCCGACCGCACGGTGCCGCCGCGCACCGCCTGCGTCGCGGGGCGCCAGTGGCGCGTGATCGATCGGTCCTGACCGGTGGTGCGTTTCATGCCGCCTCTCCTGCCGCCGCGGCGCGCCGAGGTCAACGCGGCGACGGAGATGAGGGCGGTCGGGACGACGGCATGATCAACTGCAGGCAGACCCAAGGCCAGGTCGAGACGGCACCCGACCGCTCGAGGCCGACCGACGACCGACCCGCGCGTCGTTCGCTGCTCGCTAGGCGTCCGCCAGGGGCTCGACCCCGGCGGCAAGCGCGAGCCGCATTGCCGCTGACAGGCTCCTGGCGCCAAGCTTGTCCATGAGCTTGCCGCGATAGACTTCGACGGTCCGCATGCTCAGCCCGAGGCGATACCCGATCAGCTTGTTGGGAAGGCCTGCCAGCATGCCCTGCAGGACCTGGTGCTCGCGCGGCGTCAGGAGCGCCACGGCGGCCTTGGCGCGCTCGCGCGCGGCGGCTTCGCTGACGCGCTGGCCGAGCGTCTCGAACCCGGCTTCGAGCGCCGCGAACAAGGCCCCGTCCTCATAGGGCTTCTCGATGAATTCCACCGCGCCGTTCTTCATCGCCCGGACCGCCATCGCCACATCGCCCGAGCCGGTGAGCATGATCACCGACAACGGCGAGCCGCGATCATGAAGTATCTGCAGGGCATCGAGGCCACTGAGCCCCGGCATGTGAATGTCGAGCACGACGCAGCCCGGCTCGAGCGACGGCAAGACGTCAAGGAATGCCGCGGCCGAGCCGAACGCCCGAGGCTCCAGCCCGGCGATGCGCAGAAAGCGCGACAGCGAATCGCGCACAGCGTCATCGTCGTCGACGACATAAACCCGTCTGCGATCCATCGAGCACCTCCCCAAGGCCGATGACCATGACGACCTAACCTAGTCGATCAAGGGGTGTCCGTCCGCACAAATCGTCCGTTTCGGAGCGTTGGCTGGTGCCCCCTTGTAGATTCCCTCAATCGCTATCGCCCCCGGCAGGGGGCATCATGATCGAATGTTGGATGGTTCGACATATCTGCAACAGGCGCCGACGCTGAGCTTCTCAGCCGGTGCGTCTGCTGCGACCGCGTCGATCCTTCCCCCCGCGCACGAAGGCCCGTTCCGCGCGGCGCTCGATGCGCATCATGGCCGCGTCGGGGAAATGGCCCGCCGTCTGGCCCGGCGCCTCGGTCTCGATCCCGCGCAAGCGCACCGCGTGGGCGCGGCCGCGGCGCGGCACGATATCGGCAAGCTGCTCCTCGATTCGGCGATCTTCGAGGTGCCGCGGCGGCTGACCGAAGACGAGATGACCCATGTCCGCGCACACACGCTGCTCGGCCACGCCGCGCTGGCGCAGTCGTCCGATCCCGAGCGCGAGCTGGCGGCGCGCGTCGCGCTCGAACATCACGAACATTGGGACGGCGGCGGCTATCCCTTCGGACTCTGGGGCGAGGCGATCTGCGTCGAAGCGCGGATCGTGACGCTGTGCGACGTCTATGACGCGCTGCGCGACGCCCGCGGCTACAAGCGCGGCTATACGCATCGCGAAGCGATGACGGTGCTGACACGCGGCGATGATCGCACCGGGCCGACGATGTTCGATCCGCGCATCCTGTCGGTCGTCGCGCAGGACCAAGGACGCCTTCTCGACGAAGTGGTGCGCGAGGCGACGCAGCGCGCCGCCGCCGCAGCCTGAGCAGTTTAGGTTGGTCGGGCGAGAGAACCGATGCAAGCTGCGCTCAACGACCGTCCGCTGGCACGGCACCATTGCGACCTGAAGGCGCGCTTCATGACACCGCTTGAGCGCAAGCTGCCCCTCGACGTCCGCCGGCGCTGGCGCCGCGGCTTCATGCGCCACGTGCCAGGCAACGGACTGGTCATCCTGATCGTCTGTATCGTCATCGCCGCGGCGCTCTTCAGCATCGTGCGCGCCGTACAAAGCGTGTCGCGATCGGCGAACGCCGTGTCGACCAGCCATCGCGTCATCAACGTCGGCGAAAACCTGTTGTCGCTGATGCAGGACGTCGAGACCGGGCAGCGCGGCTATCTGCTCACTGCCGACGCGGCATTTCTCGCACCCTATCGCGCAGCCATCGCCAAGGTGGCGGCTGAGCGACGCGCCCTCGGTGCCCTGGTCTCGTACCCGCAACAGCGGGAGCGGCTCGCGGAGATCGAGGTGCGGATCGCCGAGAAGCTCGCAATCACGCGACGGACGATCGAGCTGGCGCGCACAGGCGAGATCGAGGCGGCGCGGGCCATCGTCGCCTCGGGCGCCGGCCGGTTGAGCATGGACCGGGTACGGCACGCCTTCGCGGCGTTTCTCGACAGCGAATCGCGGCTGCTCGAGCGGCGGCGGGCCGAGATGGTCGCGGCGGAACGGCGGGCGACGGTTCAGGCCCTTTTCGCCATCTTCCTGACCTTGGGCGCCGGAAGCCTTGCCATCGTCACGACGCGCCGGACCGCGGCCGAGTTGGCGCAACGCATCAACGAGGCGGCGCGCGCGCGCCGGCGCTTCCGGGCGACCTTCGATCAGGCCGCGGTCGGCATCGCGCATCTCGCGCCCGACGGCGTCGTCCTGCGCGCCAATAGCCAGCTCTGCGAGATCAGCGGCTACCCGCGCGACAGGCTGGTCGGTAGCTGGTTCGAATCGCTCGCGCATCCCGACGACGTGCCGGCCGAACTGGCCTGTCGCCGGGCGCTGCTGTCGGGCGCGCGCGAACGCTATCACAGCGAATACCGGGGCATTCGCGCCGATGGCTCGATGCTGTGGATGTCGGTCACCGCGTCGCTGGTGCGCGACGACGAAGGCCGGCCGGACTTCTTCGTATCGGTGGTCAAGGACATCACCGGCCGCAAGCAGACCGAGGCCAAGCTGCTGTCGGGCGAGGCGCAATATCGCGCCATCTACGATTCGGCGGTCGAGGCGATCGCCGTCATCGACGCGCGCGGCAACATCCAGTCGGTCAATCCCGCCGTTCAGCACGTCTTCGGCTATACGGCGGAGGAGATGATCGGGCGCAACGTCGCGATGCTGATGCCTGCCCCCACCGCGCACGCGCACGACGGCTATCTGGACCACTATCGCCGCACCGGCGAGCGCGCGATCATCGGCATCGGACGCGAGGTCGAGGGCCAGCGCAAGGACGGGTCGATCTTCCCGCTCGACCTCTCGGTCGCCGAATGGCGGAGCGACGGCGAAACCTTCTTCACCGGCATCATGCGCGACATCACGGCGCGAAAGACCGCCGAGCGCGCGCTCGCCGAAGCCGAGGCGCGCTATCGCCTGACGCAGGAGGCGGTCCGCGCCGGCAACTGGGAGACCGATCTTGCCAGCTTCCAGACCACGCTCTCCCGCGAGAGCATGCGGCTGTTCGGCTTTTCGGGCGAGCAGGACGGACGCTTCGAACGCGGCGAGTTGAGCGCCATCGCCGACCGGGCGGACGGCGCGCGTGCGCGCGCGCAGTTCGAACGCGCGGTGGCCGATGGCCGGCGCTTCGAATCGATCATGCGCATTCCCCTGGCCGACGGCAGCTCGCGCTGGATCCAGATGATCGGCCAAACGCAATATGACGCGGCCGGCAAGCCGGTGCGCATGACCGGCCTCAACATCGACATCACCGACCGGCAGCATGCCGAGCAGGCGCTCCGCGAAAGCGAGGAACGGCTGCGGTCGTTGCAGAATGAATTCGCACACCTCTCCCGCGTCAACGAGCTGGGCGAACTCGCCGCGGCGATCGCGCACGAGATCAACCAGCCGCTCACCGCCATCACCAATTATATGAACGTCGGCCACTTTGCGCTGTCGATGATCGGCAAGGGCGGCGACGCCGCCGGACCGGCGCTCGTCGAGGCGCTCGAGGTCACCGACCTCGCCGCCGAGCAGGCGGTCCGCGCCGGCGAGATCGTCAGGCGGCTGCGCGCGTTCGTCGCCAAGGGAACCGGCTCGCGCCGCGCCGAGCGAATCGACGAGATCGTCGACACCGCCATGGCGCTGTCGCTCGTCGATGCCCAGCTCGCCGGGATCATCGTCGATCGCCATCGCGGGGCCGCCGGGGCGATGGTCGAGGTCGAAGCCATCCAGGTACAGCAGGTGCTGGTCAATCTGCTGCGCAACGCCATCGACGCGCTGGTACAGGTTCCCGACAGCGACGTCCGTCAGCTGACGATCACGACCCGACTCGTCGAAGCCGGCACCTTCGTCGAAGTGATGGTCCGCGATACCGGCCCCGGCATCCTCCCCGAGGTGATGGCGCGGTTGTTCGAACCGTTCGTCACCTCGAAGGCCGGCGGTATGGGAATGGGCTTGTCGCTGTCGCGCCGACTCATCGAAGCCCATGGCGGTGCGATCGAGGTCGGGAGCGCGACGGGACAAGGCGCGACATTCCGGTTCACGCTTCCGCTGCTGACCGAAAGCCTGTCCGATGACTGATCTGGGCGGCGAATGGATCGCCATCGTCGACGACGACGAGGGCGTCAGATCCTCGACGCAGCGCCTCCTCGCGCGCGCGTGCTTTCGCGTCGATGCCTATGATGGCGGCGAGCGGTTCCTGCGCGCTGGGGCGTCGCGGCGATACGATTGCATCCTGCTCGACGTCTGGATGCCCGACCTGGACGGGCTTTCGGTCCTCCGCGCGCTCGGCGCGCAACCCGGCCCCGTCGCGCCGGTCATCGTGTTGACCGGGCATGGCGACGTCGCGCTCGCCGTCGAGGCGATGAAGCTGGGAGCAGAGGCCTTCATCGAAAAACCCTATCGTCCCGAGCTCCTGTTGTCGGAGATCCGTCGCGCGATCACGGAGCCCAGCTTGAGAATGTGTTAGAAGCGGGCCCGGTCGAGCCGCCGGTGCCGGCGAAGTCCCGTTATCAGCGCTGCGCATTCGACCAGGCATGCGCAAGCGAGGCGCCGGCGCCACAGGCGGCACAATCGCGCCGAGGCCGGGAACCCCGGGCCGGCCCCGCTGGTATGGCACCCATGCCGAAATATTTCTTCAGCCTGATGGGCGACGAGCCGGCGCTGATCGATGTCGATGGGATGAACCTCGCGGATATCGAGGCTGCGCGGATGAGCGCCGTCTTCGAGGCGCGGGAAATCATGAAGGCCGGTCTTTTTGAGGGCTGCCTGCCGTTGCACCTGCGCTTCGAGGTGACCGACACGGCGGGCAAGCCGCTCTTGACCATTCCGTTCGACAAGGCGGTCCGCATCTGCTGGCCGCGCGATGAAGACAGGCCCCAGCCCAGTCAGGTCAGCCGCGCAGCAGCCGAGGGGCGCGTTGAAGCCGGGCATGGCGGATTGCCGGTCTGGCTGGCCGCCTGCGGCGGCGCGGTGGCAGGACTCGGCACCCAGATGGTCGAACCGTCTGCCGCCTGGCTGGCGACGCCGCCCGCCCCCGCCTGGGAATTCGCGCTCGCCGCCGCGGTTGCGTCGCTCGCCTGGCTGCGCACCAATCTACTGCGCTACTAGCGGCCGCGAGCGCGCGGCACGTGCCCCGGCGGCGACGCTCGGCCGCCGCCGGGGATGTGCGTCAGTACCGGTCGGCGTTCATCACCTTCGTCCAGGCCTTGGCGAAGTCGTTGACGAACATCTCGCCGGCGTCGGCCGAGGCATAGACTTCGGAAACCGCGCGCAGCTCCGAGTTGGAGCCGAAGACCAGGTCCACCGGGGTGGCGGTCCATTTGGCGGTGCCGCTCGCACGGTCCCTGCCCTCGTAAAGGCCGGGTGTGGCCGCCGACTTCGCCCACATCGTCGACATGTCGAGCAGGTTGACGAAGAAGTCGTTGCTGAGCGTGCCGGGGCGGCTGGTGAACAGCCCGTGGCGAGCGCCGCCGGCGTTGGCGCCGAGCGAGCGCATCCCGCCGACGAGCGCCGTCATCTCGGGAACGGTCAGCCCGAGCGTGTCGGCCGTGTCGACCAGCGCCTGCGTCGGGCTGTAATAATTGTCCGGCGCATAATAGTTGCGGAACCCATCCGCCTTGGGCTCGAGGAAGGCGAAGGAGGCGACGTCGGTCTGCGCCTGCGTGGCGTCGACGCGGCCCGGCCTGAACGGCAGCGCGAGGCTGTGCCCGGCCTTCGCCGCCGCCTGCTCGACCGCGGCGTTGCCGCCGAGGACGATGAGGTCGGCGAGCGAGACGCGCTTGCCGCCGCCCGCCGAGCGGTTGAAGTCGGCCTGCACCTTCTCGAGCGCGCCCAGCACCTTCGCCAGCTCGGCCTTGTCATTGACCGCCCAGCTGCGCTGCGGCTCGAGCCGCAGCCGCGCGCCGTCGGCGCCGCCGCGCATGTCGGTGCCGCGGTAGGTCGACGCCGACGCCCAGGCGGTGCGCACCAGCTCGGGGACGCTGAGCCCGGTCGCGAGGATGCTGCGCTTGAGCTGGGCGACGTCGGCGTCGCCGATCATCGCATAGCTCGCCTTGGGCAGCGGGTCCTGCCAGTCGAAGCTCCGCGTCGGCACGTCCTTGCCGAGATAGCGCGCCGGCGGGCCGAGATCGCGGTGCGTCAGCTTGAACCAGGCGCGCGCGAAGGCGGCGGCGAACTCCTCGGGGTTCTGCTGCCAGCGCGAGGCGATCTTGCGGAAGGCCGGGTCCTCCTTGATCGCGATGTCGGTGGTGAACATGATCGGCGCGTGCGTCTTGCCCTCGACGTGCGCGTCGGGGACGAGGCCGCGCGCTGCCGGGTCGGTCGGGATCCACTGCGTCGCGCCCGCCGGGCTCTTGGTCTTCACCCAGTCGAAGCGGAACAGATTGTCGAGATACTGCGAGGTGAACTGCACCGGGTTCGAGGTCCAGGCGCCCTCGAGGCCGCTGGTGATCGTGTCCTCGGCATTGCCCTTGCCGCACTTGTTGACCCAGCCCATGCCCTGCTGCTCGATGCCGGCGGCGGACGGTTCGGCCGCCATGCACTCGTCGGGCTTGTGCGCGCCATGCGCCTTGCCGAAGGTGTGGCCGCCGGCGATCAGCGCGAGCGTTTCCTCGTCGTTCATTGCCATGTTGCCGAAGGCGCGGCGGATGTCGGCCGCCGCCGAGATCGGGTCGTGGTTGCCGTTGGGGCCTTCGGGATTGACGTAGATGAGCCCCATCTGAGTCGCGGCGAGCGGGCCCTTGAGATTGCCCTTCGCGTCGCGGCGCTTATCCATCATCATCTTGGTCTCGGGGCCCCAATAGACCAGGTCGGGCTGCCAGGCGTCGACGCGGCCGCCGGCGAAGCCGATCGTCTTGAAGCCCATGTCCTCGAGCGCGACGTTGCCCGCGAGCACCATCAGGTCGCCCCACGACAGCTTGCGGCCATATTTCTGCTTGATCGGCCAGACGAGGCGGCGCGCCTTGTCGAGGCTGACGTTGTCGGGCCAGGAGTTGAGCGGCTCGAAGCGCTGCTCGCCGCCGTCGGAGCCGCCGCGGCCGTCGCCGACGCGATAGGTGCCGGCGCTGTGCCAGGCCATGCGGATGAAGAAGGGGCCGTAGTGGCCGTAGTCGGCGGGCCACCAGGGCTGCGAGGTGGTCAGCACCTTGCGCAAGTCGGCCTTGACAGCGTCGAGGTCGAGGCTGGCGAACTCCTTGGCATAGTCGTAGTCGGCGCCATAGGGGTTCGACTGCGCCTCGTGCTGGCGTAGCGCCGCGAGGTCGAGGCTCTGCGGCCACCAGTCGCGATTGGCCATGCCGCCGGGCGTGTCGCTGGTGGCGACGGGCGGCTCGGCGGCGCGCGCGACCGCGGGCAGCCCCAGCGCGGTGCCGACCAGCAGGCCGGCGATCAGTCGGGCAGTGATTCTCGACATCGTTCATCCCCTCCGGAAGTTCACGCTCTTGGCGAGCACGAACCTGCCTAATCCCGCATCGGAACGGGGGACAAACGAACTTCCTTGGTCACAGTGAGTGCGAAAATCGATCAGCAGTCGAAGTCCCGAGGATCAGGGCGTTTTTGCAGATCGCCGCGACGAGCCGCCGAAGAACGACAGCTCATTATTGCGTCGCAAGATCGCCGACGGTGCCGGCGGATGCATCGCCCGCGCAGCGCTCGCGGCGGAGTCGCGGTCAGGGCAGGATGCCGGCGCGCGCGAAGCCGGCGTCGGCGAGCGGGGCGATCTCGTTGCCGGCGAGCCGCCCGGCGAGCGCCTTGCAGTCGACGAAGCCGGCGCCGGCGCCGCCCAGCCGCGCGACATCGGCAGCCGACCAGAGCGTGCCGTCGGTATCGTCGTTCTGCAGCCGCGAGGCTTCGGCGCGGATCAGCCTCTGTTCGATCAGTCCGCTGGGATAGATCGCGCAGCTGAAGCCGACCTCGGGCGACGCGACCGGCACGTCGGCATAGGCGGCGAGCCGCGTCCGCGCCGCCACCACAATGACGCCGGGGGCGTAGGCGATCGCATCGAGGCTGAGGCAATCGAAGCCGCCAGCGACCGGCCAGCAGCGGTCGGCTTCGCGGCGGTCGGCGATCACGCCGCTCGCGGTTCGTACGAAGCTGCCGTCGCCGAGGCGCCGCCAGTCGTCCGCCGAGGTCGTCAGCGGCGCCGGCGCGGCGGCGGGCTCTTCGGGCTGGCCGGCCGGATCGGGCTCGCCGCCGCAGGCCGCGAGCGCGGCAGCGGCACCGAGAACCAGCCAGGCGCTACGCGCGCTCCTGGTCGTGTGGCGGCCCTGCCTCGGCATGGTTGACCGGTCGGCGTGCGAGGAGCGGAAGATCTTTAGCATGATCAATTATCGCTTGCCGGCGCCGCTTTGTTCCCGCGGCGGTCCGATCAGCGCGTTCCGAAGGTGCGGTCGCCCGCGTCGCCCAACCCCGGCACGATATAGCCATGGTCGTTGAGCACCTCGTCCATCGCCGCCGCCCAGATCGGGACATCGGGGTGCGCCGCGCGTAGCGCCGCGGCGCCCTGGCGCGCGGCGAGCAGACAGACGAAGCGCAGGTTGGTGACCCCTGCCCCCTTCAGCCGGTCGATCGCAGCGATGGCGCTGTGGCCGGTGGCGAGCATCGGGTCGACGACGATGACGAGCCGCTCGGCAATGTCGTCAGGTGCCTTGAAATAATATTCGATCGCCTCAAGCGTCTGATGATCGCGGTACAGCCCGAGATGCGCGACACGCGCCGATGGCAGGAGGTCGAGCATGCCGTCGGCGAGCGCGAGGCCGGCACGCAGGATCGGCACGATGACGAGTTTCTTGCCGGCGATCTCGATCGCGTTGGTGACGGCAAGCGGCGTCTCGACGCGGATCGTCGTCGTCGGCAGGTCGCGCGTCACCTCGTAGCAGAGCAGCATGGCGATCTCGCGGACCAGCGTCCGGAACAGCGAGACCGAGCTGTTGCGGTCGCGCAGCAGCGTAAGCTTGTGCTGCACCATCGGGTGCCCCACGATCGTCACGCCGTCCATTCGCTTCACCCTTCGCTGCCTCGGGCCAACCCTATCGCTGCAGCGGCCGCACGGCCACCCTGCCTGCGCCGGGGGCGCCTCAGCGCCGGGCGTCGGCGGGACGGCGCATGATCCAGTGCGGCACGACGTGCGCGGTCCGGGCGTACGGATCGATCTCGAAGCCGAAGCGCCGGTAGAAGGCGATGGCGCACGCATTGTGACGGAGCACGGTCAGCCACATCGGCTGCGCCGCGCCGAGCCAGGCGATGGCATGGTCGGTGAGCGCCGCCGCGACGCCCCGGCCGTGAAAGGCCGGATGCACCATCAGCCAGTCGAGTTCATGGTCGCCCGGGCCATGCCGCGTCGAGATGGCGAAGCCGGCGAAGCGATCATCGACGAAGGCGGCGGCGAAGCCCTGGTCATGGCGTTCGGCGGCGGCGGCGTAGCACGCGCGCGCCATCGCCGGCACGCGCCGGTTGGCAGCATGTTCCGCCTCGGACAGGTCGTCCCGGTAGAATGTCGTGGCGGTCGCCGCCTCGGTCAGCGCCTCGATCAGGTCGGGCGAAAGCCGGGCGACGGCGGCGCCATCCTCGAGAATGAGAGGGATCATCGGCCACCGCGACCGGCGGGCCGCGCCTCGCGGCGCGGCCCGTCGTCCTAGCAGTTGCAGGTCTTGCAGGTGCACGGATTGCAGCGGCAGCCGGACGACGGCTGAGCGGTGGGCTTCTTCTTCATGTCGTTTCTCCTGTTGGCCACGTGGCGACTCACCTTCTAGCGCCCGTACCATGGTACGGAGTCAAGCGCGTCCGACCGAGGGCACAGCGGCTCAACTCATCCGCGCCAGCATCCACAGCGCCATCGCGATCATCATGAGATTCTCGGTCAGCGACACGAAGCCGAGCGGGACGTTGCTGTCGCCGCCGACGCACGCACATTTGAGCTCGCGCCGATCGACGTAGACCGCCTTGGCGACCGACATCGCGCCGACCGTTCCGATGAAGAGCGCGACGGGAATCGACAACCACATCAGCACCCCGGCGACCATCAGCACGCCCGCCAGCCCCTCGAGATAGGGATAGGCATAGGCGTAGGGCACCCAGCGACGCGCGAGCAGATCATAGTTGAGGAACATGCTCGAGAAGCGCTCGACATTCTGCAGCTTCAGCAGCGCGAGGACGCACATGCTGAAGGCGATGAACCATTCGACGGCGCGGATGGTGAACGGCGTGCCTTCCGCCGCTACGCTGGCGGCCACCGCCATCAGCGCAGTCATCGCGAACAGCGCGATCACCGGGCGATAGCTCAGCGCCGCCGGATCGGGAACGGCGAGACCGAAATGCCGGCGCAGGTCGTCGTAGCCGCCAATGCGAGTGCCGCCGATGAACAGTTGCGGCGTCGTCGTCACGCCATGCTCGGCCTTGAAGGCATCGGTCGCCTCGCGCGTCGTCAGCCAGCGGTCGTCGACGGCAAAGCCGCGGCGTTCGAGCAGGTGCTTCGCCTTCAGACCATAGGGACAGACATGGTCTGGCATGACCATGCGGTAGAGGATTGCGGTTGTGGCGTCGGATCCGGTCATCGTCAGTCTCCGTTGCATCAAGCATCGCCGGGACATATAGGGTCCGTACCATGGTACGGAGTCAAGCGATGATCAGCGGCGCGATGACGATCGCGCGCCTGGCGGCGGCGGCGGGCGTCGGCGTGGAGACGGTGCGCTACTATCAACGGCGCGGGCTGCTGGCGGTGCCGGCGAGCGGCGGCGCCGTGCGCCGCTATGGCGCCGCCGACGTCCGGCAGCTGCGTTTCATCCGCAGCGCGCAGGCCGCCGGCTTCACGCTCGACGAGATCGGCGAGCTGCTGGCGCTCGATGCGACGCACGACCGGCCGCGGGTGCTGGCGCTGGCAACGCTGCGGCTGGCCGCGCTCGACTCGAAGATCGCCGAACTGACCGAGGCGCGGGCTGCGCTGGCGCGGCTGGCATCGAGCTGCGCCGGAGGGGCCGCGGGGCCCTGTCCGATCATCGAGGCGTTCGATCCCCCGGCGACGCCTTCGCGCGCCGCCGGCACGCCGGAATGACTTCGGGTGCCGCTCAGGCCGAGTCGCGGGGCGGGCAGTCGGGCAGCGCCCAGTCGACCGGCGCGCGGCCATGCGCTTCGAGAAAGGCGTTCGCCTTCGAGAAGTGACGGCAGCCGAAGAAACCGGCGTAGGCCGAGAGCGGCGACGGGTGCGGCGCCTTGAGCACCAGATGCCGCCCGCCCTTGTCGGTGCTGTCGACGAACGCCGCCTTCTTCTGCGCGTAGCTTCCCCACAGCATGAACACCGTCGGCTCGGCCCGGGCGTTGACGAGGCGGATCACCGCGTCGGTGAAGCGCTCCCAGCCGCGCCCCTGGTGCGACGCCGCCTGTGCCATCTGAACGGTGAGCACCGAATTGAGCAGCAGCACGCCTTGCCTTGCCCAATGTTCGAGAAAGCCGTGGGCGGGCGGCATGATGCCGAGGTCGGTCTGCAGCTCCTTGTAGATGTTGACCAGGCTCGGCGGGATGCGCACGCCGGGACGGACCGAGAAACACAGGCCGTGCGCCTGCCCCTCGCCATGATAGGGGTCCTGCCCGAGGATGACGACGCGCACCTGGTCGGGCGGCGTCAGGTCGAGCGCGCGAAACCATTCGCTGCCCCGAGGGAAGATGCGGCGCCCGGCGGCCTTTTCGGCAACCAGGAATTGCTTGAGCGCCCGCATGTAGTCGCTGTCGAACTCGCTGCTCAGCGGCTCGAGCCAGGCCGCGTCGAGTTTCACGCCGGTCGCCATCGTCAGCCCCCCGGCGCCCAGCCGGGCGCGGCGAGCGTGAAGCCTGCGAAGTCGAATCCCGGCGACACGACGCAAGAGACCAGCGCCCAGCCGCGATCGGCGGTCGCCGCCTGCCATTCATTGGGGGGAACGAGGTGTTGCGGATACTCGCCGGACAGCACGCCGGGCCCGAGCCGCACGCTGGCGATTGGGCCATCGTCGCCCGCCGCGGTGTCGAGGCGGAGCGGCGATCCGGCATGCCACAGCCACAACTCGGCGGCGTCGACCCGGTGCCAATGCGAGCGCTCGCCGGCGTCGAGGAGGAAAAGGATGGCGGTGGCGCCGGCGCGCTCGCCCGGCGCCGCCGCCGCCCGCCAGGTCTCGCGGTACCAGCCGCCTTCGGGGTGCGGCGTCAGGTCGAGCTTGTCGATGAGCTGGCGGGCGTCGTCCATCGGCCGACCATCGCGTCAGCTGCCGATCGGTTCAAGCCCCGGATCGCGACCGAGACCGGGATGAAGCGCCGCGCGCTACGGCCGGATTTCGCCCTCATCGCCCTTGTCCCACCAGTGGATGCGTTCGGCCTTCACGTGGATCAATACCAGTCCCGGCGTGTCGACGCCGTCCTTGAACCACAGCTCGAGTTCCTTGACCCAATGCGCGTCGAACTGCGCCTTGTCGCGGATCAGCTCGGCGCGGCCTTCGACCGCGACGTAGAACCAATGCTTGCCCTGGAATCCGAGGCCGACCTGCGGATCGCGCTCGATGTCGGCGACGGTGTTGGTGCTCTCCAGCGCGAAATAATAGGAATCGCCATCATATTCGACGTCGCCGTTGTTGCTCATCGGGCGACCGGCGATCGCGCCATTCTCGGCGCGGGTCGACAGGATCGCGATGTCGATGTCGCTCATCCGCTCCGCCAGATCCTGCAGATTCTCGATCTTCTTCTTGCCGAACATGCGGTCCTCCAATTTGTGGTCGGGAGGGCTAACGCGGCGCGGCGGCTTTCGGTCCCGGCCGTCGTTCGTCGTACCCGCGCCACCGCCTGCCCCGCGATCGGAACATGGCCACCGGCGCCGCCGTTGCTGCGCCGTCCCTCACCAAGATGGAGACTCGTATGTTGCGTAAGCTCACCCCCTGGGCGGTCGCGGCCACGCTGGCCCTCACCTCCTCCGCCGCGCTCGCCGATCTCGGCGACAACGAGGCACGCACCGCGCTGGCCGAAGCGCGCGCCAAGATCGAGACGGCATCGCAAGGCGGCGCGGCCGAGCGCGCCAATGAAATCCTGCAACGCGCCCGCGCCTCGTTCGAGATCGCCGAGCGCGAGTGGGACAAGGACAACGAGAAGCGGACCTATCACGTGTCGAAGGAGGCGGCGGCCTACGCCGACCTCGCGCTTGCAACGGCCGAATATGAGGCCGTCGAGGCGCAGCTTGCCGCCACGGCGCGATAAGGGAGAAGGATCATGAACCGCAAATTCTGGCTCGCCGCGACCGCAGCGACGATGGCGATCGCCGCCCCCGTGCTTGCCGACAAGGAAGACCGCATCCTGCTCGAACAGGCGCAGGCCAAGGTGTTCGCCGCCAAGGGCGACACCGCCATGACGCGCTACGGCGGCGCGCAGATCGACGAGGCCGAACGCGCCCTCGGCGACCTTCGCACCAATCTCGACAACGACGATACCGCCGATACGCGCAACATCATGAACCGCATCGATGCGCTGATCGAGACGGCGACGGTGCGTGCGAAGACCGCGGCGCTGAAGGAACAGCTCGCCTCGGCGAACAGCGCGCGCTCGGCCGAGGTCGACGCCGCCAGAGCCCGCGCCGAGAGCGCCGAGCGCGAAGCGGCGGCGGCGCGTACGCAGGCCGCGGCGGCGCAGCAGGCCGCCAACAGCCTGCGCTCGCAGTTGCGCGACTATCAGCTCCGGCAGACCGCGGCGGGCGCCCAGCTGGTGCTGCAGGACTTGATCTTCGAAACCGGCAAGGCGACGCTTCGCCCCGGGGCCGCTGCACGGCTGCAGCCGCTCGTTGCCTATCTGAAGGCGTCACCCGACGTGAAGGTCCGCATCGACGGCCATACCGATTCGGTTGGCAGCGACGCGATGAACCTGCGGCTGTCGCAGGCGCGCGCCGTATCGGTGCGGAGCGCGCTGGTGGCGGCGGGAGTCGACGTCACTCGCGTCGAGGCCTTCGGTCACGGCGAGACCAAGCCGGTCGGGACCAACGTCAACGCCGCCGGTCGCCAGGCCAACCGGCGCGTCGAGCTGACGCTGCTCGGCCAGCAGCTCGACCCGCAGGTTGCAGCGGTCCGATAGCCCGCGCACCGCGGTCGCGGCTACGCGAGCCCCAGCTCGGCGAGGATCGCCTGCGTGTCCTCGCCGCGATGGCCCGCCCGCGCGGGGCGGGCCGTCGGCGTTTGCGAGAAGCGCGCCGGATGGCGCGCCGTCCGCACCCGCCCGAGCCCTTGCTGATCGAGCTCGACGATGCTGCCGTTATGGACGACCTGCGGATGCGTCAGCACCTCGTCGAGCGTCGCCACCACCGCCCCGCCCGCGCCGTGCGCGATGCAGCCCGCCATGAATTCGTCGGCCGTCACCGCCGCGACGGCGGCGCCCAGCGTCGGCCCCCATTCGGCGATGTTCCGCGTCCGCGCGCGCCCGGTGTTGAAACGTTCGTCCGCCTTGAGCTCGGGGCGGCCGAGCGCGTCGCACAACGCGGCGAATTCATGGTCCTGAAAACTCGCGAGGACCACCTTGCGGCCGTCCTTGGTGGTCCACAGCCGGCTGAATCTGCCATAGGACGGCGAGGCCCTGGGCGGCTCGTCGACGAACCCATGATTGAACATGCCCTCGGGCCAGTTGAAGGCGAGCGCCGCGTCGAGCATCGAGACTTCGACATGCTGTCCTTCGCCGCTGCGCTCGCGCGCGAACAGCGCTGCGGTGATCGCCTGCGCGGCGGTCAGCGCGGTCACCTTGTCGCTCACCATCGTCTGGATGAGCTGCGGCTCGCCGGCCGGCGACACTTGCGTCGCCGCCAGCCCCGACGTCGCCTGCAGCATCGGGTCGTAGGCGCGCAGCGGCGCATAGGGGCCGTCGGGGCCGTAGCCGGTGATCGAACAATAGACGAGGCGCGCATTGATCGCGCGCGCTGCCTCCCAGCCGAAGCCGAGCTTGGCCATCACCCCGGGACGGAAGTTCTCGACGAGCACGTCGACGCGTTCGATCAGCCGCTCGACGGCGCGCTTGGCGGCCGGATCCTTGAGGTCGAGAACCATCTGCCGCTTGCCGCGGTTGATCTGGATATAGGCCGAGGACAGATCGCCCTTCGCCGGGCCGAGCCCGCGGATCGGGTCGCCGTGAGGCGGCTCGATCTTGATCACGTCGGCGCCTTGATCGGCGAGCCAGCCCGCCGCCATCGGCCCCGACACGACCTGGCTGAGATCGAGGATGCGGACTCCGGCCAGCGGTCCCGGCATGGGGCTACTCCCTGATGTCGCGATGTCGCGTCTCGGGGAGCCAGATCAGCGTCACGACGAACGCCATCGCCACGACGCCGACGGTGTACCAGAGCCCCGAGAAGGCATCGCCAGTGCGCATCACGATGTACTGCTGGATGAACGGCAGGAAGCCGCCGAAATAGCCAGTGCCGATATGATAGGGGATCGACATCGAGGTGTAGCGGACGCGCGCTGGAAACAGCTCGACGAGGATCGCCGCGACTTGACCGTAGGTCATCGCCGACAGCGCCACCATCGCCGCCACGCCGAGAATGATCTTCCATGGCTGCTTCTCTGCGGGGTCGGCCTGATCGGGGTAGCCGGCCGCGGTCACCGCCGCGAGATAGGCCGCCTCGTCGAAGCCGGCGACGCGCTGGCCGCCGACGTTGAGCGCCAGTGTCGGCGCCTCGCGCTTCGAATAGCTGATGCCGCGCTTGCTGAGCAGGCTGAGCGCCTTGGCGCAATCGGTCTCGTGCGTGCGGGCGAAGACGTTGAAGTCGCAGTCGGGAAGCTCGAGCGTGACCGGGGCCTGCGCGATGGCACGCGACAATGCCGGGTTGGCACCGTCAGCCATCAGCCAGAACAGCGGGAACAGCAGCAGCATCGACAGCGCGTAGCCGGCGAGCAGAAGCCGCTTGCGCCCGGTGCGGTCGGACAGCCAGCCGAAGAACACGTAGAGCGGCGCGGCGATCACCGCCCCGATCGCCAGATAGACCAGCGCCTCGGATTCGGGGACGCGCGCGGTTCCGGTCAGGAAATAGAGCGTTCCGAACTGCGAGGTGTAATAGATCACCGTCAGGCCGGCGGCGACGCCGAACAGCGCCACGAACAGATTCTGGAAATTGCCGGGCTTGAAGCTGTCGACGATCGGGTTCTTCGAGGTGGTCCCCGCCGCCTTCATCGCGGTGAAGATCGGGCTCTCCGACAGCTTCATGCGGATGTAGATCGAGATCGCCAGCATCACCAGCGAGGCGAGGAAGGGCAGACGCCAGCCCCAGGCCTCGAACTGCTCGGTGGTCATCGCCGAGCGGCAGGCAAGCACGACGATCAGACACAGCAGGAAGCCGCCGACCACCGATATCTGGATCCAGCTGGTATACTGGCCACGCTTGGTGGGCGGCGCATGCTCGGCGACGTAGATCGCCGCGCCGCCATATTCGCCGCCGAGCGCCAGTCCCTGGAGCAGCCGCAACAGCAGCAGCAGCGCCGGTGCCCAGAGGCCGGCGTTGGCGTAGGTCGGCAGCAGGCCGATCGCCGCGGTGGCGCCGCCCATCAACGTGATGGTGACGAGGAACGTGTACTTGCGGCCGACGCGGTCGCCGAAATAGCCGAACAGCACCGCGCCGAGCGGCCGAACGCCGAAGCCGGCGCCGAAGGTGGCGAGCGAGGCCAGCAGGGCGGCCGTCGGATTGTCGATCGGGAAGAACAGCTTGCCGATCAGCGCGGCGAGGATTCCGTAGAGGAAGAAATCATACCATTCGAACACCGTGCCGAGCGACGAGGCGGTGATCACCAGCCGGTCGCGCTTCGGATCGATCACCGCGGCCTCGGCCGCCGGTTGAATACTCGCCATCGGTTCTCTTACCCCTCCCCGTCGTTGCGGGCACGATAGCGATTTTCGCTGCGCCGACCAGCGTCTCGGCGCCAGCGCCGGCGAGACCGCACGATCGGCGGTCACCAAACAAAAGGGCGGGCCTTTCGGCCCGCCCCAATGGCTGGAAACCAGTGCGTCGGCTACTGGGCGTACGCCTCGTTGCCGACGAAGCCCATCTTGGTGATGCCGGCGCGCTGCGCGTCGGCCATGACCATGTTGACCGTCTCGTAGCGGGCCAGCGCGTCGGGCTTCAGGTGAAGCTCGGGCTGCGGGTCCATGTCGGCCGCCTGCTTGAGGTAGCCGCGAAGCTGCGCTTCGGTGACCTTGGTCTTGTTCCAGTAGATGTCGTTCAGGAAGTCGATCTCGAGCCGGTTGATCACCGGGTCGACCGCATCGGGAGGCGGCGTCTGGTTGGTGTTCGACGGCAGATCGAGCTTCACAGCGTGCGTCTGAATCGGAATGGTGATGATGAACATGATGAGGAGCACGAGCATCACGTCGATCAGCGGAGTGGTGTTGATATCCACCATCTCGCCGCCGCCGCCGCCGTCCGCTCCTCCGACCTGCATTGCCATCTTGTTTACTCCTTGTCGCCGATCTCCGGCGTCCGCCCCGGAGAGCGGACGCCGGCAATCCGGCTATCGGGTGGTCATTCCAGCGACCGGCTCCGAGATGAAGCCCACCTTCTGGTAACCCGAGCGCTGCATCGTGAAGATCACGCCACCGATGCACCGATATTCCGCGTCCGCGTCGCCGCGGATGTGAACCTCGGGCAGCTCGATCGGCGCGCCGGCCGCCTTGAGGCGGTCGACTTCCTTCACGAGGTAACCGGTCGCCTTGTCGAGAAGTTCGGCGTTGGTGCCGAACCGCTGCAGGCCCCAGTAGACATCGCAGTTCGAATCGACCGACAGCAGCACGTTTTCCGGCTTCGTCGTCGTCGGCTGGCTGCTGACCTTCGGGAGCCGCAGCGGCACCGTCTGGATCACCACCGGCACGGCGATGAGGAAGATGATGAGCAGCACCAGCATGACGTCGACGAGCGGCGTCGTGTTGATGTCCGACATCGGTGCGCCACCGGCGGCATCGTCAGCCGAATTGCCCTCGGCTGGGCCGACACTCATAGCCATGGGCTAGTCCTATCCTAAACCGTTTGTGGCAGGCTTTAGGCGCGGACGCCCTGGCTGACAGTGGCGGTCGGCGCCGACGGCGGCGTCGTCGCGGGAGCGACGCGGCTGCCCGAGATGAGCGAACCATGGACGTCGGCCGCGAAGGCGTTGAGGCGGTCCTGCAGCGCCTTGTTGCGACGGATCAGCCAGTTGTAGCCGAGCACCGCCGGAACCGCGACGACGAGACCGATGGCGGTCATGATCAGCGCCTCACCGACCGGACCCGCGACCTTGTCGATCGAGGCCTGACCGGCGATGCCGATGTTGATCAGCGCGCGATAGATGCCGACGACGGTGCCGAAGAGGCCGATGAACGGCGCGGTCGAACCGACCGAGGCGAGGAACGCGAGGCCCGACTGGAGCTTCGAGTTGATCGAGTTGGTCGAACGCTGCAGCGACATCGTCACCCACTCGTGGCGATCGATCTTGTCGGTCAGGCGACCTTCGTGATGCTCCGAAGCGCGCAGGCCGTCGTCGACGAGCTGGCGGAACGCCGAGTTCTTCGGGAGCTTGGCAGCGCCCTCCTTGAGGCTCGCGGCCTTCCAGAAGGTTTTGTCGAGCTCGTCGGCTTCCTTCATCACCTTCCGCTGATCCCACACCTTGGTGAAGATGATGTACCAGCTGACCAGCGACATGATGACCATGATGCCGAAGGTCGCCTGGGCGATGATACCGCCCTGTTCGAGAGCGGCCTGAAGGCCATACGGATTTTCGGTTGCAACGGTTTCCATCGCTTTTCCCCTAAATGACTTTGTTCTTTGAAGTTGAAACGACGGCCCGGGCGGGGACGCCCGGGCCGATGACCCTTAATCTTCCGGAATCTGCCAGCGCACCGACTGTGCACGGGTCTCCCTGACCGGCTTGCCGCCCTGCAGCGCCGGATTGAACCGGAAGCGCCGCTCGACGAGTTCGCAGGTCCGACGGTCGAGGCGGTCATGACCGCTCGAGCGCGTTACCGCACAGCTGCCGGGCGTCACGCGTCCCTGCTCGTTCACTTCGTAGCGAACGGCGGTGACGCCCTGTTCCTCGGCGCGCAGCGACGCATCCGGATAGTCGTCGGTGCTGATCGACGCACCGAGGCGACCGCGCGGGGTAGCGCGCTGCGTGGGGCCGGCCGGCGGCGGCGGCGGTGCCGGCGGCGTGACCACCACCCTCGGCGGCTCCGGGGTCGGAACCGTGGTCTGGATGGTGATGGCGGGCGGCGGCGGAGCCGTCGTCTCGACCACGACCTCGGGCGGCGGAACGTAAGGAGGAATCTCCTCCATTTCCGGCGGCGGGGGCGGCGGCTCTTCCTCGATCTTTGGCTCTTCGACCTCGAAGGTCTCGAGCGGGCCAGTGATAACCTTGACAGCCTTCAACGCCAAACCGGTGATGAGGGCATAGCCAAGGAAGACGTGGAGCAACGCGACGATGCCAAGTGACACCACCCGCGTGCTGCTCATTCCTTCATCCGCAAAAGCCATAGTGCCGCGCGAAACTCCCTCCTAAACCCTCGCTGCGAACGCAGCCTCAATGCTGCATCCGTTCTGGTCCGGAAAGCGTTGCGTCGTGATGACGCGGCTTGCCCGAAACCTGATCCCGCAACAGGCGCTGCGTCGGATACGGCAGGCTACAAAACGGCCGGAGCAAGCCTTTTTGTTGCTTTGCCCACCCCGTTGAATCGCCCCATAACCCGCGGCTACCCTCCTCGCAACCGCTTTCCTCGGAGAGCATGCCGCATCGATAAACCGACGGAAAGACCCATAGTTGCGAACCGGTGATGAAATAGCGGACTTTCTTAAGGCTAGAGTCAGCCCGCATGCGGGATTGTTACATTATGCCCATATTGGGTATCGCGTTCAGAGAGGTACGATATGAGCCTTCGCCACCCCCTGCTGGGCGCCGCCCTGCTGGCCCTGACGCTGCCGACCGCCGCGGGCGCGCAGCCGTCGACGGTCGAAGGCTTCGCCGACGTCGCCGATCTCACCATCGGTTCGCCCGTCGTCCTGCGCGCATCGATCCGCAAGGCGGAGAAGCTCAACAGGAAGGAGGCCCCCGACGTCGCCCCGGGGCGCGTCCGCATGCTGATCGAGGCTGACGTTCAGGGCGTCCTCACGGCGCGCGAGCCGGTGCCGGCGCGGATCGAGTATCTGTGGGAGGGACCGCTCGACGCACGTGGCAAGGCGCCCCGGCTCAAGGGGCTGCCGGTGCTGCTCTTCCTTCAGCGCGTCCCCGGGCGCGAGGGCCAGTATCAGCTCACGTCGCGCAACGGCCAGATCGCCGCGACCGCGCGATCGGAGGCTGCCGCACGACGCGTGCTCACCGACCTGCGCTCGCCCGAGGTGCGCGACCTGCGCATCACCGGCATCGGCAGCGCCTTCCACGTGCGCGGCAGCATCCCGGGAGAAGCGGAGAGCCAGATCTTCCTGACCACCGCCAGCGGCCGACCGGTGTCGCTGGTGGTTCTGTCGCGGCCGGGCCAGGCCAAGAGCTTCAGCGTCGCGCTGAGCGACATCATCGACGACGCCGCCGGCTCGGTGCCGCGCGATACGCTGATGTGGTACCGCCTCGCCTGCGCCTTGCCGCCGGCGGTCCCCGCCACGGCGGTCGACGAGCTCGCCCCCGAGGACCGGCAGGCGGTCGCCGCCGACTATGACTTCGTCCGCAATGCGCTCGGCGCGTGCGGACGGACGCTTCGCTAGAAGGAAGCGAGTTCGACGCCCACCGCCGCACAATCGGGATAGATGTCGGGCTTGCAAGTCGAGACGCGCAGCGCGGTGACGCCCTGGCGCGCCGCGACGAGGTCGTAGATCGCCCGACAGATCGTTTCCTGCAGATTGTAGCGGCGCTCGGCGACGAGCTGCAGCACCGTCGAACGCAGGAAATCATAGTTCCAGGCCGACGCCACGACGTCGTCGGTCGGAAACGATCGCGCGTCGAGCCACACCTCGATGTTGACGCGCAGCCGCTGCGGCGCGCCGACCTCGAAGTCGTGAAAGCCGATGTCGACGTCGAGGTCGAAATCCTGGAGGAAAATCTTCCGCGCCTTGGGCGCGAGCTCGGCGGGTACGAGACCCTGCAGGTCGTCGATCTTCATTCGTCCCCCACCATGAACGCCACGTCGCGCGGCAGCCCCATCAGCCGCTGCCCGGCGTCGAGCGTGATCGTCTGTCCGTGCAAGGTCGGCGTCGCGACGATGAAGCGAAGCGCCGAGACGATCTCCTCGACCTGCACGCCGCGGCCGAGCGGGTTGTGCGTGTGCGCCTTGTCGAAATTCGCGCGCGACTGCGGCCCGCTCACCATCGTCACCGCCGGCGCGATCGCGTTGACGCGGATGCGCGGCGCCAGCGCGCGCGCCGACAGCTCGGTCAGTCCGAGCAGCCCATATTTGCTGATCGTGTAGGTGAAGAAGTCGGGGTTGAGCGCGAACAGCTTCACGTCGAGCATGTTGACGACGAGGCCGTTCACCCCGTCGGGGAGCGCCTTGGCGAACGCCTGCGTCAGCAGCGCCGGCGCGCGCAGATTGACGTCGAGATGCCGCGTCCAGCCGGCGAGATCGAAATCGAGGTGCGTATCATAGTCGAACCGCGAGGCGTTGTTGACGAGCAGCCCGAGCGGCGCCCCCGCGTCGGCCGCGGCGGCGATCAGCTCCGACGCCGAATCGGGATCGGCGAGATCGGCGCGAACGATCCGCGCCTGCCCGCCCGCTGCCGCGATCTCGGCCTTCACCGTCTCCGCCTCGTCGGCCGATCGGTTGCAATGGATGACGACCTGCCAGCCGTCGGTCGCGAGCGCGCGCGCCATGGCGGCACCAATGCGCCGGGCGGCACCGGTCACGATCGCCGTGCGGGGAGTTCCGAATTCGGGGGTCATCGACCGCGCCGATACAGGCTGCCCTCATTTTGGGCAAGGCGAGGCGACTCGTGGAATTGCCGCAGCCTGGCGCCCAAGTCCCGCGGTTGGCCACAGGCTTTTCCACAAGGCTGGTGGATAAGTCGAACGCTCGCTTGTGGCCGGCAGAGGCGAGTCCTAACTGTAAACCGAATGAGCGAAACCCCGATCAGCGACCGGTTTTCCGAGGAGCAGGCGACCTACGCCGTGCGCGGACGCGACAAGCCCGATCTCGATCAGGGCGTCGCGGCGATCCGCAACGTGCTGAAGACGCTGCCGCCGCGGCCGGGGGTCTACCGGATGATCGATGCGGCGGGCGATCCGATCTATGTCGGCAAGGCGCGCAGCCTGAAGAATCGCGTCGCCAACTACACGCAGGTCAACCGCCTCCCCCGGCGGCTGCAGCGCATGGTGGCGCTGACGCGGTCGATGACGATCGTCACCACCGCGACCGAGGCCGAGGCGCTGCTGCTCGAGGCGCAGCTGATCAAGCGCTTCCGCCCCGCCTACAA
>JASBUR010000012.1 GCA_030147805.1 Sphingomonadaceae bacterium
CCGGGGGGGCCTGGGGGGCCCACAACACCCCGCCACCCCCACCCCCCCCCCCCCCCCCCGGGGGCGGGGGCGGGGTGGGGGGCCCCGGCGCGCGCCACGCTCGCTGCGCTCGCGCCCCTCACCCCAACCCTCTCCCCGGCGGGGAGAGGGAGCACTAGAACTTCACCGCCGGCGCCTGGTCGGCGTTCGGCGTCGTCGCCTGGAAGGGCGTCAGCGGCTCGGCGCCGTGGATGACCTTGGCGCCGATGATGCCGGGGAAGGTGCGCACCTCGGTGTTATACTGGCGCACCGCCTCGTTGTAGTCGCGGATCGCGACGTTGATGCGGTTCTCGGTGCCCTCGAGCTGCGACTGCAGCGCGAGGAAATTCTCCTGGCTGCGCAGTTCGGGATATTTCTCGACCGTGACGAGCAGCCGGCCGAGCGCGCCCGACAGATTGCCCTGCGCCGCCTGGAAGCGCTGGACCGCCGCCGGATCGGACAGCTGCTCGGGCGACACCTGCACCTGCGTGGCGCTGGCGCGCGCCTGCGTCACCTGCGTCAGCACCTCGCGCTCCTGCGTCGCGAAGCCGCGCACCGTCTCGACGAGATTGGGGATGAGGTCGGCGCGGCGCTGATAGGAGGCCTGCACGTCGGCCCAGCGCGCCTTGGCTTCCTCCTCATAGGTCGGGATCGTGTTGATCCCGCAGCCCGAGACGGAGAGGACGAGCGCGACCGGAACAGCGTAACGAGCGAAGTTCATTGCATGGACCCCTTGGTGGTTACGGGCGCAAAATAAGATCACGCCGCCGATATGCAAGGGTAACACACCTCCGCGCCACAACATTCTGGCCTTCGAATGCGTCATCCCGGCGAAGACTCCGTCGCCGCCACCCTTTTCGTCATCCCCGCGAAGGCGGGGAGGGTTTACTCGGCCGCCTGCCGCAGCGGTTCGGCCTGCGGGCCGCGGATCAGCCTGCCCGGCACCGCGCCGGTATGCCGGCCCTCGCGGAGGGTGACGACGCCCGA
Organism: Sphingomonadaceae bacterium; assembly: GCA_030147805.1. GTDB lineage: Bacteria > Pseudomonadota > Alphaproteobacteria > Sphingomonadales > Sphingomonadaceae > Sphingoaurantiacus. Next base: position 1,006 of record JASBUR010000012.1, read on the forward strand.
CTTGACCGTGGCGACATAGCCCTGGGCGGTCTGCAGCAGCCGCCGGCCGCCGGCGGGCAGGTCGTAGGCGATATAGGGCTTGTTGAGCCGCAGCCGCTCGTAATCGATGACGTTGACGTCGGCGATCAGCCCGGGCGCCAGCCGGCCGCGGTCGTGCAGCCCGTACATCGCCGCGGTGTCGGCGGTCTGGCGCTTCACCGCATGTTCGAGCGCGATGCGCGCGCCGCGCTTCCGGTCGCGCGTCCAGTGCGTCAGCATGAAGGTCGGCGAGGCGGCATCGCAGATCACGCCGCAGTGCGCGCCGCCGTCGGACAGGCTGACCATCGTCGCGGGATGGTGCAGCAGCTCGCGGACATGATCGAGATGGCCGTCGGCATAGTTGAGGATCGGCAGATAGATGAAGCCGCGGCCCTCGTCGGCGGTCATCAGGTCGTAGGCGACGTCCTGCGGGTCGCGGCCCTCGCGCGCGGCGATGCCGGCGATGCTGTCCTCGCGCGCCGGCTCGTAATCGGGATCGTCGCCGAGCGGGAACTGCATCATCCAGCCCGAGAACAGGATGTCGGCGAGGCCGTTGTCGATCTCCGGCCGCTCGATCGGGTCGGCGAGCAGCCGTGCCTTGAACGCCGGATCCTGGAGCGCCGCCAGCTGTTCGGCCCACGGCCGGTCGGCGATCGCCTTCCAGCTCGCGCGCGTCAGGAAGGGGTGCGCGGTCGTCCGCCAGTTCATCACCACGCCGGTGCCGCGCAGCGCGATCTGCGCGGTGACGCGCGCGCCCTCGGCATTGGCCGCCTCGGTACGCGCCAGCTGGTCGCGCCAGCCCTCGTCGTCGAGCGGCGACTGCAGCAGCGCGAAGCTCACCGGCATGCCCGTCTTGATCGACACGTCCTTCATCCAGGCGAATTCCTCGGCGCAGGGGTTGAGGTCGGACGCCATCTCGAAGACGCCGTGCCCGGCGCGCGCGAGGCCTTCGCCGATGCCGAGCAGCTCGTCGCGGTTGGCATAGGTGCCCGGCACAACCTCGCCGTCGATCGCGCGGTGCAGCATGGTGCGGCTGGTCGAAAAGCCGAGCGCGCCGGCGCGCAAGCCCTCCTCGACGATCTGCGCCATCGCGGCGATGTCGGCGGGCGTCGCCTCCTCGTTGCGGGCGCCGCGCTCGCCCATCACATAGGCGCGCACCGCGCCGTGCGGGACGTGCGTGCCGACATCGACGGTGCGCGGCATCCGCTCGAGCGCGTCGAGATATTCGGGAAAGCTCTCCCAGCCCCAGCTCATCCCTTCGGCGAGCGCGGTGCCGGGAATGTCCTCGACGCCCTCCATCAGCCCGATCAGCCACTCATGCTTGTCGGGCGCGGCGGGGGCGAAGCCGACGCCGCAATTGCCCATGACGATCGAGGTGACGCCGTGCCACGACGAGGGCGCCAGCACCGGGTCCCAGGTCGCCTGCCCGTCATAATGCGTGTGGACGTCGACGAAGCCCGGCGTCACCAGCTTGCCGGTGGCGTCGATCTCCTCGCGGCCCAGGGCGGCGACCTTGCCGACAATCGTGATGACGCCATTGTCGATCGCCACGTCGCCGACGAAGGCCGGCCGCCCCGTGCCATCGACGATGTTGCCGCCGCGGATCACCATATCGTGCATGTCAAATCCTCCCCAGGATGACCTGTAGGAAACGCCCGCTTGGCATGCCGCGGCAAGCTGCCATTATGACTGGCAAACCTGGGGAGGTTCACCAATGAAGAAGCTGCTGCTGCTGTCGGCCGTCCTGTTCGCTGCGCCGCCGGCGCTCGCCAGGACGATCGTCGTCGACGCCAAGGCCGACGCGCGCGAGGCGATCCAGACCGCGCTGATCGAGGCGCAGCCCGGCGACGTCGTCGAGCTGCCCGTCGGCACCTTCGCGCTCGACGAGGGACTGTCGCTCGACGTCGACGGCGTCACCGTGAAAGGCGCCGGGCCGGACAGGACCATCCTGTCGTTCAAGGGGCAGACGGGCGCGGGCGAAGGGCTGCTCGTCACCTCCGACCGCGTGCTGCTCACCGGTTTCGCCGTCGAGGATTCGAAGGGCGACGGCATCAAGTCGAAGGGCGCCGACAAGATCACCTTCCACGATCTGCGCGTCGAATGGACCGGCGGGCCGAAGCCGACCAACGGCGCCTATGGCGTCTATCCGGTCAGCTCGTCGAACATCCTCGTCGACAAGGTCACCGTCCGCGGCGCCTCGGACGCCGGTATCTACGTCGGCCAGTCGAGCAACATCATCGTCCGCAACTCGCTCGCCGAATACAACGTCGCCGGCATCGAGATCGAGAATTCGACCAACGCCGACGTCCACGACAACGTCACGACGCACAACACCGGCGCGATCCTGATCTTCGACCTGCCCGACCTGCCGGTGATGGGCGGGCATTCGACGCGTATCTTCCGCAACAAGATCGTCGCCAACGACACGCCCAATTTCGCGCCCAAGGGCAATATCGTCGCCTCGGTGCCGATGGGCACCGGGGTGATGGTGATGGCCAACCGCAGCGTCCACGTCTTCGACAACGACTTCGCCGACAACGCCACCGCGCACGTCATGGTCGTCGCCTATCCGCAGGCGATCAACGACGCGAGCTACAACCCGCTGCCGCGCGAGGTGTTCGTCGGCGCCAACCGCTTCGGCAAGGGCGGCTGGGATCCCGGCTTTCCCGGCGGCAAGGAACTGGCGGCCGCCGCCGGCGGGGCGCTGCCCCCCGTCGTCTGGGACGGCGCCGAAAGCTGGACGATCAAGGGCGAGGTGAAGGGCGAGCCGGTCAAGCTCGGCTTTGCCGGCGGCAAGCTGATGAGCTTCGGCATGCCGCAGGCCCCCACCGACCCGACCAAGGCCAAGCCGGCGCTGATCGACGTGCCGACGACGCCGGTGAGCTTTCCGCCCGAGGTCAGGCTTCCGGCGGATCAGCCGGGGGTGAGCTGACCATCATCATCGTCATCCCCGCGCAGGCGGGATGACGACGAAAGCAGAGTGACGACATGCGTAGCGCGCTCCTTGCCCTCGCCAGCCTGACGCTCGTCGCCGCGCAGCCCGCGCCGGTGGCGCTCGACGCGCTGCTGGCCGAGACGCCGGCGCCGACGCTCGCCGCCTATCGGCTGTTCACTGACGCGAAGGCGACGCAACCCAACAGCCGCGTCACGCCCTACACGCTCAACACGCCCCTGTTCTCCGACTATGCCCTGAAGCATCGCTACGTCTTCGTGCCGCCGGGCAAGACCATCGGCTATCGCGCTTCGGGCGTGCTCGATTTCCCCGTCGGCACTGCGCTGGTGAAGACCTTCGCCTATCCCGCCGACCTGCGCGTGAAGGGCAGCCCCGAGCGCTTCCTCGAAACCCGGCTGCTGATCCGCAAGGCGGACGGCTGGGCGGCCTATCCCTATGTCTGGAACGCCGACGGCAGCGCCGCGGTGCTGAAGAAGGCCGGCGCGCGGCTCGACGCCGGCTGGATCCATAGCGACGGCACGCCGCGAAACGTCCGTTGGAGCGTCCCCAACGTCAACCAGTGCAAGGGCTGCCACGCCAGCGGCGAGGCGATCACGCCGATCGGCCCCAAAGCCTGGAATCTCGGCGCGACGCAGCTGGCGAGCTGGACCCGGCTCGGCCTGATGGCGGCCGCCACCGGCGTTCCGAAGGTTCCTGCCTGGGATGACGCCAGCGCCCCCGTCGCGATCCGGGCGCGGGCCTACATCGACGTGAACTGCGCCCACTGCCACACCGCCAAGGGGCCTGCCTCGAACTCGGGCCTCTATCTCGAATGGGACCAGCCCGATCGCGTCGCGCAGGGCCTCGGCAAGCGCCCGGTCGCCGCCGGCCGCGCCAGCGCCGGGCTCGATTTCGCCATCGCGCCGGGCCATCCCGACGCCTCGATCCTCGTCCACCGGATGGAGTCGACCGAGCCCGGCATCATGATGCCCGAACTCGGCCGGACGCTGATGCACGCCGAGGGCGTCGCGCTGGTCCGCGCCTATGTCGCCGGGCTGACGCCCTAGGGGCTCGCTTCTCGCGCCCGGCTCGGCTAAAGGCGCCGGCCCTCGATCGAAAAGCGGCAGCCCCGATGACCGACATCAGCGCGCCGGGGAGGGCCATCGGGCTCGACTTCGGCACCACCAACAGCGTCGTGGCGCTCGGCGACGGCCGCGGCGGCGCCGACCTGCTGTCGTTCGCGCATGGCGGCGCGGCGACCGACACCTTCCGCTCGGCGCTGTGCTTCTGGACCGACGAGGAGGGCGCGCGCACGCAGCTGCGCCACGAGGCGGGCCCCTGGGCGATCGACGAATATCTCGCTTTCCCGCAGGACAGCCGCTTCATCCAGTCGTTCAAGTCGGTCGCCGCCAGCCCGATCTTCGAACATGCGACGGTGTTCGAGAAACGCTACCGCTTCGAGGAACTGCTCGACCTGTTCCTGGGCAAGCTGATCGCGCATGCCGGCGGCGCCATCCCGGCGGCGCCCGAGCGGCTGGTGATCGGCCGCCCGGTGCGCTTCGCCGGCGCGCGCGCCGACGAGGCGCTGGCGCTCGATCGCTACGGGCGCGCCTTCGCGCGGCTCGGCGCGCGCGAGATCGCCTATGTCTACGAGCCGCTCGCCGCGGCGTTCAGCTTCGCGCGGCGGCTGACCGAGGAAGCGACGATCCTCGTCGCCGACTTCGGCGGCGGCACCAGCGACTTCTCGGTGGTGCGCGTCAATCCGCCGTCGAGCCGCGTGCGCTGCGTGCCGCTGGGGCACGCCGGCGTCGGCATCGCCGGCGACCGTTTCGACTATCGCATCGTCGATCATCTCGTGCTGCCGCTGCTCGGCAAGGGCGGGCGCTACCGCTCGTTCGACAAGCAGCTCGAGATTCCGCGCGGCTATTTCGCCGACTTCGCCGACTGGAGCCGGCTCGCGCTGATGCGCAACCGTCGCACGCTCGAGGAGCTGCGTCGGCTGGCCAAGAGCGCGGTCGATCCGACAGGGATCGAGCGGATGATCCGGCTGATCGAGCTCGAACTCGGCCTGCCGCTCTACGACGCGGTCGGCGCGCTCAAGCGCGCGCTGTCCGTCGACGAGGTGGCGCGCTTCCGCTTTTCGGGCGGCGGCGTCGAGCTCGACGAGCCGGTCGTGCGCGCGGCGTTCGAGGCCTGGATCGCCCCCGATCTCGCCGAGATGGCGGGCGCCGTTGATCGCGCGCTCGTCGCCGCCGGTACCGCCTCGGGCGCGATCGACCGCGTCTTCCTCACCGGCGGCTCGTCGCTGGTCCCCGCCGTGCGCCGGATGTTCGTCGACCGCTTCGGCGAGGACCGCGTCGCCAGCGGCGGCGAGCTGACCTCGATCGCGCACGGACTCGCGCTCGTCGGGCAGGAGGACGATCTCGCCGACTGGGCGGCCGCGTAGGTAGGGCCTGCCCCTGGCGACCGCGCCGGTATAGGGTGGTGGTCGATCGCCCCGGCGGCGGTCCGGAGAGCGGGATGAATTTGGCACGTCGTGAAGTTCTCGCCGGCCTGACGGTGGCGGCGGTTGCGCGGCCAGCACTGGCGGAGACCTGGACCCCGCCGCCGCCCGACCGCGAGTTGCGCGTACCGGTGCGCGGTGGCGACCTCTACGTCCGCGTCAACGGCGACCTCGCCGCGCCGCGTGCGCCGGTGCTGTTCATCCACGGCGGCCCGGGGTCGGGCCATGGCTATTTCCTGCCGACGCTCACGCTCGCCGACCAACGCGCGGTCATCCTCTACGACCAGCTCGACGCCGGCCTGTCGGACCGGCCGGGCGATCCCGCCAACTGGACGGTCGAGCGCTTCGTGTCGGAGATCGACGCGATCCGCGCCGCGCTCGGACTGAGGCGGCTCCACGTCGTCGGCCACAGCTGGGGGTCGACGATCGCGCTCGAATATGCGGCGCGCCGCCCCGCCGGGCTCCGCAGCCTGACGCTCGGCAGCCCGCTGATCTCGACGCGCAGCTGGGAGGCGAGCACGCGGGCGCAGCTCGCCACGCTGCCGCCGGCGGTCCGGACGGCGATCGAGACGCACGAGCGCGCCGGCACCACCCGCGACCCCGCCTATGTCGCGGCGATGGAGGTTTTCTATGCGCATTTCCTGCGCCGCCATCCGGCGCCGGCCTATGTGACGGCATACAGGAGCCGCCCCGGCCTTGCCTCGAACCCGATCGTCTACGAGGCGATGTGGGGCCCGGGCGAGATCAGCGCGACCGGCACGCTGCGCAGCTATGACGGCGAGGCGCTGCTGCCGCGGATCGCCGTGCCGACGCTGCTGGTCTGCGGCGAGCATGACGAGATGACGCCCGCGGCCGCGGCGCCGCTCGCCGCGCGAATCCCCGATGCGCGCCTCGTCGCCATCGCCGATGCCGGCCATGCGCTGCCGACCGACCAGCCGGCGCTCTACGTGCAGGCGCTCCGCGCCCATCTCGATCGCGCCGACGGCTGAGCCGCCCGGTCGCGATAGGCCTTGCGTCGCGGCCCCGCTGCGGCAAGGTACGGCCTCCTCGCCAGCCGGAGACCCAAGATGCGCCCCGTCCTCCTCGCCCTCGCCGCCGTCGCGCTCGCCGCCCCGACCCTCGCACAGGCGCCGGCGCCGATCCCCGGATCGCGCGATACCGCGGCGATTTCGGGCGGCACCTACACCGCCGATGCGGGGCACACGCTGGTGCGCTGGGAGGTCGATCATCTCGGTTTCTCGCCCTATTTCGGCATCTTCGGCGACGTCACCGGGACGCTGGTGCTCGATCCGAAGAACCCCGGCGCCGCCAAGGTCTCGGTGACGATCCCGGTGTCGAAGGTCACCACCGCGTCGGCGGGCCTCACCTCGCACCTGCTCAAGCCCGCGGCGGACGGCGGCAAGGCCGATTTCTTCGGCGCGGCGCCCGCCGATGCGACCTTCGTGTCGACCAAGGTGACGCCGCGCGGCGAACGGGCGACGATCGTCGGCAACCTGACGCTCAACGGCGTCACCCGCCCGGTCACGCTCGACGCGCAATTCTATGGCGCCGGCAAGATGCCCGCCAATATGGGCGGCAAGGAGAATGTCGGCTTCCGCGCCCAGGGCAGCCTCAAGCGCAGCGACTTCGGCATCGGCTACGGCATCCCGATGGTCTCCGACGAGGTGAAGCTCGACGTCGCGGCCGCCTTCGAGAAATGACGCCCGGGGTCGCGACGCGCCTGTTCCGAACCTTTACGTCGCCGTTTCGGCCGGCCGCCCCGTCGTTCACCGCCTTCGAGAGGGCCGTTCTCGAGGCGGTGATGGGCGAACTCGACCCCCCGCTTCGCGCGCGTTTCGCCAGGCGCCTCGCGGCGGTGACGCGGATCCGCCGCGCCGACGGCGGCCGGCAGGTGGGCGTCTACCAGAAGCTGAAGGGACGGATCGTCTTTCCCGACGAGACGCGGCTCACCGCGGCCGACGGCGACGTGCTGCTGGCGCGCTTCACCATGATCTCGCGCCGGACGCTCTCGGCGCTGCAGGGGCAGGTCTGGCTCAGCGACGGCAATCTCAGCCGGCTCTCCTTCACCCAGCCCACCGAGCATGTGCAATGCGACGACATCCATCGGATCAGCGCCAAGCTCGACGGAGGCTTCGCCGCGATGCGGGGGCCGCCCGCCGCCGGCTTGGTGTAGCGTCGGCCGACGCTTCACGGCCATGCCGATCGCCCGCCGGCGCGACCTCCCCGGCAATGCGCGCTGGACGACGCGTCGCAAAAGCGGATCTGACCCGCTAGACAAAAGTTAAAGGATAAACGTCCGCAAAATTTACATTTCGGGTTTCCAGCTGCCTATATGTTTCGGTTCCGATATGGAAATCTGGGAGAATGCCATATGTTAATTCGTATGGCACAGCTATTGCTTGAACTTGTAGGCGATCTGTTTTCGCTTTTCGTAGTATAGGTGGCGTATGCATTTTATTGTCCGGTCGACATGATTGATTCTTGGCGGAGCGGCGATCTCTGATCGGTCGTCGCCCGATCGAAGCCGCCGCGCAGGACGCGGCCGCTTCGAGGCAGCACTCGGGGGGTAGTCCGCGTCTGCAAGGATCGAACATGACCATCTATGAACAAGGCCGCGCCGCGTATCGCGCGCGCATTTCCATCGACCACGCACGGCATTGGCCGACCGCCCGCCGCGAGAACTGGCAGCGCGGCTGGTTGGACGCCAAGCGCGCGACCGACCGTGTCGCTTGATGCCATCACCCTTGACGTTCCCACGGCGCGCCGGCCGTTCCGCGTCAATGGCCGTCCGATCGACCGCCGCCGAGAGACGGCGGGGATGACTGCGACGAAGGAGCTCGACCCCGCCGGTGGCGACGAGAGCAATTGGCTGGTGCCGCGCGGCGCGCGGGCATGGCCGAAGCAGGCACGCGGCGCGCGCGCCTTCAATCCGCTCACCGAGCGCCTGCGCCGGGTCGGCGTGCCCGAGACGGCGCTCGCCGCGCTCGACGCCGGTACGGTCGAGGTCCGGACGGTCCGGGCGGGCGCGCCGATCGTCGGTGAGGGGCGGGCGTCCGAACGGCTGCATGTGCTGCTCGAAGGCTGGGCGTGCCGCTACGCCAGCGTCGATCGCGGCCGCCAGACGATGGCCTTCCTGCTGCCGGGCGACATCTGCGACCTCGACGCACTGCAATCGAGCCAGCTCGAATTTGGCGTGCGCGCGATCACGTCGTGCCGCGTGGCGGTGCTTCGCGCCGACGACGTCCGCGCCGCCGCCGCGGCGCATGAGGAGATCGCGTCGGCGCTCCTCGGCTTCGCGTTCGACGATCATGCAGCGCTGATGCGGCGTACCGCGTCGCTCGGCCGCCGTTCGGCGCGCGGGCGGCTCGCGCATCTGATCTGCGAACTGCACGAGCGCACGATCGCGGCGGGGATCGATGCCGACGGCAGCTACCTCCTGCCGGCGACGCAGGAGGACATGGCGGACATCCTCGGCCTTACCAACGTGCATGTGAACCGCACGCTGAAGGCGCTTCGCAACGAGGGGCTGATCAAGCTCGAGGCGCGATGCCTGACCATCCTCGACCTGCCGACGCTGGCACGGATCGCCGACTTCGCACCGGCAGGCCCGGCGGCCAGCAACGACCGCGTCTGAGCCCCCCGGTGCTGCGGATCAGCGCCCGCCGAAGCGTAGCGAGGCGCTGATCCCGTAGAAGCGCGGCTCGCCAGCGATGAAGGTCGGCATGCCGAGCCCGTCGCCGGTGTTGCCGGCGTCCTTGATGTAGTTCTTGTCGAATAGGTTATCGACGAAGGCCTCGACGCGCCACATCGCGCCCTCGGGCTCGTAGCCGAGGCGGGCGTTGACGAGGGCGAAGCCCTTCTGCGTCTCGTCCTGCAGATTGTCGACGACCAGCGCCGCCGGCGGCTGCTGCAGGTCGGGACGGTCATTGTCGTCGTCGAAGAACACCCGCGATTGTGCGGTCAGCGTCGGGCGGAAGGACACCGCGCCGCCGCCGACCGGAACGCGGAAATCGACGCCGAGCGAGAAGCTGTGGTCGGGCGACAGGCGGAAGCGGTTGCCGTCGCGCGCGCCGGTCTTGAAGCGGCTGTGGTTGTAGGCATAGGTCGCGAACAGGTCGATATTCTCGCCCGCGGCCCAGCGCGCCTGGCCCTCGAAGCCATAGGCCTCGGCCTCGCCGGCGTTGGTGGTGACGAACAGCACGCCCTGCTGCTCGGTCGTCTGGAAATTATCATATTGATAGAAGAACAGCGCGCCGTCGACGAACAGCGTGCGCTCGGCGAGCGCTGCCTTGGCGCCGACCTCGTAGCTGTCGACGGTCTCGGACGGCAGCGTCGAGAAGCGCGCCGCGCCGAACGGGGCGGACGGCGCCGAGACGGTCAGCACCTCGGGACGCCGGCCGCGCGCGTAGGTCGCGTAGAGGCTGGCATCCTCGGCGACGGCATAGCGGCCGGTGAGGCGCCAGGTGAAGCCGCTGTCCTTGTGCTCGTCGCTGATGCGGTCGCCGTTGTTGGCGGTCGGCTGCGCGGCGAGGCCGAACAGCGGCACCGGATAGGCGGCCGACGGCGGGATCGTCGCGGCGCCGGGCGCGGCGAGCGCAGTCAGCAGCGCGGTCCGCGTCGCCGCGGGCTGCGACAGCGCGCCGATGAAGCCGCCGAGGATCGAGCGGCCGTTCACGACCGATGAGGTGATCGCCGAGCGCTTGTCGTCATGGCTGTAGCGCAAGCCCGCGCCGATCTCGAAGGCGTCCGACAGGCGGACGGTGACGTCGCCGAACAGGTCCCAGGCCTTGGTGCGGCTGAAATTGGTCGTGGTCTCGAGATGGCCGGGCTTGAGGTTGGCGGCGATCGCCTGCGCCAGCGGTGCGGCGAGCGCGACGCCGCTCGCGCCGGCGACGCCCTGGAGCAGCGCGCCGGTGAAGGCCGGGCTGCCGAACACCGCGGCGGGCGCCGGGTCGGTCGCGGGACGGCCGGCGATCGGGCCGTTGAGCAGGTTGGTCAGCCGGGCGAGCGCGACGCGCTCGTCGAACTGCGCCGGGGTGCGCTGCGATCCGTCCTCGTGGAAATAGGAACCGCCGACGAACCAGCTGATCGCGCCGCCGTCGTCGAAGCGCAGCCGCAGCTCCTGGCTCGTCTGCTCGCCGCGCGCATCCTCGGCGGCGGTCAGCATCGGCAGCGAGATGCCGTCGGCGTCGAAGATCTCGAGCGAGTCGAACTCGCGGTAGGCGCTGATCGACGACAGCGTGAAATCGTCGTTGAGCTCGTAGTTGACCAGCCCGGTGACGCCCCAGACGTCGCGGTCGAGGCCGAGCGGCTTGCCGCCCTCGAAGCCGGCGCCCGGCGCCAGCGCCGCGCCCTGCCAGGGGTCGCGACCGCCGAGAACGGTGCCGGTCGCCGGGTCGGTCGGGCTGTAGGCGCGCGACTTGAACGACGTGCCGGCGGGATCGTCGTGCTGATAATTGCCGATGACGTCGATCGTCACCCGCTCGCTCGGCTCGACGCGCAGCGCAGCGCGCAACGCGGCGGTGTCGGTCGAGTTGTAATCATCGCCGCCGAGCAGATTCTCGACATAGCCGTCGCGCTTCTTGAGGCGACCCGCCACGCGCACCGCGGCGGTGTCGCCCAGCGGCGCGTTGGCCATGCCCTCGATCATCCAGGAATCATGGTTGCCGTAGGACGCACGTACCGACCCGGCGGCGGCGGACGGATCGGCCTTGTTCTGAACGATGTTGACCGCACCGATCAGCGCGCCGCGGCCGTAGAGCGTCGACTGCGGGCCCTTCGCCACCTCGACGCGCTCGAGGTCGAGCAGCTCGACATAGGAGCCGCGCGACTTGGAGATCGAGACGCCGTCCTGGAAGACCGAAACGCGCGGCTCGTTGTAGGCGGTGCCCGAATCGGAGGTGATGCCGCGCATCACGAAGCCGGGATTGTTGGGCGACTGGTTCTGCACCTCGAAGCCGGGCACGAACTGCGACAGCTCCTCGAACTCCTGCACGCCGATCGACTCGAGGAAATCGCCCGAATAGGCGGTCAGCGCCATCGGCACCTCGATCGGGTCCTGCTCGCGCAGCTGCGCCGTGACGACGATCTCGTCGCCGTCCTCGGCAGCCGTCACCTGTGCACCGGCGGGGCGGGCGGCGGCGAGTGCGATGAGGCTGACGGTGGCGAGAGCGAAGCGATGCGACTTCATGGTGGGACCCCGTTGGTGTGAGATGCGGGCGGGGTAGGCAGCGCTCGTGACGGACGCATTACGAAATTGTGCGACGCAGCAGAAAATTGCAGTCTGGTGTAGAAGAACAACAAGGGGGCATGCGGCCGCCCGTCGCGCTATCCGTTCTCGAACCCGACGAACCGGGCCGCCTCGGCTACCGGCTTGCGCTCGGAGACCACCGCGTTGGCGGGGAAGGCGTCGTCGGGCCAGCCGAGCGCGACCGCCTTCATGATCACCTGGTCCTCGGCGATACCCGCATGCTCGCGCACCACCGGCGACTGCATGATGCCCTGGCTGTTGATCACGGCGCCGAGGCCGCGCGACCAGGCGGCGTTGACCAGCGCGTTGGTGACCGCGCCGCAATCGAACGCCGTGTCGTCGCTGTCGGCGAGGACGCGGTCGTAGGTAATGATCACGCACACCGGCGCGTCGAACTGGCGAAAGCCGCGCATCACCCAGTCGTGGCGCCGCGTCGCGTCGTCGCGGGCGATGCCCATCGCCGCGAACAGCTGCTTGGCGACGCCGATCTGACGTTCGCGGTGCGCGCCGGCAAAGGCCTGGCCGATGCGGAACTCGCGCGAGTGCGGGACGCCGGCGAGGTTGCGCTCGGTGTTTCCGGCGCGGATGCGGTCGAGCGCCTCGCCGGTGACGATGGTGAAATTCCACGGCTGCGTGTTCATCGACGACGGCGCGCGCATCGCCAGCGCCAGCACCTCCTCGATCAGCGCGCGCGGCACCCGATCGGGCCTGTACCCGCGGATGCTGCGCCGCCCGCGTACGACGTCGTCATAGTCCATGTGCGTCCCCATCCGCCTGGCACCGCCGGTGCGGGCGGAGTGGACAGCGTCCGGGCGTCGCAGCCAATGCCGAAATTGGGGAGGTAGGCGGCCCTCAGCGCGGGCGGCCCGGCGATGCCATCGTCGCGGCGGCCTGACCATCGCCCCGCGCAGGTCGCCTTCGCGCTACCAGATTTCGGCGCGTTCGCCTCGGGCCAGATACATCGCGTCGCCTGCTTTGACGCCGAACGCGGCGTGGAACGCAGGCAGGTGCGCGAGGATGCCGTTGACGCGATATTCCTCGGGCGCATGCGGGTTGCCCTTGATGAGGGCCAGCAGATTCTCGTCGCGCCGCTTGCCGAGATAGCCTTGGGCATAGCCCAGGAAGAAGCGCTGCGCCGCGGTCAGCCCGTCGATCACCGGCGGCGTCCGGCCGTCCAGCGACTTCAGATAGGCGCGCCAGGCGATGCTGAGACCGGCGAGGTCGGCGATATTCTCTGACAGGACGAGCTTGCCGTCGACATGCTGACCGGGCAGCGGCTCGAACTGGTCGAACTGCGCTACGAGCTTCGCGGTCCGCCGGTCATATTCCGCATGATCGGCCGCGGTCCACCAGTCGCGCAGATTCCCCTGCGCGTCGTAGCCGCTGCCCCGGTTGTCGAAGCCATGGCTCATCTCGTGGCCGATCGTCGCGCCGGTCGATCCGTAATTGTAGGCAGCGTCGGCGTCGGGGTTGTAGAGCGGCGCCTGAAGGATGCCGGCGGGAAAGGCGATCTCGTTGGTGAGCGGCGCATAATAGGCGTCGGGCATCGCGACGGCCATTTGCCATTCGTCGCGGTCGACCGCGCGTCCGACTCGCTGGTGCTGACGATCGAACTCGAACTGCTGCGCCCGCAGCACGTTGCCGGCGAGGTCGTCGGGCCTCAGCGTCAGCGCGGCATAGTCGCGCCAGCGGTCAGGAAAGCCGATCTTGACCTCCATCGCCGCCAGCTTTTCGAGCGCCTGCGCCTTGGTCGCGGGCTGCATCCAGTCGAGCGTCCGTATGCGCTCCGCATAGGCGTCGAACAGATTCTTCACCATCGCATCGACGTCGGCCTTCGTCTGCGGCATGAAATGGCGCTCGACGTAAAGCTTGCCAGACGCTTCGCCGATTAGCCGCTCGATCAGCTGGATCGCGCGCTTCCAGCGCTCGGGCTGGGTACGGGCGCCGCGCACGACGCCCTCGTTGAAGGCGAAGTGCTCGGCGGCGAACGGCGTGGGCAGGTAAGGCGCGATGCCGCTGACGAGCAGATAGCGGAAATAGGCCTTCCACGTATCGACCGGCACGGTGGCGGTGAGCGCGGCGACGCCGGCCAGATAGTCGGGCTGCCGCGCGATCGTCACCGTCGGTGCCCGATCGATTCCGGCACCGGCGAAATAGGCGGTCCAGTCGAAGCCGGGCGCGAGATCGCGCAGCCCGACGGCCGATTTGGGGTTGTAGGTCTTCCGGGGATCGCGGCGATCGACGGGCCGCCACTGCAGACGCGCGATTTCCGTTTCGAGCGCGAGTATCGCCTCGGCGTGGCGTTCCGGCTGTGCGTCACCGGCGAGGCCCAGCAGTGCCGCCACGTGGCGGCGGAACGCGGCGCGCTTCTCGGCGAAGTCGGCGTCGGCGTCGGCGGCGAGATAATATTCCTTCCCGGGAAGGCCGAGGTCGTTCTGCGACAGCCAGAGCGCGTAATGGCGCGAGTCGCGCGCGTCCGGGGCAACATAGGTCGAGATCGGGACGACGAGCCCTCTGCGATCGAGGCGGCCCATCATCGCCGCGATGTCGCGGGTGTTGTCGATCGCCTCGATCGCCGCCAGCTCGGCCGCGATCGGCTTGAGGCCAGCCGCGTCGATCGCGGCCTCGTCCATGAAGCTGGCATAGAGGGCGCCGACCTTCCGCGCCTCCGGATCGGACGATGTGAGCGCCGCTTCGGCGATCGCCCGCTGTCGGAGCAGCGCGCGTTCGATCATGAGCTGTTGCACGCCGTAGCTCGATCGGTCGGGCGGGATCGGTACGTCGCGAAGCCAGCGCCCATTGGCGAACCGGAACATGTCGTCCTGAGGGCGAACGCTGGTGTCCAGATTCTCGCGGATCACGCCGCTGACGTCTGCGGCCGCTGCGGGCACCGACATCAACAACAGTGCCGCAACCCAGCTTCCAATCTTGCCCGCCGCCATGACAACCCCTCTCGCGATCGCCGGGCGTAGATACGTAACTGATTACATATTCGTCAAGCGTCGCCGTCACCCGCATGATCGGCGATGCGGTCGAACATCGATCGCGCATCGAGCGCATCGTCGAGGAGGTCGAGCAGCCGGACGACGTCGCCAGCCTCGGTGTTAAGTTCGCCCGCGGCGGCGTTGAACGCCTGCCAGAGCGGCGTAAGTCGCTCGACCAGCCGCTCGCCTTCGGCGGTCAGCACGATGTGCCGCCGGCGGCGGTCGGCGTCGTCGATGAGCGACCGGACGTAGCCCGACTTCTCCAGCGACCGGCTCGCCTTGCTCACCGAGACATGGCTGACCTGAAGGGCCGCCGCGATCTCGCCGATCGACCGCGGGCCGCCCTCGACGATCTGCCGCAGGATGCCGTACCAACTCTGCTCGAAGACGATGCCGCGCGTGGCGTAGGTTCGGGTACCGTCACGATCGATGCGTTCGGACACGCGGCGCAGCCGCGCCGCAAGCGCCTGCCCGCCCATCGCGCGGCTATAGTCGGATTTGCCGGCCACGCATGCCTCCGTTCGGCCGGCGGGGCTAGAGCCCCATCAGCGCCAGCACCTCGCGGCGGCTCTTCTCGTCGTCGCGGAATACGCCCATCATCCGGCTGGTGGTCATGCTGACGCCGGGCGTGTTGACGCCGCGCGCGCTCATGCAGGCGTGGCTCGCCTCGATCACCACCGCGACGCCGACGGGGTGGAGATGCGTCCAGATGCAGTCGGCGACCTCGGCCGTCAGACGCTCCTGCACCTGCAGGCGGCGGGCAAAGCCGTGGAGGACACGCGCGAGCTTGCTGATTCCGACCACCCGGTCCTTGGGCAGATAGGCGATGTGCGCCTTGCCGATGATCGGCGCCATATGATGCTCGCAGTGCGACTGGAACGGGATGTCGCGCAGCAGCACGATCTCGTCGTAGCCGCCGACCTCCTCGAAGGTGCGCGACAGGTGCACGCCGGGATCTTCCTGGTAGCCCTGATAATATTCGAGGAACGCGCGCGCGACGCGACCCGGCGTATCGATCAGCCCCTCGCGCGTCGGATCGTCGCCGGCCCAGCGGATCAGCTCCCGCACCGCCTCCAGCACCGGCGGCGGAACCTGGGCGTCGCGGCCCGGGGCCTCGACGAGGTCGCCGTCCACGGCATGATCAAATTCGGCCATCGCTGCTCTTTCTCGGTTTCTTATATAAGATAGCGGCTAATTCGGCGCTGCCCAGTGCTTGGCGGAGTCGAGGTCCGCATAGCGCGGCTTGACGGTGCGCGACCAATCGGCGTCGATCTTCGCCAGGGCCGCCTCGAGCTCGGGCACCTTCAGCCCCGCGGCCTTCGCCAGCAGCAGCGTCGCCTTCACCTGCGTCAAGGTGTGGAGCGACGCGCCGTCGAAGCTTTGCGTCGATGCGTCGGCGATCGGCAGGCGTTTCACCCAGCCGGCCCAGCCGACGTCGTCGGCAAAGGGCGGTGCGCCGACGGGTGCGGCGGGGAAGGCCGAGCCGCGCGCGCTTTCGGACCGGTCGATGCCGCGCGCGCCGCCGATGTGGAGCGCCCGGACGGTAAGATGGCGGGCGGAAGCGGCGAACCAGCGTGCGACGCGCGCGTCGCCGGCGCGCGTCCACAGGTAGAGCGGCTCCTTGCCATATTGCGGCAGCTCGAACGCCGAGCTTCCGCGCAGCGTCAACTCGCCGCCGGCGCTGGTCTTCCAGGCCGAGGCATTCAGCTTGGCGAGCGGCAGGCCGACGAGGCGGCGCACATAATCGTCGCCGCCCCCCACCGCGGCGGCCGCCATCGGACGGAAGCGCCGGGCGTCGAGATCGGCGATCACGTCGTCGGCCATCTTGGCGACGCGCGCGCCGCGCCAGATCACGCTGCCCTTCGACGACGCGACGCGCGCCGAGACGTCGCGCGCCTTCCAGGCGGCCGACAGCAGATTGTACATGCCGCGCTCCTGCTCGTCATAGGCCCGGTAGCGCCGGTCGCCGCGCGTGCGGCGATATTCATAGAAGGAGGCCAGCGCATAGGCGGCCTGGCGCTGCACGAGCAGCCCGGCGACCGGGTCCTCGGTCAGAACCCAGTGGACGAACCCGGTGTTCTCGAGGTGCGCGAGATCGCGCTTCCATTTCTCGGTCGGCACGACGCTGTCGATGTCGGGCCGCGCCCGCGCCCCGGCGTTGGCGATCTCCCACGCCCGGTCGCCCGGCTGCGGGAACTGCGGGTCGACGGTCACGTGGTTGCCCGTGCTCCATACCGCGCCTTGCGGTTGGGCGAGGCTGTACCAGCTGTAGGCGGCGACCGCGTCCCAGGCGCGTACGACGTCCTCGTCGTGCAGCGCGGCGTCGATCACCCGCGCGTCGACGTCGTGGATGAAGCCGCGCGACGAGACATATTCGCCGCCCTGCGCCGAGGTGACGCCGACATAGTTGCGGTTCGAGCTCTCGCCGCCGAGCGAGGTCGCATCATAGACGCTCTCGCCGCCCGGCATCGCCTTCAACCCGGTGCGCGGCGCCGGCCGGAAGGACTGCTCGCGGCGATAGGCGGGCAGCCGTCCCGCCATCACGGCGGCGCGCAACCAGTCGGCCCTGGGCGCCACCGGCTCGCCGTTCTGCGCGATCCGGCACGACCCCTGCGCCACCTGCAGCTGCCAGAACTGCGTCACGCCGCGATGGCGGATTTCGGCGGCCACCGGCGTCAGGTCGAGCGCCGCGCCGTCGCCCGCCTCGTGCGTGAAGGCGCGCTTGCACACCATGACGCGCACGAACGACGGCTTTTCGTCGAGCGTCCAGACATAGCGCGCCAGCGTGGCGTCGCGGCCGGCGTCGTAGAGCCGCCAATGCCCCGAGCGCGTGACCAGGGTATCGATCAGCGGCAGCCGGGCGGTGTCGCCCTCGACCACCGCCGGCTCGCGCAACGGCGGCCGTCGCGGGGACGCCGGCGCCGGACGCGCGGCGGGGCGAAGCGTCGCCTGCAGCGCCTGCGTCGGGCTGTAGCCGCCCACCGCCCAGACGACCGCGAACGGCGCCGCGACAATGGTGGCGGCGATCATCGCCATCGCCCCGACGGTCCGCCCCCGCGCCCTCCGGCGCAGGCGCGGCGCGGACGGCGCGGACGACATCAGTCGAAGAGGCTCGACACCGAGCTTTCGTCGGCGATGCGGCGGATCGCTTCGCCGAGCAGCGGCGCGATGGTGAGGAAGCGCAGCTTCTTGGCGCCCTTCGCGGCTTCGGGCGCGATGATCGAATCGGTGACCACTAACTCGGTCAGCGCCGATCCCTCGACGCGCGCCACCGCGCCGCCCGACAGCACGCCGTGGCTGACATAGGCGACGACGCCCGTCGCGCCTGCCTGCATCAGCGCCGCGGCGGCGTTGCAAAGCGTGCCCGCCGAATCGACGATGTCGTCGTGCAGCACGCAGAAATGGCCGGCGACGTCGCCGATGATGTTCATCACTTCGGATTCGCCGGCACGCTCGCGGCGCTTGTCGACGATCGCCAGCGGCACGTTGTTGAGCCGCTTGGACAGCGCGCGCGCGCGAACGACGCCGCCGACGTCGGGCGACACCACCATCAGATTCTCGTGCGGGAAGCGCGCCTGGATGTCGGCCGCCATCACCGGCGCGGCGTAGAGATTGTCGGTCGGGATGTCGAAGAAGCCCTGGATCTGCCCGGCGTGCAGGTCGACCGACAGCACGCGGTCGGCGCCCGCGGTGGTGATCAGATTGGCGACGAGCTTCGCCGAGATCGGCGTGCGCGGCCCGGGCTTCCGGTCCTGGCGGGCATAGCCGAAATAGGGAACGACGGCGGTGATCCGCTTGGCCGACGCGCGCTTCAGCGCGTCCATGCAGATCAGCAGTTCCATGAGGTTGTCGTTCGCCGGCCCCGAGGTCGACTGGATGACGAACACGTCCTCGCCGCGGACATTCTCGTGGATCTCGACGAAGATCTCCTCGTCGGCGAAGCGGCGGACCGAGGCATCGGTCAGCGGCATTTCGAGATAGCCGGCGATGTTGCGCGCCAGCGGCAGATTGCTGTTGCCCGCCATGATCTTCATTGCGCTGATCTTTCGCTGCCGCCCCGGTTGGGGGCTAGTAGCGGGGCGCGGCGGGGTAGCGCAAGCGATGAGCCGCCGTGCGCGCCCCTAGGTCAGCGCCGCCGCGGCAAAGCACACCCCGACGATCAGCGGTACCCCGGCGAGATCGAGCCAGAATCCCGCCTTGATGAAATTGCCGACGGTCGGATAGCCCGTCGCCAGCGCCAGCGCGTTGGGGGCGGAGCCCGCCGGCATCATGAAGCCCCAGCTCGCCGCGCAGGCCGCCGGGAAGGCCAGCAGCGCCGGATCGACGCCGAGCACCAGCGTCAGCCCGGCGATGACCGGCATGAAGCCCGTCGCCGTCGCGACGTTCGAGGCGAATTCGGTGACGACTACCACCAGCGCGGTCAGGATCAGCGCGATCGCCCAGACCGGCAGCGCGCCAACGCCGCGCAGCTGCTCGCCCATCCACGCCGCGAGGCCGGTACCGGTGATCGCTTCGGCGAGCGCCAGCCCGCCGCCGTACATCAGCATCACCCCCCAGGGCGCGCGTGCCGTGTCGTCCCAGCTCAGCAGCGTGCCGCCTTTGCCGTCGCTCAGCATGAGCAGCAGCAGCCCGGCGGCGATCGCGATCATCCCGTCGTCGATCGCGGGAAGGCCGAGCGGGGCGCGCAGGAACGGCAGCGCCACCCAGGCGAAGATCGTCGCGCCGAGGATCGGCAGCAGCCGTCGCTCGCCCGCGCTCCAGGCGCCGGGGCTGCCGATGCCGGCCAGCACGCTGGCGCGGTCGAGCGCCGCGGCCGGCACCTTGAGCGTCGTCGCGATGATCCACCAGGCGAGCGGCACCGAGATCAGGACGAGCGGTACGCCGAACGCCGCCCAGGTGACGAAGTCGACCTCGACGCCGCTGGTCTTCTCGATCAGCCCCGCGGCGATGGCGTTGGTCGGCGAGCCGACGAGCGTTCCCAGCCCGCCGATCGATGCCGCATAGGCGACGCCAAGCATCAGCGCGGCGGTGAACGGCCGCTGCAGCCCCATCGCCTCGTCGTCGGGGACGACGGCACGCACCAGCGCGACGGCGATCGGCAGCATCACCACCGCGGTGGCGGTGTTCGACACGAAGGCGCTGACCAGCGCCGTCGCCGCCATATAGGCGAAGAGCAGCGCGCGCGGAGACGTGCCGCCGCGCTGGACGATCGCCAGCGCGATGCGGCGGTGCAGCCCGACGCGCTCGATCGCCAGCGCGATCAGCGACCCGCCGAGGACGAGGAAGATGACCGGCGAATAATAGTCCGAGGCGACCGAGGCGGCGGTGCCGGCATCGACCAGCGGGAAGATCAGGAAGGGCAGCATCGCCGTCGCCGGCAGCGGCAGCGCCTCGGTCATCCACCACACGCCGACCAGCAGCGACACGCCCGCGACGCGCCAGCCGGCGAGCGACAGTCCCTCGGGCGCCGGCAGCAGCAGCGTGAGCGCGAACAGCGCCAGCCCGATCCAGAACCCGAAACGCTGCGCCATCTTCGTTCGTCTCCCCCGTCGGCGACCCTAGCCGCGCGGTAGGGCTCGCGAAAGGGACGGTTGGCAGGCGGTGCGAAGACGTCGTCGCGACTGTCGGCCACCGTACGATGCGGTCCCGTGGCGGAACGAGTTCGCGGCCGCGCCGTTCTCCGCGGCAGGGCCGGACCCACCCGTAGAAAGAGGGGGCCGGCGCGGCCTGGGGAAGGAGCACGTCATGCTGCAGTCCTGCTGGCTGTCGAGCGATCATTGCCGTCACCGTGCCGAGGAGGAGATCGGCAAGGCGCTGCGTTCGCCGCCACTGTGGCTGCGCGAGCACCATCTCGAAGCCGCCGCGCGCTGGTACGCGCGGGCGGGCGCGCTCGGCGGCCGCGGCCTGTGGGACCGGGTGGCCGAAGGCGGCACGGTGACGGACCCGTACCAAATCGAAGCAGCGGCGGGGTCCATCCGGGCGCCGCATCATCGATAGGAGCAAGCCATGTCGAAGCGCGAACTGATCGATACCGGTACCGACAAACGCTACGTTCGGCGCGACGAGCAGGGCCGGTTCAAGGAATCCGTCGATGTCGGCAAGTCGCTCAGCCAGGATCGGCGCATCGAGGCCAAGCATTCGACCACGCCGGGCCAGGGCGATCGTGGCGACCGCAAGCGCTGAGACCGCGCTGCCCGGTTCGCGGTCGGGAAAGGTGGTGCAGGCGCATGGTTCGATTCTTCAAGGATAACGGCCTGACCATCGTCCTGCTGCTGCTGTTCGCCGCGAGCATTCTCGGGCAGCTGTTTGCCGGCTGGCGGTTCGAGAATCGCGAACTCGCCCAGCACGGCGAGCCGCTGCTGTCGCTGGCCGACTATGCGCGCAACCCGCAATTCCTCTCGACGGTGTTCGAGAATTGGGAGAGCGAGTTTCTGCAGATGTCGGCCTACGTCATCCTGACGGGCTTTCTCTTCCAGCGCGGCTCGGCCGAATCGAAGGACCCCGACGCGCCGCCGCGCGATGCCGACCTCGATGCGCAGGCAAAGGCGCCGGGCGCGCCGAAGCCGCTGCGCGGCGGCCCGATGCTGCGATGGGCCTATGCCCATTCGCTCGGGCTGGCGATGGCGCTGCTGTTCGGCCTGAGCTTCCTGCTCCACTGGGTCTACAGCGCCCGGGCCGCGAGCGAGGAGGCGAAAAGCCATGGCGACACGGCGCCGGGCATCGCCGATCATCTGTTCGAGCCGCAGCTGTGGTTCGAATCATTTCAGAACTGGCAGAGCGAGTTCCTCTCGACGGCCGTTCTCGTCGTCCTGACCATCTTCCTGCGCCAGAAGGAATCGCCCGAATCGAAGCCCGTCGCCGCGCCGCACGGCCAGACGGGCAACTAGCGCGCGCTCGCCGGTCGTCACCCCGCCCGCGCCGGCATGATGCGGCTGTTGCGCAGCAGCGCCGCCGACACCAGCGACACCAGCACGCCCACCGGGAAGAACTCCATGAAGAAGGTCAAGAGCACGCGCTTCAGCGGATCGGCATACATGGCCTGGAAGTCGGCCATGTCGGCGGCGAGCCTGGCGAGCTCGGCGGCGCTGGCGCCCTCGGCGCGCGCCGCGTCGAGGCTCGCCTGCGCATAGGTCGCGGCGAAATCCCCCTCCATGAACTGCATCGCCAGCTCCCAGGCGCCGACGTAGAGCAGCCCGGCCACCCCACTGATCGCGAGGCCGTAGCCGAAAGCGGGCCAAAAGCGGATGACGCCGCCGAGTTCGAGATCGCGCCGCCGCTTGATGGCGACGAAGACCGTGGTCAGCGCGATCAGCATGATGCTGTAGCCCAGCACCATGCCCATCGCGCCGCCGACATGACCGTCGAGCGTAACGCCGATCGCGAACAGCGGGATGCCGACGATCAGTCCGGCGATGACGCCATATGCGAGAATGCTGCGAACCATGATGACCTCCCCCTCGTTCAGGATGAGCCGCCAGCAAGGCCCTCGCAAGCCCGCCGGGCAATCGGCCGAAAGGGTGATTTTCGCGGAATGACCCGAAAGATCAGCGCAGGATGCCGAGCTCCCGCGCCCGCGCGATCGCGTCGGTGCGCCGCTTCGCCCCGAGCTTGTCGAGCAGCCGCGCGACGTGCGTCTTCACCGTGTGCGGCGACAGGTGCAGCCGCGCGGCGATCTCCTTGTTGGCGTGGCCGGCGGCGAGCAGCTGCAGCACCGTCAGCTCGCGCGCGCTGATCCCGAGCGACGCCAGGGCCCGCGGATTGCCGTCGAACGCCGGCGCCGGCCGCGCCGCGATGACCTTCGCGCCGACGAGCAACCCGAGCAGGAGGAAGGCGCCCGCAACGATGAACAGATACAGCTCGCTCGCGTGCGACCGCGCCAGCCGCTGGTAGTTGATCCATTGCAGCGCGACGGCGCCGGCGGCGAGCAGCAGCGCGTAGACGATGACGCTGCGGATCGTGCTGCGCGAGGGGAGGCGAGCTTTACGCACCTCCCCACTTTATCATGATCGCGCCGCCGCCCGGCAAGCCGGCGGGCTCAGATCCAGCCGGCCGTCTGCGCCAGCAGCCAGAGCCCGATCGCCAGGAACAGCAGCGCCGCGACGACGCGCACGACGTTGAGCGGCACGCGCTTGATCAGCTCGTGCCCGAGGAAGACGGCGGGCACGTTCGCCACCATCATCCCGAGCGTCGTGCCAGCGGTGACCCACAGCACCTCGTTGAACCGCGCGCCCAGCGCCACGGTGGCGATCTGCGTCTTGTCGCCCATCTCGACGAGGAAGAAGGCGACGACGGTGGTCAGGAAGGCGCCGTAGCGCGCCGGCCGGGCGTCGAGGTCGTCGTCGAGCTTGTCGGGTATCAGCGTCCACACCGCCATCAGGATGAACGAGGCGGCGACGAGGTAGCGGAACCACAGCCCCTCGAGGATCTGCGCCGCCTGCTGGCCGACGAGCGCGGCGAGGAAATGATTGGCGAGCGTCGCGACGAGGATGCCGAGGATGATCGGCACCGGCCGCTTGAAGCGCGTGGCGAGCACGATGGCGAGCAGCTGGGTCTTGTCGCCGATCTCGGCGAGCGCGACCACGGCGGTCGAGGTGAGGAAGGCTTCCACGCAGAATCTCCGGGCCGGGCGGGTCGAGACGGCAACGACATCGCAGCCCCCCGCCCGGCCTCGGACGGAGATGCGATGTCATTGGTCTCGCCTGAACGCCGAAGCGTTCCTGCCGCACCACGGCCTCTCGACCGAGTATGTTGACGCGGCAATCCGTCGACGACGACGGCTGGCTACTCCCCAGATGACAGGCCGCGATTACAAGCTGTTGCCGGCGCGCGCAAGCCGCGAGCCACGGCGTCATGGCGACCGGCTTGCCGGGCGCCCGCCGACGTGCTGACATGGCGGCATGCCCGTCAGCGATCGCCTGTCCCTCGGCCCGGCCTGCCCCAGCTGCGGCCGGCTGGCGCCGTTCATCCGCACCCAGTGGCGCCGCGAGAAGCCTTTTGCCTGCAAGGGCTGCGGCACCTTGCTGGTGATGCCGAGCGCCTACACGGCGATCCTCATGGTCGTCGTCTACTGGTTCGTACGCGACGAGGCACAGGGTCCGTTGCAGAAGATCGCGCTGGCGGTCGGCCTGCTGGCGATCGCCCTGGTCAGCGAATGGGCGACGCTCAAGCCCAGGCTGGCGCCGCCGTCCGGGCCGCCGAAAGCCTAAGGGGCCAGCCGAGCCGTCAGGCTGAAGGCGGCGGTCTCGCCGCGACGCGCGGCATTGCGCATCAGATAGACGGTGATGCGATAGTCGCCGGTCGCCGGGAGCGTGCCGTCGAAGCTGTCGCCCTCGATCGAGCCGGTGAACAGCGCGGTATCGGCGCTCGGCGCGGTCAGGTTGAAATAGCCCGACCGGTTCGAGATCTTCAGCCTGACCGTCAGCCTCTGCCCCGTCTTGCCGGCGAGGAGATACTCGGCGCTGTCATAGCCGCTGACCTTTCCCTGCACGGTCGCTGCCGTGCCGGGTGCCGCCGCAAGACGTGAGGGCGCGGGGGCGGCCGCGGCCAGCAGCAGCACCGCCGCGACGGCCGCCAGCCGGCGCCGGTTAGAAGCGCCGTTCACCGTCGTCGACCTTGTCGCAACGGCCGCTGAAATCCTGCCCCATCCCCTTGATCGTAATGAGCCCGGTCGTCCGGTCGATCCTGACCTTGGGCTTGTTGAGCCCGTTCAGCCGATATTGCGCGCGGATTTCGTTGTCGCCGACGATGACGTCGTCGAGCGGCCACCAATGCTGATGATCGCCGCCGGCGTTGATCGGCGGGATCAGCACGTCGGGCAGGCGGATGCGGCCGTCGCTGCCCTGGATCTGGATGGTGACCGCGGTATCGAAGCCGCGCGTCGTCGTCTCGTAGCCGCTCTTGGTGCGGTATTTATGGTCATATTTGTCCCACTCGAGCGACGTCGTCGGCGCGGTGGCCAGCTTGGTGCCACCGCCCATGCAGACCAGGTTGATCGCATCCTGCGCGACGGCAGGCGGGGCGAGCGCAACGCTCAGGGCGGCGAGCAGCACGGGGCGCTTCATCGTCAGGCACTCCTCAACGTCGGTCCGACGACGATCGCCGCGACCAGGATCAGCAGCACGCAACTTACCAGCAACGCGAACAGCGCCTGCCCGAGCGCGCGACCGGCACCGATGCCGAGCGTGGCGGCGAACCAGCGCGTCTGCAGCACGATATACCACAGCAGCCCGACCAGCGCGCAGCCTGCCGCCACCGGCTCCGCCCAGTCGCCGCGATAGCCGTGCAGCGTCGCCGCGAGGCTCATCAGCAGCGCGAACGGCGCGGTCGCATAGCATTGGCTGTAGAAGGGCATCCGCAGGCTGTCGCGGGTCAGCCTGCGCCGCTGCCGCATCAGCAGCCGCGTCGCAAACACGATCGGGAACAGGGCGAACGTTACCAGCCGGAGGATCAGCAGGCTGGTGTCGTCGTCGACCAGCGCCGCGATCCCGCGACCGCTGCCGACGAGGCTGCTGTCGCCGACCAGCGCCAGCTCGACGACATGCGCGATCAGCAGAGAGATCAGCAGCAGCAGCGGCGGGCTGAGCGTATCGGTATATTGCTCGTCCTCATCCTGCGTCAGCTCGTCGTCGGCATATTTCATCGTCGACAGCGGGCGGGTCACGATCCGCCACAGCGTGACCGGGTAGAAAACCAGCCAGCTCATGATCTCGTAGAGCAGCTCGTCGATCGAGTTGAGGAGCTGCGAGAAGTTCACTGCGCGCCGCTCGCGCCGCCGGCGCTGGCCAGCACGGTCAGCGGCGTGCCGGTGCCGCCGTCGCCGAGGCTCGCCTGCGTCAGCAGGATGGTGGCGCCGGGACGGAGCGCCCCGATCAGCGCATCATGAAAGGCCTGCGGCATGTGGATCCGATTGAGCGCGGCTTCGTCAGCGTCCTGGCCGGCGTCCTTGGCGTGGCCGGGCAGGCCGACGTAGATCCAGTGCGGGCGCCCATCGGCGCCGGTCGACAGCGTGACGACATGCGTTGCCGGATCGTCGGCGGCGAGGCGGACGTTGCTGCGCCCGATCTCGACGCCGTTGCGCAGCACCACCATCGCCTGGTCGCGCTTGGAGGCGATCACCGTGACGGGGCCGAAGGGCGCCGCTTGCGGCGTCCAGCGGAAGCTCTCACCTGCCGCCAGCGGCAACCCGGTGGCGGCGCGCCCCGCCGCGTCGATCGGCTGGAGGAGGCTTGGCCCGCCGCTGCGGACATGGTCGGCGGCGGCGCCCGAGACCACGACGGTGGCCCCCAGGTCGGTGATTCCGAACAACAGCTTGGCGAAGCCCATCGGCAGGTGGATGCAGCCGTGGCTTTCGGGATAGCCCGGCAGGCCGCCGGCATGCAGCGCCACGCCGTCCCAGGTCAGCCGCTCGGTGAACGGCATCGGCGCATTGTTGTAGGTACGCGAATGGTGGTCGGCATCCTTCTGCAGGATGGTGAACACGCCGGTCGGCGTCTCGTGACCCGGCTTGCCCGACGATACGGTCGACACGGCGATGCGCACGCCGTTGCGATAGACGGCGGCTTCCTGCCGCGACAGGTCGACGTAGACGAGCAGCGGGCCGGCGGGTGCGATGGCGGGCGCCCAGACCCATTCGCCCGGCTTGAGCTTGTCGGCCATGCGGGCGAGCTCGACGGGGGAGCTGGCGGCGGCGCCCTGGGCGGCGACATCGTCGGCGGCGAGGACAGCGAGCAGCGCGGCGATCGGTCGCGCCACCCGGCGCGCAAGGGTAGAGCGCGGCATAGATCGCAATCCTACCCACGGCGGTGGCGCTTCCGCAATCCTGCGGGGATTGCCGTTACGGGAGCGGACTGGCATGGGCGCCGACGTGACACGGGCAGCGACCAGGATCGACGGCGTGACGCGCGGCTTGGCGCTGGGCGGGCTCATGCTCATGCTCCTGCTGCGCGTGCTGGTCCCGTCGGGTTGGATGCCGGTCGCGACTCCCAACGGCGGCTTCGCCGTGACGCTCTGCATCGACGGCGGCGCGGTTTCCGCCTGGATCGATGCGGACGGCCGCCTGCACCAGGCGGCGAAGGCGGACGGTCCGTCGAAGGACATGCCCGGCAAGGACGCGCCCTGCGCCTTCGCGGCAACGGGCCTGCCGCCGCTCCCCGCGCTGACGATCGACGTTGCCGCGCGGGTCGCGATGGTGGTCGCGGCACCGCTGCGTCGCGAAACCGTCGTCGCGATCGGCCGCGGCCTCGCCGCGCCGCCGCCCCCTGCTACCGGACCGCCCTCCCGCTTCTGATCGCCGTCCGGCCGCGCTGTCGCGCGGCCGATTGATCGCGCCCGGGACCCCGCGTTCCGCGCGCGCCGGATCAGGGGTTCTTCTTCATGTCTTCGACTTTTCGCGCCGGGGTCGGCGCGTCGCTCATCGTTCTCGCCCTCGTCCCCGCAGCCGTCGCCGCCGAAGCGGCGCCTGAAACCATCATCGTCACCGCGCGCCGCGCCGACGCCGCCGCGCGCCGCACGGTCGAGGCGACGCCCGGCGGCGTCGACCTCGTCACCGCCGACGAGTTTCGCGACCGGCTTGCCGTGTCGCTGCGCGACGCGCTGGCGTTCACGCCCGGCGTCTACGCGCAGCCGCGTTTCGGGCAGGAGGTACGCCTCTCGATCCGCGGCTCGGGGCTCAGCCGCGGCTTTCACATGCGCGGGCTGACGCTGCTTCAGGACGGCATCCCGATCAACCTCGCCGACGACAATGGCGACTTCCAGGAACTCGACCCGCAGGTCTTCGGGCGGATCGAGGTCTATCGCGGCGCCAACGCGCTGCGGCACGGCGGCTCGACGCTCGGCGGCGCGATCAATGCGGTCACGCCGACCGGCCGCACCGCCCCCGGGGTCGAGCTCCGGCTCGACGGCGGCAGCTTCGACACGGTGCGCGGCAAGGCGGCGCTCGCCGATGCCGACGCGCGCGGCGACGCCTACCTCGCGCTGACCGGCGACCGCTCGGACGGCGACCGCCAGCACGCCAGCCGCGCGGCGCTGCGCTTCAACGGCAATGTCGGCGTGCGGCTGACCGAGACCGTCGAGACGCGCGTCTACGCCAGCCTCAACCACATCCGCCAGGACCTGCCCGGCGCGCTCAACCGCGCCCAGGCGCTGACCAGCCCCCGGCTGTCGCTGCCCGCGAACATCGCCAACGACCAGGCGCGCGACATCGAGTCGATCCGGGTCCAGAACCGGACGACGATCGATCTCGGGTCTGGCAGGCTGGCGACCGGGCTGTTCCTCAGCGCCAAGCAGCTGTTCCACCCGATCTTCCAGGTCATCGACCAGAAATCGATCGACCGCGGCGCGTTCGCACGGCTCGACCTCGACCGGCCGGGCGGGCTGCCGGCCGAGCTGACGCTCGGCGCGACGGCGCGCTTCGGCGACGTCGATGCCAAGAATTTCGTCAACGTCGCCGGGCGGCGCGGTGCGCGCCTGTCCGACGCCGACCAGTCGGCGCACACGCTCAACGCCTATGGCGAGCTGCGCCTGAAGCCGATCGACGGGCTGACGGTGGTCGCCGGCGGCGTGCTCACCGAGGGCAAGCGCGCGATCGCGAATTCCGCCGCGCCGGCCCGCGGCGGCGCGGCGGACTTCACCGCCGTCTCGCCCAAGCTCGGCCTGCTCTACGCGCCCGCCGAGACGATCCAGTTGTTCGCCAATTTCAGCCGGTCGGTCGAACTGCCGGGATTCAGCGAGCTGTCGCAGACGCCCTTCTCGGTCGGCGGCACGGTGCCGCCGGGGTTCGTCGATCTCGATCCGCAGCGCGCGTGGACGGTGGAGGCGGGCGCGCGCGGGACGGCGGGCCTCGCCGCCTTCGAACTGTCGGTCTACCGTGCGACGATCAGGGGAGAGCTGCTGCAGTTCGATCAGGGCGTCGGCGTGCCGGCGGCGACCTTCAACGCCGACCGCACGCTGCATCAAGGGATCGAGGCGGGTCTCGAGCTGGCGCTCGCCGGCTGGGCGCGGCTGCGGCAGGTCTATACCTACAGCGACTTCCGCTTCCGCGACGACGCGCGCTACGGCGACAACCGCCTGCCGGTGGTGCCGCGCCATGCCTATCGCGGCGAACTGCGGATCGGCGGCGACGCGCTGCACCTGACGCCGAGCATCGAGTGGGTGCCGCAGGGTGCCTTCGCCGACTATCGAAATACCACGCGGCCGCCCGGCTATGCGCTGCTCGGCCTGACCGCCGCCGCCGAGCTCATGCCCGGCGTCTCGCTGTTCGCCGACGCCCGCAATCTGACGGGCAAGAAGGCGATCGGCGACATCTCCGCCGTTACCGCCGCCACCGCGGCGTCGGCCATCTACCACCCCGTCGAGCGTCGCGCCTTCTACGCCGGCGTCCGCGCCAGCTTCTGAGGAGAACTGCCATGAAAACCCGCTTCATTCTTGCCGCCGCCGCGTTCGTCGCGGCGGCTCCCGCGCTCGCGCAGGTCAGCGTCGACGGCGCCTGGCTGCGCGAGACGGCGCCCGGCGCGCGCACCGGCGCGGGCTATGGCCTTGTCGTCAACGCGGGCAGCGCCGAAGACCGGCTGCTCGGCGGCAGCACGCCGGTCGCCGCCCGCCTCGAGGTGCACAGCATGACGATGGACGGCGGCATCATGCGCATGCGCCCGGTGACGGGCGGGCTTGCGATCCCCGCCGGCGGCCGCGTCGCGCTCAAGCCCGGCGGCTATCATCTCATGCTGATCGGCCTGAAACAGCCGCTGCGGCGCGGCACGATGGTACCGGTGACGCTCGACTTCGCCAGGGCGGGACTGCTCAAGCTGTCGCTGCGCGTCGAAAGCATCGACCATGGACGGGAGAGCCCCCATGCCGGCCATTGATCGCGGCCTGCGCCGGCTGCGGCTCTGGCTATGGGCCGTCGTCGCGCTGGTGGCGTCAGCGCTCGCCGCCGCCACGCTCGGCCTCTGGCCGCGGGGCGTGGATGGCGGCGACGACCCCGCGGCGGACTATGCCTCAACCTTCGGCGGACCGTTCAGCCTCGTCGATCCGCAGGGGCGGCGCGTCACCGACGCAACGCTGAAGGGCAAGCCCTTCGCGCTGTTCTTCGGCTTCACCCATTGCCCCGACGTCTGCCCGACGACGCTGCAGTCGATGGCGCGGCTGCGCCGGAAGCTGGGCGCTGATGGCGATCGCTTCAACATC
Source organism: Sphingomonadaceae bacterium (assembly GCA_030147805.1). Lineage (GTDB taxonomy): Bacteria > Pseudomonadota > Alphaproteobacteria > Sphingomonadales > Sphingomonadaceae > Sphingoaurantiacus. Next base: position 30,873 of record JASBUR010000012.1, read on the forward strand.
GTCTTCGTGTCGGTCGATCCCGAGCGCGATACCCCTGCGGAGATCGGCACCTATCTGTCGATGTTCGACACGCCGATCATCGGCCTCACCGGCACGCCGGCCGAGCTCGCCCGGATCGTCGAGGCCTACCACGTCTACTATCAGAGGGTGCCGATCGAGGGCGGCGACTATGTCGTCGACCATACCGCGACGGTGTTCCTGATGGACGCTCAAGGGCGGTTCTTCAGCACGCTCGCCTATGAGGAGGGCGAGACGGCACGGCTCGCCAAGCTCCGCCGGCTGGTGCAGCGATGAGCGGCGCGGCGATCCGTTAGCGCAGCTGCACCAGCAGTCGCACACCGATCGAATCGATGCCGCGGTTCTGCTCGCTGAACAGCGTCGCGTGGCTGAGGTGGACCCAGGAGGCCTCGACCGCGAAGCGCTCGTTCAGCTGCCAGCCGACCGCGGCTTCGGGCTCGAAGGTGACCGGCGAGCCGAGGTCGACGCGGCGGCCGTTGCTGACCGCGCGCGACGGGCCGTTGTTGATCGCCAGGCCGATGCCGGGGCGGAAATAGAGCGTGCTGCCGAACCGCCAGTTGAGCCCGACCGCCGCATAGTCGGTGCCGCCGTCGAGCGCCGCCGACAGCAGCAGGTGCGGCGCCGGGCGACCGATCGCGGCGAGGGCCTCGATCGGGTCGCCGATCCAGCCGGCCTTGATGTCGGCGCCGCTCTCGAATTTTTCGTCGGCGAAGGTCGCGTCATGGTCGTAGAGGCCGGCCCACAGCTGGCGGGCATGCGCCGGTGCCGCGGCGGCGAGAAGGAGCAGCAGCGTGCCGCCGAGGCAGAGACGAATCATCATCGTCCCGCCAAACTAGCATGGACCTGAAAAAGGCCCGCGCCGGTGGACGGCGCGGGCCAGAGACCGCTTCTGCGGGGAGGCTCAGAAGCGGGTGCGGACCGTGATGCCGTAGGTACGCGGCTCCGCGAGGAAGGCTGAAAAGATCTGCCGGCCGCCGGGGAACTGCGGATCGACGAAGGGCGCCGCGGTCGTTCCCGCCTGGAAGGGCGAGTTGAACGCGACCTGCGCATAATCGACGTTGGTCAGATTCTGCGCCCACAGCTCGACCGCCCAGCGCTCGTCCTCGCCGCGCAGACCGAGGCGGGCGTTGACGAGGAAGTGGCCGTCCTGCTCCTTCTGCGGGAACAGGTCGGAGCCGGTGTTGTAGTCGCCGGTCAGGCGGCTATCGACGTAGAACAGGCCGCTCATCCCGCTGTCGCCGATCGGCGGCGTCCAGGTCAGCGAGCTGGTCGCGACATATTCGGGCGCGTTCGACAGATTGTCGCCGGGCAGCTTGCGCAGCGCCGGGTCGAGCGGCGTTCCCCGGTCGTTGCCGACCAGATCGTTGCGGAACTCGGTCTGCGCGTAGGTGAGGCCGACGCTGACCGCGAGATGGTCGGCGGGACGCAGCGCCGCTTCGAGCTCGAGGCCCTGCGAACGCACGCCATAGGTGACGTCGTCGGCCGGGCAGGCGCCGGTCGCGGCACTGAGGTCGCGGTCGGCCCCGGCGAGGTCGTTCTGGCAGGCGTTGATCGTCTGCACCAGGAAGACGGTGCCGTTGAAGGTGTTCAGCTGGAAGTTGTCGAACTGCTGGCGGAACGCCGCCACGTTGAGGCTGAACCGGCCCGACGAATATTTGGCGCCGAGCTCGTAGGCGTTGTTGATCTCGGGATCGAACTGCAGGTTGCCGACCAGCGCCTGCGCGCCGCCGGCGGCGGCAAAGGTGGCGATCGGCGACTTGAGCGCCGAGCGGTCGAGGTTGAAGCCGCCCGCCTTGTAGCCGCGCGAATAGCTCGCGTAGAGCATCAGGTCGTCGGTCGCCTTCCACGATGCCACCGCAGTGCCGGTGAACTCGTCCTCGCTGCGCCGGTCATTGATCGAGACGCCGTTGAGTTCGGCGGTCGAATTGCCCTGGCAGGTGAGGCCGATGAGGCCGCCCGCCACCGCGGCGAGCGCCGGGTTGGTCAGGAACGGCGTCAGCGCCGCCTGCTGCGCCGGGCAGGCGCTGTTGTCGTTGCCGAAGGTCGCGTCGAAGCGCTTGCGCTCGTTGGTGTAACGCAGCCCGACCGTCAGATCGATCGTGTCGGTGACGTGGAAGATGTTGTGCGTGAACAGCGCATAGTTGCGGCTGTTCTGGGCGTAGCGGTCGAAGGTGGTGCCGCGGTCGTTGACCGAGTCGAGCCGGTCGAACGCCGCGAGGATGATCGGGTTCGCCGCGCCGAACGGAAACAGCGGCCGCGCCGCCGTCGTGATGCAGCCGGGCGAGGTCGGCGAATAGAAGGCCGACAGCCCGCCGCCCGAGATGATGCGGCAGGTGGCGAAGCGGCCATATTGCGCACCGAAGCGCAGATTGTCGGTGACCGTCAGATCCTCGTCCGAGAAGAAGCCGCCGACCAGCCAGTCGAGGCGGTCGTCGAACGCCGTGCCCTGCAGCCGGAGTTCCTGCGTGAACACCTCGAAGCGGCGGCTGCCTTCGCCGTCGTCGGCGCGATAGAGGATGTCGACGGTCGAATAGTCGGTGTCCGACCCCTGCGACGACTTGTAGTCGCGATAGGCGCTGATCGAGGTCAGCGTGGCGTTGCCGAAATCCCAGTTGACCTCGGCCGACAGTCCCTTGTCCTCGGTTTCGCCGCCATAGCTGCGCCCGGGGGTGGTGTAGATGTTGCGGCTGTACGGATCGGCAAAGGCCGCGGCGGGCAGGCCGAGGTCCTGCAGCACGTTGATGATGTTGTTGCCCGTCGGGTTGGTGACGCCGCCGACGAGCAGCGGCGTCGCGCGGTTGTTGAGCGCACCGATCGACGGGTTGATCGCGTTGGTGACATAGACCGCGCCGCAGCACTTCTCGTCACGCTTGGTATAGTCGCCGATGATGCGAACTTCGAGATCGTCGCTGGGCTCGTAGAGCAGCTGGCCGCGCACGAAATAGCGGTCGCGGTCGTTGACGTCGGTGCCGTTGGCGACATCGGTGTAGAAGCCGTCGCGCTGGACGTAGACGGCGTCGATGCGCGCCGCGAGCGTCTCGGCGACCGGGCCGGTGACCGCGCCCTCGGCACGGATATAGTCGTAGTTGCCGTAGCTCAGCGCGCCCATGCCGCCGAACTCGAACGACGGCTTCTTCGAGATGATGTTGATGAGGCCGGCCGAGGCGTTGCGGCCGAACAGCGTGCCCTGCGGGCCGCGCAGCACCTCGACGCGCTCGATCTCGCCGAGCTCGTTGAGGCCGATGCCCGAGCGCGAGCGGTAGACGCCGTCGATGAACACCGCGACCGAGCTCTCGAGACCCGGGTTGTCGCCGACGGTGCCGATGCCGCGCACGCGCGCCGAACCATTGGCCTCGCTGCCGGTCGACGAGACGAGCAATGACGGTGCGAGCTGGTTGAGCTGGCGGATGTCGTTGGCGCCCGAATTCTGCAACGTTTCGGCGGAGACGGCGGAAACGGCGATCGGCACGTCGCTCAGCGCCGAGGCGCGGCGCGTCGCGGTGACGATGATCTCTTCGACGCCGCTCTCGTCGGCGATGGCGTCCTGCGCCAGCGCCGGCGCTCCCGCCAGCATCATCGACGCCGACAGCAAAAGGAAACTCTTCCTCACATGATCCTCCCCAATGAAACGAGCCGGGATCATGAGCGCCCCGGCATTTCGCCAAGCGGTACGCAACGGATTACACTACAAGCAGTCTTGACTGTTTGTTTGCGCAGGGGAAGCCTGCTTTATTACTAGCCCGTAGTCGGCAGGCGGCTCTTGAAGCAGGGCGCCGCGCAAGGGATGGCATGTGAAGACCAACAAACTGGCCAGCGTCGCTGAAGAGGCCGAGGCGCCGCCCGTCGGGGCGAATGCACGGCGCAGCGCCGCGACGCGTGCCCGGCTGGTGGCGGCCGCCATCGAGATCCTGCAGCGCGACGGCTATGCGGCGACCACGACGGTCCGCGTGGCGCAGGAGGCTGGGGTCAGCCGCGGTGCGATGCTCCACCAGTTTCCGACGCGCGCCGATCTGATCATCGCCGTTGCCGACCACATCGTCCGTACGCAGGATCGCGCGCGCCGTCGCGAGCTGCGCGGCGTCGCCCGCGGCGAGGCGCGCTTCACCGCGATCACCGGCGTGGTGTGGAACACGATGCAGCAGCCCGAGTCGATGGCACTGCTGGAGATCATGCTGGGGTCGCGCAGCGACCCGGAACTCAGCGCCCGTTTTCCCGCGGTGATGCGCGATCTCGAGCGGCAGCTGGCGGCGGGACCGGTCGAGGTCGGCGACGACATCGGGATCGGCGACCATGAGCTGATCGAAGCGATGACACGGCTGCACCTCGCGGCGATGCGCGGCCTGATGATCGACCGGCTGTTCACCAACGACGATGCCAAGACGCAGAAGGCGTTCGAGCTGCTGGTCTGGTACAAATCGCTGATCGTCGACCGCATGCTCGGCCGCTGACGCTGCGTCAGAGCGCGATCACCGATAGTTGCCGTCCATAGTCGGGCTCGCCGGCATGCGTCGTGCGGCGATAGCTGAAATAGCGATCGGGCTGCGCATAGGTGTCTTCGCCGAGCGTCTCGATGCGCGCGATGCCGGTTTCCGCGAGACGGCGGGCGACGAAGCCCTCGAGATCGAACTGGTGATGGCCGGCGCGGCGCGCCGCGGTGAAGAAGACATCGTTCTCGGGGTCGGCCTCGACGAAGCGGCGGTGGAAGCCGTCGTCGACCTCGTAGGATCTGCGTGCGATGCACGGGCCGACCGCCGCGGCGATGCGGTCACGGCGGGCGCCGAGCGCCTCCATCGCGGCGACGGTGTTGCCGAGCACGCCGCCGAAGGCGCCCTTCCAGCCGGCATGCGCCGCGCCGATCACCCCCGCCTCGCCGTCGGCGAACAGCACCGGCGCGCAGTCGGCGGTGAGGATGCCGAGTGCGAGGCCGCGGGTGCGCGTGACGAGCGCGTCGGCGGGCGGGCGCGCGTCGTCGGGCCACGGCGCGTCGACGGTGACGACGTCGGGGCTGTGGACCTGATGGACGGTGACGAGGCTCAGCGCGTCGCCGATCGCGGCGGTGGCGCGGCGCCGGTTCTCGACCACCGCGGCGCGATCGTCGTCCGAGCCCAGCCCGACATTGAGGCTGGCGTAGATGCCGCGCGAGGTGCCGCCGCTACGGCCGAGGAAGGCGTGCGGCACGCCCGACAGCGCCGCGGCGCGGACGATGTCGAGGGTCATGCGGCGATCGCCGGTTCGGTCAGCGACAGCTTCCAGATGCGGTCGTCGTCGGCCTGCTCGCCGACCATGAAGATGTTGCGGCCGATCTCGACGAAGCCGTAGCGCGCGTAGAAGCGCTGCGCGCGGGCATTCTCGCTGAATACCGACAGGTAGACGTCCTCGGCGCCGCGGCGGCGCAGCTCGTCGAGGCCCCATTCCATCAGCCGCGCGGCGACGCCGGCGCCCTGATGGCTCTGGCGGACGTAGAGCTGCCGCAGTTCGAGGCCACGGCGGTCGCCGGTGTCGACCTCGGTATGCAGGTCGCCGACCTTGCAATAGCCGACCAGTTGCCCGCCGGCGTCGGCGACCTGGAAGGCGAGGCCGGGATCGTTCAGCTCGTCGGGCATGCCGCCGGGGCCGAAGGTCGTCACCAGGAAATGGTCGAGGTCCTTTGCCGAATAGAGGTGGCCGAAGGTCTCGATGAAGGTGTCGCGGCCCAGCTGGCACAAGGCGTCGGTGTCGGCGGCGGTCGGGGTGCGGTAGACGATGTCGGTCATGCAAAGCCTGCGGGTTGGGGCCAGTCGCCCCCGGTTAGCGCCAAGGCCTTGAACAGGGAACCCATCGCGTCGCCGCCGACGAGGCGCGCGGTGCCGGCGCGCAGCAGCGCTGCCTGGTCGGGCGTCGCGCGCGCGGCGAGCGCCGCGGTCCGCGCCTCGATGCCCAGCATCGCCAGCAGCGCCGCCTGCGTAACCGGCCCGAAGGCCGTGGCCGGCCGTGCGGCAACGCGCAGCGCGGTGAAGTCGACATGCGCGGTGAGATCGGCCTCGCCCGGATCGGCGAAGGGGTCGGCGAAGCCATGCGCCCTGACCGCCTGCAGCGTGTCGCCGGTCGCCGGCCCGGCATAGCCATAGTCGACGATCAGCGCCGCGCCGCCCTGCGCCGCCAGCCGGGCGCCGATCTCGGCCGCGACGGCGCCGGCCGCCGGCGCCAGCTCGACGACGGTTCCGGGCGGCGCGGCGATCAGGCTCGGCGGCATCAGCGCGTCGACGGGCACCGGGCCGGCCGCGGCGAAGAAGCGCCCGTCGCCGAACGCCACCATCCGTTCGCGCCAACCGGCTTCGGTGCGGACGAACTGCCGGATCGGCAGCGCGTCGAAGAATTCGTTGGCGACCAGCAGCAGCGGCGCATCGTCGGGGATGTCGTCGATCCGGTCGTGCCAGACGGCCTGCGGCACCTGCGCCGCCTGCGCGCGGCGCAGGGTCGGGCTGGTCTCGACGAAATGTACGCTCGTGGCAGCGTGAAAGCCGGGGACGCGCGCGACCGCGCGCCACAGGTCGGCCATCAGCGTGCCGCGCCCGGGTCCGAGCTCGACCAGCCGAAGCTTCGCCGGCGATCCGGCGCGCAGCCACAGGTCGGCGCACCACAGGCCGATCAGCTCGCCGAACACCTGGCTGACCTCGGGCGCGGTGACGAAATCGCCGCCGCGGCCCAGCGGATCGCGCGAGCCGTAATACTGCGCGAGGCAGTCGGCCATGTAGCGCGCAACCGGGATCGGCCCCGTCGCCGCGATCTCGCGCGCCAGGCGCTCGCCGAGCGGCGTCACTGCTGCGCGGCAGGCCCCGCGATCGGCTCGACCCGCTCGCGCCGGCCCTTGGCGGTGGCGATGAAATAGGCGCCGCCGACGATCAGCGGCAGGCTCAGCCACTGGCCCATGTGGAGCCCGGTCCGCGCCGCGAACTCGACCAGCTGCGCGTCCGATTCGCGGAAGAATTCGACGAAGAAGCGGAACGCGCCATAGCCGAGCGCGAAGCTGCCCATCAGCTTGCCCGGCTGGTAGCGCGCGTCGGTCTTCCAGAACATCCACCACAGGATCGCGAACAGCACCAGGCCCTCGAGGAAGGCCTCGTAGAGCTGGCTGGGGTGACGCGGGTAGGGGCCGCCGCTCGGGAAGATGACCCCCCAAGGGGCGGCGGTGACGCGGCCCCACAGCTCGCCGTTGATGAAGTTGGCGAGCCGGCCGAAGCCGAGGCCGAAGGGGATGGTGACGGCGACATAGTCGGCGAAGCGCAGGAAGTTCAGCTTGTTGGTGCGCGTGAAGCCCCACATCGCGACCATCACGCCGATCAGCCCGCCGTGAAAGCTCATCCCGCCTTCCCACAGCTTGAGCGCATCGATCGGGTTCGCGAGATATTTGGCGGGCTCGTAGAAGATCACATAGCCGAAGCGGCCGCCGAGGATGATGCCGAGCGTGATCCAGGTGACGAAGCTGTCGATGTGCCGCGCCGCCGCCGGGGCGCCGGGCGCCTTGAGCATCCGCAGGATGTACCACCAGGCGACGACGATGCCGCCGATATAGGCGAGGCTGTACCAGCGCAGCGCGAACGGCCCGATCTCGAAAAGGATCGGGTCGAGACCCAGGTCGGTGAACTGGATCGATGCCTGCACGAAATCGATAGGGTTCACCTTTTCCCCCTTTGCCGCCTTGGTGGGGCGCACCATAGTTGGGTCAAATCACAAAGCTAGTGGGGAGACGAGGCGATGGCTGAATCGCTCGACGCGTTCCGGTCCGAGGTCCGCGCCTATCTCGAAGCCAATTGCCCGCCCGAGATGCGCCAGCCCTTCCAGTCGGAGGACGATGCGCCCTGGGGCGGCCGCAACTTCAAATGGAGCGCGCCGCAGAAGGCCTGGCTCGACGCGATGGCGGCGAAGGGCTGGACGGTGCCGACCTGGCCGACGGAATATGGCGGCGGTGGCCTGTCGAAGGACGAGGCCAAGGTGCTTGCCGAGGAGATGCGGCGGATCAAGGCGCGGCCGCCGCTGCAGTCGTTCGGCATCTGGATGCTCGGGCCGGCGCTGCTCAAATATGGCAGCCACGAGCAGAAGCTCGAATATCTGCCGCCGATCGCGCGCGGCGAGATCCGCTGGTGCCAGGGCTATTCGGAGCCGGGCGCCGGCTCGGACCTCGCCAGCCTCAAGACGCGCGCCGACGATCACGGCGATCACTGGGTGATCAACGGGTCGAAGGTGTGGACCAGCTACGCCGACCAGGCCGACTGGATCTTCTGCCTGGTGCGCACCGACTTCAGCGCAACCAAGCACAACGGCATCAGCTTCGTGCTGTTCGACATGGCGAGCCCCGGCGTCTCGACCAAGCCGATCAAGCTGATTTCGGGCTATTCGCCCTTCTGCGAGACCTTCTTCGACAATGTGAAGGTGCCGAAGTCGCAGCTGGTCGGCGAGCTCAACCGCGGCTGGGACATCGCCAAATATCTGCTGACGCACGAACGCGAGATGATCGGCGCGATGGACACCGGCGGCAGCGGCCCCGGGCTCGGCCAGCTCGCCGGCAAGCTGATCGGCGCCGACGCCGACGGCCGCATGAACGACCCGATCCTGCGCGGCGACATCGTCCGCGCCGACATGGACGGGCTCGCCTTCATGCTGACGATGGAGCGCGTTAAGGACGAGGCCAAGGCCGGGCAGGGGGTCGGCGCTCTGTCGTCGATGCTCAAATATTACGGGACCGAGCTCAACAAGCGCCGGCAGGAGCTGTTCATGTCGGTGCGCGGCAGCGACGGGCTGATGTGGGAGGGCGAGGAGAGCCGGAACGGCGCGCAGCCGCGCAACTGGCTCCGCAGCCGCGCCAACTCGATCGAGGGCGGCACCAGCGAGGTGCAGCTCAACATCATCGCCAAGCGCGTGCTCGAGCTGCCGGGCGCCTGACGCAATCAACAAAGGTCGTCATCCCCGCGAAGGCGGGGACCCAGTGTCGCGAAATGCCCCGGCGGAGCCGGCAAGTTCTTTGAGGGCTGGATCCCCGCCTTCGCGGGATGACGAAAGGAATGAAGGAGCTTTGCGGGTGGCATTGGTACTGACCGACGAACAGGCGATGATCCGCGACAGCGCCGACGGCTTCTTCGCCGAGAAGGCGCCGGTGTCCGAACTGCGGCGGCTGCGCGATGCGCGCGACGAGGTCGGCTTCAGCCGCGAATTGTGGAAGGCGATGGCCGAGATGGGCTTCGCCGGCATTCTGGTGCCCGAGGACCAGGGCGGTGTCGGACTCGGCTATGTCGCCGCGGGGCTGGTGCAGGAGGCGATCGGCCGCAATCTCACGCTGTCGCCGATGCTGTCGACCGCCGTGCTCGGCGCGACCGCGATCATCGCCGCGGGCACCGGCGAGCAGAAGGCGGCGCTGCTGCCGCGGATCGCCGCCGGCGACCTGCTGCTGGCACTCGCCGCCGAGGAGAAGTCGCGCCACACCCCCAACCAGGTCGAGACACGCGCCGAGCCGTCGGGCAACGGCTTCCGGCTGACGGGGCGCAAGAGCTTCGTGCTTGACGGCCATGTCGCCGACAAGCTTATCGTCGTCGCGCGTACCGACGGTGAGGCCGACGACACTAAGGGCCTGACGCTGTTTCTCGTCGACCGCGACGCCGCGGGCGTCACCGTCGACCGCACCGTGATGGTCGACAGCCGCAACGCCGCGCGCGTCACCTTGGATGGCGTCCAGGTCGACGGCGCCGACGTGCTCGGCGAGGTCGGCGGCGGCTGGCCGGTGCTCGAACGCGTGCTCGACGCCGGCCGCGCCTGCCTCGCCGCCGAGATGCTCGGCCTGTCGGGCGAGAGCTTCCGCCAGACCGTCGACTATCTCAAGCAGCGCGAGCAGTTCGGCGTGAAGATCGGCAGCTTCCAGGCGCTCCAGCACCGTGCCGCGCATCTGTTCTGCGAGATCGAACTGGTGCGCTCGGCGACCTTGCGCGCGCTGCAGGCGCTCGACGAGGGCGGCAACGCGGCGCTGTTCGTCAGCCTCGCGAAGGGCAAGGCCAGCGAGGTGGCCAAGCTCGCCACCAACGAGGCGGTGCAGATGCACGGCGGCATCGGCATGACCGACGAGTTCGACATCGGCTTCTTCATGAAACGCGCCCGCGCGGCGATGGAGACGTTCGGCGACGGCGCCTTCCACAGCGACCGCATGGCGCGGCTGATGGGGTACTGAGGGAAAGCACTTCTGCATCGTCATCCCCGCGAAGGCGGCGATCCCTTTGCCAGAGGCTTGGCATAGGGATCGCCGCCTTCGCGGGGATGACGATAGAGTGTAGCGTGGCGGAAAACGTGGGGAGGAAAACGGGCATGCTGAGCGAACTCGACAAGGCGATGGACGCGACGGTCGATGCGCTGATCGCGCCTGGCGCGCAGCTCGAGGTAACCACCGCCACCGTGCGCGGCGTCGACCTGCCGGTGTTCAAGGCGGCGCCGCCGTCGATGCGCGAATATCTCGGCTTTTTCTTCCAGGCCAATGCCGACAAGGAGTTCGTCGTCTATCGCGACGAGCGCTACACGTTCGCGCAGATCTACGCGCAGGGCATCCGCACGGCGGCCGCGCTCCAGCATCGCTACGGCGTCGCGAAGGGCGACCGCGTCGCGCTGGCGATGCGCAACTATCCCGAATGGATCACCGCCTTCGTCGGCCTGCTGCACCTCGGCGCCGTCGTCGTGCCGATGAACGCCTGGTGGCAGCCCGAGGAGCTCCGCTACGGCGTCGAGGATTCGGGCGCGCGGCTGATCATCGCCGACGAGGAGCGCGCGCGCCGCTTCGCGACGCTCGCCGACTTCCACGTGCCGATCGTGACGGTGCGCGTCGGCGCCGGCGTCGCCGACGAGCTGCACGACGCGCGGCTCGAGGACCTGCTCGCCGAAGCGCCCGCCGCGCCCTGGTATCTGTCGCCGCTCGGCCCGCAGGACGACGCGACGATCATGTACACCTCGGGATCGACGGGCTTCCCCAAGGGGGCGGTCGCGACGCACCAGTCGGTCGTCCACGGCGCGATGAACTATCTCGTGCAGGGCCTTGCGATGCTGCAGCTGGCGCAGGCGGGGGGCGTCGCGCTGCCCGAGCAGCAGGTCATGCTGCTCAACGTGCCGCTGTTCCACATCACCGGGTCGGTGCCGATCCTGCTGGTCTCGATCGCCATCGGGCGGCGGCTGGTGATCATGCACAAGTGGGACGCCGGCGAGGCGCTCAAGCTCATCGAGAAGGAGCGCGCGACCTATTTCGTCGGCGTGCCGACGATGAGCCTCGAGCTGATGCAGCACCCCGACCGCGACAAATATGACATCTCGACCTTGCTCGACATCGCCGGCGGCGGCGCGGCGCGGCCGGCCGAGCATGTCGAGCGGCTGGCGGAGGCGTTCCCGGGCAAGCATCCCGCCATCGGCTATGGCCTCACCGAGACCAACGGCGTCGGCGCCGGCAACCTGCGCGAGAACTACCGCGCCAAGCCCGCCTCGACGGGACGCGCCTCGCGGCCGATGGTCGAGATCAGGATCGCCGACGACGACGGGCGCGATCTCGGCGCCGAGGCGATCGGCGAGGTGTGGATCCGCTCGGTCGCCAACGTTCGCGGCTACTGGAACAAGCCCGCGGAGACCGCCAAGGCATTCACCGCCGACGGCTGGTTCAAGACCGGCGACCTCGGCCGGCTCGACGAGGACGGCTATCTGTTCATCGTCGACCGCAAGAAGGACATCATCATCCGCGGCGGCGAGAACATCAGCTGCCAGGAGGTCGAGGCGGCGATCTACAATCACCCGGCGGTGGCCGAGGCCTGCGTCTTCGGCCTGCCCGACGAGCGGCTCGGCGAGATCGTCGGCGCGGTCGTCTACCTCAAGCCCGGCGAGATGGTCGAGCCCGAGGCGCTGATCGACTTCACCCGCGACGGCCTCGCGGCGTTCAAGGTGCCGGCGCGGCTGTGGGTCTCGCCCGATCCGCTGCCCAAGCTCGGCTCGGCGAAGATCGACAAGGTATCGCTGCGCAAGGCCTATCGCGAGATCGTCGAGGCGCGCCAGCCGGCGGAATAGCTCGCGCGATACCGCGAAAAGTCGCGGGTTCGCCCAACCGCGGCGCGGGCGTATACTCGGCGCGCAAGCGAAGGATGCCGCCGATGTTCACGACGATGCTCGAAGGAACCGCCGAGGACTGGGCGCACATCGCCGCCGAACATGGCAAGCACCAGAAATCGGCCGCGCCGCGGCAGATCATGGAGAGCCTCGCGCGGCTGAAGGACATCGAGGTCGGTTTCGCCGCCGACCAGCTGACGCACAGCCTGATGGCGGCGACGCTCGCGCGCCGCGCGGGCGCCAATGACGAGGAGATCGTCGCGGCGCTCTGCCACGACCTCGGCAAGCTGTTCAGCATTCCCAACCACGGCCCGATCGCGGCCGAGATGCTCAAACCCTATGTCTCGGAAGACCTGTACCAGACGATCTACTGGCACCAGGATTTCCAGGGCCGCTATTATTACGAGCACCTCGGCAAGCCGGGGAACCTGCGCGACCGCTTCAGGGAGGAGCCGTGGTTCGCCACCGCCGAACGGCTGGTCGACGAATGGGACGCGCCGGCGTTCGATCCGAGCTTCGACGTCGATCCGCTCGAAAGCTTCGAGCCCGAGGTGACGCGGGTGTTCTCCAGCCCGAAGCGGATGTAGCGCTCACACCTTCGTCTATTCAAACTCGTAACGTCATCCCCGCGCAGGCGGGAATCCATCTTCCCTGACGCCCGAGGGTATGGATCCGCGCCTGCGCGGGGATAACGATGTGTTTGTGGGTCGGAGCGACCGGCCTATTGCGCCAGCACCTGCTGGCCCGTCAGCTTGTGCACCGTGCCGCGGCGCATGACGAAGTCGACCTGCTGCAGCCGCGTCACGTCGGCGACCGGGTCGCCGGCGACCGCGATGATGTCGGCGTCCTTGCCGGGCTCGATCGTGCCGATCTGCGCCGAGCGGCCGAGCAGGTCGGCAGCGTTGACCGTCGCCGACTTCACCGCTTCGGCGGGCGCCATGCCGGCATCGACCATCAGCTTGAACTCGCGCGCGTTGATGCCGTGCGGGCCGACGCCGCTGTCGGTGCCGAAGGCGACGCGCACCCCCGCCTTGATGGCGCGGCTGATGTTGGCGTTGGCGACCTTCTCGACCTCGAGCGCCTTGTTGGCCGACGCTGCCGGGCGTTCGCCACGCTTGGCCTGTTCGACCACCGACTGGAAGGCGAGCATCGTCGGCACGAAATAGGCCTTGCCCGACTTGAACAGCTGGATCGCCTCCTCGTCGATGTACGAGCCATGCTCGATCGAATCGACGCCGGCCTTGAGCGCCGCCTTGACGCCGTCGGCGCCGTGCGCGTGCGCGGTCGACTTGCGGCCGAACAGCCGTGCGGTGTCGACGATCGCCTTCATCTCGTCGTCGAACATCTGCCGGCCGAGGCCGCCCGCGACGTTCGAGCCGACGCCGCCGCTGGCGGCGAACTTGATCACCTCGGCGCCGTTCGACACCTGGCGGCGCACGGCGCGGCGGCAGTCGTCGGCACCGTCGCAGACATTGTCGCGCTCGGCCATATAGGCCTTGGTCAGCGTGCGGTTGTAGCCGTTGACGTCGCCGTGGCCGCCCGAGACCGACACCATCCGCGCCGCCGGCACGATCGTCGGCCCGGGGAGATCGCCGCTGTTGATGGTATCGCGAAGCGCGGTGATCGCCGGGCCGTCGCTGCCGAGGTCGCGGACGGTGGTGAAGCCGGCGAGCAGCGTCCGGCGCGCGTTGCGCATGCCTTCGAAGGCGTCGTCTTCAGCATCCTGCGACGAGGCGGCGAGCCGCTGTTCGAGCGGCCGGCCGGTCGAGAACAGGTGAACGTGCATGTCGATGAGGCCGGGCAGCACATATTTGTCGCGCAGGTCGATGACGGTCGATCCCGCCTCGCCGCCGACGAAGCCGTCGCGCACCTCGGCGATCTTGCCGCCGCGCACCACGATCGTCGAATGGCCGCGCGGCTTCTGGCCCGGCTTGTCGAGCAGCGCGCCCGCCTGGATGTAGGTCGTCGCTGGCGCGGCAGGCGCTGCGCCCGGCGCCTGCGCCCAGGCCACGCCCGCCACCAGCGCCGCGACCGCGGCTCCCATCATCATCCGTTTCATGCCCGTCTCCCTGATTATCGTTGGGCCGGACCTTAGCGGGCGGCATTCGCGCGTCCAGCCACTTCATGACAAAGCGGGGGGGGGGGGGTGTTACCCATGCCCCGGCTGCGTCATGCTCGGCGGGTCGCTGGCGGGGAAGCTGTCGTCGAGTTCGTCGTCGAGCATCGCCTCGCGGCAGGCGACGTTCTTCGCGACGCTCTCGTCCATGCGCCGCAGCTGCTCCGAGCTCGCCGGCGTCTGGTGCTTCGCCTTGTAGTCGGCATAGGGCATGCCGTAGATGAGCTCGCGCGCGCCGTCCTTGGTCAGCTCGAGCCCTTCGGCCGAGGCCGCCTCGAACAGCCAGTCGGACAGGCAGTTGCGGCAGAAGCCGCCATATCCCATCAGGTCGACATTCTGCACGTCGGTGCGCTGCCGCAAATGCTGCACCAGCCGGCGGAACGCCGCCGCTTCGAGCCGCTCACGCGTCGCTTCGTCGATCTTCACCCGGGGGACTCCTGTCGCTTGCGTCGGGCCCCAGTATAGGGCTAGGCCGCGACCGAACCAGCACTGGGAGCCGATCTTGTCCACGATCATCGAGCCGCGCCGCCGCCAGGTCCGGGTGCTGGCCACGCTGGGGCCCGCTTCGCGCACGCCGGAGACGATCCGCGCGCTGTACCGCGCCGGCGCCGACGCCTTCCGCATCAACATGAGCCACGGCACGCACGAGGCGCATGCCGAGGTGATCGGCCACATCCGCGCGCTCGAGAAGGAACTCGGCCGGCCGATGACGATTCTCGTCGACCTCCAGGGTCCCAAGCTGCGCGTCGGCAGCTTCGCCAGGCCGGTCGACCTGCGCAAGGGCGCCGCCTTCACGCTCGACGACGACAAGACCCCCGGCGACGCGACGCGCGCGCACCTGCCGCACCGCGAGCTGTTCGCGGCGCTCCGCCCCGGCGCACGGCTGCTGCTCAACGACGGCAAGATCGCGCTGCGCGTGAAAAGCGCGACCGCGACGCGCATCGACACGATCGTCGAGGTCGGCGGCGAGCTGTCGAGCAACAAGGGGCTGAACGTCCCCGACGTCGTGGTGCCGATGGCGGCGCTCACCGAAAAGGACCGGCGCGACCTCACCTTCGCGCTCGAACAGCATGCCGACTGGGTCGCGCTGTCGTTCGTCCAGCGCCCCGAGGACGTCGCCGAGGCGCGGCGGCTGATCGGCGGCCGCGCCAGCCTGCTGGCCAAGATCGAGAAGCCCGCGGCGGTCGAGCGGCTCACCGAAATCCTCGAGCTGGCCGATGCGGTGATGGTCGCGCGCGGCGATCTCGGCGTCGAGCTGCCGCCCGAGGAGGTGCCGCCGGTGCAGAAGCGCATCGTGCAGACCGCGCGCCGCATGGGCCGGCCGGTCGTCGTCGCGACGCAGATGCTTGAATCGATGATCACCGCGCCGACGCCGACGCGCGCCGAGGTCTCCGACGTCGCCAACGCGATGTACGACGGGGCGGACGCGGTCATGCTGTCGGCCGAATCGGCCGCCGGTGCCTTCCCGTGCGAGGCGGTGGCGATGATGGACGCCATCGCGCGGCAGGTGGAGGCCGACCCCTCCTATGCCGAGCGCGTCCACTTCACCGAAACCTTCCCCGAAGCGACCACCGCCGACGCGCTGGCGGCGGCGGCGGCGCAGATCGTGCAGACGGTCGGCGCGCGCGCCATCTGCTGCTTCACCACCTCGGGGTCGACCGCGCGGCGCGCCAGCCGCGAACGCCCGCAGGTGCCGATCCTCGTGCTCACCCCCAAGCTCGCCACCGCGCGCCGCCTCGGGCTGGTCTGGGGCGTCCACGCCGTCCACACGCGCGACGTCGCCGACTTCGAGGAGATGCTGTCGAAGTCGAAGCGGATGGCGATCCGCACCGGCGTCGCCACCGCCGGCGACCGGCTGATCATCATCGCCGGCGTGCCGTTCGGCACCCCCGGCTCGACCAACGTACTCCACGCTGCCCGGCTGACCGGCGAGGAGCTGAAGGGCTATTCGCGCTAGTAGCTCAGCCCGAAGGTAATCAGCTCGAACTCGAGGATCGCCCACAGCAGCACCGCGGCGCCGGCACCGGCGAGCGTCGCGCCGAGACGGCGCGGCCAGCCGCGCGTCGGATCGCCCCAGGCGACGAACGCATCGACGAGCATCGCCAGCAGGCCGAGCGCCGCGGCGATCGCCAGCAGCCGCAGCACCAGCAGTCGGCCGTCGGCAGCGCTGGTCAGCATCGCGATCTCCTGCTCGGCGCGGGTGAGGTAGAGGATCCAGGCGACGAGCGTGCCGACCGCCACCCAGGCGCCGAGCCGGGCGAGCGGCAAGCTGGTCCGCGCGAGTCCGTTGCGCGGCAGCGACGGGCGACGATAGCCGCGGCGCAGCATCCAGCCGGCGGGCGCGCTGAGCGCCGCGAGTGCGACGATCGCCAGCGCGGCGGCGAGCAGCGTCGTCGCCTTGGCGAGCCAGGCGGGCGCGCGTTCGAAGACCGCGACCGGCGACAGCAGCTCGCCGGCCATCCGCACCACCTGGCCATTGCCGCCACGCTCGAACACCAGCGGCGACCCGCTCTCTTCCTCGACGAAGCGGTCGCGACCGACGGGCAGCCAGCGCCGCAACGACCCGTCGCTGCGCTTCGACGCCGAGACGGTGATTGCGCCGTCCTTGTCGGGCACGACCGCGACGGTCGACAGGATGTCGGCGATCCGCAGGAAGCCATGGTGCGGGCGGCGCGCCGACAGATAGACGCCGGCGGCGTCGCGGGCGGTCGACTGCACCGCGGGGACCGCCGCCGCCGCCGGCACCGGGGCGGCATAGCGTTCGCTGACCAGGTGGATCAGCTCGCGGCGCACGCGATTGGCGGCGGCGCCGCCGGCGCCCTGGCCGTTGAAGGCGACGTACCAGCCGATCCGCTGCTGCGGCAGTACCGCGATATAGGTGGCGGTCCCGGAAAGATTGCCGCCGTGCCCGGCATGACGCACGCCCTTGTGTTCGCCGACCATGAAGCCGAGGCCGTAGCCGCCGGTCGCTCCCGCCCCGACGGGACGCTGCAGCCGCATCATCGTCGCCAGCGTCTGCGGCGCCAGGATCTGCACGCCGTCGAGCGAACCGCCGTTGACCAGCATCTGCAGGAAGCGACCCATGTCGGCGGGGGTCGCCGACATGCCGCCCGCCGAGGTGGTCGCGACCCACTCGAAGTCGAGCGCCTCGCGGCTACCGGGCAGATAGCCCTTGGCCACCATCGCCGCGAGCGGGCCGGGGATGGGCTGGCGGAAGGTCGACCGCGTCATGCGCAGCGGCAGCAGGATGCGCTCCTCGACCAGCTGTTCGAAGGGCTTCCGTCCCGCGCGCTCGGCGATATAGCCGCCGAGCGCCGCGCCATAGTTCGAATAGGCCATCGTCGATCCCGCTGCATATTCGCGGTTCGGGATGTTGGCGCGCTGCAGCAGCCGCGTCGGCCGGGGGGCGCCGGTATCGAAAATGCCGCGCAGCCGCTCGTCGAACCCCGGCGTATGGGTCATCAGGTCGCGAAGCGTGATCGGCTTGCCGAAGGCGTCGGGAATGCGGAAGTCGAGATAGGCGTTGACGTCGCGGTCGAGGTCGAGCTTGCCCTGCTCGACGAGCTGCATGACCAGCACCCAGGTGAACAGCTTGGAGATCGACGCCTGGCGATAGAGCGTGGCGTCGATGCTCGCCGGCCGGCGCGCCTCGAGGTCGGCGTAGCCATAGGATTTGGCCAGCACCACGCGACCGTCGCGGACCATGACCACCGAGGCGCTCGGCAGCCCCTGCTGGTCGACTGCCGCGCGGATGTAGCCGTCGACGAAGGCGGCGAGATCGCCGGCCGGGGCGGCCGCGGGCGCCGCGGCGGCCGCCGGTGGAGCCGCGGGCGGCGACAGCAGCAGGGGCTTCGTTTCCTGGCCGAGGGCCGCGACGCTCGACAAACAGAGTGCCGCCAAAGCCAGCCGCCACCACCGCCGCATGTATGCCCCTCCGCTTCCCCGGACGGGACTATTGCAGTGCAGCAAGGGGTTGGAAAGGGGCGGGCAGGTCATTTTCTCCGGAGTTGATTAGAATAGAATAGTGCAGTAATAACTGCATATATATGAGCTGTCCGGTCCCCTTCGTTTCGTTCCTCGTTGCGACGGCGATGCTCGCCGGCTGCGCGCCGGCCCGGCTTCCGATGACGTTCGGCGAGGTGCCGCGCGACGGACGCGGGCTCCCGGTGTGGTCGGTAGTCGCCAAGAAGGCCTCGCGCCCCGATCTGATCCCCGCGGCCGATCGGCCGAAGCCGCCGGCGGGTCCGCCGTCAGCCCGGCAGTCCTAGCGCCCGCAGACGTCGGCGGAGCGGCGCGACGCCGTCGAAGACGTGCCCGATGAAGCCCGCGGCCTCGGACGCCGCAACGTTGTCGGCGCGGTCGTCGATGAACAGTCCATCGCCAGGCGCGAGGCCGAAGCGGCGCCTCGCCAGCGCGAAAATCTCGGCTCCGGGCTTCACCAGCCGCTCGTCGCCCGACACGACGATGTCGCGGAAATGCCCGAACACCGGCGCCGTCGTCCTGAAGCGCGGCCAGAATTCATGGCTGAAGTTGGTGATCGCATAGAGCGGGACGCCCGCGGCGGCGAGCTCGTCGACGAGCTCGATCATGCCCGGAACGGGCCCGGGGATCGTCTCGAGCCAGCGCTCGTCATACAGCGCGATCAGCTCGCGATGGTCAGGAAAGCGCTCGATTAGCTCGGCGCTGGTCTCGGCGAACGGGCGGCCGGCATCATGCTGGAAATGCCATTCCAGCGTGACGACGTTGGCCAGGAACCATTCCAGCCGGTCGGGATCGTCGATGAGCTTGCGGTAGAGGTGGCGCGGGTGCCAGTCATAGAGCACCCCGCCGACGTCGAAGACGATCGAGCCCGGCGTGCCGGGCTCCACCCTCGGCATTTAGCCCTGGCGCGCCTTGAAGCGGCGGTTGGTCTTGTTGATGACGTAGGTGCGGCCGCGGCGACGGATCACGCGGCAATCGCGGTGACGGCCCTTGAGCGACTTGAGTGAATTGCGGATCTTCATGGTCCGTCCTGATCGGTAAGCGTGATTCCGGAAAGCGCGGCTACCTACGGTCGCCCCCGCGGGAAGTCAAGGCGCACGGCGGGTTTTTGCCTTTTGCCCGCGGCTTCGCCAAGTTGGGCGTCGTCATGCCGATCGGTCCCCTGAAACGCCTGTTTGGCCGTTCCACGTCGCCGCCGCGCCGCGTGCCCGAGGGCCGGCGCGTCTACGCGGTCGGCGACATCCACGGCCGGCTCGACCTGTTCGACAAGCTGCTGGCGCGCATCGCGGCCGACCGCAAGCGCTGGCCCGGCGAGGCCGAGGTGGTGCTGCTCGGCGACTATGTCGATCGCGGCCCCGATTCGGCGGCGATGCTCGCGCGGCTGGCCGACGGGCTGCCCGACTGGGCCGACTGGACGCTGCTCAGGGGCAATCACGAGCAGGCGATGCTCGATTCGTTCGACGGCGACCGCCGCGCCTTGCGCGCCTGGCTCGACTACGGCGGCCGCGACACCCTGCGCAGCTATGGCGCGCCGGTGCGCGTGGCGCTCGGCGACGATATGGAAGCCATCGTCGCCGAACTGCACGCCCGCGTCCCGCCCGCGCAGATCGACCTGCTGCGCCGCCTCGAGCTCACGCGGCGCATCGGCGACTATCTGTTCGTCCACGCGGGCATCCGGCCGGGCGTTTCGCTCGACGCGCAGGCGCCGCGCGACCTGATGTGGATCCGCAGCGAGTTCCTCGACTGCAAGGACGATCACGGCTGCGTCGTCGTCCATGGGCACAGCATCACCCGCGAGGTTACCGAGCGCGCCAACCGCATTGGGATCGACACCGGCGCCTACGCCAGCGGCAGGCTCACCGCGCTGGTGCTCGACGGCGAAACGCGCCGCTACATGGCGACCGACGACTAGGCGAGCGCCGGTTCCGCTGCGGCGCGCCGCGACGCGAGCTTCCGCTCCCAGGCCAGCGCATGCCCGACGATGGTATCGAGGTTGCCGTAGCGCGGCTGCCAGCCGAAGGTCTCGACGATGCGGCGATTCTCCGACACCAGCGCCGGCGGATCGCCGGCACGGCGCGGCGACATCGTGCGCTGGAGCGCCACGCCGGCGACGCGCTCGACCGCGTCGAGCACCTCGAGCACCGAGAAGCCGCGGTTGTAGCCGCAGTTGAGCGTCAGCGAGGTCTCGGGATTGTCGATCAGGTGACGCAGCGCCAGCACATGCGCGCCGGCGAGATCGCTGACGTGGATATAGTCGCGCACCCCGGTGCCGTCGGGCGTCGGGTAGTCGGTGCCGTAGACCGCGACTCCGGCCCGCTGGCCGATCGCCGCCTCGACCGCGACCTTGATGAGGTGGGTGGCGCCGGCGGTCGACTGGCCGGTGCGCGCCTGCGGGTCGGCGCCGGCGACGTTGAAATAGCGCAGGCAGCCATAGTTGATCGGATGCGCCGCGGCGACGTCGCGCAGCATCAGTTCGGTCATCAGCTTCGAGGTGCCGTAGGGATTGATCGGCACCTTCGCGCTGTCCTCGTCGACCGGCACCTGCTCGGGAATGCCGTAGACCGCGGCGGTCGACGAGAAGATGAAATGCTTCACGCCGTTGCGGACGGCCGATTCGATCAGCGAGCGGCTCTTCACCGTGTTGTTGAGATAATAGTCGAGCGGCTTCTCGACCGATTCGGGAACGATGATCGATCCGGCGAAATGCATGATGCCGCCGATGCCCTGCTCGGCGACGATCCGGTCGATCAGCCCGCCGTCGGCGACGTCGCCTTCGTAGAAGGGCACGTCGTCGGGGATCGCCCAGCGAAAGCCGGTGGTGAGATTGTCGACGACCGCAACTGCGAAGCCGGCATCCTTGAGCGCGAGTACCGCGTGGCTGCCGATATAGCCTGCACCACCCGTCACCAGCACCGGGACCCGTCGATCCATCATCATCTCCTGCACGCCGATATGGGATATCCGCACAACCGTAATGAAGAACAAATGTTGCGTCGTGCGTTCTGTGGCAAAGCAGAAAAAAATCGAGGAACCTGCGCCGATGAGCACTCCCTGTTTCCGCGCCGCCGTCCTGGCCGCCGCCGCGCTCGTGGCGGCCTGTTCGACCACCGGCAGCAATCGCGCCGACGTGACGCGCTTCCATCTCGGCGGGCCGGTCGCGCGATCGACGGTGTTCGTGACCCCGGTCGACGCCGCCGACGCCGCCAGCCTCGAATTTCGCACTTATGCGAGCGTGGTGACCGAGGCGCTGCGCCGGGTGGGCTTCACCCCGGCGCCCGCGCTCGCGCAATCGGAAGTCGTGGCGGTGTTCGGCGCGCAGCAGACCTCGCGCGAAGCGATGTCGGGCGGCAGCGGGCTGTCGGTCGGCATCGGCGCCGGCACCTTCGGCCGCAACATCGGCCTGGGCGGCAGCGTCAACATTCCCGTCGGCGAGCGCAAACCCAACGAGATCGTGGTCAGCATGATCGAGCTTCAGCTCAAGCGTCGCTCGGACAACAGCGTCATCTGGGAAGGCCGGGCGATGACCGAGGCGCGGTCGGGCGCGCCCAATTCGTCGCTCGGCACGGTTGTGCCCGCGCTCGTCGACGCGCTATTGCGCGACTTCCCTGGCCCGTCGGGCCAGACCGTTCGCGTCAAACTATAAGGGGCCGCCAGCGCCCCGAGCGAGGCCCATGACGACTTCCGCCGCCATCGCCGTCTCCGCCGCCTTCGACAGCGGCAACATCGTCGTCCGCCGCATCGCCGGGCCGCAGGATATCGAGCTGTCGATCCGCAAGGATCATCAGTCCGATTTCTACCAGTGGTTCCACTTCCGGCTGACCGGCGGCGAGGGCGAGAATCTGGTCATCCGCATCGTCGACCTGGCCGGCAGCGCCTATCCGCTCGGCTGGCCCGGCTACCGCGCCTGCGTGTCCGAGGATCGCATCGTGTGGACGCGCGCCGACACCAGCTATGCCGACGGCACGCTGACGATCCGCTATCGTCCCGAGAGCAACGGCGTGTGGTTCGCCTATTTCGCGCCCTACAGCATGGAGCGCCACCACGACCTCATCGCCGAGGTGGCGCAGGAGCATGGCGTCACGATCGAGGTGCTCGGCCAGACGCTCGACGGGCAGGATCTCGACCTCGTCACGCTTGGCGAGGGCGAGCGCAACATCTGGCTCTACGCGCGCCAGCATCCCGGCGAGTCGATGGCCGAATGGTGGATGGAGGGCGCGCTCGAGCGACTGTGCGATCCCGCCGATCCCGTCGCCCGGCGGCTCCGCCAGAAGGCGCGTTTCCACATCGTCCCCAACATGAACCCCGACGGCTCGCGCCGCGGCCATCTGCGCACCAACGCCGCCGGCGTGAACCTCAACCGCGAGTGGCATGCCCCGACGGCCGAGCGGAGTCCCGAGGTGCTGCATGTGCTCGAGCGGATGAAGCAGACCGGGGTCGACTTCGCGCTCGACGTCCATGGTGACGAGGCGATCCCGCATAATTTCATCGCCGGCTTCGAGGGCATCCCCTCGATCACCAACCGGCAGCTCGCGCTGCTGGCCAAGTACAAGCAGGTGCTCGCGCGGCTCACCCCCGACTTCCAGACCGCGGTCGGCTACGAGACCGCGAGCCGCGGGTCGGCCAATCTGACGATGAGCACGAACGCCATCGCCGAACGCTTCGGCTGCCTGGCGATGACGCTCGAGATGCCGTTCAAGGACGCCGACGGGCATCCCGACGAGCTGCAGGGCTGGTCGCCCGAGCGCAGCAAGGCATTGGGCCGTGATTGCCTCGCCGCGCTGCTCGAGGTCATCGACGAGCTTCGCTAGCGCCGCTCGCGTTTCGACAAGCTCAGCGTGACCGCCTAAAGCAGCCGCCGTTCAAGTCGCGCTCACCCCGAGCTTGTCGAAGGGCGAGCGCGTCGCACCATCCGGGAGAAAGCCCACGTGCCGCAACTCGTCCTCATCCGTCACGGCCAGAGCGCCTGGAACCTCGAGAACCGCTTCACCGGCTGGTGGGACGTCGACGTCACCGAGCAGGGCGTCGCCGAGGCGATCGCCGCCGGCGAGCTGCTGGCCGCCAAGGGCTTCGACTTCGACATCGGCTTCACCAGCGTGCAGAAGCGCGCGATCAAGACGCTCAACCTGGTGCTCGAGGCGATGGACCGCCTCTGGATCCCGGTGACCAAGGACTGGCGGCTCAACGAGCGCCACTATGGCGGCCTGACCGGGCTCAACAAGGCCGAGACGGTGGCCAAGGTCGGCGAGGAACAGGTGAAGATCTGGCGCCGTTCGTTCGACATCCCACCGCCGGCGATCGAGCCGGGCAGCCCGTTCGACCTGTCGAGCGACCGCCGCTACGACGGCATCGCGGTGCCGCGGACCGAAAGCCTCAAGGACACCATCGCTCGCGTGCTGCCCTATTGGAACAGCGCGATCGTCCCCGAGCTGGCGGCGGGCAAGCGCGTGGTGATTTCGGCGCACGGCAACTCGCTGCGCGCGCTGGTCAAGCATCTGTCGGGGATTTCCGACGAGGAAATTCCGCTGCTCGAAATTCCGACCGGCCAGCCGCTGGTCTACGAGCTCGACGCCGATCTCAACGCCACCGACCGCTACTATCTCAAGGATCGTTGACGAGGCGCGTGGCGCCGGGGCGCAAGCGCAACTTGCGTCGGCTTGCTAGGCAGCGGCGCGCGCGAGCAGCAGCGCCAGCCGTTGCAGCGCGCGCTCGAGCTGGAGGCGGTTCGGAACGACGCCCAGCGACACGCGCACCGCTTCCGGCGCGGACCCGTCGGTGGTGAAGGCGTCGCTCGGCACCACCGACAGCCCCGAGTGAAGCGCCTGGGCGACGAAGGCGCCGCGCTGCCAATGCCCCGGCAGGCGCAGCCACAGATGATGTCCCTCGGGATGCGCGGCGGCGGCGTCGCCGAACAGCCGCGCGGCGATGGCCTGCCGTTCGATATTCTCGGCGCGGATCGCCTGGACGATCTCGTCGAGCGTCCCGTCCCCCGCCCAGCGCGCCGCCAGCGCCGAGGTGAGCGGCGACGCCATCAGGCTGGTGGCGCGGATTTCGTCCACCAGCCGGCCCGCCTCGGTAACCCCGGGGGCGACGACATAGGCAATGCGTAACGCCGGCGTGGCGCATTTCGACAGGCTGGCGATATGCCAGCTGATCTCGGGTGCCAGCGCCGCGATCGGCGGCGGGGCTTCGCTCGGCAGCGCGCCATAGGCGTCGTCCTCGACGACCGTCACGCCATGCCGCGCGGCGATGGCGGCGATGGCGTGCCGGCGATCGGCGCCCATCGTGGCGGTCGTCGGATTGTCGATCGTCGGCACGATGTAGAGCGCCTTCACGCCGCCGCGTCGGCAGGCGCGCTCGAAGTCGTCGGGATCGATGCCCGCCTCGTCGATCGCCAGCGGCGCGATGCGATAGCCGCCGCGCGCGGCCGCAGCTCTCAGCCCGGGGTAGGTGAGCTGCGCGGCGCACAGCGTCTCGCCCCGCGTCAGCGTCAGCTCGAGGATCGCAGCGAGCGCGCTTTGCGCCCCGCTGGCGACCACCACCCGGTCCACCGGCAGTTCGCCGAGCCGCGGCGCCAGCCACCGGGCCGCCGCCATCCGGTGCGCCGCGATGCCCGCGCTGTCCTGATAGTGGAGCTGCGTCAGCGCATCGCCCGCGGCCATGATCGCCGCGGTGCCCTCCGCGATCCGCGCCCGTAGCCGGGCCGCGGCTGGTTGCGGCGGCATGTTCATGCTCATGTCGACGATGGTCGGCAACGCCGACGCCGGGCGCTCGAGCTCGACGCTGCGCACGAAGCTGCCGCGCCCGACGCGGGCATCGAGCAGCCCGCGCCGCTGCGCCTCGCCGAACGCCCGGGTCACGGTGGTCAGGTCGACGCCGAGCGCGCCGGCCAGTTCGCGCTGCGGCGGCAGCCGGTCGCCGGCGGCCAGCGTTCCCGCCGCCACCGCGTCGGCGATGGCATCGGCGATCGCGAGATATTTGGGGCCGCCCTCGGCTGCCAGCGCCGGCAGCCACGCGATGTCAGTCGGCTTGCTCATGGCGCGTCCTGCGGCTCTCCAGCTCTCCGGCGCGCCCGCGGTCGAGCTCGTCGAACAGCGCCTCGGTGCCCGCTTCCTGCGCCATGTTGACGTACTGCGAGGCGACGAGCCAGCCCTTGAGCGGTCGCAGGCTGAGCACGCAGCTCGCGACCATCAGCGGGCCCGAGGTCAGGATATGGACCCAGAACGGCGGCTCGAACGACAGTTCGACCCACATGACGAAGAAGATCAGCGGGAAGGTGATGAAGCACAGCGCGAAGAAGGCCGGCCCATCGTCCGGCGTCGCATAGCCATAGTCGAGATCGCAGCGGCGGCAGCGGTCGGCAAGCTTGAGCCAGCTCGCGAACATCTTGCCCTTCGCGCAGCGTGGGCAGCGACCCTTCAGCCCGGTCGCGCCGATCCAGCGGAGCCGGTCGCTGCCCTCGAGCTCGCGCGCATTGATCATGTCCATCGATGTCACCTGCCTGCCCGGTTGCGTGTCGGCATTGTATGGATGGAATATATAATATTGTATGGATCACGTTGTCGCATGAGCTGTGACGACGGTCGATGGGGGCAGGCGCGGGCCATCGTGCAGGGGCGCCTCGCGCCGCAGCACCTCGACCGCGGTTCGCCAAGGCGGTGGCCGGCTCGACCGCGCCGCGCTAGGTGATCGACGATGTTCACTGGAGGGGAAGCCGAAATGCCCAAGCTGCCGATCATCTTCACCATGCTGCTGCTGGTCGCGGCGCCAGCGGCGGCGGCGCCGCCGCGCCCAGGCTTCGTCGCCGGGCCGGTGTTCGGCAACTTCGGGCATATCGCGCCGGTCGACAGCGATCTCGCCATTCCGGACGACGCGGCGTTCAAGGTGGCGTTCGACCTGTCGGCGAAGGCCGCGCCCGGCGAGATCGGCCGGACGATCGATTCGGCGGCGCGGTTCATCAACATGCACGTCGCGGCGGGCGTGCCGGTTGCCGACATCAAGGTCGCGATCGTCGTTCACGGTCCCGCGTCGGGCGACCTGCTCAAGCCCGAGGCCTATGCGGCCCGCAACAAGGGGGCGGTCAACGGCAGCGCCGCGGCAATCAGCACGCTGGCGGCGCACGGCGTCGATATCTGGCTGTGCGGCCAGAGCGCGGTGGCGTCGTCGATCGACAAGGCCGATCTCGTCCCCGGCGTGAAGATGGCGCTGTCGGCGATGACGGCGTTCGCGCTGCTGCAACGGCAGGGCTATACGGTGAACCCGTTCTGAGCGTGCCTTTCCCCTGTACGGCTGCCGCCCGCATGAATAAGTTGCGCGCTTTCTCGGGGGCTGCGGAGTGAAAATGGCAGGCGAGGCGCCGATCGTCGGCATCATCATGGGCAGCCGCTCCGACTGGGAGACGATGACTCATGCCGCCGAGACGCTGGTCAAGCTTGGCGTCCCGCACGAGGTCAAGGTCGTCTCGGCGCACCGCACGCCGCAGCGGATGTACGATTATGCGCAGGCGGCCGCCGGCCGCGGGCTCAAGGTCATCATCGCCGCCGCCGGCGGCGCCGCGCACCTGCCGGGCATGACCGCTTCGCTGACCCGGCTGCCGGTGCTCGGCGTCCCGATCGAATCGAAGACATTGAAGGGCGTCGACAGCCTGCTGTCGATCGTCCAGATGCCCGCCGGCATTCCGGTCGGCACGCTCGCCATCGGCCGCGCCGGCGCGGTCAACGCTGCGCTGCTCGCCGCCGCCATGCTCGCGACGCATAATCCGGCGCTCGCCGAACGCGTCGAGGCGTTCCGCCAGGCGCAGACCGACGCGATCGACGAATCGCCCGAATGATTCCGCCCGGCTCGACGATCGGCATCCTCGGCGGCGGCCAGCTCGGCCGCATGCTGGCGATCGCCGCCGCCAGCATGGGCTACCGCGTCCACAGCTATGCGCCCGACGACGAAATCCCCGGCGGCGACGTTTCGGCAGAAGTGACGCGCGCCGCCTATGATGATTTCGCCGCGCTCGACGCCTTTGCCGCGTCGGTCGACGTCGTCACCTACGAGTTCGAGAATATCGACGTCGCCGCGGTCGAGCATGTCGCCGGCATCGTCCCCGTCCGCCCCGGCGCCGCGGCGCTTCGCGTGTCGCAGGACCGCGTCACCGAAAAGGAGTTCGTGACCAAGCTCGGCGGCCGCCCGGCGCCGTTTCGCGCCGTTGGCAGCCTCGCCGACCTTGCGGTGGCGCTGGCCGAACTCGGCGCCCCCGCGCTGCTCAAGACCCGGCGCTTCGGTTACGACGGCAAGGGGCAGGCGCGGATCGAGACCGCCGCCGATGCCGAGCCGGCCTGGGCGTCGATCGGCGAGCGCCCGGCGGTGCTGGAGGGGCTCGTCCGCTTCGACGCCGAATTCTCGGTGCTGCTCGCACGCGGGCTCGACGGCGCGACGCGCGTCTATGCCACGCCGCGCAACGAGCATGCGAACGGCGTGCTGTCCTGCTCGATCGTTCCGGCGGGCGATCCGGTCAAGGCGCAGGCGCCCGAAGCGATCGCGCTGGCGCGCAGGGTCGCCGACGCGCTCGACTATGTCGGGCTGCTGACGCTCGAATTCTTCGCGACGCGCGACGGCCCGGTGTTCAACGAGATGGCGCCGCGCGTTCACAATTCCGGTCATTGGACGATCGAGGGCGCGCGCGTCAGCCAGTTCGAGAACCATATCCGCGCCGTCTGCGGGCTGCCGCTCGGCGATCCCTCGCTGACCGCACCCGCGGTCCGCCTCGACAATCTGCTCGGCGATGCCGTCCACGACTGGCAGTCGATCCTCGCCGACCCGCACGCCCACCTGCACCTCTACGGCAAGAGCGAGGTGAAGCCGGGGCGCAAGATGGGGCACGTCACCCGGCTGTAGGCCGCACGGGGTCGTGCCGTAGCGCGCCGAGCGCGACCGCTTGTCGCAAACCTGCCACCGGCCGCCCCGGAATTTCGGACTCCGATCTCTCTAACTGCCTGAAAAGACGACGGTGGTTGCGGCTCCCTCGTGGCAGCACGAGGGTTTGCGCGGCGCGGCCAGCCATGCATATTCAGGTCCGCAGCCCGGGGGGGCTGCGCGTGTGTTGCGGGGGTTACTTCATGTTCGTCGGGAAAATCGGCCGCGCGTTCGGCCGTTCGCGCGTTGCCAATCGCATCGCCGGCTGGGGAAGCTTTGGGCGCGTGGCCGCCCTTGCGTTGGGGGCGGCGACCGCGGCGTGCGGCGGCGGCGGCGGCGAGAGCAGCCCGTCGGCGGCGCCATCGCCCGAATCGATCAGCACGCCGACCGGCTCGGGCGCCCCCGAAGCGGTGGTGCAGCGGGTGCCGGAGATCGGTACCCCGATCGACGTCATCAGCACCCGGTCAGGTCGATGGCGGCTGTTCGCGCTGCCGGCGCAGGGGAGCGCTGCAGTCTATCGCATGACGCTCGATGAAAAGCCTGCCTTCGCGCGCGAGTTCGCCTGTCGCCCGATCGCCACCAAGGAGCAAGGCGACGGCAGTGCGCTCGACATGGCCGCGGTGAAGCTGCTCGATACCGACGCCACGGTCGCGCAGGGGGCCTGCCGCGTCGTGCAGAACATGGATCCGGTCGCACCCAACCTCGGCTGGTTGCGCGAGGCGGTGAGCAACGGCGTCCTCCCGTCCTACAAGCGCGAGCGCGCCTGGGTTTCCGGCCTGAAGCCGCTGGCGGCCGACCCGGTCCGCGGCGCCTATGACCCTACCAGCCTGGGCCCGCGCACCGACGGCGCCGCGACCCCGCCGACCGCATCGCATAATTTCGCCGGCACGACCTCGTCGCAGGGGGGCGAATATGAGGCCTCGCGCGGCTTTCTCCACAATGCCGATGCGCGGGTCGTCGACGCCGCGCTCCACGAGGAGGATACCGCGGTGTCGGCCTACTGGCCCGAGTTCATCCAATATACCTTCTACAGCCTGGCGCAGCCACAAGGCGCCGCCTGGTCGGTCAAGAGCCACGTCACCATCGATCCACAGTTTCCACAGGAGGGAGAGCGCGGCTGGGAGCTGCCGTTCCACAACAATCCCAACCCGGCGGTCGACAGCATGACCGCGGTCGACGACTGGGGTCGCAATCTTCCGCATCTCGAGAACACCGGATTCGTCCACTGGCTAGCCACCGAGGATCCGATCGCCGGCCTCGTCGTGCAGCGCCAGGCGGCCTATGCGCTGGCCGGCCGCTACGAATATCTGCGCGGTGGCTACGCCGGTACGACGCAGCCGGCTGACACCGCCTATGAAGGCACGACCGACGAGGAGCGGGGGCTGTTCAACACGCTGTCCGCCTTGTGGAAGTCGCGCGACGTCTCGCGCCGCATCAACAGCAGCGAAGGACGGATGTTCTGGACTCAGGCGCGTACCGAACGCCAGGCCGACGACGTCATCGCCTTCTATGACGCGATCGCAAGCCGCATTGCCGCCGCCGGGCCGGCGACGCCGGCCGACTATCTTGCCAAGCTGTCGGGAACGACCTTCGCCTCGATCGGCGTCGGCTCGTTCGTGATGAGCGACGGCAGCACCGTGAAGCTGCGCCAGGCCTCGGCTTTCGAAACGGTCCAATATGGCAAGGAGCCGCTCTGGCTGTGGGCTAAGGCCGGCAAGGCGAGCGTGCGCGACTGGTTCACCGCCTATGCGACCGGATTGACGATGCGCATGTCGGTCATCGGCGGCGCGATGGGCGTCGACGGGCGGACCAGCACCGGCGGCTCGGGCTACCCGGTCGGGCCGACGACACTCGCAGACGGCGTTGCCGTCGCGGCCGCGCCGCCCTTCTCAACGCCGGCGGGATGGGCTGAATGGGTCGCGGCGCTGCCGCTCAAGCAGGTCGATGCACGCGACAGCTTCAACGGCGCATCGGTTCATACCGCGATGCAGATGGAGGGGGCGCTGCTGATGGCGCGCGACCTCGGCTTGCAGATCCCCGAGCTTGATTCGGCGCTGTCGCGGATCAAGCAGGCGCGCGCCGCTACGACGTCGTTCCGCTATTCGGGACTGCAGATGCACAAGCACCTCGGAGCGCCGGCGCAATAGGCGCCGCACGGCGGCGCTCGACGCCCGAGTCGCCGCGCCGTCGCCCCGAGTCGCGCGCCGCGCGCGCCGCTGCGCCCGCTCGCCCCCCCCGATACCGATCGCGGACCGAGTCTGTCGGCACGCCGCAGACTCGGACTCCAAACCGGCTCCAGGAAGGTTCGGCCGCGGCCGCGTGGCGACGTGCGTTAACCATTTCCCGACGATGCGGATCGGCGGTCGGCGAACGCCCGGCGTTAACCAAGAATCGAGCCGGAAGCTGGCGGCGCGAAATGGTTAACGAGTCACTAACACATTGTTTTTGCTCCAGTAAAAACACGAGGTCGTATTTCGCCTGATTGAATCCGGCGCGCCTGCGGACCTACTCTTTGCGCGACGCGGCCGGGGGGCTGCGCGAGTAGAGGAGTTGCTTCATGGCCTTTCAGCCAGCGCTCGCCGACGCGTATTCGGCATCGAACATCAGCATCTCGACATCACGGACGCGGCGTTTCGGCGTAGCACTTTGCCTGTTAGCCGGTGCCGCGGCCGCGGCCGCATCGGCCTACGACGTCGTTGGCGATGCCGCGGCGACGGCGGCCGGTACCGACGGGCTTGGGGCCCCGGCGGGCGGCGGGACGGTGCCCTTGGTCGGCAGTAGCGCAACCGAGGACGACGCTGCCGTGCCCATCGACGTCATCACGACGCGGTCGGGGTCGTGGGGGCTCGCCGGCTTGCCGGCGCAAGGCGACGCGGCGATCTACCGGATGACGCTCGACCGCAATCCCGCGTTCGTCCGCGAGTTCGCCTGCCGGCCGCTGGCAACGAAGGAGGCCGGACGCACTACCGATCTCGACCTGCTCACCGTCAGCCTGATGGGGGTCAAGGCAACCGTTGCGCAGGGCGCCTGCCGTGTCGTGCAGAACATGCAGCCGGTGGCTCCCAACCTCGCGTGGATCCAAGGCGCGGTCGCGGCACGCGTCATCCCGGGCTACCGTCGCGAGCGGGCATGGGCCGACGGGTTCGAACCGCTGGCGCCCGATCCCAAGCGCGGCGCCTATGATCCTGCGAGCCTCGGCCCGCGCACCGACGGCGCCGCAACGGCGCCGACCTCGAGCCACAACTTTGTCGGCGTGACCTCGGCGCAGGGTGGTGAATACACGGCGTCGCGCGGCTTCCTGCACGATGCCGATGCGCGCGTCGTCGACGCGGCGCTGCATGGCGAGCAGGCGGCGGTCGAGGCCTACTGGCCCGAGTTCGAGCAATATACGCTCTATAGCCTTGCGCAGCCACAGGGCGCCGCCTGGTCGACGACCAGCCATACCACGATCGACCCGCAGTTCCCGCAGGACGGCGAGCGCGGCTGGGAAGTGGCGTTCCACAACAATCCCAACCCCGCCGTCGACAGCGCGCAGCAGGTGACCGGCTGGACGCGCGACGTCGCGCATCTGGAGAATACCGGCTTCGTCCATTGGGTCGCGACCGAGGACCCGATCGCCGGTCTCGTCGTCCAGCGCCAGGCCGCCTATGCGCTGGCCAGCCGCTTCGAATATCTACGCGGCGGCTATGCGGGCACCCGCCAACCGGCCGACACCGCCTACGAAGGCTATGACAGCCAGGAACGCGGCCTGTTCAATACGCTCTCGGCGCTCTGGAAATCGCGTTACGTCTCGCGTCGCGTCAACAGCCTCGAAGGCCGCATGTTCTGGTCGCCGGCGCGCGCCCAGCTCCAGGCCGACCAGGTCATCGCCTACTATGACCAGGCGGCGAGGCGCATCGCCGAGGCCACGCCCGACGCGCCCGTCGATTATACCGCCAAGCTGTCGGGAACACCGTTCGTGAAGATCGGCATCGGCGCCTTCGTCCAGGCCGACGGCACGACGGCCAAGCTGCAGCAGACCTCGGCGTTCGAGGCGGTGCAATATGGCAAGGAGCCGCTCTGGCTGTGGTCGCGCGGCGGGCACAGCACCGTGCGCCGCTGGTTCACCGCCTATGCCACGGGCCTCGCCGCGCGCATGGCGGTGGTCGGCGGCACAATGGGGGTCGACGGTCGCAAGAGCACCACCGGCTCGGGCTACCCGACCGGACCGACCACGCTGGTCGCCGGACGCGTCGTCGCGGCGACGCCTGCCTTCGCCAGCACGGCGGGCTGGGCCGAATGGGTCGCGGCGCTGCCGCTCAAGGGGGCGGATGCGCGCGACAGCTTCGATGGCGCCGCCGTCCACACCGCGATGCAGATGGAAGGCGCGCTGCTGATGGCGCAGGATGCCGGATTGCAGGTTCCGCAAGTAGAGCCGGCGCTGTCGCGGATCCGCAGCGCCAAGGCCGCGACGACATCGTTCAAATATGCGTCGCTTCAGATGCTCAAGCATATGGGCGCCCCCTGAAGCCGCGCGACCGGGGCGTCGCCGACCCCGGCGGCGCCCTCGTCGGTGCCTGACGGCGGTTGGTCGATTTGCACGCTGCAGACGCCCTGCCCCGCCGTAACCCGGGGCGTGGCCGGCATGTCCGGCCGCAACCCCAACCCAGGCGCCGCCGTGTCCCTTGCGGCGGCGCGTGGAAGAGGCGGCTCCCCCTCAGGCCGCCTCTTCCATTGGGGACCCCGTGCGGGCGCGGCGCGTTGTGTCGCCAAACGGAGGTAGCCCATGAGCCGCAAGCGCGACGCCGCCACCCAGGCGATGCACAGTCACGACAAGCCCGTCGACGATAACGACATGAAGCCCTCGCTCGGCGTCGAGACGCCCGAGACCGAGCATGTCGAGGAAGAGGGCGAGCCGTTCGGCGAGAATTTCGCCTGATCCGCCAACTTTCGGTGTGTATTACTAACATACAACAGCTACATGCGGCACGGCCGAGCGACGATTCCCCTTGATATCAACGACCTAGGTGTTTGGCACGCCTAATGCACTGGACGCGATGTGCCCATCGTGGGGCGCCAGAGCAAAGGGAAGATCGTCATGAAAGCCTTCGTCACCATCGCCGCCGCCGCGCTGACCGTGCTGGCCGTCAGCGCCCCCGCCCACGCTGCCGAGCCGGCCGCAAAGCGCGTGGCCTATACCGACCTCGACCTGTCGTCGCGCGCCGGCGTCGAGACGTTCAACCGCCGGATCCGCGCCGCGGCCAAGTCGGTCTGCGGCGACGCACCGGCCTATCGCTCGCTCGCCGAGAATCTGCGGATCGCGCGCTGCGTCAATGACGCGACCGAGAGCCATCGGCGGGGCGCGACGAGCGCCTGACGCGTGCTTCATTTGCCGACCGGATGGCCCGGCGTGTGCCGGGCCATCTGCGACGGCCCCCTTCGGCCCGATCGCCGCTGCGCCGGTGCCGTCGCTAGGCGCGCCAGCCGACCTTTCTGAGCCACGCGACCGCCTCGCGTTGGCGCGCCTCGAAATCGGCGGGCCGCGGGGCGTCCGCCGTCGCGGCGCGGTGGCGGGCGATCGCCTCGGCGAGCGGCGGCAGGCCGACCGCGGCGCGGCGCGCGTCGACGCCGTCCGGATCCTCGATCGGCTGCGGGCTCATGGCGCCGTCGGCATCCCAGTCGAAGGCGGTGCCGTAGCGTTGCGGCCGGCCCTCGAACGTCCATATCCGGTCCTCGAGCATCGCGACCTGCCAGCGCGGCGCGTCGGGCGCGGCCGCGATCAGCGCCAGACAGTGCCGCTGGAAGTCGGGCAAGCCGATGGCGTGCTGCGCGACGAGCCAGGCCGCGTCGGCTGCCGCCGGACCAACCCGCCCGCGCGACGGCCAGCCGGCGGCGTCGAGCAGCGCTGCGAGCTCGGCGGCGTTCGCCTCGTGAACCGCCTGCATCTCGGAATTGTAGCCATCGTACAGGCTGCCGTCGGCGGCGAGGCGGCTGCGCATGTCATGGTCGCGGCGGGCCATCGCCAGCAGGCGGCCGGCCAGCGCGTCATCCGGGTCCATCGGCTCTGCCCTCCGTTGGCCGACCGGTGCACTTGATCGACCGGGGCGGCGCCCCGGTCGAAGCGTGCGCGCGCGCGCGGCCGCTGCCGCGCCAGTCTTCGTCCCACCATAGGGGAGGGGAAGCCATGCTCAAGCCGATCGTCGTTGCCACCGCCATTGCCGGCACGCTCGACATTCTCGCTGCCTTCTTTTTCGCCGGTCAAGCGGGGATCGGGCCGGAGCGGGTGCTGCATTTCGTGGCGAGCGGACCGCTCGGCGACACGGCGGCGCCCGGCGCGGGCTTCGCCGCCGCCGGGCTCGCGGTCCATTTTGCGATCATGGCATGTATGGCGGCCGCCTACATGGTCGTGGCGCAGCGGCGACGCTGGCTGCTGCGCCACCCCGCTCCCACGGGGCTAGGCTACGGCCTGCTGCTGTGGCTGATCATGTACGGCGTCGTCCGCCCGTCGCGCTGGCCGCAGCTGTCATTGCCGACCGACCCGGCGCAGATCGCCGAGCAATGGTTCTGCCACCTGCTGCTCGTCGGCTTGCCGATCGCGCTGGTCGCGCGGCGCTACCTCGCCCGTCCGGTCTTCCTGCCGCGGCAATAGCGGCGCGCCGCTCAGCCGTCGCGCGCGGCACGGGCGCGCTCGAACAGCCACACGCGGATGGCGCTCGACAGGTTGGTGCCGCGCGCCTCATCGATCTCGGCGACGAGCGCGTTGAGCGCCTTGCCGTCCTCGGCCGCCGCCTCGCGCAGCGCCGTCCAGAAGGGCGGCTCGAGGCTGAACGACGTCCGGTGACCCTGGATGGTGACCGACCGTTTGACCAGCCCGTCCCGTCGCGCCGTGGCGGCTTTCGACGCCATCAATACATGTGCTGGCCGCCGTTGATCGACAGCGTCGAGCCGGTGATGAAGCCGCCGTCTTCGGCGCACAGGAAGGCGACGCCGCGCGCGATTTCCTCCGCCCGGCCAAGCCGGCCGACCGGAATCTTGGCGACGATCTTCTGCAGTACCTCGGGCGGCACGGCGGCGACCATGTCGGTGTCGATGTAGCCCGGCGCGATGGCGTTGACGGTGATGCCGGCCTTGGCGCCTTCCTGCGCCAGCGCCTTGGTGAAGCCGTGGATGCCCGACTTCGCCGCGGCATAGTTGACCTGGCCGTACTGGCCGGCCTGGCCGTTGATCGAGCCGATGTTGACGATGCGGCCCCAGCCGCGGTTGCGCATGCCGGGGAAGGTCGCCTTCGCCATGTTGAAGCAGCCGCCGAGGTTGGTGTCCATCACCTCGCGCCACATCTCGTAGGTCATCTTGAGCAGCGTGCCGTCGCGGGTGATGCCGGCGTTGTTGACGACGATGTCGACCTCGCCGAGATCGGCCTCGACCTGCTTCACCCCGGCCTGGCAGGCATCATAGTCGGCGACGTCCCACTTGTAGGCGGCGATGCCGGTACGCGCGGTGAACTCGCGGGCCCGTTCCTCGTTGCCGGCATAGTTGGCGGCGACGGTGCAGCCCATGTCGCGCAGCGCCACGCTGATCGCCTCGCCGATACCACGGGTTCCGCCCGTAACGATTGCAACGCGCGCCATTCGATCTCTCCCCAGAGAAGGTTAAGCCGCGATGCTAGGCGGGCGCGACCCAGCCTTCAAGCTCGCGGGCGACGATGCTGCGCAGCATTTTCATGCCGGCGGGACCGGCGTTGAGGCAGGGGAGATAGGCGAAGCGTTCGCCGCCCGCCGCCTCGAAGCTCGCGCGTCCCTGCAGCGCGATCTCCTCGAGCGTCTCGAGGCAATCGGCGGCGAAGCCGGGCGCGATCACCGCGACGCGCCGGACGCCCTCGCCGGGCAGCGCGCGCAAGGTCGGGTCGGTATAGGGCTTGAGCCATTCGGCGCGACCGAAGCGCGACTGGAAGGTCAGCCGCAGCCGTTCTTTGGGCCAGCCGAGCCGCTCGGTCAGCAGCCGCGCCGTCTTCTGGCAGTGGCAATGATAGGGATCGCCGAGCACCAGCGTGCGCTCGGGCATGCCGTGGAACGACGCGAGCAGCAGCTCGGGCTCGAAGTCGAGCGCCGCCAGCCCCGTCTCGACCGACACGGCGAGCGCCTCGATATAGGCCGGGTCGTCATGATAGGGCGGCAGCGTGCGCAGCGCCGGCTGCCAGCGCCAGCGCTTGAGCACGTCGAAGGCCGCATCCATCACCGTCGCCGTCGTCGCCGCCGAATATTGCGGGTAGAGCGGCGCGACGAGCAGCCGCGTGCAGCCGGCCGCCTTCAACGCCGCCAGCCGGTCGGGGATCGACGGATGGCCGTAGCGCATCGCCCAATCGACGATTACCGCCGGCAGCTCCGCCTGCAGCGCGTCGGCCTGCGCGCGGGTAATGACGCGCAGCGGCGAATCGCCGGCGTCATGGTCCCACACCTTGGCGTAGTTGGCCGCCGACTTCTTCGGGCGCGTGTTGAGGATGATGCCGCGCAGGATCGGCTGCCAGACCAGCGGCGGGATTTCGACGACGCGCCGGTCCGACAGGAACTGCCTAAGATAGCGCTTCACCGCCGCGGGCGATGCATCGTCGGGGGTGCCGAGGTTGACGAGCAGCACGCCGACCTTGGACGGGGCAATGGGGGGATGATCGGCGGGAGACACCCTCACCCTCCCACCGCTACGCGGCGGGCCCCTCCCTCTCCCGCAAGCGGGCGAGGGGATTTCGCTGCGGCCTCAACAGCGCGTCCCTCTCCCGCTTGCGGGAGAGGTAAGGTGAGGGTGTCGCTGTGCAATACATTCATCCCAGTCTCTTCCCCGCAAACGGCAGTTCGCGCACCCGCAGCCCCGTCGCGGCAGCCACCGCGTTCGCCAGCGCCGGCGCGATCGGCGGGACGCCGGGTTCGCCGACGCCGCCCGATCTTTCGGTCGACGGGATGATATGGACGTCGATTTCGGGGCTCTCCGCCATCGTCAGCAGCGGATAGGCGTCGAAGTTCGACTGCTCGGTCACGCCGTCGGCGAAGCTGATCCTGCCGTGCAGCGCCGCAGTCAGCCCGAAGACGATGCCGCCCTCCATCTGCTGGCGGACGATGTCGGGATTGATCACCCGGCCGCAGTCGATCGCGCAGGTGACGCGGACCACCTGCAGCTGCCCATCCTTGACCGTCACCTCGGCGACCTGCGCGACGATCGAGCCGAAGCTTTCGTGCAGCGCGATTCCCTGCGCGCTGCCGTCGTCGCCGGCGCCCATGAAGCCGGCTTCCGCCGCGGCGACGCGCAGCACCTCGGCATGGCGCGGCGAGCCGCCCAGCATCCGCAGGCGGAAGGTCAGCGGGTCGACACCGGCGGCCTGCGCCAGCTCGTCGACGAAGCTTTCGACGAAGAACGCCGTGTAGCTGTGTCCGACCGACCGCCAGTAGCCGAGCGGCACCGGCGTCACGACGTCGGCATGTTCGACGCGCACCGCGCCGAGATCATAAGGCATGTGCAGCGCCCCTTCGAGCGCCTGCGCATTGGCGCCGCTGTCGCCCGCCATCGCCGGCAGGTTGCGCGACATGAAGCTCGGCCCCACCGACGGGACCGCAATCCGCGCGTTCCACGCCGCCACCTTCTTGTCGGGACTGAGCTTCGCGCGCATTCGCGCCTTGGCCGCCGGGCGGTACTTGTCGTGGCGCGTATCCTCCTCGCGCGTCCAGATCAGCTGCACCGGGCGCGCGACCTCGGCGGCGATCAGCGCCGCCTGGACACAGGCGTCGACCTCGGCCTTGCGTCCGAAGCCGCCGCCGACCAGCGTCGGGAATACCGTCACATCGCTTTCGGAAAAGCCCAGCGCATCGGCGACGCGCCAGTTGACGAGGCTCGCCGATTGCGTCGGGGCCCAGATCTCGCAGCGCCCGTCGACGATGCGCGCCGTCGCCGTCATCGGCTCGAGGCAGGCATGCGCCAGGAACGGCACCGCATAGGTCGCCTGGATGACGCCGGCGCCGGTCAGCGCTTCGGCCGCATCGCCCTCGTCGCGAAACGCCTCGGCATCGTCGCCCGCCAGCGCGTCGGTCAACGCCTTGTCGATCGCCGCGCTCGACGCGCGCGAATCGGGCGTCTCGAAACGCGCCTTTATCTTGTCGAGGCCGGTACGCGCCCCCCACCAGGTGTCGGCGACCACCGCGACGAAGTCGGGCCCTTCGACGACCCTGACGATCCCCGGCTGGCCGCGGACCTCGGTGCTGTCGACGCTCGCCACCGCCGGTTCGCCGACATGCCCGGCGCGCACCGCGGCATAGGCCATGTTCGGCAGGCGCACGTCGATGCCGAAGCGCGCCGAGCCGTCGACCTTCGACGGCACGTCGAGCCGCGGCGCCGACGTGCCGATCAGCCGCGGCACCTTGCGAAGCACCGGCTCGGCGGGGGCGTCGTCGGCGTCGATCTCGTCGATCAGTTCGGCGAAGCGCAGCCGCTTACCCTGATGCTCGACGAAGCCGTTCGCCGTGTCGCAGTCCGCCGCTTCGACGCTCCAGCGCCGCGCCGCCGCCGCGCACAGCATCGTTCGTGCCGCGGCCCCCGCGCTGCGCAGCGTGTCGGTATAGGCGGCGACCGAACTGCTGCCGCCGGTCAGCTGCAGCGAATAGCGCGACACCACCTCGGTCAGCGCCCAGCGTCCCATGCCCTGCAGCATCGACGGCAGCCCCTCGGCGAAGCCCTCGGCGATGAAGGTATTCGCATAGATCGGGTGCAGCGGCGCCGGCTCGACGCCCACGGTCCGCCAGTCGGCACCGAGTTCGTCGGCGAGGATCTGCGGCAGCGCGGTATAGACGCCCTGGCCCATCTCGGCCTGCGGCACCGCGACGATGACGCGCCCCGAGCTGTCGATCTTCACCCAGCCGTTGATCAGCGTCTCGCCCGGCCGCGCTGCCCAGTTGATCGCCCGGTCGCGCGGCCACGCCAGATAGCCGATCACCAGCCCGGCGCCGACGCCGGTGCCGATCAGGAACTTGCGACGGTCGACGGCGGGGAGTTTCAGCTTCGAAGCCATCGACGAGGGTTAGCGCGGGGCGGGGAGGGGCGCTAGAGGGTGCGGCGCCGGCGGCCCCCTCAGGCCGCCCGTTCGGTGTCGGCTATCTCCTCTCCGTCGATCGCCACCGGCCGGCCGAGCAGATAGCCCTGCCCCTGGTCGCAGCCGAGCCCTGCGAGGAAGCGGCGCTGCGCCTCGGTCTCGATGCCTTCGGCGACGACGCGCTTGCCCAGGCCGTGCGCCAGCGCGACGATGGCGCGCACGATCTTCTGGCTGCCCTTGTCGGCGGGGAGCCCCGCGACGAACGACCGATCGATCTTCAGCGTGTCGGCGGGAAAGTCGCGCAGATGGACGAGCGAGGCATAGCCGGTGCCGAAATCGTCGAGCGCGACGCCGACGCCGGCGGCGCGCAGTCGCTGGAGGCAGTCGATGATCGGCGCATCATGCTGGCCCAGCATGACCATCTCGGTGACCTCGACGACGAGCGCGCCGGCCGGCAGGCCGCGCTCCGCGATCGCGTCGAGGATCGCGGCGGCGCCTGCCGCGGCCTGCAGCTGGTTGCCGAGAAAATTGACGCCGACGGTGCCCCCCTTCGCCGCCGCGAAGTCGAGCGCCATTCGCAGCACCTGCGCCTGGATCAGCGCCGCGGTACGCGTATCGACGAGCGCCGCGGCGAAGTCGGCCGGTCGCAGCAAGCCGCGCAGCGGGTGGCGCCAGCGCAGCAGCGCCTCGTGGTTCACCACCTGACCCGACCGCAGGCTGACGATCGGTTGGTAGTGGAGCGTGAATTCATTCCGCGCCAGGCCATCGCGTGCTTCGACGATCGTGCGATGATCCGCCTCGACCTCGTCCTGCATCGCTTCGCTGTAGCTGCACCAGCTGCCCCGCGCCTGGGACTTGGCCCGGTAGAGCGCCAGGTCGGCCATCTTGTAGAGGCGTTCAGCAGTGTCGACGTCGGGGTTCCAGCCGGCATGTCCGGCGGTCATCGACACCTCGATCCGCCGTCCATTGTGTTCGATCGACTGGCGGCCCGACGCTTCGATCGCCTCGAGGATCGCCGGCAGCCGCGTGCGTGACGGACCCTCGACGATCGCGACGAACTCGTCGCCGCCGATGCGCGCGACGAGCGCGTCCGATCCGGCCGCCGCCGCCAGCCGCCGCCCGGCCTCGACGATGAGCGCGTCGCCGGCATCATGCCCCGCCAGGTCGTTGGTCTCCTTCAGCCGATCGAGGTCGACGATGACGAGGTCGGCGGCTGGCACCTGGGGCAGGCGTGCCAGCCATGTCTGGAACGCTGCGCGGTTCGACAGCCCGGTCAGCGAGTCGGTGTGCGCCACCCGAAGCAGCGTATCGCGCTCGATATCGGCGGCATCGCGTTCGCGCCGCAAGGCGCGAAACCGGTCGGCGATGGCCAGCGACAGTACCACCGCCTCGAGCGCGATCGCCGCGAAGGTGAGCATGTCGATCAGGTCCGACTGCGGCAGCAGCCCGAAGTTGCGCGCGACGCGCAGGCTGAACACGCCGAGCGGCGGCGACCAGGCGGCGAGGTAGAACCAGACGGCGCGGCTGCCGCGGCGGATCGCGACGACGAGCCCGGCGCCGATGACGAGCGTGTTGGCGAGGAAGCCGAGGTTGAGCAGCCGGTCGCCGAGCCACGCTGGGACCAGCGGGTCGGCGGCCGCCGCCAGGCCGCTCGCGAATACCGCGACCGCCGATGCGCGCCCGAACAGGATCAGCCGGCGCGGCAGCCTGCCCTTTTCGATGAGATCGCAGAAGAACAGCGACGCGATGCCGATCAGTCCGCCGACCACGACGAGGCCGAGGCGCACCGCGGACTGCCCGGCAAGCTGCGGGAACGCGAAGAACGCGCCGCCGGTCCACAACAGCGTATAGGCCAGCCCGCCGGCGACCCAGACCACGTACCAGCGCTGGAAGGGGGTCCTGAGCCAGGTGAGCAGAAACAGATTGTAGGTGAGCGCCGAGGTGAGCACGCCGGCCACCATGGCGATGAGCGCCGACCACCGCAGCATATGGTCGGCATAGGCGGCCGGCGCCATCGCCTTGACCGACCGCATCAGCCCGATGTCGTCGATCCGCCGGAATCCGATCCGGACCGAGCCGATCTCGGCGCCCGGGGTTGCGATCTCGAAGGCCAGATTGTTGCCGAGCGACCAATCCGACGCGAGATCGTCGCCGGCGCGCTCGATGACGATCCGCCCCCCGGCGTGCGCGA
Source organism: Sphingomonadaceae bacterium (assembly GCA_030147805.1). Lineage (GTDB taxonomy): Bacteria > Pseudomonadota > Alphaproteobacteria > Sphingomonadales > Sphingomonadaceae > Sphingoaurantiacus. The sequence continues at coordinate 72,219 of JASBUR010000012.1, forward strand.
TGTCGATGCGCATCGAGTCGAACCGCACCTGGTCGATGACCAGCCGAAACCCGGCGGGCATCGCGGCGATCGCCCGCGGGTCGGTGAGCTCGACCCAGGTCCAGTCGGCATCGCCGGGCGCGCAGCGGGCCGACGCGGCCGTGCAGTCGATCTGCCGCAGCGGAAGACGCGCCACGTCGTCCGCCGCCCAGGCGGGGAGGCCCGGAATGATCAGCAGCAGGAAGACGAACAGCCTTAGCATAGCCCCCCGGCCTGCTGCATGACGGTCGATCGCCCGACGCCGCGGAGGCGTCAGCCGCTTGCTTATGAACTGATTTCCGCTGGCGGTCGACGTTCGCGTGCGCCGCTCGGGTCGTGCGGCGGCCGGCGCGCGGAAATGCCGCTGGCATTCGACATCGGCTCGACGCCCCCCGCCGCATCGTCGCCGCGATGCGGCGACCATCGACAGCCTGCCCCGCGTCCGGCGGCCTCGGCGCGCAGCACGGCATTGCGCTCGACGCCGCCGCGCACATCCCGCACGGGGATCATTTCACGCCCCGCTTCGGGGGCGCGGTGCTAGTTCGCGAGCGCGGCCTGACCCATCAGCGCCGCGAGGGCCGGCTGGATGAAGCGGAGCGAGTCGCCCTGTGCGTCGCTGGACCCCGATCCGAGCGCCCACCTCGGCGGCCGCCCGCCGCATACCACCCGGTTTCGACCGAGCCCCTTGGCGCGGTAGAGCGCCTCGTCGGCTTCGCGGAACGCGGTGAGGTAGGAGGGCGAACTGCCGGTCGAAGCGACACCGATGCTGACGGTGGCCCCGATCTCCTGGTCGCCGAAGGGGACGGTCATCTCGGCAATGGCGACACGCAGTCGCTCGGCGGTGATGAGCGCCGTCGACAGCAGCGCGCCGGGCATGACCACTGCCATCTCCTCGCCACCGACGCGGCCGACGACGTCGCCCGCGCGCACCTGCTCGCGGATCAGCCCCGCCATCTTCTGCAGCAGTTCGTCGCCGGCGGCGTGGCCGTAGCGATCGTTGACCTGCTTGAAATGATCGGCATCGATCAGCAGGACCGCGCTGTGCTCGCCGTCGAAGCAGGCACGGGCGATGCGCCGGTCGGCGATCTGCTCGAAGCCGCGGCGGTTGAGCAGCCCGGTGAGCGGGTCGCTGTTGGCGAGCGCACGCAACTGCCGCTCGCGCTGCAGCCAGCGTGCGGCGCGCGCCAGCGAGCGGCGGATCGCCGCCGGCCGCGCCGGCCAGTCGATCGTGCTGAGCACGCGCGGTGCATGCTCGACGGGCAGCAGTTCGTCTGGATCGCCGAACAGGATGAGGTTGCCCTGCGGCAGCGCGTCGGGGTCGATGCACGCCAGATGCGCGATGACGGCGTCGGCGGTCGGGTCGCGCACGAACTCGATCTCATAGTCGGGCGTGTCGATCGCCAGGAGGAAGAGATAGAGGTCGGGTGGGATGAACTCGTCCGCAGCGGACAGCCGTATCTTTTCGCCCGACCCCATCGAAAAACTCCGCGTACGCTACCGTTACTGTGGGTTGAGAACGATTTCCGTCCGTTATGGATGCATCGGTTCGTCGAATGAATGCTGCGATTCATCAACTGTTTAGCTGTCGCAACGTGTTCCATCGCCGTTCGACGTTGCATTGGCGAGGCGCGCGCCGTTAGCATCGGGGCGACGACCGGGGAAGGATGCGAATGACCAACGGAATCGAGATGCGGCGCCGCGAATTGCTGGCGACGATCGGTGCGGGCGCGGCGGCAGCGATGCTGCCCGGCTGGGCGTACGCGGCGCCCGCGACCGCCAAGGACGGTCAACTCGACACGCTGCTGATGGCGCAGTTCGAGGAGGGGCTGCGCGAGGAGCCGACGGGCGCCACCTCGCTCGGACTCGACACCGGCGCGCGCGCGGCGCTGCGGTCGCGCTTTCCCGACTGGTCGCCCGCCGGCCGCGCCGAGGGCAAGGCACGCACCGCGCGCAACCTCGCGGCGTTGCGCGCGCTCGGCCGTGACGGTCTCTCCGACACCGGCCGGATCGCCTACGACAGCGCCGAATTCAGCCTCGCCGCGCAGCAGCGGCTCAACGGCTTTTCCTATCATGTCGGCGGCTTCGGCCATCGGCCCGGTCCCTATGGCGTCACCCAGCTCGGCGGCTTCTACACCGCGGTCGCCAATTTCCTCGACACGCAGCATCCGGTGAAGAGCAAGGCCGATGCCGACGCCTATATGGCACGGCTCGAGGCGGTGCCGGCGCTGTTCGAGGCCGACACGCGGATCGTCGAGGCCAATGCGGCGGCGGGCGTCGTCGCGCCGCGTTTCATCCTCGACCAGGCGATCCGCCAGCTCGGCCAGCTGCGCGACGGCGACGCCAAGTCGAAGACGATGGTCAGGTCGATCGCGACGCGCGCCGGCGCGCTCGGCCTCTCCGGCTACGAGGACCGCGCCGCGGCGCTGGTCGCCGGGCCGATCCGTACCGCGCTCACCCGCCAGATCGACGTGCTGACCGCGCTGCTGCCGCGCGCCGGCGATGCCGCGGGCGTCGCGCGGCTGCCTCAGGGCGAGGCCTATTATGCGGCGACGCTCAACCAGCACACGACCACCGGCATGACCGCCGGCGAGATCCACCAGCTCGGGCTCGACCAGGTACGCGATCTCAACTCGCGGATCGACGCGCTGCTGAAGGCGCAGGGCTACAGCAAGGGCAGCATCCGCGACCGGCTCAACGAGCTGCAGCATGCGCCGGGCCAGGTGTTCGCCAACGACGACGCCGGCCGCGCCGAACTGCTCGCCTTCCTCAACGAGCGGCTGGTGGCGATCCGCGCCAGGCTGCCGCAGGTGTTCAGCCGCCTGCCCAAGGCGCCCTACGAGATCCGCCGCGTGCCGGTCGAGATCCAGGCCGGGGCACCGGGCGGCTCGGCGCAGCGCGGGTCGCTCGACGGCAGCCGCCCGGGCATCTTCTTCATCAACCTGCGCGATACCGAGGAATGGCCGCGCTTCACGTTGCCGACGCTCGCCTACCATGAGGGCGCCCCCGGCCACCTGTTCGAAGGCGCGCTGAGCCTCGAGAACGGCGAGCTGCCGATCTACCGCCAGGTCGCGTCGGCGACCGCCTATGGCGAGGGCTGGGGTCTCTATTCGGAGCAGGTCGCCGACGAGCTCGGCATGTACGAGGACGATCCGCTCGGCAAGATCGGCTATCTCGGCTCCTTCGCGTTCCGCGCCTCGCGGCTGGTGGTCGACACCGGGCTGCACTCGAAGGGCTGGACGCGCGAGCAGGCGATCGACTTCATGGTGCAGAATTCGTCCGAGCGCCCGTCGTCGGCGCGCACCGAGATCGACCGCTACATCGTCTATCCGGGGCAGGCCTGCGCCTACAAGGTCGGGCAGGTGGCGATCAGCCGGCTGCGCGACGAAGTATCGACGCTGCCCGGCTACGACATCAAGCGCTTCCACGATCTCGTGCTGAACGGCGGACGCATGCCGCTGACCGTGCTCGAACGCCGTGTGAAATCCGGCTTCGGCGCCTGAGCCGCCAGCCCGCCGTGGCGCGTCGCTCCGACACCGAGGTCAAGCTGGCGCAGGCGCGCGCGCTGCGCGACGAAGGGCGGAGCTACCGGCAAATCCGCCGGGCGCTGGCGCTGACGCGCGGGCAGGGCGCCTGGCTCAAGAAGCGGCTGGTGCGCGAGCGGCGGCAGGCGGGGCAGCTGCAGCGGCAGCTGACCGAGGTGACGGCCGCCGAGCTGCCCGTCCGGCGCGCGGGGCTGCCGCCGCAGCTGCGCGCCCGGCTGATCGGCGCCGGTTACCAGACGCTTGGCGACATCGCCGCCGCGATCGCCGATCCCGACCGGCCCGGACCCGCGGCGGTCAGCGGCATTGGCCCCGTTGCGCTGGCGCGCATCACGGCGCTGCTCGCCAGCGTCGGCCTCGGGACCGCGGCGGGCGGCGACCTGCAGGCGAGCGTCGAGGCGCTGTTCCCCGAAATGCGCGACTGAAAGCCGCTTGACGTTAAATCTACATAGGTAGATTTAAGCGGCATGACTCGATCGCGTGCCCTTTCTCCGCAAGCCCGGACCGTTCTGGCGACCCTGCTCGACGCGGCCGGCGGCTGGCGCCACGGCTATGATCTCGCGCGCGCCGCCAGGGTGAAGTCGGGTACGCTCTATCCCTTGCTCATCCGCCTCGAGGCGCAGGGCTATCTCGAAGCCGAATGGCAGCCCCCCGAGCCGGGCCGCCCCCCGCGGCACGCCTATCGCCTCACGGTGCGCGGGGTTCGGTTCGCGCGCGACAACCCGCCCGCGCCGGCGCCCGGCGCCATCGGCCGCGCGGTGACGGCATGACCGGCGGCCTGCGCCGCCGGCTCGCCACCTGCGCCGTCCGCGCCGCCGGCCGGCTGCTGCCCGCGCCGCTGGCGGGCTGGGGCCGGGCGCTGCGACACGAGGTCGAGGCGATCGACGACGACGCCGAGGCGCTCGGCTTCGCGCTCGGCGGCCTGCGCGGCGCCCTGATGCAGGCCATGGCTTTTCACCTGTCCGGGAGATCGATCGAGATGAGTGTTTGGGAGGCGCTGCGGCGCCCGTCCGTCGTCGGCCTCGCCTGCGCGATCGGCGCGAGCGGGCTGGGGCTCGCCTATCTGACGATGGCCGGTGCGCCGGCGCGCTATCTCGCGGTCAACGCCGGTGCGCTGCTGATCGGCCTACTGGTTTACGCGGTGCTCGGGCGCGCGCGTCGCCTGCCGGGGAGCGTCATGCTGGCGCTCGGCGGCGTGCTGCTCGCCACCGCATTGTTCGGCGATACGCAGGCCGGGGCGGCGCGGTGGCTGATGGTCGGGCCGCTGTTCGTCCAGCCGAGCCTGATTCTGCTGCCGATGATGATCGTCGGCTTTGCTCGCACGCGCACCGCGCTCGCCACCGCCGGCATGATCGTCGCGGCACTGGCGCTCGCCCTGCAGCCCGATCGCGCAATGGCGGGTGTCCTCGTCGCCGGGCTGGGCGCGCTCGCGACCTTTCGGCGCGATCGGGCGACGAGCGCGGCGCTGGCCGCGGCGGTCGCCGCCTTCGCCGCCGCGCTCGCCCAGCCCGACACGCTGCCCGCGGTCGCGCATGTCGACCAGATTCTCTATCGGGCGTTCGACATCGATCTGGTCGCCGGGCTGGCGGTGGTCGGCGGTTCGGCGCTGCTCATCGTCCCCGCGCTCGCCGGCCGGCGCGACGACGGCCGGCAGGACGCGCGCGCGGCGTTCGGCGCGCTGTGGCTGGCGATGGTGGCGGCCGCCGCGCTCGGCAACTACCCGACGCCGCTCGTCGGCTACGGCGGCAGCGCGGTGATCGGCTACCTGCTGAGCATCGCGGTGCTGCGGCGCCCGCGCGGCGAGTCGGCAACGGTGGCGATCACCGAGTTCGCGCCGGCGACGGCAGACGATGCGCGTGAAAAGCTGCCCACCGGCCTGTATAGCGCGGCGTGAGCGCCGGGCCGGCCCGCCGCCCGCCGGTCACGGCGTCAGGAATAGTGACGCGAGGCTCAGGGCGAGCAGGATGAGACCCCATAGGCGATAGGGGCCCGCGCTCTTCGGACCATAGGATGCGAGCGCACGGCGCTCTTCGAAGTAGCGTTCGGGTGCGCCACGCGCGAGTTCGTCCAGCCGCGCCTGACGCTCCCGCTCGACCATCGGTCGCCGGGGGAGTGGCCAGACGATCATCACCACGGCCGCAACGACGAAGGGCAGCGTCGGATATCGCGAAAGCGCGTCCCACATGCCGGCTACATAGCGCATCGCCGTCGGGTCGAAAATCCACGCCTGCTTTTCGGCGGCAGGCTCTCGCGCGGAATGATAATGAGCCAGCATGACGCTGCCGAACGATGACGACGATCTCTATGCCGCGCTGCTCGCGCGCGACCCGGCCTACGACGGGCTCTGGTTCGTCGGCGTTTCGACGACCGGCATCTTCTGCCGGCTGACCTGCCCGGCGCGCAAGCCGAAGCGCGTCAACACCACCTTCTTCGCCAGCGCGGCCGCGGCCGCGGCGGCGGGCTACCGCGCCTGCCTGCGCTGCACGCCGCTGGCGGCAACCGCGGGAAGCGACGTCGTCGCGCAATTGCGCGCGTCGGTCGCCGCCGATCCCGGCCGCCGCTGGACCGAAGCCGACGTCGCCGCGCTCGGCCATGACGCCGGAACGGTGCGCCGTGCCTTCCAGCGCGAATATGGCCAGTCGTTCCTGCAGTTCGCCCGCGCGCACCGCCTCGGCCACGCCGCGACGCAGCTTGCCGAAGGCGCCCCGGTGATCGAGGCGCAGCTCGATGCCGGCTATGAATCGGGCAGCGGCTTTCGCGAGGCGATCGCGCGGCTGCTCGGGCAGGCGCCGGCACGCGTGCAGGGGCTGTTCGCGTTGCGGGCACGCTGGATCGAAACGCCGATCGGCGCGATGCTGGCGGTCGCCGGCGAGGACGGGCTCCACCTGCTCGAATTCGTCGAGCGCAAGGGGCTGCCGCGCGAGCTCGAACGGCTGCAGGCGCGTCGCGGCGCCATCCCGTTCGGCGACGGCCCGGTGCTGGCGCAGACCCAAGACGAGATCGGGCGCTATTTCCGCGGCGAGACGATGGACTTCGCCGTGCCGCTCGCGACGCAGGGCAGCGCTTTCGAGCGCCAGGTCTGGACGGCGCTGCGCGGCATTGCGGCGGGAACGACGCAGACCTACGGCGGCCTCGCCGCGCGAATCGGCCGCCCCGAGGCGGTGCGCGCGGTGGCGCGCGCCAACGGCGCCAACACCGTCGCGATCATCATCCCCTGCCACCGCGTCATCGGCAGCGACGGCGCGATGACCGGCTACGGCGGCAAGATCTGGCGCAAGCAATGGCTGCTCGAACATGAGCGGCGGATCGCGGCGGCGAGGCAGCGCAAGGTCGCCTGAGGCCTTGACTACATTTGTAGCTCACACTAGGCTGCTACATATGTAACACGGCTTCGCTGGAGATTCGCATGACGGCCCATCGATCGATGACGCGCAACGACTGGCTGGCGGTCGTCGGTGCCGCGCTGCTCGCCACCCTGTTCGGGTCGCCGTCGGCGCCGGCCGCGGCCGAAGCCGCGCGGCATGGCTGGTCGAAGGACGAATCCTACATCCTCATGTCGGCGGGCGAGGACGGCCGCATGATGATGCATGGCTCGACCTCCGACCTGCGTCATGCGCAGGCGCTGCGGACCGGCAGCGATCCGCTGCTTTACGTCCGCCGCGATGGAAAGGCCTATGTCGTGCGCGACCCGGCAATCCTGCGCCAGGCACAGGCGATCTTCGCGCCGCAGCAGGCGCTCGGCCGGCGGCAGGCAGCGCTCGGCTCGCGGCAGGCCGCGCTCGGGTCGCGCCAGGCGGCGCTGGGCGGCCAGCAGGCCGAGCTGTCCAGCCGGCAGCGGTCGGCGGGCAGCCGGTCGGACGATTTGAGCCGGCAGCAGGCGGAACTCGGGCGCCAGCAGGCGGAGCTCGGCGAACAGCAGGCGGCGCTCGGCGCGCAGCAGGGGCGCCTCGGCAAGGAGCAGGAACGGCTCGGCCGCGAAGCACAGGCCAGGTTCCGCGCGCTCGTCGACGACGCGCAGCGGCGCGGCCTCGCGCGCGAGGTGAGCTAGGCTTCGTCCCGACCGGCTCTGCCGTCGTCGCCGGCGCTTGCCGCCGGCGTCGGGCGGCGGCACGGTGGGCGGATGACCGCGCTCAACCGCCTGGCGATCCTTGTCGCCTTCGTCATCGCCGCGGGCGAGATCGCCCGCTACGGCGCCAGCCCGCGCTTCTTTCCCGCCGCCTTCGACGAGCTGGCGGTGGCGACCGCGCTCCTCTGGGCGGCCTGGCGCGCGCCGCGCGAGGGCGCGGGCTGGCACGTCGCGGCCTGGGGCGGGTTGTGCGGGCTGGCGCTGGTGCTGTTCGTCGAGACCGCCGATCACCAGATCCACGGCCCCGCCAAGGCGAACGGCACCACCTATCTGCTCGTGCTCGGCGTGCTGCTCGCGCTCGGCCTATGGGCGGTCGGGCGTGCGCTGCGGCTGGTCCGGCGGTAGCGTCGCCACCACCTCGAAGCGGCCCGCGGCGGCGCCGACGGCGTAGCGCGCATCGCCGATCCGGACGGTCGTGGCGTCGGGCCGACGCTCGACCGTGGCTAAGGGCAGTCGCGACCAGTAGAGAAAATCGGCGACGCGCTTCTCGCGGCGCGCCAACGCGACCGCCGGATCGTCGATCTGGTTGATCACCACGCCATAGGCGACCCAGACCTTGGGCGCGGGCGTCCAGCGTACCTCGCCGAACGCATAGCCTTCGTCGGTGGCCAGCACGACCTCGCGCCGCAACGGGTTCACCGGCACCGGGCTCGCGACCGCGGTGCGCACCGGGCCAACGCCGTGCCGCTCGGCATCCTCGGTCGCCATCCGCTCGGCGGCCGCGCTGCCGGCACCCATCAGCGTGGCATAGCCGGCAACCAGCGCGATGCTGGCCTGCGCCGGCCGCCGCGGGGCGGCGTCTCCGCGCCGCCGTCGCCGCCGCGCCAGCCAGACGCCCAGCGCCAGCGCCGACCATAGCCAGACGTCGATGATGAACAGCGTATCGCCGTAGAACCAGCGTTCGGACAACGGCATCAGCAGCCGGATGCCGTAGGTGTTGAACCAGTCGAGCAGCGGATGCGACAGCCAGCCGATATAGGCGAGCGCGAACAGCCAGCCGAGGTGGATCGGCGGCCGCGCCGCCGGCCGTGTGCCGCGCCGCACCTGCCAGCGGTCGAACGCCACCATCGCGCCGACCAGCAGCGGCGGCAGCACCAGCATCGCCACCGGCCCGTGCGTCCAGCCGCGGCGCCAGGCCAGATTCTCGCCGACCAGCAGCCCGAGCGCATCGACGTCGGGAAGGTTCGCGGCGAGAATCAGCGTCGCGAGCCCGAGCCCGGTTTTCTCCTTGAGCCCCGCTTCGCCGAGCGCCGCGCCGAACAGCCCGTGCGCCAGATTATCCATGAGGCGCCGTCCGCGGCTGCCATTTGCCCTTGGTCCGGCTGGTCAGGTGCAGCTGCCCGCAGCGGTCGCAGCGATAGGGGCGCAGCGCCACATCGGCACGGGCGGCGACGCCGCGTGCTTCCGCCTCGGAGGCGAAGCGCGTCTTGCGCCTGCAGATGCTCAGCCTGGTGCGCATTCGGTCCTTCCGCTGCCGCCGGTGCGGCGACCGCGCCAGTGTAGCAGCCGGCGCCGCGCGCGGAAGCGCGTCAACCGTGTCGGCGTCGTTCGGCGGCATGATGCTCGGCGCGCGCCACCAGCATCGCCAGATCCTCGGTCCCGATGTCGAAGGTCTCGCCCAGGTCGCCGATCGCGCGCTCGATGTCGATGGCGAGCAGTCCTTCGCTGGCGAGCTGCCGGCTGGCGGCCGACGCGCTCGCCCGGTGCGGATAGGCATGTCCCGACAGGCGGTGGAACAGCCACGCGGCGCCGACCAGCACCGCCGAATTGGCGGCGACCGGCACCAGCGCGAAGCCATAGCCGAGCACCGAGACGGTCGGGCCGCCGATCGCGGCGAACAGCGCCACCGCGCCGCCCGGCGGATGCAGGCAGCGCGCGAGCGACATGGCGAGGATCGCCAGCGCCACGGCGAGGCCGGCGGCCAGCGCCGGGTCCCGCACCGTCAGCGCGACGCCGACGCCGACGAGCGCCGAGGTCGTGTTGCCGCCGATCACCGACCACGGTTGCGCCAGCGGGCTTGCCGGTACGGCGAAGGCGAGCACCGCCGACGCGCCGATCGGTGCGATCAGCAGCGGCAGGCCGGGGGCGACCGTCCCGGAGGCTCCCATGATCGCGGCGGCGGCGGCGAGCCCGACCAGCACGCCGGCGCAGGCGACCAGGCGATCGCCGAAGCTGGCACCGGCCAGCAGCGGCACGAACCATCGATGGCGGGCAAAGCGCGACACGCGACCTCCGATGCGAAACGACGCAACCGCTTTCGCAGCCGCGCCGGCGCAGGGCGAGGCAGAGTTACTGTGGCGATTGAAAGCGCCGCTTGGCTCAGCGCGTCATCGGCTTGGCCGGCGTCGCGTCGCTGGCATGCGCCGGCGGTGCCGCGTCGTCGGGCACATGGCGGCGGAGCTCGTCGAGCCAGGCGCGGGCGCTGGCGTCCGACGGCGCGCGCCAGTCGCCGCGCGGGCTCAGCGAGCCGCCGGTCGTCACCTTGGGGCCGTTGGGCAGCGCCGAGCGCTTGAACTGGTTGGCGAAGAAGCGGCGGAGAAACAGCTCCATCCAGCGCTTGATCGTCGCCAGGTCATAGGCGCGGTGCTCGGCGGCGGGGTAGCCGGGTGGCCAGTGGCCCGCCGCCGCATCGCTCCACGCCCGGTGCGCGAGAAAGGCGATCTTCGAGGGCCTGAGGCCGAAGCGCGTCAGGTGATAGAGCGTGAAGTCGTGCAGCGCATAGGGGCCGATCTTGTCTTCGGTGCTCTGCAGGTCGCCCGCGTCGCTCGCCGGCACGAGCTCGGGCGAGATGACGGTCTGCAGCACCGACGTCAGCACCGCGTTGGTCGCCGCATCGAACAGCCCGGCGCCGACGACCCAGCGGATGACGTGCTGGATCAGTGTCTTGGGCACCGAGGCGTTGACGTTGTAATGGCTCATCTGGTCGCCGACGCCGTAGGTGCACCAGCCGAGCGCCAGCTCGGACAGGTCGCCGGTGCCGAGCACCATGCCGCTGCGCTGGTTGGCGGCGCGGAACAGCAGGTCGGTGCGCAGCCCGGCCTGCACATTCTCGAAGGTCACGTCATAGACCGCCTCGCCGCGCGCGAACGGATGGCCGAGGTCGGCGAGCATCTGCCGCGCCAGCGGGGTGATGTCGATCTCCTCACCGGTGATGCCGAGTCCGCGCATCAGGCCCCAGGCGTTGCGCCGGGTTTCCTCGCTGGTGCCGAAGCCGGGAAGCGTGAAGCCGAGGATGTCGGCGCGCGGCCAGCCGAGCAGGTCGTAGGCGCGCGCCGCGACGATCAGCGCATGCGTCGAATCGAGCCCGCCCGACACGCCGATGCACAGCCGCCGGACTCCGCTCGCTTCGAGCCGCTTCACCAGCCCCTGCACCTGGATGTTGAAGGTCTCGAAACAATCCTCGTCGAGCCGCGCCGGATCGTCGGGGGCATAGGGGAAGCGGTCGACCGGCCGCTCGAAGCCGATGTCGCCGGCGGGTGCCTGATAGTCGAACGCGATGCGGCGGAAGCGCCGCTCGGGCGCAGCGTGCAGCTGCGCGGCGTCGTCGAACGTGCCCGTCCGCTGCCGCTCGAGCAGCAGCCGTTCGACATCAACGTCGGCGACGATCATGCCGGGGCCGGTAGGGAAACGCTCGCTCTCGCACAGCGTGGCGCCGAGTTCGTAGATGCACGCCTGCCCGTCCCAGGCGAGGTCGGTCGTCGATTCGCCGGGGCCGGCGGCGGCATAGACATAGGCCGCCCAGCAGCGGCCCGACTGGGTGGCGCACAGCAGCCGCCGCGTATCGGCCTTGCCGACGACGATGTTGCTCGCCGACAGGTTGGTGAGGATCGTGGCGCCGGCCAGCGCCCCGAAATCGCTCGGCGGCGCCGGTGCCCACACGTCCTCGCAGATCTCGCTATGGACGACGAAGCCCGGCCGCGTCGCGTCGGCGAACAGCAGGTCGGTGCCGAACGGCACCGTCCGTCCGGCGACGGCGATCTCGAGCCCGGCGAGGCCGCGTCCCGAAGCGAACCAGCGCTTCTCGTAGAATTCGCGGTAGGTGGGGAGGTGTGTCTTGGGAACGACGCCGAGGATGTCGCCGCGATGCACCGCGACGGCGCAATTGTAGAGCCGCCCCTCGCGGCGCAGCGGCGCACCGACCAGCAGCAGCGGCGCCAGCTCGCGGCTCGCCGCGGCGAGCTCGGCCAGCGAATCCTCGACGGCGTCGAGCAGCGTCTGCTGCCCGAACAGATCGTCGATCGAATAGGCCGATAGCCCGAGTTCGGGGAAGACCATGAGCGCGACGCCGCGCCGGTCGCCCTCGCGCGCCAGCGCCAGCGTCTCGCCGAGGTTGAAGACGGGATCGGCGACCGCGCAGCGCGGCGTGCAGGCGGCGATGCGGACGAAGCCCTGCGCGTAGATCGAATGGAAATCGTCCATTGTCGCCCTCGCTCGCCGCGCCCATCAGCCCTGGGATCGCCCGGCATGAACCGAACGCGGCGCAGGTCGTTCCCTTTGCCACGCCGCCAAGGGATATTGAATGGGGACCGATATCGAAACGCAGGGCCCGGTGCCGGGGCAGGCCGCGCTGCTCGTCATCGACATGATCAACGACCTCTGCTTCGCGGGCGGCGAACGGCTGCTCGAACAGGCGCGCGCGCTCACCGACCCGCTGCTGACGCTTCGCGACGCGGCGACGCGGGCCGGCGTGCCGGTCATCTACGTCAACGACAATTTTGGCCATTGGCAATCCGAACGCTCGAAGCTCATCGCCCATTGCGCCCGCCCGGGGGCGCCCGGACGCGAACTGGTCGAAAGGATGCAGCCGCGCGACGACGATTATTTCGTCATCAAGCCGCAATTCTCCGGCTTCTACGCGACCAACCTGCCGGCGCTGCTCGCCGGGCTCGGCGTGCGGCGCCTGATCCTGACGGGCATCGCGGCCGACATCTGCGTGCTGTTCACCGCCGCCGACGCGCATATGCGCGGCTATGACCTGTGGGCGCCGAGCGACTGCGTCGCCGCCAGCGATCCGCAGCGCGCCGACTGGGCGCTGGCGATCATGGCGCACAGCCTGCGCGCGACGACCTGTCCGACGGCGGATCTGTCGCTCGATGCCTGGCTGTCGCGTCCCGACCCGCGTCCCTGAAGCGGCCATTGCCTCTTCGCTGCGCGGATGGGATGACGGTCAAAACGGGGGCGCGATGAATCGGGGAACGACGCGGCGGACGGCAGGCAGACCGAAGCGGTGAGCGGCGAGGCGACGCCCCACCCGCGGCTGGCGCGCCGGCTCGGTCGCTTCGACGCGACGATGCTCGTCATGGGCGGCATCGTCGGCGCCGGCATCTTCGTCAACCCGGCCGAGGTCGCGCGCCATGTGCAGACGCCGGCGCTCATCCTCGGGGCCTGGGCGGTGGGCGGGCTCGTCGCGCTGGTCGGGGCCTTCGTCTATGCCGAGCTGGCGGCGCGGCGGCCCGAGGTGGGCGGTCAGTACGCCTATCTGCGCGACGCTTACGGACCGACGACCGCCTTCCTCTATGGCTGGTCGCTGCTGCTCGTCATCCAGTCGGGCGGCATGGCGGCGGTGGCGATCACCTTCGCGCGCTATCTCGGCGAGCTGGTGGTTCTTCCCGCGTCGCACGCGGCCGTCGCCGCCGTCACACTGGCGCTGCTGACGCTCGTCAACTGCCTCGGCGTGCGCGCCGGCAGCAACGTGCAGAGCGCGCTGATGCTGCTGAAGATCGCCGCGATCGCCGCGCTGGTCGGCGTCGGCTGGTCGGTCAGCCCGGCGCCGGCGGTCGCGTCCGATGTCGCGCCGCCGCTCGAATTCATGCTGCCTGCCTTCGGCGCAGCGCTCATCCCGGTGATGTTCGCCTACGGCGGCTGGCAGACGACGAGCTTCGTCGCCGGCGAAATGCGCAATCCGGGGCGCGACCTCGCCTGGGGGCTGATGCTCGGCGTCATCGGGGTCGTCATCCTCTACATCGGCGTCGTCGCGATCTGCGTCCATGCGCTCGGCCCCGCGGGGCTCGGTGCGAGCGCGACACCGACCACCGACGTCATGCGGCTGGCGCTCGGCCCGAAGGGCGCGGCATTCATCGCGCTCGGCATCACCGTCTCGACATTGGGCTTCCTCAGCCAGAGCATGCTGACCGCGCCGCGCGTCTATTTCGCGATGGCCGACGACGGACTGTTCTTCCGCGGCATCGCCCGCGTGCATCCGCGCACGAAGGTGCCGGTCTTCGCGATCATGCTGCAGGGCGCGGTGGCGACGGTGATCGCCGTGTCGGGCCAGTTCGGCGCGATCCTCAGCTATGTCGTCTCGGTCGATTTCATCTGGTTCGGGCTGACCGGCCTCGCGCTGTTCATCTTCCGCCGCCGCGATCCGGCGCGCCCGTCCTTCCAGGCGCCGTGGCACCCGTTCAGCACCGGACTGTTCGTCGCAGCCTGCTGGATCGTCGTCGCGGCGACCGTCTATACGCAGATGCTCAACAGCCTGATCGGGTTCGCCATCGTGCTCGCCGGCCTCCCCGCCTACGCCTATTGGTCGCGCCGCAGCGCGCGGGAGCGCGCATGAGCCGCGCGATGCAGTCGACCTATATGCACTGGGCGAAGAACCAGGCGCCGGTGCGCTACCATCTCGCGTCGAGCGAAGTGCCGCATTTCGCGCTCGACCGGCTGCCGCTCGGCGTCGCCGACCTGGCGCTCGACGGCGCCAGCCGCCACCGTTATGCGCCGCTGCGCGAGGCCATCGCCGCGCGGCAGGGAGTCGCGCCCGATCAGGTCGTCATCGCCAACGGTACCTCGATGGCCAATTTCCTGGCGATGGCGACGCTCATCGCCCCGGGCGACGAGGTGCTCGTCGAAACCCCCGCCTATGAGCCGATGGTCGCTGCCGCGTCGTTTCTCGGCGGGAAGATCAGCGAGTTCGCCCGCGCGCCGGCGGACGGTTTCCGGCTCGACCCCGCCGCGGTCGCAGCGGCGATGACCCCGCGCACCCGGCTGATCGTCGTCACCAACCTCCACAACCCGACGAGTGCCTTCGCCGACAACGCGACGCTGACCGAGATCGGCCGTCTTGCCGCCCGCGCCGGCGCGCGCGTGCTCGTCGACGAGGTCTATCTCGACGCCGCCTTCGCCGAGGCGCCGCGCACCGCCGCGCGGCTGGGCGAGAGCTTCGTCGCCACGAGCAGCCTGACCAAGGTCTATGGCCTCAGCGGCATCCGCTGCGGCTGGATCCTCGCGGCGCCCGATCTCGCCGAGCGCATGTGGCGGCTGAACGAGCTGATGGGCGTCGCACAGCCGCACGCGGCCGAGCGTCTCGGCGTCCTTGCCCTCACCCATCTGGACGAGATCGCGGCGCCGACGCGCGCGCATCTCGATCGCAACCGGGCGCTGGCGCGCGATTTTTTCGCGACGCGCGGCGATCTGGAGATCGAGCTCCCCGATGCCGGAATCACGATGTTCCCGCGCTGGAAGGGGGGTGACGTCGATGCGCTCAACCAGCTGCTGCGCCGCGACCATGACACCTCGATCGTCCCGGGACGCTTCTTCGGCGCCGCCGATCGCTTTCGCATCGGCATCGGCGGGCGATATGAAGTGGTGGCCGAAGGGCTCAAACGGCTGGGGTCGGCGCTGGATGGCTGGCCCCAGGCGAACGTCGCCGAGCTGCGGGCGGTCGCGCCGTAATACTCGGCCCGTCGCAGCCTAGATCACCCCCGCGCGTTGGACATGCAACGAGCGACGCATCACCTGCATGGCGGGCGGCCGCACGCGTTCAATGATCGGGTTTGTGCAAATGAGCAGAATGTGGATCGCCGTCTCCACGGCATGCGGCTACTTCGCGCTCGCCTCCCTGGCGATCCTGCTCACGCGGCTCAGCGGCGGCATCGCGCTGCTTTGGGTCGCCAACGCCGTGCTCATCACCGCGCTCCTGCGCACCGAGTGGCGGCTGCGGTGGATCCCGCTCGGTGCCGCCTTCGCCGGCAGTCTGGTGGCCAGCGCGCTCTTCAGCCCCTTCCCGGTCGCTGCAATATTCTTCGCAGCGGCCAACATCGTGGAAGGGCTCATCGTCGTCCTCCTGCTTCGGCGCGCGAACATCGAAGGCGATCCGTTCGCGACGCCCGGCACGATCGTCACCTTCATGGTGTCTGGCGGTCTCGTGGCGCCCGCCCTGAGCGGCATCGTGGGCGCCTCGATGGCGGCGACATCGTTCGGTGGCGACATCCTTTCCTTATGGGTCGACTGGGTTGCCGGGCACGGTCTGGGGACGATCATCACCACGCCACTCCTCTTCCTGCCGCTTGCCAGCGGGCGCCGATCATGGAGCCGCAAGGGCGCCCGCCCCCTTCTGGCGGGCGGGATTCTGGTCGTGACCGCGCTGGTGGCGATCGGCGTCTTCTCGCAGAACCGCTTTCCCCTGCTGTTCCTCCCCGTGCTGCCGATCCTGGTGGCCACCTTCTATATGGGCAGGCTCGGCGCGGCGGTGGCGGTGGCGATCGTCGGGGTGGTCGCGGGAATAGCGAGTTCGCTTGGCCTGGGCCCCATCACGCTCATCGACGGCACGCAGGCGTTGCGCTTCCAGTTCCTTCAGCTCTACCTCGCCGTCCAATTTCTCGTCGCCCTGCCGGTCGCGGCGACCTTGCGGCAGCGCGACTCGCTGATGCGGGCGGTGTCGAGAACGGCAGCGGCGCTGCGATTGCTGACCGACAATACCAGCGACGTGCTCGTCCAGCTCGATATCGAGGGACGAATCGCGGTGATATCGAAGTCGATTCGCGAACTCGGCGGATATGAGCCGAGCAGCCTGATCGGTCGCAACGCCAACACGCTGATCGATCCCGACTGGCGCGACGGGGTGCGCGATACGCACCTGGCGGCGCTGGCGACGCCCGACCGGAGCTTCACGGTCGAGTACCGCGCGCGCAAGGCGAATGGAGAGGCGGCGTGGTTCGAAAGCCGGATGAAGGCGATTCGCGACGAGCAGAGCGGCGAGGTGATCGGGGCCGTCAGCGCGATCAGGGACATCGGCCATCGCAAGGCGCTCGAGCAGCGACTGACGATCGTGGCGCGAACCGACGCGCTGACCGGCATCCTCAACCGCCGCGGCTTCACCGAACAGGTCCAGCGCGTACTGGCGCATCTGTCGGCGACCTCGCAGCCCGCGGCGCTGGCGATCATCGATGCCGACCATTTCAAGAAGATCAACGATGATTTCGGCCATGCCGCCGGCGACGCCGCGCTGGTTCACCTCGCCCATATCCTGTCGGGCAGCGTCGGCGGCGGCGACCTCGTCGGGAGGCTGGGCGGCGAGGAATTCGCGATTCTGCTGATGTCGGCGACCATCGACGACGCGATCGCCACGTGCGAGCGCATACGCACCGAAGTGCAGGCAGCGCTCATCGCGGCGGCCGATGCGCAGCCCACGATCAGGATGACGGTGAGCTGCGGGCTGGCGCCGGTGGTGGCGGGAGCGCCGATGGCGCGCATCTTCGCGGCCGCCGACCAGGCGCTCTATGCGGCGAAGAACGCGGGCCGCAATCGCGTTTCGCTCGCCGCCTGAAGCGGCGCGGCAAGCCTATTCCGCCGCCTCGAGCTGCCCGACCCGCGGCGCCTCGGTCGCAAAGCCCATCGCGCGCAGCAGCGCGCTGTCCTCGTCCTCGCCGGCGTTGGGCGTCGTCAGCAGCCGGCCGCCGACGAAGAAGCTGTTGGCGCCGGCGAGCAGGCACAGCGCCTGCAGTTCGCGGCTCATCGACTCGCGGCCCGCCGACAGCCGGACATAGGACGCGGGCAGCATGATCCGCGCCACCGCGATCAGCCGGACGGTGTCGATGTCGTCGATCGGCGCCGCGCCGGCGAGCGGCGTGCCGGCGATCGGTACCAGCCGGTTGATCGGCACCGATTCGGGATGCGGGCTGAGCTGCGCCAGCTCGATCAGCAGCCCGAGCTGGTCGTCGAGGCTCTCGCCCATGCCGACGATGCCGCCGCAGCACAGCTTCAGCCCGGCGTCGCGCGCCTTGGCGAGCGTGTCGAGCCGGTCGTCGTAGGTGCGGGTGGTGACGATCTGGGGATAATAGTCGCGGCCGGTGTCGAGGTTGTGATTGTAATAGTCGAGGCCCGCCGCCTGCAGCCGCTCGGCCTGGCCCGGCTCGAGCATGCCGAGCGTCGCGCAGGTCTCGAGGCCCATCGCCTTCACCTCGGAAATCAGCGTGCAGACGCGCTCGACGTCACGGTCCTTGAGGCTGCGCCAGGCGGCGCCCATGCAGAAGCGCGAGGCGCCGTTGGCCTTGGCGTCGCGGGCCGCGTCGAGCACCTCGTCGAGGATCGTCAGCTTGGTCGCCTTCACCCCGGTGTCGAAATGCGAGGATTGCGCGCAGTAGCCGCAATTCTCGGCGCAGCCGCCGGTCTTGATCGACAGCAGCTGCGAGGTCTGGACGGCGTGCGGGTCGAAATGCGCGCGCAGCGCCGCCTGCGCCTCGAACACCAGATCGTTGAGCGGCCGGGCGAACAGCGCGCGGGCCTCGGCGAGCGTCCAGTCGTGGCGGGGGGCATGCGCGCGCGTCATCGAAGCGACCTCGTCGTTGGGGCAGTTGCTGCCGCGCCTAGCATGGCGGAATCGGGCTCGCCAAGCCGAAGCCGCCGCCCTAGCCTTTCAGGCGAGCAAGGAGCGGAGGATATGGACGGATTCGAAGGCTATCGGGGACGCTGGGCGGTGGTGACGGGCGCCGGCGAGGGCATCGGCCTGGCGCTCGCGCAGGGGCTGGCGCGGCTCGGCATGAACATCGCGGTCGTCGATATCCGCGCCGAGGCGGCCGAGGCCGCGGCCGCCGAACTCAAGGCGTTCGGCGGCGAGACGATCGCCATCGCCTGCGACGTCTCCGACCGGGCCTCGGTCGCCGGCCTGGCCGATCGGCTGGTCGGCGAGGACATCCTGCCGTCGATCCTGTGGATCAATGCCGGCGTCGCGGTCGGCGCCGGCGTGCTCGACGTCAGCCCGCGCACCGCCGAATGGGTCTATGGCGTCAACGTGCTCGGCGCGATCTGGACCGCGCAGGCGGTGGTGCCGCTGCTGCTCAAGGCCGAGGGCCCGCGCCATGTCGGGATCACCGCCTCGACCGCGTCGATCACCCCGATGCGCGGCTCGTTCACCATCTACTCGGCCTCGAAGCAGGCGACCGCCGGCATCGGCGAGGCGCTGGCCGCCGAACTGGCGCCCGAGGGCGTCGGCGTCACCATCCTCTGCCCGGGCCTCGTCAACACCGGCATCTGGGACGCGGCGCGGGCGCGGCCGGAGCGCTTCGGCGGCGTGCGGCGACTGCCCGACGCGCTCGGCGAACATTGGCGGCGCGCGCAGGGGCCCGAGGTCGTCGTCGGCCCGGCGATGGCGAGTATCGCGGCGGGCGGCGGCTGGTGCGTCGTGCCGACCGAAGGCGACACCGGCGAGCAGTTCGAAGCGCGCCACGCGACGATAAGCGACGGCTTTCCGCAAAGCTGATTCCCGGCCTTGCGCGCGGGGAAGGCCGCCACTAGCGTCCGCCGCCTTCACGAATCCAGCACCCAAGGGGGGTCATCATGGCTAGCGGTACGGTTTCCGCCGAGCAGCTCCGTCTGTTCATCGAGCGCATCGAGCGATTGAACGAGGAAAAGCAGGGCATCGCCGACGACATCAAGGACGTGTTCGCCGAGGCCAAGGGCCAAGGCTATGACGTCAAGACGATGCGGTCGATCATCAAGCTCCGCAAGATGGAGCGCGACGCGCGCATGGAGCAGGAAGCGCTGCTCGACACTTACAAGGCGGCGCTGGGGCTGGCGGATTAAGCCGGCTTGTTCTTCGACCGTCATCCCCGCGAAGGCGGGGACCCAGTCCTTTGAATAATTGCCAGCTTCGCTGGCGCGACATCTAGTGCTGGGCTCCCGCCTTCGCGGGGGTGACGAAGAAGACACAGGGGGATGCGATGAAGCTCTACGGGGGATTGCTGTCGCCGTTCGTGATGCGCGTCGTGCTCGCGGCGCGCGCCAAGGGCATCGAGCTGCCGGTCGAGATGCCCGAGGGCGGCATCAAGTCCGACGCCTTCCTGAGGCTCAACCCGATGGGCAAGATGCCCTGCCTCGTCGACGGTGACTTCGCGCTGCCCGAATCCTCGGTGATCCTCGACTATGTCGAGGAGACCGGCGGCGGCACCTCGATCTACCCCGCCGACGCGCAGGAGCGCGCCCGCGTGCGGCTGCTGTGCCGGATGGCCGACATCTATCTCGTGCCCGAGGTGACGCACCTGTTCCGCGGCCGCGACAATCCCGAGGGCGTGCCCGGCGCGATCGAACGGCTCGGCCCGGTCCTCGCCAAACTCGAGTCCTTCCGCCGCGACAGCGACGTCTTCGCGGTCGGCGACGCCTTCACCGCCGCCGACGCGACGCTGATTCCGATCTTCTATTTCTTCGACGTGTTCGCGCGGCCCTATGGCACCGACAAGCTGCTCGATGCGCAGCCGCGGCTGAAGGCGTGGTGGGAACGCGCCAAGGCCAGCGAACTCGGCAGCCGCGCGCTCGCCGAGCAGGCCGCGGGGTTGAGAGCGATGATGGCCGGAAACTGAGTTTTCCTCGCCCACCTGCAGCGCCAGAGCGGCTCGTCTCGCCCGCGCCTGATAATCAATCGAGGGTTCGCCTGCGACAAGCAGCGATCGTCCTGGCTTGCCGTGGCGGTGGCCGGGAGGAGGACGGGCGACGGGACCGACAGCGGTCGGAACAGATGCTAGAAGTCGGGCTCTAGCTGCTGATCGCCGCGAGGAACGCCGGGCCGTAGGCCTCGAGCTTGCGCGCGCCGACGCCGCTGATCTCGGCCATCGCGGCGAGGCTGGCGGGGCGGGTCTCGGCCATCTCGCGCAAGGTCGAATCGTGGAAGACGACATAGGGCGGGACGCCCTGATCGGCGGCAAGCTGGCGGCGGACTTCGCGCAGCCGGTCGAACAGCGGGGCATCGCCGGCGCTGACCGGGCTCGCGTCGCTGCGGCGCTGGCGGGTCCGGCGGCCGCGCTCGGGCTCGAGGCGCAAGGTGAGCGATTGCTCGCCTTTGAGAATCGGCCGGGCGTTGGGGCCCAGCGCCAGCCCGCCATGTTCGGGATCGAGCCGCAGCGCGTCCGCGGCGACCAGCTGGCGCCCGAGCGCGCGCCAGGCCTTGTCGTCGAGGTCGGCGCCGATGCCGAAGACGCTCAGCTGGTCGTGGCCGAGCCGCTCGATGCGTTCATCGCGCTTGCCGTGGAGGACCGCGACGAGATGGCCGAGGCCGAAGCGCTGGCCGGTGCGGTAGATCGTCGACAGCAGCTTCTGCGCGGCTTCGGTGGCATCGCGCGTCTGCGGCGGCGCGAGGCAGGTATCGCAATTGCCGCAGGGTGCGGGCGCCGGCTCGCCGAAATAGGTGAGCAGGGGAATGCGGCGGCAGCCGGTGGTCTCGCAGAAGCCGACGAGCGCGTTCAGGCGCTGGTGGTCGGCGCGCTTCTTCGCCTCGCTCGCCTGCGCCGATTCGATCTGGTTGCGCGCGCGGCCGATGTCGGCGGCGCCGTAGAGCATGAAGGCGATGGCCGGGTCGCCGTCGCGGCCGGCCCGCCCGGTCTCCTGATAATAATGTTCGATCGAATCGGGCAGCCCCATGTGCGCGACGAAGCGCACATCGGGCTTGTCGATGCCCATGCCGAAGGCGACCGTGGCGACGATGATCATGTCCTCGGCCTTCACGAACGCCGCCTGGTTGGCGTTGCGGACGCGGCCGTCGAGCCCGGCGTGATAGGGCAGCGCGTTCAGCCCGAGCCCGGTCAGCCAGTCGGCGGTCTTCTCGACCTTGTCGCGCGTGCGGGCATAGATGATGCCGCAGCCGTCCTGCGTCTCGAGGAAGCCTTTCAGCTGGCGCTTCTCCTCGGTCTTGGCATGGACCTCGTAGCGGATGTTGGGCCGGTCGAAGCCGGCGACGACCATGCGGTCGGCGTCGATACCGAGCTGCTCGAGGATGTCGCGGCGGGTGATCTCGTCGGCGGTGGCGGTGAGGCCCATCCGCGGCACGTCGGGGAATCGATCGCACAGCGCCTTGAGCTGGCGATAGTCGGGACGGAAATCGTGGCCCCACTGGCTGACGCAATGCGCCTCGTCGATGGCGATCAGCGACAGCCTGGTCCGTTCGAGCTGCGCCTGGAACCACGGCATCGTCGCGCGCTCGGGCGCGACATAGAGCAGGTCGAGCGCGCCGGCGGCGAAGCGCGACAGGATGTCCTCCTGCGCCTGGCGGTCCTCCTGGCTGGTCAGCGCCGCAGCGCGCACGCCGTTGGCGTTGAGCGCCCGTACCTGGTCGTGCATCAGCGCGATCAGCGGCGACACGACGAGCCCGGTGCCCGGCCGCGCCAGCGCCGGGATCTGGTAGCAGAGCGACTTGCCCGCGCCGGTCGGCATGATCGCGAGCACGTCGCGACCGTCCATCACGTCGGCGATGATTCCGGCCTGCGGGCCGCGGAACGCGGCATAGCCGAAAACGGTCTGCAGGATCTGTTCGGGGCGCGTTTGCATGGAGAGGGGCACGGGGGACAGATAGCGGGCGCGCGATGCTTCTGCTATGCCCCGCTTCATGCGTTCGATCGTCGCTTTGGCGCTGCTCCTGCTCGCCGCCTGCAGTTCGGCCGACGCCGACACGCGGCCCGGCCTTCGCCCGATCGCGGTCACCGCCATCGCGGTGCCGCTCGACGCGGCGGACCCGGCGCGCGACCGCGTCGGCAAGCTGCGCTATCTCGGCGGCATCGAGCTCAAGAGCCGCGACGTGCGCTTCGGCGGCCTCTCGGCGCTGCGGAGCATGAGCCCGGGGCGCCTGCTGTCGGTGACCGACGGCGGCCAATGGATCGCGCTCGACCTCGACGAACAGGGCGACCGGCTGGTCGGACTCAAGGGCGCGATGATCGATATCGTCCGCGGCCCGGCGCGCGAACCATTGAAGGGCAAGGCGCACGCCGATGCCGAGGCGCTCGAGTTCGGCCCCGAAGGCGCGGCGGTGGCGTTCGAGCGCGACCATCGCATCTGGCATTATCGCGCGCTCGACGGCGCGGCGCGCGCCGAGGCCTTCCCCGACCAGCGCTGGCTCGACGCGCTGCCGCCCAACGGCGGCATCGAGGCGATGGCGAAGGTCGGCGGCGCCTGGCTCTACATCGCCGAGGCGCAGCTGGCCGGCCGCCACGAGGGCGTGCTGCTCAGTCCCGCCGGCCTCAACCGCAATTATGCGCGCGTCGCCGTCGACGTGCCCGCGCCCTATAGTCCGACCGACGCGCACGCGCTGGGCGACGACCAGATCCTGATCCTGGCGCGCCGCTTTTCGCCGATGCAGGGCGTCGGCGCGGCGCTGCTGCTGGCGCCCGTCGACGGTGCGCGCATGGCGCTCGGCAAGTCGGAACTGCTCGCCGAACTGGCGCCGCCGCTGACCGTCGACAACATGGAGGGGCTCGCGGTCGTCCGCAGCGGCGCGCGGACCTTCGTCTACCTGGTCTCCGACGACAATTTTTCGCCGCTGCAGCGCACGCTCGTTCTCAAGTTCGAGCTGTTGCGCTGATCAGCGGCGCGCCGGCAGCTTCGCGACGATCTTGATCTCGGTAAGGCCGCGGTCGGGAATCAGCCGCGTGACGCCGACCGCCGTCCACGCCGGGAAGGGCGGCTTCACGTAGCGATTCTTGACGGCGACGATCGCCGGCATCTGCGACGTCAGGTCGGTATGGAAGCTGGAGATGTCGACGACGTCGTCCCAGCTTGCCCCGGCGCGCTTCAGGATGCCGCCGATCTGCTCGAACGCCCGGCCATAGGCCGCCTCGAGATCGACTTCCTTCGGTCCGAGGCCGACGACGATTCCCGACAGATAGACGGTGTCGCCCGCGACGATCGCGTCGGAGAAGCCCCAGGCTTCGAGCATCTGCCGCGCCGCCGGATTCTCCGGCATGACGACGGTCGCCTGCTGGCGCGTGCCGGCGACGGCAGGGGCGGCGAGCGTGGCGGCGAGCAGCAGGGCAGGTATCAGGCGCATAAGGTTCCCCCGGAATGGACACCGCGCCTATCGGCGCATGGGGGGCAACGAAAAACCGGCCGATCGACGATCGGCCGGTTGGTTCGATGGATGGCGTTCGTCGAAACGACGCGGGTCAGGCGGCGGCCTGCGCCTCGTCCTGCTTCTTCGCGATCTCGCGCTTCAGGCGACGCGCCGCGAGGCTGAGCTTGTCTTCCGAGGTCTTGAGCAGCCAATTGTCGAGGCCGCCGACATGCTCGACCGAGCGCAGCCCGTTCATCGACACGCGCAGCTTGACCGAGCGGCCGAGCGAATCCGAGATCAGCGTGACGTGCTGCAGGTTGGGCAGGAACGTCCGCTTGGTCTTGTTGTTGGCGTGGGAAACATTGTGGCCCACCTGCCGGCCCTTGCCGGTCAGCTCGCAAACGCGCGACATCGCTTAAATCCTATTCGTCCGACGGTTGTGTCCGGAAAGGCCGCGCATCTAGCCAAAGTGCGCGCCGAGGTCAAGCCGAGGGCGCTGCTTTCGTCCATCGACGAACGCCTGTCCAGCTTCGACGGCGGCCGTGGACCCCCGGCACCCACCTGCCTATCCGTTCCGGGCACTCAAGGGGAGAGAAGAATGCGCCGGCTCACGATCGCGCTGCTGCTGACCACCGCCGGCGAAGCGGCGCTGGCACAGCGCGCCGACGACAACGCGACGACGCAGGCCGAGGACGCGTTCGGCACCAGCGTCGGCAACGAGAGCTTCGGGCTCTACAATCCCTTCTCGGTGCGCGGCTTTTCGCCGGTCGACGCCGGCAACGTCCGCATCGAGGGCCTCTACTTCGACCAGCAGGCCAATCCGACGGGGCGCCTCATCGAGGGGACGACGGTTCGCGTCGGCCTCTCGGCGCAGAGCTATCCCTTTCCGGCCCCGACCGGGATCGCCGATCACAGCCTGCGCAAGGCCGGCGGCGAGGCGCGCATCAGTCCGGTGATCGGCGCCGGGCCGTTCGGCGGCTGGTTCGCCGAGGCCGACGCGCAGCTGCCCGTCGGCGAGACGCTGAGCATCGCCGGCGGTGCCGGCCTCTATCGCGACGAGACGCATTATGGCGGCGACCCGCACTATTTCTCGGCGTCGATCGCACCGCGCTGGCAGCCCGCCGCCGGCGTCGAGGTCCTCCCCTTCTGGAGTCGCACGCGCTATAGCGACGAGGAGGCCGAGCCGCTGGTCTTCACCGCGGGCGATTTCCTGCCGCCCAAGATCGCGCGCAAGAACTTCTATCCGCAGGAATGGACCACGCGGAAGGGCGAGAGCTTCAACTATGGCCTGATCGGCGAGGCCCCCGTGGCGGGCTGGACGCTGCGCGGCGGCGTCTTCCGGTCCGCCAACGAGCGCGAGCGGGGATTCGCCAATTTGTTCGTCGACGTCCAGCCCGACGCGACCGGCCGCGAGATCGTCATCGCGCAGCCCGACAGCAAGTTCGCCTCGACCTCGGGCGAGCTGCGCCTGTCGCGCAGTTTCGACGAAAGCGACCGCCGCCACACCGTCCACCTCGCGGTGCGCGGCCGCGAGCAGACGCGCCGCTACGGCGGCGACGACGTCATCGACCTCGGGCCGACGGTCATCGGCGTCCGCGAAGCGGTCGCCGAGCCGGTGTTCGATTTCGGCGCGCAGAGCTTCGACCGGATCGAGCAGCAGACCGTGGGCGCGACCTACGAGCTGCGCTGGCGCGACGTCGGCGAATTTTCGGTCGGCGTGCAGAAGACCGACTATTCGAAGGCGACCGACACGCCGGCGGGGGCGCTGCCGACCTCGAACGACAGCCCGTGGCTCTACAATGCCACCGCCGCCGGCTATCTTTCCGATGGTTTCGTCGTCTACGGCGGCTACACGCGCGGCCTCGAAGAGAGCCCGCAGGCGCCCGATATCGCCACCAACCGCAACGAGGCGCCGCCGGCGATCCGCACCGAGCAGGTGGATGCGGGTATCCGTTGGGCGATCCGTCCGAATCTCAAGCTCGTCGCGGGCGTCTTCGACGTCTCGAAACCCTATTACGACCTCGATCCCGCCAGCGTCTTCGCCAAGCTCGGCACCGTGCGCCACCGTGGCGTCGAGCTGTCGATCGCCGGCGAGATCCTGCCGGGGCTCAACCTCGTCGCCGGCAACATTCTCCTCGATGCCGAGGTGACGGGCGAGGCGGTCGACCTCGGGCTGATCGGCCGCGTGCCGGTCGCCACGACCAAACGCTACAGCATCGCCAGCCTCAACTACCGCTTCCCCGATTCGCCCTTCTCGATCGACGCGCTCGCCGAATCGACCGGCGACCGCATCGCCAACCAGGAAAACAGCTTCGTCGTGCCGCCGCGCGCGGTGCTGGCGGTCGGCGGCCGCTACCGCTTCAAGATCGGCGACAAGTCGGCGACGCTGCGCGCGCAGGTCGGCAACATCTTCAACAACTACGGCTTCGGCGTCGGCGGCGGCGGGCTGTTCGTCTACAATCTGCCGCGGCGCTTCAGCATCAATCTCGCCGCCGATCTCTAGGGTCTGGAACTTGCGACGCCGCATTCCCATTTTACAGGCAGGTGAATGGGATAGCGGACGATGGCCAACGGCTGGGCGCAGGACGGCGCCGTACAGGAACAGATCGACGACACCGTCAAGGATGCGGTGCTCGCGGCGCGCGCGCGGCTGCCCTCGGGCGAAGCGGCCGAGGACTGCGACCTCTGCGGCGAGGATATTCCCGAGGCGCGCCGCCGGGCGCTGCCCGGCGTCCGCACCTGCGTCGCCTGTCAGTCGCAGCGCGACGCCGCGGTCCGCCATTCGGCGATCAACCGGCGCGGCAGCAAGGACAGCCAGCTGCGCTGACGATCAGCGATAGTTGAAGCTGACGCTGATCCGGTCCTCGCGCGCCTTGCTCGCCACCACCACGTGCCGCAGCCA
The DNA here is from genome assembly GCA_030147805.1 of Sphingomonadaceae bacterium. Taxonomy (GTDB): domain Bacteria; phylum Pseudomonadota; class Alphaproteobacteria; order Sphingomonadales; family Sphingomonadaceae; genus Sphingoaurantiacus. The sequence continues at coordinate 98,825 of JASBUR010000012.1, forward strand.
GCTCTCCCCCCGGAAGACGCGGCCGGCCGACGGTTCGGCGTAGACAAAGCTGCGCAGCTCCTCGGGCGCGTCGGCGCGCCGCGGCGGGGCGGCCATCATCATCGGCAGCCGCGGATCCTCGAGCCTGAGGTGGCCGGCCCCCGGCGGCACCGCGACATAGATCGTGCCCGACACCACGCTGTGCGGGTGGATATGCCCCGAATGCGCGCCCCCGGGCTTGAGGACGTTGACCCACAGGCTGTCGAGCTTGAGCCGCCGTCCGCCGAGGTCGAGCGCGCATTCGGCGGCGAACGCGGCGACATGGCGGTTGAGCGCGCGGACCAGGTCGGCGAAGCGCGGGTCGCGCGTCGGCAGGTCGTCGAGCGAGGCGTAGGAGGTGTAGCCGCGATAGCCGTGGTCGCGCGACCAGCGCCGACCGGCGCCGTCGTTGGCGGCGAGGTCGTAGCAGGCGTCCTCGAGCTCGGCGACGAGCGAATCGTCGCCGAGGTCGGCCTCGTAGAAGCGGGTGGCGAAAAGGGTTCGGCTGGTCACGCCGCGGAGGATATTCGCATCGGGCGATGATGGCTATGCTGCCGCCGGAAAAGGGAGATTTCGAGGATGGTTCGCAGGATCGCGATGGCGGCGGCGCTGACGATGGGCGCGGTGGCGGCGCAGGCCGGGTCGCCGGCGCGCGACGCCGGGGTGACGGTCGGCATCCTGGCGCCGGGACCGCTCAACGCGATCACCGACGTCGCCGGCGTCAAGGTCGGCCAGGTGACGCTGGCGAAGGGCAGGGCGGTCAACACCGGGGTGACCGCGGTGCTGCCGCACGGCGGCAACCTGTTCCAGGACAAGGTGCCGGCGGGCTTCGTCGCCTACAATGCGTTCGGCAAGTTCATGGGGTCGACGCAGGTCGTCGAACTCGGCGAGGTCGAGACGCCGATCCTGCTGACCAACACGCTCAACGTCGCCGACGCCGGCATCGCGGCGATCGAATGGACGCTGGCGCAACCCGGCAACGAGCAGGTGCGATCGGTCAACGCGGTGGTCGGCGAGACCAACGACGGTTTCCTCAACGACATCCGCGGGCGGCACGTCACCGTCGCCGACGCGCGGCGGGCGATCGAGACCGCGCGCCCCGGCGCCGTCGCGCAAGGCGCGGTCGGCGCCGGCACCGGCACGGTGGCGTTCGGCTGGAAGGGCGGCATCGGTACGGCGTCGCGGCGCCTGCCCGACTCGCTCGGCGGCTGGACGGTCGGCGTCCTCGTCCAGTCCAACTATGGCGGGGTGCTGACCATCGCCGGCGTGCCGGTCGGCGTGAAGCTCGGCACATATGACCTTCGGCAGGAGGTGGAGCAGAAGAAGGCCGACGGCTCGGTGGTGATCGTCATTGCCACCGACGCGCCGCTGTCCGACCGCAACCTGCGCCGCCTCGCCGAGCGCAGCTTCGCCGGGATCGCGCGCACCGGCTCGGGCTTCTCGAACGGCTCGGGCGACTATGCCCTGGCCTTCTCGACGCACGCCGGCGTGCGCCGGACGCCGGCACGCCGCAGCGGCGAGGCGTCGGTCGCCGAGCTGCCCAACGACCGGACGACGCCGCTCTTCCAGGCGGTGATCGAGGCGAGCGAGGAGGCGGTGCTCAACTCGTTGTTCGCTGCGACGGCGGTCGACGGGCACCAGGGGCGGATCGAGGCGCTGCCGCTCGATCGCGTACGGCCGATGCTGGGCAAATAACGATGGGCGAGATCGTCAACCTACGGACGGCGCGCAAGGCGCGCGCGCGCATGGCCGCGGCGACGCAGGCGGCCGCCAACCGCGCCGCTTCGGGACGCACCAAGGAGGAAAGGCAGGCAGCGGCGCGCGAGGCGGCGCGGATCGAGCGGACGCTCGATGGCGCCAGGCGCGGCGACGACTAGATCAGCCAGCCCCACAGCAGCGGCAGCAGGAACGAGGTGGCCAGCCCGGCGAGCGCCATGGCGAGCCCGCTGAACGCCGCGGCCTTGGCATCGCGGCGGCCGAGCGCGTCGGTGCCGACGATATGCGCCGCCTGGCCGACCGCGACGCCCAGCGTTTCCGCATCGTCGAGCCGGAGCCGCTTGAGCAGCGGCGGCAGCAGGATCGCGCCGACGATGCCGGTGACGATGACCAGTCCGGCGGCGAGTTCGGGCGAGCCGCCAAGATGCTCCATCAATGCGATCGCGAAGGGACTGGTCGCCGATTTGGGGGCGAGCGCGTGCTGGAGCGTGGTGTCGAGCTGCAGGTAGCGTGCCAGCGAGACCGCGCTGGTGATGCCGGTCAGCGAGCCAATTCCGATCGCGACGAGCAGCGGCGCCGCGCCCGCCTTCAGCGCCGCGCGCTGCGCCCAGATCAGGTGGCCGAGTGCGACGATCGCCGGGCCGAGCAGCCAGCGCAGCGGCCGGCTGAGCTCGGCGAAGCGATCGAGCGGCAGCCCGACCGCCCAGAGGCCGAGTCCGACGAGCGCCGCGGCCAGCAGGATCGGGTTGAGCAGCGGATGATGGTTGCCGCGCGCCGCCAGCCGTCGCGCCAGCAGGAAGGCGGCGATCACCGCCGCGCAGACCGCGAGCGAGGCGATCACCGGCGCAGCCCGGCGTAGAGCAGCGCGGTGGTCAGCCCGGTGACGAGCGTGCTGACCACGATCACCAGCATGAGCTGCGGTGCCACGTCGACGACGAACGGCGCGAAGGCGGCGAGGCCGACCGCGGCGGGAACGATCAGCGCGCCGAGAAAGCGCGTCAGCAGGCGGGCGGCGGGCAGCGTCCAGCTGCGGAAGCCGGGCCAGGCCGCGAGCAGCGCGAGATAGGCGGCGAGCCCGAGGATCGGCCCCGGCACGGCGATGCCGAGCAGCGCCGCGGCGAGGTCGCCGGCCAGTGACAGCAGAATGAGCACGATCAGACCGACCGTTACCACCGGCCACCCTCGTCGCGCTGTCGTCGGTTCGTCCACGGGTCGCAGGGTATAGACCGCCGCCGCCCGACCGCCTAGCTTGCGCGGATGCCGCATTTCGCCATCCATTGCATCGACAAGCCCGACAGTCTCGACCTGCGCCTCGCGACGCGCGCCGAGCATCTGGCCTATCTCCAGCCGATCAACGACCGCATCCTGGTCGCCGGGCCGTTGCTCGACCTGGAAGGCCAGCCGATGGGCTCGCTGCTGATCATCGACTTCGACGAGCGCAAGGACGCGGTCGCCTTCGCCGCCGGCGATCCCTATGCGCTCGTCGGGCTGTTCGCGAGCGTCGCCGTCACCGCCTACCGCAAGGTGCTGCCGACGTGACCGTCGCCGTCGAGTCCGACGGCCCGGTTACCTTCGTCGCCATCGACCGGCCCGATCGGCGCAACGCGGTCGACCGCGACACCGCGCAGGCGCTCTACGAGGCCTTTCGCGCCTTCGACGCCGACGACAGCGCCAGCGTCGCTGTCCTTTACGGCCGCGGCGGCACTTTCTGCGCCGGCGCCGACCTCAAGGCGCTCAGCACCGGCGACGGCAACAGCGTCACGCGTGACGGGCTCGGCTCGCTCGGGCCGATGGGACCGACGCGGCTGCGGCTGTCGAAGCCGGTGATCGCGGCGATCGAGGGGCATGCCGTGGCGGGCGGCATGGAGCTGGCGCTGTGGTGCGACCTGCGGGTGATGGCGGCCGACGCGGTGTTCGGCATCTTCTGCCGCCGCTTCGGCGTGCCGCTGGTCGACATGGGCAGCGTGCGGCTGCCGCGGCTGATCGGCGAGAGCCGGGCGATGGACCTGATCCTCACCGGGCGTCCGGTCGGCGCCGAGGAAGCGCTGGCGATCGGGCTCGCCAACCGGGTGGCGCCGCCCGGCGGCGCGCTGGCGATGGCGGGCGAGCTGGCGAAGTCGATCGCCGGCTTCCCGCAGCTGTGCCTGCGCAACGACCGGCTGTCGGCGATCGAGCAGTGGGACCTGGAGGCGGAGGCCGCGCTCCGCAATGAGACGCGCCGCGGGCTTGAGACGATCGGCAGCGGCGAGACGCTGTCGGGCGCCGGGCGCTTCGCCGCCGGCGAGGGGCGCGGCGGGGCGTTCAACGTCTAAAGGCCCTCGCCCGCGTGCGGGCGAGGGACCGGCGATGCTCGGTTCAGGCCTTCGCCTTCCTGGGTTTCACGACGACATATTGCGTCACCGTCTCGCCACGGGTGCTCGATTCGAACTCCCACTTCGACAGGATCGTCGCGCAGACGTTCTGGCCCATGTCGGCGTCATCGAAATTGGTCTCGAGCACCTTGCAGCTCATCGCGTCGCCGTCCTTGCCGACGGTATAGGTCACCTTGACCCACGAGGTGCCCGGCTCGGGCTTCTGCGGCTCGGCGGCGACGGCGGCGGTGGTCGCGGCGGCGAGCAACGCGGCGATGATCAGACGGGTCATGCGCAATCCTCCCAGAAAACCATGCGATCATAGGCGAAATCGATGCCTTGGCATAGCGGCTGCAGGCGCGCGCGATGCCGGCCGCCGCGCGCCGCCGTGCGCCCGCAGGCGCAAATGCCCGCGCACTTGCCTTGTTGCAGCGCAGCAGATCGACTATATGGCCCGCGACCAGCCGGCGCGCGAACGAAGCGCCCGGCTCATTTCTTATCCGGGATTTCAGATGAACCTGCGCAACATCGCCATCATCGCGCACGTCGACCATGGCAAGACCACCCTCGTCGACCAGCTCTTTCGCCAGTCGGGGACCTTCCGCGACAACCAGCGCGTCGCCGAGCGCGCGATGGATTCGAACGACCTCGAGAAAGAGCGCGGGATCACCATCCTGGCGAAGTGCACCTCGATCGAGTGGGAGGGCACGCGCATCAACATCGTCGACACGCCCGGCCACGCCGATTTCGGCGGCGAGGTCGAGCGCATCCTGTCGATGGTCGACGGGGTCATCCTGCTCGTCGACGCCGCCGAGGGCGCGATGCCGCAGACCAAGTTCGTCACCGGCAAGGCGCTGGCGCTGGGGCTGCGCCCGATCGTCGTCGTCAACAAGATCGACCGGTCGGACGCGCGGGCGCAGGAAGTGCTCGACGAGGTGTTCGACCTGTTCGTCAGCCTCGAGGCCACCGACGAGCAGCTCGACTTCCCGGTGATCTTCGCGTCGGGGCGCAACGGCTATGCCGGCGACAATCCCGACGTGCGCGAGGGCGACCTCACGCCGATGTTCAAGACGATCGTCGGCCATGTGCCGGCGCCGAAGGCCGATCCCAACGGCCCGTTCAAATTCCTGGTGACGCTGCTCGACCGCGACAATTTCCTCGGGCGCATTCTCACCGGGCTGATCTTCTCGGGCTCGATCAAGGTCAACGCGCCGATCCAGGTGCTCGACCCGGAGGGCAACGTCGTCGAGACCGGCCGCGCCTCGAAGCTGCTGGCGTTCCGCGGACTCGAGCGCGTGCCGGTCGACGAGGCGCAGGCGGGCGACATCATCTCGATCGCCGGCCTGACCAACGCCACCGTTGCCAACACCATCGCCGAGCCGGGCGTCACCGAGCCGCTCAAGGCGCAGCCGATCGACCCGCCGACGCTGTCGATGCGCTTTGCGGTCAACGATTCGCCGATGGCGGGGCGCGAGGGCACCAAGGTCACCTCGCGCATGATCCGCGACCGCCTGTTCCGCGAGGCCGAATCGAACGTGGCGATCAAGGTCACCGAATCGGCCGACAAGGACAGTTTCGAAGTCGCCGGCCGCGGCGAACTCCAGCTCGGCGTGCTGATCGAGACGATGCGCCGCGAGGGCTTCGAACTCGGAATCAGCCGGCCGCGCGTCCTCTACCGCGACGATGAGAACGGCAACCGCCAGGAGCCCTACGAGACCGTCGTCATCGACGTCGACGAGGAATATTCGGGCACCGTCGTCGAGAAGATGGCGATCCGCAAGGCCGAGCTCACCGACATGCGCCCGTCGGGCGGCGGCAAGACGCGCATCACCTTCTCGGCGCCGTCGCGCGGGCTGATCGGCTATCATGGCGAGTTCCTGTCGGATACGCGCGGCACCGGCATCATGAACCGGCTGTACGAGAAGTACGGCGCCTACAAGGGGCGCATCGAGGGGCGCCGCAACGGCGTGCTGATCTCGAACGGCGCCGGCGAGGCCAACGCCTATGCGCTCGGGCCGCTCGAGGAGCGCGGAATCCTGATGGTGGCGCCTGGCGAGGTTCTCTACGAGGGCATGATCGTCGGCGAGAACGCCAAGGACGACGACCTCGAGGTCAACCCGATGAAGTCGAAGCAGCTGACCAACTTCCGCGCTTCGGGCGGCAAGGACGATGCGATCCGGCTGACGCCGCCCAAGCGGCTGACGCTCGAGCAGGCGATCGCCTATATCGACGAGGACGAACTCGTCGAGGTGACTCCCAAGTCGATCCGGCTGCGCAAGATCCATCTCGACCCGCACGAGCGCAAGCGCGCCTCGCGCAGCAAGCTCGCCAGCTAGCGGGCCCGTCTCCCCCGCATTTGCCGGAAGGGCGCTCGCTTCGTCGCGGGCGCCCTTCTTCGATTGAACAATCGCGTCGCGACGAACGTTACGCCTCCTGTTCAATCGACGGACCGCGGCCATGGGGCTCGACCGGTTCGCCTGGCAGGAGGAATTTTACATGGCCGACGGTATGGAACGGAGCGGCGGCAGCCGCACCATCGTCATCATCTTGGTGGTCGTCGCGGTTCTGGCGGTTCTCGCCTACGCGCTCGGCCTCTTCAACGTCGACGCCAGCGGCGACCTGAAGGCGCCCGACGTCGACGTCGCCGTCGAAGGGGGCGAGGTGCCCAGCATGCAGGTCGAAACCGCCGACATCGACGTCGGCTCGACGACCGAGACGGTGGATTTGCCCGAGGTGAACGTGACGACGACCGAAGAGGAGATCCGCCTCCCGACCGTCGACGTGACGCCCGCCGGCGACGACGGTAGCGCCAACAAGTAAGCACGCTGCGGGGCGGGCCCGAAGAAGGCCCGCCCCCTCCCACGTCCGACCTCTGGCCCGCGAGCCGCTCGCGGGCCTTTCCTTTTGGGCCTCGCGCGCTAACGCTGGCCCGCATGGGCTTTCCGAAGTCAGAGCCGATGGCAGCGGCATTCGAGGCGGCGCGTGCCGCCGGCGCGCGCGGCGAGGTGCCGGTCGGCGCGGTCGTCGTCGATTCGCGCGGCGCGGTGCTGGCGGCCGCCGGGAACCGCACGCGCGAATTGAACGACCCGACCGCGCACGCCGAGATGCTCGCGATCCGCGAGGCCTGCGCGGCGCTTGCCAGCGAACGGCTGATCGACTGCGATCTGCACGTCACGCTCGAGCCCTGCCCGATGTGCGCGGCAGCGATCGGCTTCGCGCGGCTGCGGCGGCTCTATTATGCGGCGCCCGACCCCAAGGGCGGCGGCGTCGACCATGGCCCGCGCCTCTATGCCCAGCCGACCTGCCACCACCGGCCCGAGGTCTATGGCGGCATCGGCGAGGCCGAGGCAGCGGCGCTGCTGCGAGGATTCTTCAGGGAACGGCGATAGCGCTTTCTGCGCGCGATTCCCCTGACACCGTCATCCCCGCAACGGCGGGGATCCACACTCCGAAGCCTCTGGAATATGAATTCCCGCCTTCGCGGGGATGACGATGGAAGAATCGAGGGGGGAGGGGGGGCGACGGGCGCCTCCCCTCTCCGATGTTCTAGCGCGCCGCGTTCACGTCATTCTGGGTGACGGGCACGACGCGGATGTTCACGCGGCGGTTCTGCGCGCGGCCGACCTCGTCGCTGTTCGAGGCGATCGGCTGGCTCTCGCCCATGCCGGTTGCCGCGATGCGCGCGCGGTTCACGCCCTGGTTCGCCAGATAGTTGGCGACCGAATTGGCGCGATTGACCGACAGCGTCTGGTTGTAGGCATCGGAGCCCGTCGAATCGGTGTGGCCGATCACGTCGATATAGGTCGAATTATACTGCGACAGCGTCTGCGCGACCTGGTTGAGCGTGCCCTGGAACTGCGGCTGGATCGTCGCCGAGTCGACCGCGAAGGTGATGCCGGCCGGCATGTTGAGCTGGAGCTCGTCGCCCTGGCGCACGACCTCGACTCCGGTGCCGGCGGTGCGCTCGCGGAGCTCCTTCTCCTGCTTGTCCATGTAGGAGCCGATGGCGCCGCCGGCGATCGCGCCGATGCCGACGCCGACGATCTTCTCGGTGCGGTCGCCCTTGCCGCCGATGATGTCGCCGGCGAGGAAGCCGGCGCCGGCGCCGAGCGCCGCGCCGATCGCGGCCTTCGAGATTTGGCGCTCGCCGGTCACCGGATCGGTGGTGCACGCACTCGTCGCGCCGAGCAGACCGACGGCCGCCGCGCTCAGGATGAGTTTCTTGTAAACGGTCATGATGGCCTCGCCTGTTGTGAATTCATTGTCGGGCAGTGATACGCCGCGCTACGCGGCCCTGTTCCAACCGCGCTGCTTAACCTGCGATGACCGAGATGTTGATTTGCAGGAAGCGCCGGATCATCGCCGCGACCTGATCCATGACTTCGAACTGTAGCATGTGTCCCGAGATCGCGACTTGACCCGTCACGATCCGTGGGTTGAGCCGCGCCACATCCGCGGGGCGGTTCAATGGCTTGTCGATCGCGATGAGCAACACCGGGCAGCCGACCGCGGCGATCGCCGCGCGGCCGTCCCAGTCGAGGATGGCGTCCCAGGCGGTGCGCGTCACCGCCGGGTCATTGGCCTTCATGACGCCGATGATTTCTTCGACCGCCGCGGGATCGCTGGCGCTGACGATCTGGTTGCGGCCGAACAGCTCGATCATCGCCGGGATGTCGACGCGCGCCAGCTGTGCGCGCATGCCTTCGCCGAACGCCAGCGCCTTCTCGTGCGGCGCGATGAACGCGGGATCGAGCAGCACGATCGCCGACACCCGCCCCGGGGCGGCGACCGCCGCGGCGATGGCGACCTGCGCGCCCATCGAATGCCCGATGTAGACGGCGCGCTCGGGCGCGACCGCGAGCACGGCCGCCGCCTGCGCCTCGATCGAATAGTCGCTCGCCTTCGGGCTGCGGCCGTGCCCGAGCAGATCGACGAGCGTCGAGCGGTGGTCGGGGAACGCCGCGGCGACCGGCGCCATGGCGCGATGATCGCAGGTCCAGCCATGGATCAGCACCAGCGGCGGATCGCCGTCGCCCGCGGTGGTGGTGGAAAGTTTTTGCATCGTGGTCGTTTCGGATACTGCATGATCGCGTGGCAAGCGTTTATATGCGACCGACCTCCAACCTGATCGTTACACCCGGCATGCAACCCTTTCCCTGGCTCGACGTCGCGATCATCCTCGCGCTGACGGCGCTCAACGGTTTCTTCTCGATGTCGGAACTGGCCATCGTGTCGGCGCGCAGGCCCCGGCTGCAGGCGATGGAGAAGGCGCGCAAACGCGGCGCTGCGACGGCGCTGCGGCTGCAGTCCGACCCCGGCCGATTCCTGTCGAGCGTGCAGATCGGCATCACGCTCGTCGGCATCCTGACGGGCGCCTATTCGGGCGCCGCGCTGGGCGGTCCGGTCGCGGAAAGGCTGGTGCTGGTCGGCGTTCCTGTCGACAACGCCGAGCAGATCGGCTTCGGGCTCGTCATCGCACTGACCACTTATCTCTCGCTGATCGTCGGTGAACTGGTGCCCAAGCAGTTCGCGCTGCGCTCGCCCGAACCGATCGCCGCGGCGGTGGCGCCGGTGATGGCGCTGGTCGCCCGGGTGGGGGCGCCGCTGGTCTGGCTGCTCGACCAGTCGATCGGGCTGATCTTCCGCATGCTCGGGCTGCGGCGCGAGTCGGACAATTCGGTCACCGCCGAAGAGCTGCATCTCGTCGTCGCCGAAGCGACGACCGCCGGCGTCATCGAGGAGAGCGAGCGCGCGATGATCTCGAGCGTGATGCGGCTCGCCGACCGGCCGGTGCGCGCGGTGATGACGCCGCGCGGGCAGGTCGACTGGCTCGAGGCCGATACCGACGAGGCGACGGTGCGGGCCCGGCTGATCGAGACGCCGCACACGCGCATGCCGATCGCCGAAGGCACCGTCGACACGATCATCGGCGTCGTCCAGGCGCGCGACGTGCTGGCGGCGCTGCTCGAGGGCAAGCCGCTCGACCTGCGCGGCCTGGCGCGACAGGTGGCGGTGGTGCCCGACCTGATGGACGCGATGGACGCGCTCGCGGCGCTGCGCGATTCGGAAGTGCCGATGGCGCTCGTCCACGACGAATATGGCCATTTCGAAGGCGTCGTGACCCCGGCCGACCTGCTCGCGGCGATCGCCGGCGCCTTCCGCTCCGACGTCGACGAAGGCACCGACCCGCCGGCGGTCGAGCGCGAGGACGGCTCGTGGCTGCTCTCGGGATCGCTCCCGGCCGACGAAATGGCCGACCGCCTCGGCATGGATCTGCTGCCCGACCGCGATTATCACACGGTAGCGGGCTTCGTGCTCGACCGGCTGCGCCGCCTGCCCGAGACCGGCGAGCATTTCACCGTCGATTCCTGGCGCTTCGAGGTCGTCGACATGGACGGCCGCAAGGTCGACAAGGTGCTGGCGACCTGCATGCCCCGCAAGGCGACGGCGGAAGACTTCTAGAGTCGCCGCCGCCGGCGGGCTACGCCTTGCCCTGCGCCTTCAGCGCCTGCTGCCACGCCAGATCGGCCATCGGCTGCAGCCGTTCGCTCGTCGCCACCGCATGCGCGCTCGCCGCGGTGCCGCGCACGACGCGGCCGCGGATGCCATGGATGATCCCGGCCAGCCGGAACATGTTGTAGGCGAGGTAGAAGTCGAGATTGGGGATGCCGTCGGGCCGGCCGGTGCGGCGGCAATAGGCGGCGACATATTCGTCTTCGCTCGGGATGCCGAGCGCGTCGAGGTCGCGCCCGTTCAGGCCGGCGACGTCCTGCGGCGGCATGCGGTACATCATCAGATGATAGGTGAAGTCGGCGAGCGGATGGCCGAGCGTCGACAGCTCCCAGTCGAGCACGGCGAGGACGGTCGGCTCGGTCGGATGGAAGATCATGTTGTCGCAGCGATAATCGCCGTGGACGATCGCGGTCTCGTCGCCCGGCGGGATGTTCGCCGGCAGCCATTCGACGAGCTTGTCCATCGACTCGAGCCGCCCGGCCTCGGGATCCTCGAGATACTGGCGCGACCAGCGGCCGATCTGCCGTTCGAAATAATTGCCCGGCTTGCCGAAATTCTCGAGCCCGATCGCCGCGTAATCGGTGTTGTGAAGATCGGCCATGCCCTTGTTCATCGCGTCGAAATAGGCGCGGCGCTGTTCCTTCGGCTCGTCGGGGAAGGTGCTGTCCCAGATGATCCGGCCCTCGACGCAGTCCATGATGTAGAACCAGGTGCCGATGACGGTCTCGTCGGTGCACAGGCCGTAGGTGCGGGCGACCGGATAGCCCGTCGTGCCGAGCGCGGTGATGACCGCATATTCGCGGTCGACGGCGTGCGCCGACTTGAGCAGCAGGCCGGGGGGCTTGCGGCGCATGACGTAATTCTTGCCGGGCGTGACCAGCCGGTAGGTCGGGTTCGACTGGCCGCCCTTGAACTGCTCGACGCTGAGCGGCCCTTCGAAGCCCTCGACGTTCTCGCGCATCCACGCTTCGAGCACGCGCTCGTTGAAACGATGCTGCTCGCGGACTTCGCCCGTCCCCGAAAACTGCTCTTGCCGGCTCGCCATCAACGCGTCTCCCGTTCAACTGCCCGCCAGCCGATGTCGCGGCGGCAGAAGCCGCCCGGCCAGTCGATCCTGTTCACCGCCTCATAGGCGCGCGCCTGCGCCTCGGTCACGTTCTTCCCGAGCGCGGTGATGCCGAGCACCCGGCCGCCCGCCGCCACCAGCCGGTCGCCGTCGCGCCCGGTGCCAGCGTGGAACACCGTCGCGCCGGTCGCCTCGGCGGCGTCGATGCCGCGGATCTCGCTGCCCTTCTTGGGCGTACCCGGATAGCCCTTGGCCGCCATGACGACGACGAGCGCGCTCGCGTCCTTCCAGCGCGGCTTGATCTCCCACAGCTGGCCGTCGGCGACCGCCAGCAGGATGTCGAGCAGGTCGCTGTCGAGCCGCGCCATCAGCACCTGGCACTCGGGATCGCCGAAGCGCGCGTTATATTCGATGAGCTTGGGGCCGTCCTCGGTCAGCATCAGCCCGGCATAAAGCACGCCGTGGAACGGCATGCCCGCCGAGGCCATGGCGCGCGCGGTCGGCTCGACGATCTCGCGCATCGCCCGATCCTGAAGCTCGCGCGTCAGCACCGGGGCGGGCGAATAGGCGCCCATGCCGCCGGTGTTGGGGCCGGTGTCGCCGTCGCCGACGCGCTTGTGGTCCTGCGCACTGCCGAACGGGATCGCGGTGGCACCGTCGACGAGCGCGAACAGGCTCACCTCTTCGCCGGTCAGGAATTCCTCGATGACGACGCTGGCACCCGCCTCGCCGAGTGCGCCGTCGAACATCATGTCCACCGCCGCCTCGGCTTGCGCGCGCGTTTCGGCGATGACGACGCCCTTGCCGGCGGCGAGCCCGTCGGCCTTGATGACGATCGGCAGCGGCTGGTCGGCGAGATAGGCGCGCGCGGAGTCGACGTCGTCGAAGCATTCGTAGGCGGCGGTCGGAATGCCGTGCGACTGGCACAGTTCCTTGGTGAAGGCCTTCGAGCCTTCGAGCTGCGCCGCGGCGGCGGTCGGGCCGAAGGCGTGGATGCGGTGGCGGCGCAGCGTGTCGACGAGGCCGTCGACCAGCGGCTGTTCGGGACCGACGACGACGAGGCCGATCGCCTGCGCTTCGCAGAAGGCGACGACGGCGAGGTGATCGGCGGCGTCGAGCGCGACGACCTCCGCCACCTCGGCGATGCCGGGGTTGCCGGGGGCGCAATAGAGCTTGCGGAGCCGCGGCGACTGCGCGAGCTTCCAGCACAGCGCATGTTCGCGTCCGCCGCCGCCGATCACCAGGACGTTCATCGCAAACCCCTTACCCCTCGCTGCCGGCGCGTTGTAAGGGGCTGCGTCAGCGGAGACAATATTGACCCAGCCGGCCGCCAATACCCCGGAATTCTCGGTGTCCGAGATCGCCCATGCGCTCAAGCGCACGGTCGAGGACGCGTTCGGCCATGTGCGCGTGCGCGGCGAGATCTCGGGGTTGAAGGTCGCAGCGTCGGGTCATGTCTATCTCTGCCTCAAGGACGCGAATGCCGTGCTCGACGGCGTGATGTGGAAGGGGCCGGCGAACGCGCTGCGCTTCCGCCCCGAGGACGGGCTCGAGGTGATCGCCACCGGCAAGCTCACCACCTATCCGGGCCGCTCCAAATATCAGATCGTCATCGAGCGGATGGAGCCGGCGGGGGCGGGCGCGCTGATGGCGCTGCTCGAACAGCGCAAGGCCAAGCTCGCCGCCGAAGGGCTGTTCGCCGCCGAGCGCAAGCGCGCGCTGCCGTTCCTGCCGAAGGTGATCGGCGTCGTGACCTCGCCGACCGGCGCGGTGATCCGCGACATCCTCCACCGCCTGTCCGACCGCTTCCCGCGGCACGTGCTCGTCTGGCCGGTGCTGGTGCAGGGCGAAGGGGCGGCCGAGCAGGTGGCGCGCGCGGTGCGCGGCTTCAACGCGCTGCCCGACGGCGGCGCCATTCCGCGCCCCGACCTGCTGATCGTGGCGCGCGGCGGCGGCTCGATCGAGGATCTCTGGGCGTTCAACGAGGAAGTGGTCGTCCGCGCCGTCGCCGACAGCCGCATCCCGACGATCAGCGCCGTCGGCCACGAGACCGACACCACGCTCTGCGACTTCGCTGCCGACCGGCGCGCGCCGACGCCGACCGCCGCCGCGGAAATGGCGGTGCCGGTGCGCGACGACCTGGTCTATACCGTCGGCACGCTGGGGCTCCGGCTCGATCGTGCGCTGTCGAAGGACGTCGGCGCGATGGCCGAGCGCGTGCAGGCGGTGGCCTGCCGGCTGCCCAGCCCGCGCGAGCTGTTCGCGCTGCGCCAGCAGCGTTTCGACGAGCTCGCCGACCGGCTGCCGCGCGCGCTCGCCGCCAACGCGCAGAAGCAGCGCGTGCGCTACGAGCGCGCGGCGGCGCCGCTGCGGCCGGCGCTGTTCGCGCAGCGGCTCCGGGTGGCGCAGACCGGGCTCGATCGCACGGCCTATGGCCTCGCGGGTATCGCCGCCGGGCTGACGCGTCAGCATGAGAATCGCGTCGAACAGGCGTCGCGGCTGTTGGAAACGCTGAGCCCCTACGCCACATTGCAGCGGGGCTATGCGGTGGTACGAACGCAGGGGCGCCATGTCGTGGCCACGACCGACGCGGCGCGCGCCGCGGTCGAGATGGTCGTCACCTTCGCCGACGGCGACGTGCCGGTGGTGATGGCCGACGGCGCCCCGGCGCGGCCGGCAAGATCGAGCGCGAAGGGCGCGTCCTCGGCGCCGCCGACGCCGCCCAAAGCGCAGCAGGGAGTGTTGTTGTAATGCTGAACATGAGCGGCGGCCGCCCGGCACGGCTGCAATATCTGTCGGGAAGCTATCGCGTCGTCGCGCAGGGCGACCATGTCGTCTGCGCGGTAACCGGCCAGCGCATTCCGCTCAACGCGCTACGCTACTGGTCGCACGAGCTGCAGGAACCCTATGCCAACGCCGAGGCGGCGGCGAAGCGCTATGCCGACGCGCGCGCCAAGGGCCAGATCTAGGTTGCGGCCTTTCCGCTTCCGCCATTCCGGCGACGGCCGGCACCGGGTGCGACGCCTGCGCTGGGTTCCGGCGTTCGCCGGAATGACGATGATCGGGATGGCGGGATGTTCGTCGCCGACGCCGGAGCCGGTCCCGCCGCGCCCCGCGCCGGCCCCCGCCCCGATCGTCGAGCGCATCGTCGACGGCAGCTTCGATTTCCGCGGGGCGATCGTCCAGGGCGGGCTGGCGGTCGGGCAGGCGCCCGCCGGCGCGGTGTCGGTCACGCTCGACGGCGAGCCGACGCGGATGGACGCGGCGCGGCGCTTCCTCGTCGGCTTCGGCCGCGATGCGCCTGGCACCGCGCTGGTCGAGGCGCGGCTTGCCGACGGCACGCGCGTCCGCCAGGCGCTGCGCGTCGTGCCGCGCGACTGGAAGATCGAGCGCATCCCGTCGCTGCGCCAGACCAGCACGCCCAATCCCGATTATGAAAGGCTGCGCACCGCCGAACTGGCACGCATCGATGCTGCGCGTTCGGGCACGAGCGACGCCACCGGCTGGACCGAGCGCTTCGCCTGGCCGGCGACAGGTCGGATCAGCGGCATCTACGGTTCGCAGCGCATCCTCGGCGGGGTGCCGCGCAACCCGCATGCCGGCGTCGACATCGCGCGGCCGACGGGAACGCCGGTCGTCGCGCCCGCGTCGGGGGTCGTCGTGCTCGCCGGGCCGCCGCGGCTCAGCCTCGAGGGCAACCTGCTGATCCTCGACCATGGCAACCGGCTGTTCTCGAGCTTCCTCCACCTGTCGCGCACCGACGTTCAGGTCGGCGAGCGCGTGGCGCAGGGGCAGCGGGTCGGGGCGATCGGCGCGACGGGGCGCGCGACGGGGCCGCATCTCCACTGGGCGATGAGCTGGGGCGACGTGCGCGTCGATCCGCAGCTGCTCGTGCCGGCGATGCCCTAGAGCGTCGTCGGCTTAGTTCGAATCGCGGGATTCCCCGAGCGCTTGGATTGTGATTCAAGGTTGGGGCTGGATGGGAGGCCAGCCCTTATGCCTCGTGCCTATTCAATGGATTTGCGGGAACGGGTTGTTGCTGCGG
>JASBUR010000027.1 GCA_030147805.1 Sphingomonadaceae bacterium
GCGCACGACCTTCCTCGAATGCTCGCCGGCGGCGCTGGCGGCGATCGGCCCGGCGGCGCGCACGCTCGCCGAGGCCGAGGGGCTGATGGCGCACGCCGAGTCGGTGCGGGTGCGGCTGGGTTAGCTCGACGCGACGGTCTCGCTCACAAGCGCTCACCCTGAGCTTGTCGAAGGGCGAGCCAGCCGAGGCGCCGGGGATGGCTCGCCCTTCGACAAGCTCAGGGTGAGCGCGAACCGTGGAGCGGCCGCGCAGGGCTCAGAGGCGGCCTACAGCCACCCCTCGAGCACCTGGTCGGGCGGGCGGTGGCCGTCGACCCAGGAGCGGATGTTGGCGATGACCTTCTCGCCCATGTCGGCGCGGCCCTCGAAGGTCGCCGAGCCCATGTGCGGCAGCAGCACGACGTTCCGGAGCGCCAGCAGCCGCGGGTCGACTGCGGGTTCATGCTCGAACACGTCGAGCCCGGCACCGGCGAGCTGGCCGGCCTCGAGCACCTCGGCGAGCGCGCTCTCGTCGACGATCTCGCCGCGCGCGGTGTTGATCAGATAGACGTGGCGCTGCATCTGCCGGAGCGCCGCCGCGTCGATGAGGTGGTGCGTCTCGGGGGTATGCGGGCAGTTGATCGACACGATGTCGACGCGGCGCAGCATCGCCTCGAGCGTCGGCCACCAGGTCGCCTCATATTGCCGCTCGACGCCCTCGGGCAGCCGCTTGCGGTTGTGGTAGTGGATCGAGAGGCCGAAGGCGCGCGCCCGCGCCGCGACCGCCTGGCCGATGCGCCCCATGCCGACGATGCCGAGGCGCTTGCCGGTGATGCGGTGGCCGAGCATGCCGCACGGCGACCAGCCCTTCCAGTCGCCGCCGCGCACCAGCTTCTCGCCTTCGGACAGCCGGCGCGGCACCGACAGGATCAGCGCCATCACCATGTCGGCGGTGTCGTCGGTGAGGACGCCCGGCGTGTTGGTGACGATGATGTTCTTCGCCCGCGCCGCGGCGAGGTCGATATGGTCGATGCCGTTGCCGAAATTGGCGATCAGCTGCAGCTGGTCGCCGGCCTTCGCGAGCAGCTCGGACCCGATCTCGTCGGTGACGGTCGGCACCAGCACGTCGGCGCGCGCGCAGGCGTCGGCGAGTTGCGCGGGCGTGAAGGCGGCGTCGCTGAAATTGAGCTCGATGTCGAACAGCTCGGCCATGCGCGTCTCGACCGCCTCGGGCAGGCGGCGGGTGACGATCACCTTGGGGCGTTTCGGGCGGGTCGGCATCAGGACTCGATGGCTATGGCGGTCGCGCCGCAGCGTCAAGCGCGGCTGAGGGCTTGCACCCGCGCCCAAGCTGGATTCTAAGGGCGGCGAACGCGCCAACGGGGATTTTCCATGCGTCTGTGGATTGCCGCGCTTCTCGCCCTCAACGCCACGACCGCCAGCGCGCAGATGCGCGAGGCGACCGAAGGCCTGTCGGGGCTGCCGATCCCGCGCTTCCTGTCCTTGGGCACCGGCGAGGCCAACATGCGCTCGGGGCCCGGCGAACAATATCCGATCACCTGGGTCTATCAGCGCGAGGGGCTGCCGATGGAGGTGGTCCGCGAATGGGGCATCTGGCGGCTGGTGCGCGATCCGCACGGCGGCCAGGGCTGGATGAACAAGAATCTGCTGTCGGGCGACCGCACCGCCTATGTGACGAGCGCGGTGCGCACGCTCTACGAACGCGCCGACATCGCGTCGCGCCCGGTGTGGCGCGCCGAACCCGGCGTCGTGGCGAAGATCGTGCTCTGTGAGGAGGCGTGGTGCCAGCTCAGGATCAGCGGCAAGAGCGGCTATGTGCTGCGCAAGCACATCTGGGGCGTGTACGCGAAAGAGTCGATCGACTGACCAGGGGCGGGCTCCGCGCCCCCTTTGTCGCCCTCCCCGCGCAGGCGGGGACCCAGCTTCACCCCATCACCAGCTCATCCTCGCGCGCATCGGCGAGGAAAGCCACCATCCCGCCCGTTTCGATGCCCTCGGCGAGCGCCACCGCCGCCAGGCCGACGAGCTGCAGCCCGGTCTGGCAGGCCATGACGCGCACGCCGAGGTCGACGGCGTTGTCGACCAGCTCGGCGACGCTGGCGAGGCCGGCGGCGCGGTAGACGGCGTCGCCCTGCCAGTGGCGCTCGGGGGTGAGCGCCGCGACGCTTTCGCCGTGGAAGAACAGCCGCACCGGCCGGCCGAGCGCCGCGGCGGCGCAGGCGAGCGTCAGCGCGGCGTGGAGGCGGGCGTGGCTCGCCTCCGACAGCACGATCGCAAGGCCGGGCCTAGCGGCCATCGCCGCAGCCGGCGCAGCCGGGGTCCTTGGGCAACGTCACCGTCCGCATCCTGAAGTCGAGCGCATCGAGGAACAGCATACGCCCGGCGAGCCCTTCGCCGAAGCCGGCGATCGCGCGGATCACCTCGAGCGCCTGCAGCGACCCCATCGCGCCGGTGAGCGCGCCGAGCACGCCCTGGTCGGCGCAGGTCTCGCCGTCACGGTCGGCCGCGGCGCCGACCCAGCAGCGGTAGCAGGGCTGGCCCGCCTCCCAGCCGCGGAACACCGACAATTGTCCGTCGAACGGCCCGACCGCCGCCGAGACCAGCGGCTTCTTCGCGCGGTGCGCGGCATCGGCGACGGCGAGCCGCGTCGCGAAACTGTCCGAGCCGTCGGCGACGAGGTCGTAGCCGCCGACGAGCGACGCGGCATTGGCGGGGGTGAGGCGCCGCGCATGCGCCTCGATCCGCACGTCGGGATTGAGCCGCGCCACCGCGTCGGCAGCGCTGTCGACCTTCGGGCGGCCGACGTCGGCGGTACGGTGCAGCGTCTGGCGCTGCAGGTTCGACAAGGACACGGCGTCATCGTCGACGATTCCGATCGTGCCGACGCCGGCGGCGGCCAGATACTGGACACAGGGGCTGCCCAGCCCGCCGGCGCCCACCACCAATACGCGCGCCGAGAGCAGCGCTTTCTGCCCGGCGCCGCCGATCTCCTTCAGGATGATGTGCCGCGCATAGCGATCGAGCTGTGCGTCGGAAAGGTCCATCGCTAGCGTCCGGTCGATCCGAAGCCGCCGGCGCCGCGGCTGGTGTCGTCGAGCGAGTCGACCTCGGCGAAGCTGGCGCGCTGGACGGCGGCTGGAACGAGCTGCGCGATGCGCTCGCCGCGGGCGATCTCGAACGGCTCGCTGCCGAGGTTGGCGAGGATCACCTTGACCTCGCCGCGATAGTCGCTGTCGATCGTCCCCGGCGTGTTGAGGCAGGTGATGCCGTGCTTGAGCGCCAGCCCCGAGCGCGGGCGGACCTGGATCTCGTAGCCGGCGGGGATCGCCACCGCGAAGCCGGTGGCGACCGCATGGCGCGCGCCGGGGGCGAGCGTCAGCGCCTCGGCGGCGACGACGTCGAGGCCGGCGGCCCCGGGCGTCGCATAGGCGGGAAGCGGCAGCCCGTCGCCGTGCGGCAGGCGCTTGATCCGGATGTCGATGGCGGTGGTCATGGCGTCGGCTTAGCGGCGCGATGACCGGTCCGCAATCGCGCCTAGAAGGGCAGCATGCCGAGATAGGCGAGCACCGCGACGACGGCGATCAGCAACGCGATCGCCGCGATGGTGCCGCCGGTGCTGCCGCGCTTTTCGACGACGACGGTCTTCTCGGGGACGGGGGTCGGATCGGCATCGGCCATTTTCAAGCTCCCTCAACGGTATCGAAGCCCGAACGAAGCGCCCTCAAGCGCTGTTCCATCGGCCGCTGAACTTCCGTTCCTGCAACTCGTCGCAGCGCCGCTGCGCTTGGCCGCTTAACCGCCGTTGTACGGCTTCCCTCGCGTCACGCCGGCGCGATAGCCTTCTATGACAGGGGACCGGGGGGTTACTTTCACATGCTCAAGCTGCTGCGCGCCATGATCGGTGTCGTCATGCTCACCGGTCTGGCGGCAACCGCGCAGGCGCAGGACTGGCCCGAGCAGCGCTGGCAATGCGCCCCCTTCGCCCGACTCGCCTCGGGCATCCAGATCTTCGGCAACGCCGGCACCTGGTGGCACCAGGCCGACGGCCGCTACGAGCGCGGCAACACGCCCGAACCCGGCGCCGTCCTGGTGTTCAAGGCAGCGGGACGCATGCGCGTCGGCCATGTCGCGATGGTCACCGGCATCGTCGATTCGCGCACCATCACCGTGACGCACGCCAACTGGTCGCCGATCAACGGGTCGCGCGGCCAGGTCGAAGAGGACGTCCAGGCGGTCGACGTCTCGCCCAACAACGACTGGACCGAGGTCCGCGTCTGGTACGCGCCGCTCGGCGAGATCGGCACCAGCGCGCATCCGGCCTATGGCTTCGTCTATCCCGACATGGAGGCGCAGCAGCTCGCCTGGGCGCAGCGCGCCGCCCCGGCGACTTTCCAGACCGCCGCGGCGCCGCGGCTCGACGATTCGATCGGCGACCTGATCGCCGCGACGTCGAACGTCATCGGCTAAGGCCCCCACGCACCCGCCCGCGATCGCCCGCGGAACGACTCGCTCGTTCCGGGGTTGAGCTGCATCTACTGGGTAAGGGGACGTGCCATGACCGAAGCCGAACGCTGCCGGAAGCTCGCCGAGACCGACCGCCGCCTCGCCACCGAGGCCGAACTCGAAATGGTCCGCCAGCGCCACCTGCTCTCCGCCTCGGTCTGGCAGGCGCGCGCCGACATGTGCGAGCGGACCGGGTTGAAGTCGCTGAGCGAGGACGCGGCGGCGTAAGGAGCGGCTCGACCGCCAGCGCTGCCGTTCTTTACATCGTCATCCGCTAAGGCGGTGAGCCATGCGCCTGCACACCCCAAGCGCTCATGCCGAGCTTGTCGAAGCAGGATTGGCGCGCCGGGCCGCCTCGGCTTGCTCGCCCTTCGACGCGCTCAGGGTGAGCGCGGCAGGTCGGACGTGATCGCGCGCGGATCCCCGCCTTCGCGGGGATGACGATCATGGGCGGGAAGGGGCGGCCGGCGTGAATCGCCCGGCGATCCGCGCCACCAGCGCGGCCGCGACCTCGGCCTTGGGCAGTTCGGGCCAGTCCTCGACGCTATCGGCGGTGATCAGGTGGATGCGGTTGGCGTCGCCGCCCATCACCTCGCCCGATACGTCGTTGGCGACGATCCAGTCGCAGCGCTTCTTCGTCAGCTTGGCCTGGCCGTGCGCGACCGTCGTGCCGGTCTCCGCCGCGAAGCCCACCACCAGCGCCGGCCGGCGCGGGCCCGGCGCCGCCACCGTGGCGAGGATGTCGGAATTTTCGACCAGCGTCAGCGCCGGCGGCCCGCCGGCGCCCTTCTTGATCTTCCCCGCCGCCGCGTCGGTGCGCCAGTCGGCAACGGCAGCGACCATCACCGCGATGTCGGCAGGGAGCGCTGCGTCGACCGCGGCGGCCATTTGCGCGGCGGTCTCGACGTCGACGCGGTGGACGCCCGCCGGCGTCGGCAGGCTCACCGGCCCGGCAACGAGCGTCACCTCGGCACCGGCGGCGGCGAGCGCGGCGGCGATGGCGAAGCCCTGCTTTCCCGACGAGCGGTTGGCGATGTAGCGCACCGGGTCGATCGGCTCGTGCGTCGGGCCGGCGGTGACGATCGCACGCTTACCGGCGAGCGGCTTGGGCGCCGGCGCCAGCATCGCGCGGATCTGCGCGACGATGGCGGGCACCTCGGGCAGCCGGCCGGGGCCGAACTCGCCGCACGCCATTTCGCCCTCGTCGGGTTCCATGACGGTGACGCCGTCGGCGCGCAGCTGCGCGACGTTGCGGCGCGTGGCGGCATGCTGCCACATCCGCACGTTCATCGCCGGGACGGCAAGCACCGGCGTGTCGGTCGCCAGCAGCAAGGTCGAGGCGAGGTCGGAAGCGGCGCCGCCCGCCATCCGCGACAGGAGATTGGCGGTCGCCGGGCAGACGACGACGAGGTCGGCCTGCCGGCTGAGCTGGATATGCCCCATCTCGGCCTCGTCCTTGAGGCTGAACAGATCCTCGTAGACCGCATTCTCGGTGAGCGCGGCGAGGCTCAACGGCGTGACGAACTGCTTGCCCGCCTCGGTCAGCACCGCGGTGACGGCGACGCCGGCGCGGCGCAGCTCGCGCACCAGCTCCAGCGACTTGTAGGCGGCGATGCCGCCGCCGACGATCAGGAGGAGGCGCGGATTCGCCATGATGTCATCCTAGCACGCCGGCGAGGCCAAGGCCCAACGCCAGCCCGAGCCCCAGTGCGAAGACCATCCGCCCCCACGGCCGCTGCTCGCGCACGCGGATCTCGGGCAGCGGCGGCAGCGGCGGTGCCGGGCTCTCCGCCGGCACCAGCCGCATCACGCGGCGCACGAAGTCGGGAAGATCGTTCAGGGTCCGCCAGTTGCGGATCAGCGCGTCGGCGGCCTTGGCCTCGGGGCCGAGTTCGTCGCGCATCCAGTCGCGCACGAACGGCTCCGAAATCTCCCACATGTTGACGTCGGGATCGAGCGCCAGCGCCACGCCCTCGACCATCACCATCGTCTTCTGGAGCAGGAGGAGGTGCGGTTGCGTCGGCATCTCGAAGCTGCGCGTGATCGCGAACAGCCCGTCCAGCAGGTTGGCGATCGAGATGTCCTTGACCGGCAGGCCGCGAATCGGCTCGCCGACGGCGCGCAGCGCGGTGGCGAACTCGTCGAGATTGTGATGCGCGGGCACATAGCCCGCCTCGAAATGAATTTCGGCGACGCGGCGGTAGTTGCCGGTGAACAGCCCGTAGATGATCTCGGCGAGATAGACGCGGCCGATGCGGTTGATGCGGCCCATGATGCCGAAGTCGATCGCGGTGATGCCGGCGCGGACCTGGCCGTCGGGCCCCTCGACGGCGACGGCGAACAGATTGCCCTGGTGCAGGTCGGCGTGGAAATAGCCTTCGGCGATCGCCTGGCGCAGGAAGCTCTTGACCAGCAGGCCGGCGAGCGCCTTGCGGTCGTAGCCGGCCGCCTCGATCGCCGCGACGTCGGTCAGCTTGATGCCGTCGACCCACTCCATCGTCAGCACGCGGCGCGTGGTGCGCGACCAGTCGATCGCCGGGACGAAGAAGCCCGTCTCGGCGGTCAGTTTCTCGCCGAGCTCGGAAGCGGCCGCTGCCTCCATGCGCAGGTTGAGTTCGCTGTTGGTCCAGCGCTTGAAGGTGGCGATGACCACGCGCGGGCGCAGCCGCTGCGCCTCGCCGCCCATGCGTTCGACCTGCGCCGCCGCCCATTCATAGGTTTCGAGCGCGCTGGCGATCTCCGCCTCGACGCCGGGGCGCAGCACCTTCAGCGCGACGGTGCGGCCCTCGCTCGTCACCGCCTTGTGGACCTGCGCGATCGAGGCGGCGCCGACCGGCACCGGATCGATGTGGCTGAACAAGTGCTCGAGCGGCACGTCGAAGGCCTCGCGCAGCGATTTCTCGATCTGCGGATAGGGCGCGGGCGGCAGGCTGTCCTGCAGGCGCAGCAGATCGCGCGCCGCCTCCTCGCCGACGAGGTCGGGGCGGGTGGCGAGCGCCTGGCCGAGCTTGATCGCCGCCGGGCCGATCGCGACGAACGCCTCGCCATAGGTCGGGATGGCGGGGACGCGCGCGCCGAAGCGGGCGAAGCGCGCGAAGCGGCGAACGACCGGCGGGACATTGCCGTCGCGCTCGATGCCGAGCAGCGCGCCGTGGCGCGCCAAGGTCCGCCCCCAGCGCGCCAGCCGCCACAAATGGGTGACGGCCGTGGTCAAGCCTTCCAGCCGCTGTGGATGGCGACGAGCCCGCCCAGAATCGGCTCGACGCGCGTCTGCGTGAAGCCCGCGTCCTCGATCATCGCACGGAACGCCGGCATCCTGGGGAAGCGGCGGATGCTCTCGACGAGGTAGCGATACGCCTCCTCGTCGTCGGCGACCGCCTTGCCGATCCGCGGCACCACCCTGTGCGAATAGGCGTCGTAGATCTCGCCGAACACCGGCCATTCGGTGGTCGAGAATTCGAGGCAGAAGAAGCGCCCGCCGAAGTTGAGCACGCGGTGCGCCTCGCGCAGCGCCGCCGCGATGTCGGTGACGTTCCGGATGCCGAAGGCGATGGTGTAGGCGTCGAACCGGCGGTCGGCGAAGGTCAGCGTCTCGGCGTTCTCGACCTGCCAGGAGAGGCCCTCGATGCCGCGGGCCTCGGCGCGCTCCTGCCCGACGCCGAGCATGTCGGGGTTGATGTCGGACACGGTGACGCGCGCGCCCCGCTTGGCCATCCGGAAGGCGATGTCGCCGGTGCCGCCCGCCATGTCGAGGATGACCTCGCCCGGCCGCGGCTTCACCCGCGCGACGAACTGGTCCTTCCACAGCCGGTGCATGCCGCCCGACATCAGGTCGTTCATCAGGTCATAGTTCTTCGCCACGCGCGAGAACACCGATCCGACGCGCCGCGTCTTCTCTTCCGGGTCGACGTCCTGATAGCCGTAGCTGACCTGCTCGCTCATGCTTCAGCGCTCTAGCCGAGGGCGGGGTGCGGGGCAACGCGAGCGGTGCGGGGCAGCGGCGCGTCATCGTTCCTCAGCGAACCTGTGCCAGCGTTTCATGCAGGCATGCGGAAAACGGGTGCGAAACTGCCGCAACTCTTGGCGATAGAAGGGATCAACCCGCGCCGCGCGCGCCAACCAGTGTCGATAGCCGCGCATATTGCCGCGATTGCGATACTCGATCGCTAGATTATAGCGGCTGAGGGGGTCGCCGTTGACCGCAGCCCGGCGCTGCAGGCGGAGCGACGGTCTAGCCGGCAGGAAGTCGCTCAGGATGTGCATGGCAGGCGCGAAGCCACGCGCCGCCAAGTACTGAAGGATCGGTAGCGCGTGCCCGTTGCGCTCGCGGTCGAGGATGGCGAGAGCGTGTGCGTATCGTCGCCAGTTCTGTTCTTCGCCTCGATGCATCGCGTCAGAATGCCCGCGGGCGGTACATTTGGCGAGTTTCAGCAGCATGAAAGAGCGAGCATCGCTCTCGGGCCGAGGAGAAGGAGACCGAGTGATGACCAATTCGACAGGAGGCGCCTGCCGCTGCGGCCAGGTCCGCTTCAAGGTCGAGGGCGATCCGCTCGTCACCATGGCCTGCCACTGCACCGGCTGCCAGCGCATGACGGCCAGCGCCTTTTCGCTGAGCTCGCTCTATCCGACCGCGCGCTTCGCGGTCACCGCGGGCGATCCGGTGATCGGCGGGCTGCACGGCGCGACACGGCATTTCTTCTGCCCGCATTGCTTGAGCTGGCTGTTTACGCGGCCCGAGGGGATGGACGATCTGGTCAACGTCCGCGCGACGATGCTCGACGATGCGCAGGCCTTTCGGCCGTTCATCGAGACCTTCACCCGCGAGAAGCTGCCGTGGGCGACGACGGGGGCGCCGCACAGCTTCGAGGGCTTCCCGCCGATGGAGCGCTATCCGGCGCTGCTCCAGGAATTCGCCGCCGCGCGGAGCGGCGGTCAGGGCTGACATCGGCACGAACACTTGCCCGGCCCACCGCCGCGCCATATGCCCTCCCCAGGCCCGAGCTTCCCGAAGTCGAAACCGTCGTCCGTGGCCTGACGCCGGTCTGGCAGGGGCGGCGCTTCACGCGCGTCGAGGCGCGGCGGCCCGATCTGCGCTTTGCGCTGCCGCAGGATCTGGGGCAGCGGCTGGTCGGGGCGACGGTGACCGGGCTGTCACGGCGCGCCAAATATGGGCTGGTGCACACCGACCGCGGCGACACGATGATCTTCCATCTCGGCATGTCGGGGCGGATGCGGCTCGATCCTTCGGAGATCGAAAAGCATGACCATGTGATCTTCGAGGTCGACAGCGGCAAGGTCGTGGCGTTCAACGACGCGCGGCGCTTCGGCTCGCTCGATTTCGCCGATACCGACAGGCTGGACCTGCATCCGGCGCTCGCCGGACTCGGCCCCGAGCCGCTCGGCGATGCGTTCACGCCCGAGCATCTGGCCAGGGCGTTCGACGGACGCGCGGCGCCGGTGAAGGCGCTGCTGCTCGACCAGCGCGTCGTCGCGGGTCTCGGCAACATCTATGTCTGCGAGGCGCTGCACGTCACCGGCGTCCACCCCGAGCGGCTGGGGCGCGACGTGACGCGCGGCGAGATCGAGGCGCTGGTGCCGGCGGTGAAGGCGGTGCTCGAGCAGGCGATCGCCGCGGGAGGCTCGACGCTTCGCGACCATGCGCAGGTCGATGGCGAACTGGGCTATTTCCAGAAGGAATGGCGCGTGTACGGGCGCGAGGGCGGGGCGTGCGCCGTCTGCGCGAAGCCCGTCGAGCGGCGGGTGCAGTCGGGACGGTCGAGCTTCTTCTGCGCCACCTGTCAGCGGTAGGTCGGCGCGCCCGCACTCCCCATCGTCATCCCCGCGAAGGCGGGGACCCAGTCCATCAAACAGCTTTGCGCGCTACCGCGCGCGCCTTTGATCTCGTACTGGGTTCCCGCCTTCGCGGGAATGACGATGAAGGGAGAGATGGCGTCGGCCGTCATGATCGCTCGCGGCTTCCGCCGGAATGACGGAGTGAGTATGGCAGGCGCACGCCATCATCCGAGGACCCTGCCATGACCGATTACGCTACCCTCCTCGTCGAAACGCGCGGCCGAGTCGCGATCATCACCTTGCACCGGCCCGAGGCCTTGAACGCGCTCAACCACCAGCTGACCAGCGAGCTGACCGCGGCGTTGAAGGCCTTCGACGCCGACGACGGCATCGGCGCGATCGTGCTGACCGGGCATGGCAAGGCGTTCGCCGCCGGCGCCGACATCAAGGAGATGGCGCCCAAGTCGTTCGCCGACGTCTATGGCGAGGATTTCATCACCGCGACCTGGGAAGAGCTGACGCGCACGCGCAAGCCGGTGATCGCCGCGGTCAACGGCTTCGCGCTCGGCGGCGGCTGCGAGATGGCGATGATGTGCGACATGGCGTTCGCGTCGGAGGCGGCGAAGTTCGGCCAGCCCGAGATCAAGCTCGGCGTCATTCCGGGGTCGGGCGGCACGCAGCGGCTCGCCCGCTTCGTCGGCAAGGCGATGGCGATGGACCTGACCTTGACCGGGCGGATGATCGACGCCGCCGAGGCGCTGCGCATCGGCCTCGTCAGCCGCGTCTATCCCGCCGAGCAGCTGCTCGACGAGGCGGCCAAGGCAGCGGCGCAGATCGCCGGCTTCGGGCTGCTGTCGACGATGGCGGCGAAGGAAGCCGTCAACCGCGCCTATGAGACGACGCTCAGCGAAGGCGTGCGCTTCGAGCGCCGGCTGTTCCACGGGCTGTTCGGCACCGCCGACCAGAAGGAAGGCATGGCCGCCTTCGCCGAGAAGCGCGAGGCCAGATTCACGCACAAGTGAGGAGACATGCGAGGTCCCGCTCCCGCAAGCGGGCGCGGGGATGAAGGGCGGGCGCCCTTGCCGGCCGCCCCGCAGCGCTTTTCTCCCCGCGACTCGGGGCGTTCCGGTTGACCGCGCGGCCGGCGCGCTATATGCAGCGCGCTTTCCGGCGCCAGGCTGACCTGACGCCGCGCATGGGTTTTGCCCCGTGCGTCAGCAGAATTTTCGAGGACGGGAATGGCCAATACTCCGCAGGCGCGCAAGCGCATCCGCCGCAACGACCGCCGCGCCGACGTCAACAAGGCGCGCGTCAGCCGCATCCGCACCTTCGTCAAGAAGGCCGAGTCGACGATCGAGTCGGGCGTGAAGGATGCGTCGGCGGAAACGCTCAAGGCGGCGCAGGTCGAGCTGATGCGCGGCGTGTCGAAGGGCGTGCTCCACAAGAACACCGTGGCGCGCAAGATCGCCCGGCTGGCGAAGCGCGTCAAAGCGCTCGGCTAACCGCTTTTTCCAAGCCTTTGAAGGGCGTCGCGGCATCGGCTGCGACGCCCTTTTTAGTGCGTGCGCGGGGCGGCTGTCGGGAACGAATCGGCACCGTTTCGTGACCGCGAAAAAAAGCCGTTCCGGGCGAGGGATTTGCGCGGAAATAGGCGGAAATCCGAGGGTTGGTGAGTCAAGGCGCATTATTTCGCTTTTGTGAATTTCTTGCGCTTGAACCCGCCTCACGACGACGCTTAGAGTGACCTTCGGCCACGCGCCGCGGGCAGGTAACTGCCTCGAATCAGTAAAGTAGATGCGCCATAGCAGGCACGGTCAACAGTCTTGGCCGGCGGCTGAAGTGGTGCGCCAAAATAGCGTGCAAGTAGCGCGAGCCCATCTATTGGGGCGCGTGATTTGCGGGTCAACCTCGGCGGGTCGACGCTGATCGTGCGAGGCGGCCCGAATTGGCCGGCGAGCAGGTCTTCGCCGTGCCGGGGGAAGAACAGGCGTTGCCCGCGGCGGGTGGCGCCGGTGGGGGCGAGTCGCAGGCGCGGCTGGCCAGCGGAGAGGGAGCGGATGGCGACGGTTTCACAGGCATCGACGCGCGCGACATCGCTCTTTCTGGGCGGTGGCGACGATGCGCACGGCGCCTGGGAAGCGATTCGCACGATGCTGCGCGCCGAATTCGGTCAGCGCACCTTCGATTCCTGGCTCAAGCCCATCGAGTTCGTCGGCATCGAGAGCGGCGAGGCGACGCTGGCGCTGCCGACGCATTTCATGGCGGACTGGATCCGCAATCATTTCATGGACCGGCTGCGCGGGCTGCTGACGGCGCAGGTACCGGGGGTGCGCTCGATCAAGCTGGTGGTGTCGCCGGCGATTCGCGAGCGCGGCGCGGCGCTCGCCGAGGTCGCCGCCACGCCCGTTGCTCCCGCCGAGGTGCTCGGGCTGCGGCTCGAGGAACGCTATACCTTCGACAGCTTCATCGTCGGCAAGTCGAACGAGCTCGCCTACAACGCGGCGCGCACCGTCGGCGAGGGCGGGCCGATTCCATTCAACCCGCTGTTCCTTCACGGCACCACCGGGCTCGGCAAGACGCATCTGATGCACGCGATCGGCTGGGAGCTGCGCCAGCGCCAGCCCGACGCCAAGGTCGCCTATATGTCGGCCGAGAAATTCATGGTCGAGTTCCTCGCGGCGCTGCGCGCCAAGGACACGATCAGCTTCAAGCAGCGGCTGCGCTCGGTCGACCTCCTCATGATCGACGACGTGCAGTTCATCGCCGGCAAGGATTCGACGCAGGAAGAGTTCTTCCACACGATGAACGAGATCATCTCGGCGGGGAAACGGCTGGTGATCACCGCCGACCGCAGCCCGCAGAATCTCGAGGGCATCCAGGACCGCATCCTGTCGCGGCTCGCCTGGGGCCTCGTCGCCGACATCAATCCCGCCGACTATGAACTGCGGCTCAACATCCTGCTGTCGAAGATCGAGCGGATGCCGGGCATCACCGTCGATCCGCAGGTCATCGAGTTCCTGGCGCGGCGCATCACCTCGAACGTCCGCGAGCTGGAGGGCGCGCTCAACCGGGTCGTCGCCTATGCCAATCTCGTCGGCAAGCCGGTGGACCTCGACTTCACGCGGCAGGTGCTCGCCGACGTGTTGCGCGCGCACGAGAAGAAGGTCACGATCGACGAGATCCAGCGCAAGGTCGCCGACTATTATACGGTGAAGCTCAGCGACATGATGTCGGCACGGCGCGCGCGCGAAGTGGCGCGGCCGCGGCAGGTGGCGATGTATCTCGCCAAGAAGCTCACCCCGCGCTCGCTGCCCGAGATCGGCCGGCGCTTCGGCGGCCGTGACCACACGACGGTGATGCATGCGGTCAAGCGCATCGACGAGCTGCGCGCCGGCGACCGCGAGCTCGACGCCGACATCGGCCATCTGTCGCGCCAGCTCGACAGCTAGGGCGGCTCCGGCTCTCCCCGCCACACCATCGACCGCATCCGGCGGTTGGGGCGCTGCTTGTGCGGCTCGACGATCGAGCAGGCGGCCTCGCTGTCTACAGGAAGCTGTACGGATCGACGTCGACCGTCACGCGCACGCTCGACGGCACCGGCACCGCCGCGAGCCAGTCACGCAGCATCGCCTGCACGTCGGCCGACCGGCGCGCGTGGACGAGCAGCCGGTGGCGATGGCGGCCGCGCAGCATGGCGAGCGGCGCCGGCGCCGGGCCGAGCACGCCGATGCCGTCGGCGTCGGGGGCGCTGCGGCCGAGCGCGCGCGCGGTCTCGATGACCTCGCGCTCGTCGGGCCCCGACACGACGATTCCCGCCAACCGGCCGAACGGCGGCATCGCATGCTCGCGCCGCGCCGCGGTCTCCGCCTGGTAGAAGCCCTCGACGTCATTGTCGACGAGCGCGCGGATCACCGGCGCCTCGGGCTGGTGCGTCTGCAGATAGACCTCGCCCGGCTTGGCGCCGCGGCCGGCGCGCCCCGCCACCTGCGCGATCTGCTGATAGGTGCGCTCGGCGGCGCGCAGATCGCCGCCCGACAGGCCGAGGTCGGCATCGACGACGCCGACCAAGGTCAGGTTGGGGAAATGATAGCCCTTGGTGACGAGCTGCGTACCGATCAGCAGGTTGATCTCGCCTGAGTCGACCGCGGCGATGAGCGCGGCGGCGCGCGCCGGCGACCAGATCGTGTCCGAGGTGACGATCGCCACGCGCGCCTGCGGCAGCAGCTGCGCGACTTCCTCGGCGACGCGCTCGACGCCGGGGCCGCAGGGCACGAGCATGTCCTCGGCGCCGCACGACGGGCAGGCGCTGGGCGGCGGGGTGACGAAGCCGCAATGATGGCATTGCAGCCGCCGCGTCAGCCGGTGCTCGACCAGCCAGGCGGTGCAATTGGGGCAGTTCACCCGCTCGCCGCAGGCGCGGCACAGCGTCAGCGGCGCATAGCCGCGGCGGTTGAGGAACAGCAGCGCCTGGTCGCCGCGGTCGAGCGTCTCCTCGAGCGACCGGAGCAGCGGCGGGCTGATCCAGCGGCCGCGCGCCGGCGGATGCCGCCGCAGGTCGATGGTCTCGATCGACGGCATCTGCGCGCCGCCATAGCGCTGCGGCAAGGTCAGGTGGACATATTTGCCGCGCTCGGCGAGCACCCGCGTCTCGATCGCCGGCGTCGCGGTCGCCAGCACCACCGGGCAGTGCTCGAGCTGCGCGCGCACCACCGCGACGTCGCGCGCATGATAGGCGACGCCCTCCTCCTGCTTGAAGCTGGTCTCATGCGCCTCGTCGACGACGACGAGCCGGAGGTTCGCGTAAGGCAGGAACAGCGCCGAGCGCGCGCCGACGATGACCTTCGCCTCGCCGCTCGCCGCGGCGCGCCACGCCTGCCGCCGCTCGGTCGAGCGCAGGTCCGAATGCCAGGCGACGGGGGCGCAGCCGAAACGCGCCGCGAAGCGGCGCAGCCACGGTTCGGTCAGCGCGATCTCGGGGACGAGCACGATCACCTGACCGTCCTGCCGGAGCGCTTCGGCGACCGCCTCGAAATAGACCTCGGTCTTGCCCGAGCCGGTGACGCCGTCGAGCAGATAGGGGGTGAATCCGCCCGCCCGGACCGCCTCGACGAGCGTGTTGGCGACGTGGCGCTGCCCGTCCTCGAGCGCCGGATGATGGAAGTCGGGATCGGGCACTGGAATCGGCTGGTCGGCGGAGACGCGCACCGCCGCGATCGCCCCGCATTTGACCAGCCCGCGGATGACCGCGTCGGAGACGCCGGCATGGCGCGCCAGCTCGCTGACCAGCCCCTGCCGCCCCTCGAGCCGCTCGAGCGCCTGCAGCCGCTGCGGCGTCAGCTTGCCCGGCAGCACGCCGGTCGGGCGATATTCGGTGATCTCGCGCGCGCCGTCGAGCGCGCCGGGCGACGAGATCGCCATGCGCAGCACCGCCGACGGCGGCGCCAGATAATAGTCGGCGATCCACTCGACCAGCCGGCGCAGCGGCGCCTCGATCCGCGCCGCGTCGTAGCGGCCGAGCACCGGGCGCAGCTTCTCGGCGGGCACCTCCTTCGCGGGCAGCCTTTCGGGCTCCCAGACCACGCCGAGAATCTCGCGTGGCCCCAGCGGCACGCGCACGATGTCGCCGGGTTCGAGCGCCAGCGCGTCGGGCGCCCGATAGTCGAGCGCGCCGAGCCCATGCTGGAGCACGAGCACGCGGACACGGGGGGCGGGGGAGGTCATGCGAACAATATAAGAACAGTCGTGGCGGAGCGCATCTCCTAGCAGCTTGCTGGCGGCAAGGGCAGCCGCGCCCGGCGGCGTTCAGCCCGCGCCGCCGCGCATCTGTCGCGCGTAGCGGGCATCGATGGCGTCGAGCAGCATCCGCCGCGCTGCCGCCATGCCGGCCGGGTCGGGCTCGGCGGTCGAGAAGGGCGAAGGGGCGGGCAGCGGCAGGTCGGTGACCCAGCGATAGGCGGTGACGAGCAGCGCCGTGGCGACCAGCGCCTGCAGCGTCGCGACGAGGCCGTCGAGCCCGGCGAGCGCCAACAGAAGCGCGGGGTCCGACGCCGCAAGGGCGATGGCTGAGATCGTGAGATGGAGCGCGAACAGCGGCATGACCAGCAGCATCCAGCCGCCGATCAGCGGCAGCGTCTTGCCGCGCATGCCGCGCCACGAGCCGGCGGCCTCGAGACCCCGGCGGCCGGTCGCGAGCGCGACGAGCCAGGGCTGAAGACGAAGCGCGGCGAACACGCAGCCGACCGTGACGAGAGCGACGATCGCCGCCTTCACCGCCAACGCCCCGGCCGGCGCGAGCCCGGCGGCAAGGAGCGGGACCAGCCCGCGCGCGACGCCGAGCTGACAGGCGGCGACGAGCGCGAGCAACGCGAGTCCGGCGCCGACGTAGCGCAGCAACGGCCGGTCGAGCCGCCACGGCTGCGCCGATCCCGGCAACAGGATGCGGTAGGTGGCGACGAGCGCGACGAGGAGGCCGGCGAGCCGGAGCGCCAGGGTGAGCGGCTTCGGGAGTGCGGCCTCGGCATGGTGCGCGCCGAGGAAAGCCATGAAGTCGGTCGCGGCGATCGTGGCGAGCAGCACGGCGGCGGCAATGCGGAGCCGCTCGTCGGCACCCGCGAGCGTCGCCAGGGCTTCGCGCACCGCGGAGCGGATGGTGAAGGGCCGAGCTGGCGGTGTCGCGACCGTCGGCGGAACGAGCGCGAGACCGCTCGCGGGCCGCGCCGCGACGAACTCGGCAGCGAGCGTCTGCGCCGGACCCAGGTCGGCGATCGCGGTATCGATGGCCGTGTCGCCCCGGCTCTGCAGCGCCGCGAAATGCGACCGCAGCTCGAGGATCAGCGACTCGCGCTCATGCCGCGGCAGGCCCTGCAACCCGGCGGCGAGGTTTGCCAGATAGCGTTCCGCCGCGGTCGGCAACTCGGTCGTCATGGGCGGTTCCCCCGATGATCGTCGAAATGGCTGTGCTGAAACCAGCCCAGACCCGCCGCATCTCGGCGAGCAGCCGGGCGCCTTCGGCCGAAAGCCGGTAATATTTTCGCGGGTTGCCGGCACCTTCGTCGAAGCCCCAGCGCGCGACCAGCTTGCCCTCGCGCTCGAGCCGGTTGAGCAGCGGGTAGATCGAGCCTTCCGAGATCACGCCATCGGCACCGCCGGCGGCGTCGAGGATGTCGACCCCGTAGCGCTCGCCTCCCGACAGCAGCGCGAGCACGACGAGTTCCGCCGCGCCCTTGCGCAATTGCGTCTGCCAACTGATCAGGTCCACGGGGCGATAATATACAAGATACCTTGCATTACAAGGCTGAGCGCATCCGCAGCTATTCTCGCGGTCAGCGTGCGCTAGGCTGGCGGCGAGGGAGAGCTGCCATGGCCGACGCCGATCCGAAGTTTCCGGGCTTCTCGCGCGACACGATCGACGATGCGATCGTCAATCCCGAGGTCGTCGCCGACGAGGGCGAGATCCACGCGCTCTATGCGCAGTTGCGCGCCGAGGATCCGGTGCACTGGACCGCGCCCCAGGGCTTCCGTCCCTTCTGGTCGGTGACGCGCCATGCCGACATCACCACGGTGTCGAAGGCCAACGACCGCTTCGTCAACCGCTTGCGCACCTATCTAACCCCGATCGAAGCCGAGCAGCAGATCAAGTCGATGACCGGCGACACGCATCTGTTCCGCACGCTCGTCGACCTCGACGACCCCGAGCATAGGGAGCTGCGCCGGCTGACCCACGACTGGTTCCTGCCGCCCAATCTGCGCCAGCTCGAAGCGAAGATCGCCGAGATCGCGAAGGACCATGTCGACCGGATGGCGGCGATGGGCGGCGCGTGCGACTTCGTCAACGAGGTGGCGCTCTGGTACCCGCTGCGCGTCATCATGCACCTGCTCGGCGTGCCGCCCGAGGACGAGCCGCGCATGCTCAGGATGACGCAGGAGATCTTCGGCGCCGGCGACCCCGACGTCGTCGCGCGCTCGCAGCATCTCAACAAGATGCCGATCGGCACCGAGCAGCAGGTCGACCTGCTGGCGCTGGCGCAGGAATTCTTCGCCTATTTCGGGGCGATCACCGCCGACCGGCGTGCCAACCCGCGCGACGACCTCTCGACCGTCATCGCCAACGGGCTGATCGACGGGCAGCCGATCGGCGAGCTGCAGGCGATGAGCTATTACGTCATCGTCGCCACCGCCGGCCACGATACCACCAGCTCGACCGCCTCGGGCGGGCTGCTGCAGCTGATCCGCGACCCCGGCGAGCTGGCCAAGCTCAAGGCCGACATGTCGCTGCTGCCCTCGGCGGTCGAGGAGATGATCCGCTGGGTAACGCCGGTGAAGCATTTCATGCGCACCGCCACGGAAGATTGCGAGCTCGGCGGCAAGCCGATCAAGGCCGGCGACGGGCTGGCCCTGTTCTACTGGTCGGGCAACCGCGACGAGGGCGTCTTCGAGGATCCCTTCGCCTTCCGCGTCGACCGCAAGCCCAACCCGCACATCGCCTTCGGCCACGGCGTCCACCTCTGCCTCGGGCTGCATCTCGCGCGGATGGAGATCCGCGCGCTGTTCGCCGAGCTGCTGCCGCGGCTCGAGTCGATCGAGCTCGCCGGCGAGCCGAAGAACAGCCGGGCGAATTTCGTCAGCGGGCTGAAGACGCTGCCGGTGCGCTACCGGATGCGCTAGCCGCCGGCGCCGCCGCCGCGCTCACCCGCCAGACCTTGTTGCCGACGTCGTCGGCGACGAGCAGCCCGCCGCGGGCGTCGATCGCCACGCCGACCGGGCGGCCGCGCGCCTTGCCCTCGGCATCGAGGAAGCCGGTGAGCACGTCGACCGGCGGGCCCGCGGGCTTGCCGGCGGCGAAGGGCACGAAGATCACCTTGTAGCCGCTCGGCGGGTTGCGGTTCCACGAGCCATGCTGGCCGACGAAGGCGCCGCTGGCGAACGCCGGGGTCAGCGCGCCGTCGCGGCCGAAGGCGAGGCCGAGCGAGGCGGTGTGCGGCCCGAGCGCATAGTCGGGTTTGATCGCCTTCGCGACGAGATCGGGGCGCGGCGGCTTGACCCGCGCATCGACATTCTGACCGAAATAGCTGTACGGCCAGCCGTAGAAGCCGCCGTCCTGCACCGAGGTCATATAGTCGGGCACGAGGTCGCTGCCGATCTCGTCGCGTTCGTTGACCGTCGTCCACAGCGCGCCGCTGACCGGCTCCCAGCCGAGACCGTTGGGATTGCGCAGGCCCGTCGCGAACAGCCGCTTGGCGCCGGTGGCGGGATCGATCTCCCAGATCGCGGCGCGGCCGACTTCCTCGTCCATGCCATTCTCGCCGACGTTGCTGTTCGAGCCCACCGTCGCATAGAGCCGCGTGCCGTCGCGGCTGGCGATCAGGCTCTTGGTCCAGTGATGGTTGCGCGGGCCGCCGGGCAGCTCGGTGAGCTTCTGCCCCGGCGCGTCGATCGCGGTGGCGCCTGCGACATAGGGGAAGCCGACGACCGCGTCGGCGTTGGCGACGAACAGCGTGTCGCCGACCAGCGCCATGCCGAAGGGCGAGAACAGTCCGGTCAGGTAGGTGGTCTTCGTCTCGGCGACGCCGTCGCCGTCGGCATCGCGGAGCAGCGAAAGGCGGTTGGCGCTCGGCACGCCGGCGCCGGCCTTCTTCATGAACATCTTCATGAACCAGCCGCGCAGGCTCGGGGCGGCCTTCGGGCGCGGCGGCTTGTTGCTCTCGGCGACGAGCACGTCGCCGTTGGGCAGCACGTGCAGCCAGCGCGGATGGTCGAGCCCCTCGGCGAAGGCCTGCACCTTCAGCCCGGCGGCGGGCGTCGGCGCGGTGCCGGCCGGCCAGCCGGTCACCTCGGCGATCTTGACCGTCGGGAACAGCGTCTTGTTCGGCTCGGGCAGCCGCGGATTGGGGCCGGTGCCGTCGGCGACGCTGAGCGTGGCGGTCTCGCCGCAGCCGGCGAGCGCGACGAGCGCAACGAAGGGGAGAAGACGCATCGACATTTCCTTCGGGCAGGGACCGCGGTTCCCGTTCCCGCCGCGCGCTGGTAGGACGGAACCGCATGAAGCGGCTGCTCATCATATGGCATTCAATGACCGGCGGCACCCGCCAGATGGCGGCGGCGGCCGCCGCGGGCGCGGCAGGGCAGGGCGCCGACGTCGTGTCGATCCACGGCGCCGCGGCCGGCGGCGACGACCTCCTCGCCGCCGACGCCTTTCTGTTCGCCACGCCGGAGAATCTCGCGGCGATCGCCGGGGTGATGAAGGACTTCTTCGACCGCAGCTATTATCCCGCGCTCGGGCGGATCGAGGGCCGGCCCTATGCGACGCTGGTCTGCGCGGGGAGCGACGGCAGCAACGCGGCGCGGCAGCTCGCGCGCATCGCCACCGGCTGGCGGCTGAAGGCGGTCGCCGAGCCGCTGATCGTCTGCACGCACGCGCAGACGCCCGAGGCGATCCTGGCGCCCAAGGCGATCGCCGACGACGATCTCGCGCGCTGCCGCGAGGCGGGGGCGGCGCTGGCGGCGGGGCTGGCGCTCGGCGTGTTCTAGCTGCGCTTCGCCGGACGCGGCGGGAGACGTTGCGCCGCTGCGTCGTTGTGCCGACATGCGCCCATCCCGTCTCCTCCTCGCCGCCGCGCTCGCCGTGCTGGCCGCCTGCGACGCCGAACCACCCGCCGAACCCGCCGCCGGCGAGGCGCCGGCCGCCGCCGACGCGACGGCGCCCGCTGCCGCCGCCGCGGACGCCGCGCCGTCGCGCCTGCCCGCCGCCGTCACCGTCGCGACCAACGAGCCTTTCTGGCAGGCAGCGATCGCCGGCACGACGGTGACGCTGACCGGAGTCGACAGCCCGCGCCGCGTGCTGCGCATCGGCTCGGATATCGCCGACGGCGGCCAAAGGCGCGTCGCGGCGCGCGACGACGCCGGGTCAGTGGTGGTCGAGATCAGCGATCGCGCCTGCGTCAACGACATGTCGGGCGCGCCTTTCCCCTTTTCGGGCCGGCTGACGATCGACGGCCGCGGGCCGTTCGCGGGCTGCGCTGCGCCGCCGGGCTACCGCCCGCCCGCCGAGCCGGCGCCCGCGCTCGCAACGTCGATCCCGGCGCGCTTCCTCGGACTGTGGGCGGCGGACGAGGCCGGCTGCCGGACGCCGCCGGCGTCGATCGAGTGGCTGCGCGTGACCCCCGAGGCGCTGCGCTTCCATGAGAGCCTCGGTGCGGTCCGCGCGGTGCGGCCGCGCGGCGACGATGCGGTCGAGCTCGATCTCGATTTCGATGGCGAGGGGCAGCAATGGCAGGCGACGCGTCTGCTGCGGCGCACCGGCGATGTGCTGACCTTGAGCGGCGAGGACATGCCGCCGATCAGCCGGACGCGCTGCGCCACCGGCGACGAGGCGGCGGCGGTTTCAGAGGCGGAGAAGGCACCAGCGGCGGCGCGCGACGTGGTGCGCCGCTACTATGCGGCGATCGACCGGCGCGACTACGGCACCGCGCATGCGCTGTGGGCGGACGACGGCCGGGCGAGCGGCCAGAGCGCCGCCGCCTTCGCCAACGGCTTTGCGAAGACCGCGCGAACCCGCGTGAGCGCCGGCGCGCCGGGCCGGCCCGAGGGCGCGGCGGGGTCGCTGTTCGTCGAGGTGCCGGTCGAGGTCGACGCGACGCTCGACGACGGCACGCGCCAGCGCTTTGCCGGCCGCTATGTGCTCAAGCGCGCCAACGGCGTGCCCGGCGCCAGCGCCGAGCAGCTGCGCTGGCGCATCGCGCGCGCCGATTTGACGCCGGTGCCCTAAGCGCGCACGTCGACCGCCTCGAGCGCCGAGACGAAATCGCCGCGCCATTTGACGACGTCGTCGGTCATCACGCCGTGCATCAGCGGCTCCCAGCGGCGGAGGCGTTCGGCGCGCGGCATGTCGAGCCCCTGGTGGATCGCCTCCGCGATCTCTTCCTGGCTGAACGGGTTGACCAGCAGCGCGTCGGGCATCTGCAGCGCGGCGCCGGCGAAGCGCGACAGGATCAGCACGCCGGGATCGGCCGCGTCCTGCGCCGCGACATATTCCTTGGCGACGAGGTTCATCCCGTCGCGCAGCGGCGTGACCAGCCCGATGCGCGCGGTGCGGTAGATGCCGGCCAGCACGTCGCGCGGATAGCCGCGATTGACGTAGCGGACCGGCACCCAGTCGGTCTCGGCATAGGCGCCGTTGATGCGCCCCGACAGCGCGTCGAGCTTGGTGCGGATTTCCTGATAGGAGCCGATCTCGGCGCGCGTCGGCGGCGCGATCTGCAGCAGGAACACCTCCTGGCAGCGGTCGGGATTGTCGGCGAGGAAGCGCTCGTAGCCGAGGAAACGCTCCTCGAGCCCCTTCGAATAGTCGAGCCGGTCGACGCCGACGATCATCTGCCGCCCGGCGATGCTGTCGATCATCCGCTGGCGCGCGTCGAGCGCGTTGCGGCTCTGCGACGCCTTGTGGAAGCTCTCGGCGTCGATGCCGATCGGGAAAGCGCCGATGCTGACGGTGCGCCCCATCGCGGTGACGGTGCCGTCGCCCAGCGTCGCGTCCATCTCGCGCTCCGCATAGTCGCAGAAGGATTCGAGCCACTCGCGGGTCTGGAAGCCGACGAGGTCATAGTCGAACAGCCCGGCAACCAGCTCCTCGTGACGCGGCAGCGTGGTCAGCAGCCGGCGCGGCGGCCAGGGGATGTGCAGGAAGAAGCCGATGCGGTTCTTGATGCCGCGCTGGCGCAGCTCGCGCGCCAGCGGGAACAGATGATAGTCGTGCACCCAGATGATGTCGTCGGGCTCGATGATCGGCAGCAGCGTGTCGGCGAAGCGCTGGTTGACGCGGGCATAGCCGGCGTCGAAGGTGCGGTCATATTCGGTCAGGTCGATGCGATAGTGGAAGAGCGGCCACAGCGTCTTGTTGGCGTAGCCGTTGTAATATTCGTCGACGTCCTGTTCCTCGAGGTCGACCGTCGCCGTCGTGACCCCGGCGCTGCGCTGCATGTTGAGATGGCCGGTGAACTCGGCGACGCGCTCGCCGCTCCAGCCGAACCAGATGCCGCGATATTCGCGCAACGCCTCGCCCAGCGCGACCGCCAGCCCGCCCTGGCTGCCCGCGCTCTCGTCGGCGGGGGGCGTGACGCGGTTGGAGACGACGATCAGGCGGGTCATCGGACGGAACTCCACGGCTGGCTGAGCAGGACGGCGCAGTTGATCAGGCCGACGAGCGAATAGGTCTGCGGGAAGTTCCCCCACAGCTCGCCGCTCTCGAAGTCGCTGTCCTCTGACAGCAGCCCCGACGAAGTCAGTCGCGCGAGCATGCGTTCGTAGAGCGCGCGCGCCTCGTCGGTGCGGCCGACGAGATGCAGCGCCTCGATCAGCCAGAAAGTGGCGAAGTTGAACGCGGTCTCGGGCAGGCCGAAATCGTCGGCGTCGGCATAGCGCAGCATATGCTCGCCGCGGCGCAGCCGTTTCTCGACGGCGGCGAAGGTGGCGAGGAAGCGCGGATCGTCGGGGGCGAGGAAGCGCAGCTCGACCATCTGCAGCAGGCTGACGTCGATCTCGTCGCCGCCGAGCGTCGCGGCGTAGCGCCCCTCGGCTTCGTGCCAGGCCTCGGCCTCGATCCGTTCGCGGACGATGTCGGCGCGGCCGCGCCAGTGTGCGGCCAGGTCGGGGCGGTCGAGCGCCTGCGCGGCGTTGGCGAGCCGGTCGCACGCCGCCCAGCACATGACGGTCGAATAGGTGTGGATGCCGGCGCGCGTCCGGAACTCCCACAGGCCGGCGTCGGGCTGGTCGTGCATCGCGAAGGCGCGCTCGCCGACGCGTTCGAGCGCCTGGAAGTCGTCGAAGGTTGCGGGCCGCAACAGCCGCTGGTCGAGGAAGGCATGGACGTTCGACAGCACGATCTGGCCGTAGACGTCGTGCTGGATCTGCTCCTGCGCCTGGTTGCCGACACGCACGGGGCCCATGCCGCGATAGCCGGGCATCGCCTCGGCGATGCGTTCGGTGAGCGTCGCTTCATAGCCGACGCCGTAGAGCGGCTGGATGTGCCCGGCCCTGGCGCCGTCGACGATGTTGCGCAGATAGCCGAGGTAGTTTTCGAGCACGTCGAGCGCGCCGAGCCGGTTGAGCGCCTGGACGGTGTAATAGGCGTCGCGGATCCAGCAGTAGCGATAGTCCCAGTTGCGCCCCGAGTTGGCGGCCTCGGGAATCGAGCTGGTCAGCGCCGCGACGATCGCGCCGGTCTCTTCATGCACGCAGAGCTTGAGCGAGATCGCGGCGCGGATCACCACCGCCTGCCATTCGAGCGGAATGGCGAGCCCGCGCACCCACAGCCGCCAGTCGGCGAGCGTCTTGTCGAGCATCGTGCGCAGCGTGGTGCGAACGTCGCCGGCGAAGGGTTCGTCGGGGCCGAGGAACAGCGCCAGCTCCGCCTCGAGCCGGAACCAGCGTTCGTCGAGGATATGGCCGATCGCCGCGTTGGTGGTGAGGCGCAGCGGCAGCATGTCGGTCAGGTAGCGGACATGGTTCGATCCCGAGGTATGCGCCGGCGCGCGGTCGCTCCAGCCCGCGGTCGGCCGCAGCAGGATGCGGATGCGCGGCGCGCCGGCGAGCGGGCGGACGAGGCGCGCGAAGGCGGTCGGCCGGTAGACGCGGCCGTCGCGGGCGAAGCGCGGTGCGAAGTCGATGATCTCGACCTGCCCGCCGTGGCGGTCCGTCAGCAGCGTGCGCAGCACCGCGCTGTTGCGCAGATAGGCCTGCTCGCACGCCACCTGGTCCTCGAGCTCGATCGACCAGTGGCCGCGCGCGCCCTCGGCCGGGTCGCGGCCGCCGAGCAGCGCCGAGAAGAAGGGATCGCCGTCGACTCGCGGCAGGCAGGCCCAGACGAAGCGGCCGGCGCGGTCGACGAGCGCGCTCACCGTGCAATTGCCGATCGGCGCGAGATCGAGATTGCCCCAGCTCATCCTGCGTCTCCCACCGCGGCGAGCCAGGCTTCGACCGCCGCCAGATCGGGCAGGCGGTGGGCGGCGGCGGTGGCGCGCGGCTCGCCGACCAGCACGCCATGGCCGCCGAGCGCCGCCGCCGCGGCGAAGCCCGCCTCGTCGGTATGGTCGTCGCCGACGAAGATCGGCCGCGCGCCGGCGAAGGGCGGCGCCGCCATGAAGTCGCGCAGCGCGCTGCCCTTGTCGGCGCCGCCGTCGCGGATCTCGAACACCATCTTGCCCGGCTGCAGCAGCAGCCCGTGCCGGCCGGCAATCTCGCGGGCGCGGCGCTCGGCGACCGCGGCGAGGTCGGGCGCGAGGCGGAAATGCACCGCGATGCCGAGCCCCTTGTCCTCGACGAACAGCCGCGGTTCGTCGCGCCCCAGCGCGGCGAGCTCGGCGCGGGCGCGCTCGAGGCCGGCCGAGGGGGTGGCGCGCCGCAGCTCGCCGGTCGCCAGCCGCCGGTCGAGTCCGTGGATGCCGGCGAGGCAGAGGTCGGGCATGTCGACGAGCCGCGCGACGTCGTCGAGCGCGCGGCCGCTCACGACGGCGACGCGCTGCGACAGGGCGGCGCTCGCGGCGCGCAGTGCGGCGCGCATCGGCGGGTCGATCGCCACCTCGCCGGGGCGTGGCCGGATCGCCGCGAGCGTTCCGTCGAGGTCGAGGAACAGCGCATCGCGGTGCGGCGACAGCGGCGGCGGCGCGGGCAATCCGGCGGCGGGGGGCGTCGTCATGGGCGGGCGATCGCCAGCGTCGCCGGACCGCGCCCGGCGACGCGGCCGGGACGCGAGGATCGCGGGCTGCGGCGCCGGCATCGTGCGGCGAGCAGGAACGGATGGGGCATGGCGGTCAGCGCTCACTCCTTCTCGTCGTCGGGGTCGGCCGAAACGGTATAATCGTCGGTAAAGGGCCGGCTCAGCGCGAGCGTTCCCACCACGGCGACGGCGAGCAGCGCCGCGAGCCACAGGAAGCCGAAGCCGCAGGCGATGCCGATCGCGCCGCCGGCCCAGATCGCCGACGCCGAGCCGGCGCCGTGGACGATATGCTTTTCGCGGAACAGCGCGCCGGCGCCCAGGAAGCCGATGCCGGTCAGGACGCCGCTGATCACCTTGGCCGGATCGACCGACAGGCTGGCGTCGTCGGCGCGGAAGGCGAACTCCACCACCGCGATGATCAGCGCGCACGACGCCACCGCGATGATCACGAAGGGCCGGAAATCGACGGGCTTGTCGCGTCGGAAGCGCTCGATGCCGAGCGCGAGCGACAGCAGCAGCGCCGCGCCCAGCCGCAGCGCGACATCGAGCCAGCCGAGGTGGAGCGGCGCGAGCGTGCCCGGTTCCACCTCAATGCTCCGTCGGCGCGCGCGCGGCGCCGGCCGACGCGGAGGGCGGCGGCGACAGCGGGCGGGGGGCGGCGGCCATGGACGCTCCTTCGTCGTTGCGCAGGGTCGGCCGCGCGTCCCGCAAGGCGTCGGGACGGCGACCAGCAAGGGCGCGACGGCGCGGGCCGGCGCGGACGACCGGGAACCGTCGACGGCATTTTAACGCGCCCGTATCGAAATGGTTCGATGCGCGCGCGCCGGAAGCGGCGGGTTCCGCCGCTACGCCGCGTCCGGCGCCGCTGCGCCGCGCGCGACCTCGCCGACGAGCCCGAGGTCGAGCCCGGCCGCGTCGGCAATGCCGACGGCGACCGCCACGTCCTTGTCGACGTAGAAGCGCATGCGTGCGGCGTTCGCGGCGATATTCCCCCCTTCGCCGATGATGGCGAGCGCGCGGCTGGCGGCGCTGCAGCGGCCGAGCACCTCGGCGACGGTGGCGGCGTCGAAGCCGGCGTCGCCCGCCAGCCGGAAGGCGTCCTCGGCCAGCCGCACCTGCGCGGCGAACAGCAGGTTGTTGATGAGCTTCAGCTGCATTCCGGCGCCCGTCGGGCCGACGTGGCGGACGCAGGCGGCATAGCTTTCGAACAGCGGCCGCGCGCGCGCCACCGCGGCGTCGCGGCCGCCCGCCATCACGGTGAGCGTGCCGTCGATCGCCTGCGCCGGCGTGCCGCTGAACGCGCCGTCGATCACCTCGACCCCCGGCGGCGCCGATGCGGCGAGGCCGCGCGACAGATCGGGGTTTCCCGTGGTGTGGACGACGAGGATGGTGCCGGGGCGCAGCCGGGCGAGCAGCCGCTCGCCGTCGATCAGCGCGCGCAGCTGCGCGTCGTCGAAGACGTTGAGGCACAGCAGCTCGGCGTGCGCGACGACCTCGGCGAGGTCGGTCGACAACCGGCCGCCGTCCGCGACGAGCGCGCGATGGTCGGGCCGCCCGCGCGTCAGGCCGACAACGTCATGCCCGGCCCGCGCCGCGCAGCGCGCCATCGCGAGACCCATCATGCCGAGCCCGATCCAGCCGACGCGCATCTTCAGCTCTCCTCGGCGGCGGTCGGCGCGACCCCGGCGCGCAACAGCGCGCGCGGCTCGGCGCCGCCATCGAGCACGCGGTTGGTGCGCGCCGCGACGCGCCAGCCCGCCGCGGTGCGCACCAGCTCCCAGCGGTTGGCGGAGACGCGCGCGACGACGAACTGCGCGCCGTCCCAGCGGTAGAGCTGCGCATAGCCGGTGGCGACCGCGGTATCGCCCGACAGCTGCACGTGCGGCAGGCCGATGACATGGCCGGCGCCGCCGTCGATGATCGAGCGATGGCCGGGGCCGCGCACCATCGCGGCGATCTCGGCGCGCGAATAGGCGGCGCCCGCCCAGCCCTCCCGGGCGACGGGCGCGCCGTTGGCGGGCTTCGGCCCGCCGCCCCAGTCGTAGACGCCATCCTCGACCCATAGCGCGGCGGTCGCCTCGGCGTCGCCGCTGTCGACGAGCGGCCCGTAGGCGCTCAGCAGCTGGTAGATTGCCAGCCGGTCCTCGAGCT
Organism: Sphingomonadaceae bacterium; assembly: GCA_030147805.1. GTDB lineage: Bacteria > Pseudomonadota > Alphaproteobacteria > Sphingomonadales > Sphingomonadaceae > Sphingoaurantiacus. The sequence continues at coordinate 28,157 of JASBUR010000027.1, forward strand.
CGCGCAGCCGGCTTTCCAGCCGCGCCAGCCGGGCCTCAGTGTCGCTCATGCCTGCCTCCCTCATGCGCCCCTCCCTACCGCTCGCATCATATAGAGGATAGAGCGGGAGCCACCGGAATCGACGGGAGGGACAGCGCATGGATGCCACGGAGAAGCTGGTCGCGATCGAGGAGATCAAGGCGCTTTTCGCTAGGCGTGTCCGCGCGATGGACCAGAAGGACTGGGCGCTCTACGACACCTGCCACGCGCCGCACGCGGTGCTGAAGTCGTTCAGCGGCGCGCAGACCGGCCTCGCCGCGCTCGCCGACGACGGCGGCGTGCCGACCGCGACCGGCAAGGCGGCGATCCTCGCCGCGATCCGCGCGCTGCTCGACGGCGAGACCAAGGTGACGACCGTCCACCATGCGCACACCCCCGAGATCACGCTGACCAGCGACACGACCGCGACGGGCATCTGGGCGATGGAGGATCTGCTGTGGTGGTGCGACGACGGCGTCGAGCAGCGCTTCCAGGGCTGGGGCCATTATTACGAGACCTACGAGAAGATCGACGGCGCCTGGCTGATCGCCAGCCGCACGCTGACGCGGCTGCGCACCGTCGAGACGCCGGATTTCTTTCGCTATCTGGCGAAGCGGCCGGCGTAGATTTCTGGTGCCCACGGCCGGGATCGAACCGGCACGATCCTTACGGAACGAGAGATTTTAAGTCTCTTGCGTCTACTAAAAAGATGCTTAATAACAATACATTACGATTAAAAGATCGTCTCGTGTGAAGGTTTTTGTGTACTTGTTTCACCTCCACTCACTTTCGGGGCGTGTGTTCATTGCAATTGCGCACGCGTTCGGGCCGCCATCACCCATTGCATAGGCCCAAGATTGTGTGAGCTCATAGCTCTCGCATCTCGTCGAGTATGTCCGCCTAGTTATGAGATACCTGCGCCAAATGATCAGGGCGATCCGGCGTGCCCGGTCTCGTCATCGATGAACTCGGTGCGGGAGGTTGCTAGAGCCTTTGGGAAGGCTGGCTTATCGCCGTCAAGGAAGTGATCAGCTTCCTCGCAAAAGCAGATCGACTCATAATGCCTGCTGGCTTATTCATCTACGCGTAGGTTTGAAATCTATGCTCAGTGACGGGTTCGTGCTCCGCCGGAAACGTCGCGTAGCGTAAGCGTCCTTCCAAGATTTGTGGAGATTCTCGTAAGCGTCACCTCGCGGTCTTCGGCAGGAAGCGGTTTAGTCGAGGAGCGGATTATGACGATTAAGCGATCTGCGCTCAATGATCATGAGCATTTCCGCTTGCTTGCTGAGACGAGCAGCGACGTCATCGCCCGGATAGACGCGGATTTCTGCTTCACCTATCTTTCTCCCTCCGCCGAGAACATGTTCAAGCGTTCGATCGCCGACACTATAGGCCAGTCGGCCTTGGCCTTCATTCATCCCGACGACACCCCAATCGTCACCGCGGCTACAGCGCGTATTCTGAGAGGCGAAACCGACAGTTCGACCGTCACGACGCGCGTAATTCGCGGCGATGGCACTCTTCTTTGGGTCGAGACGGCCTCTCGGCAGATTGGTGCATATGAGCCTGGCAAGCCCGGCGATCGGGTCCTGGTGATGCGAGACGTGACCGAGCGCAAAGCTCTGGAAGAGCGCCTCACCGAGTTGGCGATGAAAGACGGGCTTACAGGGCTGGCCAATCGTAGGGCGTTCGACGAGGCTCTCGCTCGGGAGTGGTCGCGTGCCGCCAGCGAGGGTTCGCACCTGTCCCTGCTACTTCTCGACCTCGATCATTTCAAATTGTTCAACGACAGTTACGGTCACCAAGTGGGAGATGACTGCCTTCGCGCCGTCGCTTCCGCATTGCGACCTGTAGCGCGCAATCCCGATGATCTGGTCGCTCGCTATGGTGGCGAGGAAATCGCAATAATCCTCGCTCGTGGAGACAGCAATGACGCTGCCACTGCAGCAGCAAAGGCGTGCGAGTTCGTGGAGGCGCTTGCCATCCCTCATAAGGCGTCGTCAGTCCCCGCAGGTGTGGTCACCGTCAGCATTGGCGTAGCTACCGCGGTAGCGAGGAACGGTGGTCGCGAGGATGTGCCGAGCGCCCTTTTAGCTGCGGCCGACAGGGCGCTTTACCAAGCAAAGGGGGCCGGACGTAATTGCTACGAAGCTACGCTGGTTATCGGCGCGCGCGCTTAGCCACTTAAGCGCTGCCAGCAGCGGGATCCATTTCATATGACTATGGCGTCCCTAAGGCTCTTCTCTGTCGAATGTGAGTTTCCGGCATCCCGACATCCCTTAGGGTGAGAAGTTGAGGTAGACTGAGGAGCAGATTGTGTTCGCGTCGAAGGAGGCGGTAACGGACACGCGGGTGGCCGAATTTCTCCTCCGGACGAGCGTCAGCGAGCAGAGCTTTTACGGAAAAGCTGGCGGCGGGCCGGGCCGACGAGTTGCGGAGCCTGAAGCCGCTCGGGACGAGAATCGCAAGCTCAAGCAACTCGTGGCCGACCTTAACCGCAGCGGTGCCTGATCTCCACGGATCGAGCGGTACCGAATGAGGAGTGATCGACGCCGAGCGCCACCCAGTTTCACCGCTCGTTCGTGCCTTGTGCCGTCAGGACGGGCGATGATCTCGTGCCGAGCTCAGGCGTCGGGGATTTTCTGACAGGACGTCCTGGACGAAATGCTTGTCGAGGCGGCGCATCCCCGATCTGGCGGCTGCGTGATCAAGTTACGGCTGTTTCCGCATCTCTATCCTATTTCGGCGGAAGGCTGGGCCGTCAGTCGCAAGCGCGTTTACCGGCTGTATCGCAGGGATAAACTGAGCCTCCGGTCCGAGAGGCCACGCCGCAACTTAAGTGCAGCCTTACGGCAGCCGGCGCCGTCGGCGCCCAACGAGCCCTGGTCGACGGGACTTCGTCTCGGATGGAGGAGAAACCGGCGGGGGCCCAACCGGATACGCGTTCGCTCTGAGGCTTGACGCTCTAGATGCCGACGCCTTGGTGGGCTCAAAGTAGAGGATGCTCACTCGAGCGGCGCGTCGAAAAATGATAGGGCGCTTGCCTAACTAAACGAGGCTTCGGGCATTTATCTGCTAAGTTTCAAATCGAGGTCTGGCGGCGGGTCATAACCGGTTGAACCCGTGTTGGATTGGCCGCTCCGATCGTCGCTTCCATGCGAGCAAGTCGGCATGTCATGCCGCGTAGCAGCCGCTGAAATGTGTCGAAGTCGTCGCGAGAAGTGTCAGCCCACATGACGTCATAAAGCGCGTCAGCTTCCTCGCGAAGGCGCGGTACCAGCCGCTTCACTTCACCGACGGCGTGAACGCGCCAGACGCGTCGGTCTGAGGCAGATACCCGTCGCTCGACGAAGCCCAGTTCCACCAATCGGTCGATGGCCTGGCCGACGGTCGCACGTTCGAGTTCAAGCGCCCGCGCAAGCTCAGTCTGCGTCATTCCTTCGGTACGCAGGATGTGGACTATGATCCGCCATTGCGTGCGCGACAAACCGGTTGCCTGGATGCGGCGTTCGAACGATCGCCGGAGGGTGCGACTGATCTCCTCCATAAGGAAGGCGATCTCGTCTGCTGGGGTGACGAGCACATCCTGCGCAGGCGCTTCGACGGGCATCGCCTCTCTCTAAGGCGGATTGACGCCAAGTTAAAGCGCCTTATTGTAAAGGTCCTCACAAAATAGGGCAGAGCGTTGGCTGAATGGACGTTTCGAGGAGCCGATGGGGAATCGCTCGTGGCCGACGCGGAGGGGCCGCAGAGCGGGCCGATCGTCCTGCTCGCGCACGGCGGTGGTCAAACCCGGCATGCATGGCGCCGCACAGCGACAACCTTGGGGAGGCTTGGTTGGCGCACGCTGGCGCTCGACCTGCGCGGACACGGCGATAGTGAATGGTCTGCGGCAGGTCATTATCGTGTCGATGATTTCGCAGCCGACCTTGTAGCGGTTGCTGACCAGCTCGACGATGCGCCGGCGGTGGTTGGCGCATCGCTCGGCGGGTTGGCGGGCTTGCTCGCTGAAGGCGAGCAACGGCCCGGGAGTTTCGCATCGCTGACGTTGGTCGACATCGCGCCCACAATGGAGCCAGGCGGGGTCGCGAAGGTGATGGGTTTCATGGGCGCACATCTTGAGACGGGCTTCGCTTCGCTCGACGAAGCGGCCGCGGTGATCAGCGGTTATACGCAGAAGCAGCGCGGGCGCAGCGAAAGCAGCGGCCTCGCCCGCTATCTACGTCGCGGTGGCGACGGCCGCTACCGATGGCACTGGGATCCCCGTTTTATCACATCCGTCACCACGACCTCGGGGGAGAATCGCCAGTCCCGACTGGCCGAGGCGGCCACTAACCTGAAACTACCCGTCCACTTGGTACGCGGCGGCATGAGCGACCTCGTCAGCGAAGAAGGCGCTGCCGACTTCCGCCGGTTGGTCCCGCACGCTGCCTACACGGACATCGCTGGCGCGGGTCACATGGTGGTCGGCGATAGGAACGACGCTTTCTGCGCGGCCATCGCCGAGTTCCTCGGCCCCGCGTGCTCCGCGAGACAGCACAAATGAGCCTAATTGGTGATCTTGATCTCGCCAGCGTGGCCGGCCTTGAGCGCGCGCTCCTGATCGCGCCGTTCCATCGGTGGCTTGGCCTTCGGGTGGCCGCCATCGGCCCCCAGGGCATCGAGATCACAATGCCTGGGCGCCAGGAGGTCGTCTCCAACCCGGCTGTGCAATCGACCCACGGCGGTGTGCTGGCATCGCTCATCGACCTTACCGGACTCTACTCGGTGCTCGCTGTCGGTGGGCTGGCGACCGCAACGGCCGACCTGCGCGTTGATTATCACCGCCCGGCCAAACCCGGCGAACTGCGTGTCATCGGACGCGTCGTGAAGCTGGGCAAGCGGCTCAGCGTCGCGGACGCCGAGATCCTAGACGCCGAAGGCGTGCTCGTTGCGAGCGGCCGCGGCGCTTACCTTGGCGGCTGATACTCATGCGAATCCACGGCCTGTGCGTCGCGGTCATGTTTGCCGGCTTAGTCGCCGGTTGCGGCGAGGGGCCAACCCCGTCGCCGGCCAACCCTGCTGTTACGTCGACGCCCTCTCCCATTGAGGTCCAACTCGTCAAGGCGGTAGCTTTGCCACTCTCGATCCCGATCGTGGCCACCGGCACCATTGCGGCACTCCAGACCAGTGCCATCGGCGCACTGGTCGAGGGACCCGTCGAGCGGATTCACGTCCGGGTCGGCGACCGAGTACGCAAGGGCCAGCCGCTGCTTCGCATCCGGCCAGCCGATTACGAGCGGCGAGTCGCCGAAGCCGCCGCAGCTCAACGCCTTACCCAGGCCCAGGTGGATCAGGCAGAACGCGCACTGGCGCGGATTGCTGAGCTGTCTGAGCGCGGGTTCGCGCCTAAAGCGCGGCTTGAAGAGTCGCAACTCGCGCGCGATGTTGCGCGGGCTCAGCGCGACCAGGCGGCGGCGGCGCTTGCGACCGCGCGCCAGGCGCTCGCCGACACGATCGTGCGCGCCCCCTTCGATGGCGTGGTCACGGCACGCCTCGTCGACGAAGGCGCTTATCTCAACAACCGCTTCTCGATGGGTGGCCAAAGCGCGGCGCTGCAGCTTCAAGAAATCCGCATCGTCGCCGCTATCGTAAGCGTTCCCGAGGCGCGCGGCGCCGACCTCCGGTTGAACCTGCCGGCCAAGCTCACGATCGAAGGCGTCCCAGCACAGGTTTCAAGTTATGTGGCGATCATCAACGACCGGGCGGACCCGGCAACGCGCATGATCGAGGTCCGCCTGCCAGCCCGCAATCCCGACTACTCAATCAAGACCGGCGTGTCTGTGCGCGCTGAGATCACGCCCGACCCCCTCGAGGCGGTGACGCTGCCGCGCCGCGCCCTGGCCGGCGATTCCGCGCAGCCTTATGTATTCGTCGCATCGGGCGGACGAGCGGTGCGTCGACGGGTGCAGGTATCCGACATCGATTTGGATCGCGTGAGAGTGATTTCGGGCCTCGAGGCTGGAGTCGACGTTATCGACCGGCCGCCGTCAACGCTCATTGATGGCACCGAGATAAAGCCGGTGACCGGCCGGGCTTCGAGCGGAGCCGCAAATGTGGCTCGTTGATGTCTCGATTCGCAGGCCCGTTTTCGCGACGATGATGATCGGCGCGCTCGTCGTTCTAGGGATTGTCTCGTTCGGGCGGCTAGGCGTCGACTTGTTCCCACGCGTCGAGTTTCCGTATGTCGCGGTATCGACGGTGCTCGAGGGGGCGGCCCCCGACACCGTGGAAACGGAAGTCTCGGACGTACTTGAAGAAGAACTCAATACCATTTCGGGCATTCGTCAGCTCCGCTCGGTGAGCGCGGAAGGCCTGAGCCAGGTCTTCGTCGAGTTCGAGCTGGAAGAGAATGGCGACGTGAAAGCGCAGGAGGTGCGCGATAAGGTCAACGTCGCGCTCGCCGCGCTGCCGGCCGACGCCGACCCGCCGATTGTAGAGAAGGTGGACCCCGACGCAGCTCCGATTCTGTCGGTAATGCTTTCGGGCAACCGATCCGTGCGTGAGATCACGACCTATGCCGATGAGGTTGTGCGCGAGGCACTCCAACGCCAGCCCGGCGTCGGGGCGGTCACCCTTGTCGGCGGACGAAAACGAGAGATGCGCGTTTGGCTCGATGCCGATCGGCTCCGGGCTCAGGGTCTGACGGCCGACGATGTCGTTGGCGCGCTGCGCGCCGAGAATGCGGAGCTACCCGGGGGCCGTATCGAAGTAGGCGGTCGCACCCGCGAGCTCGGCGCGCGAACGCTCGCCAGAGCCCGCACGCCGTCAGAGTTCATGGCAATTGTCGTTGCCCACCAGCCCAACGGCGCCGCAGTGCGCGTCGGCGACGTTGCGCGTGTAGAGGAAGGCGCTGAGGACGAACGCAGCTACGCGCAGCTCAATGGCCGACCGGGCGTGTCGCTCGATATTCGCCGCCAGTCTGGACGCAACACGGTCGAGGTGGCTCGTGCTATCCGTGCAGAGGTCGACCGGCTTGCCGCCGCCGCCCCGGCCGGCGTAGAGCTCACAATCGCGCGGGATACCTCGCGATTTATCGAATCCTCTATTCGCGACGTCATGGTCGATCTCGCGATCGCGATCGCTCTCGTCGTAGCGGTTACTTTTCTTTTTCTGCTGAGTTGGCGCGCAACCATCATCGTCGCGCTAGCCATCCCGACGTCGCTCGTCGCCACATTCTTCGCGTTTGGTGCGTTCGACTTCACCCTCAATACGATGACACTGCTCGCCCTAACGGTCGCGATCGGACTTCTTGTGGACGATGCGATCGTCGTCGTCGAAGCTGTCCAGCGCGATATCGACGGCGGGCAAGAGGCACGCACGGCGGCGGCCGATGCGACGCGCCGCGTAGCGCTTGCTGTACTTGCCGGCACGTTCGCGACTCTCGCCGTGTTCGTGCCGATTGCTTTCATGGAAGGCATCGTCGGTCGCTTTTTCTTCCAGTATGGCCTGGCGATTGTCTTCTCTGTAAGCGTCTCGCTGCTCGTTGCGCTAACGCTGACACCGATGCTGGCCTCGCGTTTCCTCAAACCCGGCGACCACGGCGCTGCCTGGTTGCAGCGTATTGAGCGTTTCCATCAAAGTATGGAGCGTAGCTACGGAACGCTCGTACGATGGTCGATCTCGCGGCGCTGGCTAGTGCTTGGGGGTGCCGTGGCGAGTGTCCTGGTCGGCGCCTGGATTGCAGGCCATGTCCCGACGACCTTCATGTCTAGCACCGACCGCAGCGAGTTCCTCGCGACAGTCAAGCTGCCGCTTGGCTCCGGGATCAGCGAGGCGCAGAGGGCCGCGCGAGCAATCGATGTTGAGCTCCGGCGGATCCCGGACGTAGCCCTTACCTTTGTGACAGCCGGCGCAGGGAGCCAACAGCGTTCGAACCTCCTCGACGTGTACGTAGGCCTCACTCCAAAGCAGGACAGAGACAGGCACCAAGACCTTGTAATGGGCGACGCGCGGACGGCGCTTGCTCGGGCAGTGCCGCAGGCAACGGAGGTGACTGCGTCCGAGGTTCCATGGGTTTCTGGAGGTGGGATAGGCCAGAGCCAAGTGGAACTTGTCGTGAAGAGCGCCGACCTGGCATCGGCGGAAGGATACGCAGATTTACTCGTGGCAGCGATGCGTAACGAAGCATCACTGACCGATGTGCGCTCGAGCTTCGAGGGGGGGCGGCCTGAAGTTCAGATCCGCGTCGATCGCGCGCGGTCGTCCGACCTCGGCGTTTCCGCACGTGCGCTCGCGTCCACTACCCAGATCCTCATTGGCGGCGCCGATGTCGGTACCTTCGAGGACTCCGGTCGTCGATATGATGTGCGGGTACGCTTGGAAGAAGCGCAGCGGCAGACGGTCTCGCAGATTGGACTCCTCCAAGCGCGCGCGGCGTCGGGACAACTCGTGGACATTGGGCAAGTGGCGAACGTCGGCGTCGCAACGGGACCCGTGCAGATTGACCGCCAAGATCGAGCCCGCAAGGTGTCTGTACTCGCCAATGCGGCCACCGGCGTCGCCCTTGGCACGGCCGTCGAACAGGTCGAAGGACTGCTCGCTGCGAATCCGCCGCCAGACGGTGTTTTGATCGGCATCGACGGACAAGCGCGGCGCATGGCAGAAACCGGCCAGGCGATCGGCTTTGCGTTTCTGCTCGCCCTCGTGGCTCTTTACATCGTTCTAGCAAGCCAGTTCGACAGCTTTGGCCAACCCGTGCTGATCATGTTGACGGCGCCCCTGTCTTTTTCGGGCGCGTTTGCTGCCCTTTGGGCCGGGGGACAGGAGATGAGCCTGTTCGCGCAAATCGGTCTGCTTGCCCTGATGGGCATCGTCATGAAGAATGGAATCTTACTCGTCGATCTCGCCAACCAGCGACGCGCCGAGGGTCTAGGGCGTGCAGAGGCAATCGCGTCGGCCGCGCCGGAGCGGCTACGCCCTGTGCTGATGACGGCGCTTGCCGCGGTCTTCGGCATGATCCCGGTCGCGTTTGCAACATCCGATGGCTCGGAATGGCGCAACGCAATGGGCTTTATCATCATTGGCGGATTGGCGACCTCAACGCTCCTCACGCTCGTGGTGGTGCCCGCGGCGTACGTCCTGCCTGACGACGCCAAGCGGTGGGTCCGCCGCCTGGGGAGCAAGCGAAGTTCAGCGCCGATCGTCGCTGCGCAGGCGGGCGGCAAAACGCGCACGGGGTCCTGCAAAGGCGCCATATGAAACTAAAGCTAAACTCGACCGCCGCCGCTTCGAAGCTCCGCTGGGTCGGACTTCAGCTAGCGCTCTCCGGACTGCGAATGGGAGAGGAGTATCGGCGCACGATAGCCCAGGACCTCGACTCGGTGGTCGTAGTCCTCGCGGTGATCGCGATTGCGCTCGAGCGTCCCCTCCGCACAGATGCCGACATCACGCTCTATGATTTGAAGCATGCGATGGCAATCAATGAGGTGACTCCCTGCAAAGTCGCTTCGATCGCGGCGGCAACGGGCCTGAATCGCGAAACCGCACGGCGGAAGGTAAACAATCTCATCGCGCGCGGGGTGTTGCGCAAGCTCCCCGGTGGTGCAGTCGTGTTCGCCGATGAGATGCGATCAAGTCCGGTGCTCGCCGACATGCTGTACCGACAAGTCAGCGAGGTGGCGCGGTTGACCAACATCCTCCTCCAAAATGACATCATCGTCCCGGCCTGAAGCAAGCGTTATGGGGGTTTCTGGCTGTGAAGCCGCAGCCAGCCGCGAAGCCCAAGCGCAAAAAAAACCCCGCCAGCCGAGAAGGGCTAGCGGGGTCAGGTCGTCAGGTTGCTGAGAGCTAGTCCGGGAGGATCGGGCGTCCGTAGGCGTCCCTCTGGACCGCTCCGTCTATGGTGGCCTGCCGATCGGTCGCGCACGCGCAAAGCATTATCGCTGCGCACAGCAGTGCAATCCGTAAGATCATCGTGCTCCCTTGCCGTGCCCCACGGCGTCACCCCTTCACGGCACGGCTATGTTACGGCGGCGAGGCCTGAATTGTTTGGTCGAAACAGTTATACTATCGCCTGCGGTATCTGTCCGAATGTTTTTGACGGCATTCAACACAAAACGTGCCGTTGGGCACCAGACCCGCGAATATCAAACGTGTAAACAGCTGAATATTTCAACCACCTTTGGAGCTCCCTTGTGCGCACCTTGATTGTCATTATCTGCCTCACGGCTTCCAGTTCGGCGTTCGCCGAAGTTGCCGCCCCGCAGGCGATTGCGGCGTGCAAGAGCGCCATCATCGAGCGGGTTAATCCTACTACGACCAATTTTAGAAAGGGGTCCTTTGAAGGCCGCGTGATGGAAGTGAAATTCGGCCTCGTTGACGCGGCCGGCAAGCGGTTGCGCGCCGAGTGCCGCGTCTCGAAGCGCGACGGCACAGTGATCGAGCTGAAAATAGCCGATCGCTGAAGCTGTGGCCGCCGGGCCACAAACTGGCGAGCACGACGTGCCGCCGCACAATTTGTGCAGTCCGGAGCTGGGCGGCAACGAGGGCTGAAGCAAGATTGCTCCCCAGTGAGGCGCACCAGCGAGCGCTCGATCGGGGAGGCATTATGAAGCGTGCGTGGCTATTGGTATCGGCGGCGGCCCTCGGCTTGGCCTCCCCGGCCTGCGCTCAGGATAACTCTCAAAGCACCGGCCCCGCCGAGAAGGACGTGGCTCCCCGCGCAGATACCAGAACGGAGCGCGGCCTGGTGCGGGGGGCGGACGTTGAGCCGGGTCCGAGCGACGACAGCGAGATTATCGTCACTGCAACGCGACGATCGCAGGCGCTGTCGGACGTACCGATCGCAGTGTCGGCGGTGACCGCCGAGTCGCTTCAGAACTCGGGTGCGACCGATATCCGCGCGCTCAACCAGCTGTCGCCCTCGCTCCTCGTGTCTTCGACCTCATCCGAGGCCGGCGCTGGCGGCGCGCGCATCCGCGGCATCGGCACCGTGGGTGACAACCCCGGACTCGAATCCTCGGTCGCCACCTTCATCGACGGTGTCTATCGCAACCGGGCAGGCGTAGCGCTCACCGAGCTCGGCGCGATCGAGCGCATCGAGGTGCTGCGCGGACCCCAGGGCACGCTGTTTGGCCGCAACGCGTCGGCCGGCCTGATCAACATCGTCACGAAGAAGCCGTCTTTCGAGCACGAGGGCGCGGCCGCCTTCACCTACGGCAACCACGACGCCATCCGGGCGGAAGCATCGGTAACGGGTCCGCTCGCGGGCGACAGGCTCGCGGCCCGCCTTGACGGCGTTTTCTTCCAGCGCGACGGCTTCCTGAAGGACGTCGTCTCCGGACGCACCTTCAACGACCGCGACCGCTATATCGGTCGCGGGCAGTTGCTGTTCGCCCCGAACGATGATCTCGAGGTACGGATTATCGGCGACTATGCTGACCGCACCGAGGAGTGCTGCGCCGCCCCCTTCCTACCGACGCGCAACGTCACGCGGGCGCCGGACGGAAGTCTCTCCTTGGCGCCGAACAACATCAAGGCGCTGCTGGAACGCTTCAGCGACCCGGCTGGCAACCCCGCTTTCATCAACGACGATCCCTTCACCCGGCGGATCTCGGTTACGCCGGGACGCGACTTCGGCTCGGACGTGACCGACTGGGGCGTGTCGGGCGAGGTCGGCTGGGACCTCGGCGCGGCTACCCTTACCTCGATCACCGCCTACCGCGACTGGCAGTACGACCGCGGCCAGGATGCCGACTTCCAGAACATCGACATCCTTTACCGCGACGGCTGGTTTCAAGAATTCAGGACCTTCTCGCAGGAGGTGCGGTTCCAGGGCACGCTGTTCGGCGACAGGCTCGACTGGCTCGTCGGCGGATACTTTGCCGACGAGACGCTCCGCCTCGACGACAACCTCAAGTTCGGCACCCAGTACGGCGCCTACGCCACCTGCCAGCTCGTCGCTGCCGTCAACCCGGGCCTCCTCAGCCCGGCCTCGCCGGCATGCATTCTGCCGGCGGGCCGACCGGCGTTGCAAGCCGCCTTCGGCGCACTCGGACCGACAATCATCGGCGGATTCGATCGGCTGGGATCGATCTCGATGGTCGGTGACGTGCTGTCGCGATTCGAGCAGACGAGCACGAACTGGGCGCTGTTCACGCATAACGTGGTCGACCTCACCGATGCGCTGTCGATGACGGTCGGCGTGCGGTACACCAACGAGACCAAGAAGCTCGCCAGTTCGTTCGAGAACAACAACACCGCCTGCCCCGCGCAACAGGCGGCGCTCGGCCCGATCCTCGCCAGCCCGGCGGCGCCGGCAGCGTTGCGGCCGCTCCTGACGAACCTGATCGCCCTGTCCTGCCTCAGCAACAGCAGCTCGCAGCTCAACGCGATCAACCTCGGCCGCGGGCGCCTGGAAGACGACGAGTGGTCGGGAACCGCGGTCCTGAGCTACAAGGCGGGCGAGGACCTGCTCGCCTATGCTTCCTACTCGAAGGGCTACAAGGCCGGCGGCTACAACCTCGACCGCGCTGCACTCAACCTCGCGGCGCCGTCGAATGCCGATCTCGAATTCGCTGCTGAGAAGGTGGATGCCTATGAGGTCGGGGTGAAGTGGGATGGTCCCGGCATCGACGTGAACGTCGCGGCCTTCTACCAGCTGTTCAAGGATTTCCAGCTCAACACGTTCAACGGCGTCAGCTTTGAAGTGACCAACGTGCAGGGCTGCCGGGACGATCTGGGCGACACCGACGTCGACGGCAGCGCGACCAGCGGCGGCTGTACGCCGGATCGCCTGCGGCCTGGTGTCACTTCGAAAGGCGTCGAACTCGAGGTGTTCGCGCGCCCGGCGCCCGACCTCGACGTGAACGGCGGCCTGACGGTTGTCGACACCGCCTACCGCGACGACCTTGTCGGCACCAACGGCCGGCCGCTCGCCCCGACGCTGTTCCAGCTGCCGGGACGGCGACTCTCGAACGCGCCAAAGTACGTCATCACGGGGGGGGCGACCTACACCCCGCCGATCGGCGGCAGCGGTCTGACCGGCCTTCTGTACGTCGACTTCCGCTACCAGAGCGAGTTTAACACCGGCTCCGACCTCGATCTCGAAAAGGTTCAGGAGGGCGTTTTCGTGGCTAACGCAAGGCTCGGTCTCCAAGGCCCGGACCGGCGCTGGTCGGTGGAGCTGTGGGCGCAGAACCTGCTCGACACCGACTACCAGCAGGTCACTTTCGACGCGCCGCTGCAAGGTGGTGCGACGATCCGGCAGGTGCAGGCCGGCCTGGCGCCGCTCGCTAACCAAATCTACGGCGCTTTCCTTGCGGAACCCCGCACTTATGGAGTTACCGTTCGCACCCGTTTCTAGGCGGCGCTTACCCGCCATCATCGCCCGAGCATCGACGGGAATGCGGGACAGGCACTCTGACCCCTAGCTCATACACTGTCCCTGGGTCGCGAATAATGCCTTGTGCCCAGCCCCCGGGTCCAGGCGGCGCCGGCTCCCCCGCTGATGGATCGAAAGGGCTTCGCTGTTACAATGAATGGGCAGGCACAAAATGTGCCTAAATTGCCTTGGAAGGTACCTCAAACCCCTGTTCACTCAGCGCAGACAGGCTGCACCAAGAGGCGGGACTACCGCTCGAAGCCAAATGATCTGGGGAGGGAATCATGAAGACGAAATCCACACGCCAGCTTATCGCCGCGGGCGCCTCACTGCTATCGATTGCGATCGCTGCGGCTCCAGCGGTCGCGCAGTCCTTGCCTGAGCCGCAGCCCGGAACACAGGCCAATACGGGAGGGGGAGGCGGCGAGTCCGTCGGTGGCACGCTGTCCGGCACGGCCGTAACAGCAGATGAAGGAATTGAGGAGATCGTCGTTACCGCACAACGCGCTGCCCAGTCGCTCCAGGATGTGCCGATCGCGGTGTCGGCGTTCACGGCCGAAGCGCTGGACCGTCAGCAGATCGAGAACCCTTCGGACCTACAGCTCACGCTACCGAACGTCACCTTCACCAAGGGCAACTTCACCGGGTCGAGCTTCACGATACGCGGCGTTGGCGATCTCTGCGTCGGCGCGACTTGCGATAGCGCCACTGCCATTCATTCAAACGATCTGCCGTTGTTCGGCACCCGCCTTTTCGAGACCGAATTCTTCGACCTCGAGCGGATTGAGGTGCTGCGTGGTCCCCAGGGAACACTGTTCGGTCGCAATGCGACGTCGGGTGTGGTGAACCTCATCACCGCGAAGCCGAACCTCAATGAATTTCAAGCGAGCGCAGAGGGCGAATACGGCAACTATAACTCGATCAAGGCCAAGGGCATGGTCAACGTGCCGCTTGGCGATAACCTCGGCATTCGCATCGCAGGCTTCTATCTCAATCGAGATGGCTTCACGAAGAATCTCTATGACAACAGTCGCGTCGATGATCGGGATATGTACGCCGTGCGTGGTTCGGTGCGCTTTGAGCCGACCGACGATACGACGGTCGACCTCGTTGGCTATTATTTCCGCGAGGACGACAATCGCCTCCGCATTCAGAAACAGCGTTGCCAGCGCGACCCCACCGGTGTGCTCGGGTGCTTGCCCGGCCGGCTCGAATTCGGCGCGACGAACGCAAATTCGACTGTAGGCGCGACGTTGTCGTCGCCCGAGTTTCTTCGCGTCGGGACCGGTGCGCTCGGACCTTTGTTGGCCCCTCTGGGCCTCAACAGCCTTTATGCTCCCGATTCAAACGCAGGATTCGTTAACCCGGCGGACGTGCGGCAGATCCGCACCGACCACACGCCGACGTACTTCGCCGACGAGATTCAGGCCCAGGCAGTTCTGAAGCACGACTTCGGCTCCTTTTCGGCACAGCTCTCAGGACAGTATCAGAAGAATCGAGTGGACTCGTCGCAGGATTACACCTTGTCGGTCCAAAACCCGGCTGGTGCTATTCCAGGCCTCACCGTGTTCAACGCTTTCGCGAATGGCTTCGGACCGGCGCCGCTGACCGCCGCGCTAAGGCAACTGAAGCCAGCGCAAAATGCACTTATACCGAACGGGCCGGCCGGGCCCTATTGCACCTCACAAGCAGAGGTCACCGGGACCGGCGTATTCGGCGGCAACGCGCTTTGCGGTTCAACGCCACTCGACTTCGATCGGTCGGTCGGTAAGTCAGAAGCCTGGACGGCAGAGGCGATTATTGAGTCTGACCTCGACGGGGGAATCAATTTTCTATTGGGCGGCATCTATAATGATATCCGCTCAACCAATGTCGACTATTACGTTAATGCCTTCTCCCTCGATTACGCTTCGGCTATATTGGGTCTTGCTCAAACGTTGGGACAGCAAACTTCCAATCCGAGCTTTCCCAATAGCTACTTAGCTACGCCGGCGTATCGCAACGGCGGGGCGACCTTCGATCTCAAATCATACGGCCTGTTCGGCGAAGTCTATGTTGACCTCACCGAGAAGCTCAAGCTCACCGGTGGCCTGAGATATAACAGCGACAAAAAAGATGTGTCGGCCCGAACGACACTGCTCAATTTTCTCGCACCATACGGCATTACGAATGCATTCGAGTCGCCATTCCTCGGCGCCTTCGATGCCGACCCGGGTACGCCGGGGAACCAGCCGCTTCAGATCCGCAACGTCGACTTCTCGGAGGTGACCGGCCGCGCGGTGCTCGATTACAAGATCACCGAGGACAGCCTCGTCTACGCTTCCTATTCTCGAGGCTATAAGTCGGGCGGCATCAACCCGCCGCTTTCACCGATCTTGGCGGTCCCCGAGAGCTTCGATCCCGAGTCGATCGAGGCGTTCGAGATCGGTAGCAAGAATACCCTTCTCGATGGAACACTTCGCCTCAATCTCACGGGCTTCTATTACAAATATAAGGATCTCCAACTCAGCCGCATTGTCGCTCGCACCTCGGTCAACGACAACGTCGACGCGGATATATATGGCGTCGAAGCCGAGGCGGTGATCCAGCCGAGCCACGACTGGCTGTTCAATCTTGGCTTCAGCTATCTCAACACCAAGGTGGCGAGCAGCAAGTTTCTCTCCAACCCGCGCGACCCCTCCGGCGGCCGATCGGATGCGGTGATCATCAAGGACATCTCCAACGGCTCCAATTGCGCCGTCGTGCCCACCACCGCCGGAAATGCGGCGCTGGCGAACGGCTACGTCGCGGCCGTGAATGCGGCCCTCGGTCTTCGAGCACCGACGCAGTTTCCAACTGACAGTGGTCTCAATGGCGCGACCGGCGCATTTAGCATTTGCTCGGCCCTCGCTGCGACCGCTGCGGCGGCAGGGGTGGCCGTGCTGCCGGACGGCCAGTCCGTCGAAATCAAGGGCAATGAGTTGCCGCAGGCGCCCAACTACAAGTTTTCGGCCGGCGCGCAGTACACCTTCGAGTTCGGAAGCGGCATGACCCTCGTGCCGCGTGCCGACCTTGCTTACACCGGCGGAAGCTACGGAAGTGTCTTCAACGGCAACATCAACCGTATCGCGGGCTACGAGGTTGTAAACGCTCAGGTGCAACTCAACGGGCCGGACGAACGCTGGTTCGTGCGGGGCTTTGTGTCCAACCTGTTCGACAACAACGCTACCACCGGCTTGTACGTGACCGACCAGTCGTCGGGCCTTTTCACGAATATCTTCACGCTAGATCCGCGCCGCTACGGTGTTGCAGCCGGCGTTCGCTTCTAGCTTCCTACCCGTCGGGCGCCTGCGTTCCTCCCCAGGGGCTTAGCGAGCCTGACGAAACTAGAGCGGGCCCCCAGAGGGGTCCGCTCTTTTCTTCGCCGGCAGCATGGGGCCGCGAGGGCGACGTGTGTCGACGCAATTGCGATCAATTGCGTCTCCCATGATTCGGGCGCGTCACTCGGCGT
>JASBUR010000031.1 GCA_030147805.1 Sphingomonadaceae bacterium
TAAGCTCTATCAGCTCTTCGACTGCGGTGTCCGGGGCGTCCGGCCGGAACGCGGGGAGGCAATCAGCGAAATCCCACAATGCGAAGTGGTCGTCGAGCAGGTGGTCAAGGACATGGAGTTGGCTCTCCGTCATTTCCCTAACCTACCAATGCTCAGCGCGCTCACAATACCTGGATCTCAACGATCGCGGATATCGACGTCCCGTAGTTCAGCTGCAGCTGATACTTCTTTCCGAAGAACACACTGATAAGTTGCTCAAATCTAAAAATAGTTTTCGTCGGCACTTATAAACCAAGATCATCGATGCTCAGAAGGCTGGCATTTCCCCCGGCGCTCGTCGTGTCGATCGACACCGTCCGCTCCAGCGCGAAGCGGTAGAGATAGTGCGGGCCGCCCGCCTTCGGGCCTGTCCCCGACAGCCCTTCGCCGCCAAACGGCTGGCTTCCGACCACCGCGCCGATCATCGAGCGGTTGACGTAGAGGTTGCCGACCTTGGCCTCGGCCATCACCCGGTCGGCCGCCGAGGCGATGCGGCTGTGGAGGCCCATCGTCAGGCCATAGCCCTTGGCGTTGACGCGGCGGACCGTCTCCTCGAGCGCGCCCGACTTCCAGGTCGCGACGTGGAGGATCGGGCCGAACCACTCCTGTGTCAGCGCCTCGATCTCGCCGAGGCGGATGATCGTCGGCGGCACGAAGCGGTCGATGCCGGCGGGCGCGTCCAGCGCATGCACCCATTGGTCGCGCTTCGACTGGCGATAGCTCTCGAGCCGCTGATAGGCGGCGTCGTCGATCACCGGGCCGACATCGGTGCGAATGTCGCCGGGGTCGCCGAGGATCAGCGTGTCCATGCCGCCCTTGAGCATATGCAGCGTCCGCTCGGCGATCTCCTCCTGCAGCAGCAGCAGCCTGAGCGCCGAGCAGCGCTGGCCGGCGCTGCGGAACGCCGAGGTGATGACGTCGGCGACCACCTGTTCGGGAAGCGCGGTCGAATCGACGATCATCGCGTTGATGCCGCCGGTCTCGGCGATCAGCGGCACGATCGGCCGCGCATCGTCCTCGAGCAGCGAGCGGGCGATCGCCTTCGCCGTGGCGGTCGATCCGGTGAAGGCGACGCCGGCGATGCGCGGGTCGGCGACCAGCGCGCGGCCGACCTCGGGCCCGCCGGGCACGAAGCGCAGCACGTCGCGCGGAATGCCCGCCTCATAGGCCAGCTCGACGGCGCGCTGCGCGATGAGCGGGGTCTGCGGCGCCGGCTTGGCGACGACGGCATTGCCGGCGACGAGCGCGGCGGCGACCTGGCCGATGAAGATCGCCAGCGGGAAATTCCACGGCGCGATGGCGGCGAACACGCCGCGCCCGGCCAGCCGCAGCTCGTTGCGCTCGCCGGTCGGGCCGGGGAGGGGCATGACCGCGAACTGCGCCCGGGCGTTCACGGCATAATAGCGGCAGAAGTCGACCGCCTCGCGCACCTCGGCGAGCGCGTCGGGGATGGTCTTCTTCGCTTCCTTGACGCAGATCGCCATCAGCTCGCTGCGGTGCGTCTCCATCAGGTTGGCGAGCCGGTCGAGGCAGGCGGCGCGCGCCTCGACCGCCACGGCGTTCCACGCGTCGGCGGCGGCATGTGCGCGGGTGATCGCCCCGTCGATCTCATGCCCCTTCGCGGCGGCGGGCAGCGGCGTCGCCGCCAGTTCGGCGGCGAGCGGATGGACCACCTCGGCATCGTGCAGGTCGAGGCCCGCCGAATTGGCGCGGCCGGGGAAGATGTCGCGCGGCGCCGGGATGCTCGGGTGCGGCGTGCCGCCGATGCGCGCGATCTTCGCCGCCGGATCGGCGAGCAGGTCGGCCTCGGTGACATTGGGGTCGGCGAGCTGATGCACGAAGCTAGAATTGGCGCCATTCTCGAGCAGGCGACGAACCAGATAGGCTAAGAGATCGCGGTGGCCGCCGACCGGCGCGTAGATGCGGCACCGATAGCCTTCTTCCTGCACCAGCCGCTCGTAGAGTCCGCCGCCCATCCCGTGCAGCCGCTGGAACTCGAAGTCGCGCCGTGGCCCCGCCCAGTCGAGGATCGTCGCGACGGTCAGCGCATTGTGGCTGGCGAACGCCGGGAAGAGATTGGGCGCGGCGAGCATGTCCTTCGCCACCGCGAGATAGGCGACGTCGGTCGCCGCCTTGCGCGTGAACAGCGGATAGTCGGCGAGTCCGGCCTCCTGCGTGCGCTTGATCTCGCTGTCCCAATAGGCGCCCTTGACCAGCCGCACGGTCATCTTGCGCTGCGTCTCGGCGGCGAGGTGTTGCGCCCAGGAAATCACCGCGCTGGCACGTTTGCCATAGGCCTGCGCCGCCATGCCGAAGCCGTCCCAGCCGGCGAGGCGCGGGGCGGTCGCGACGCCCTCGATGATGTCGAGCGACATCATCAGCCGCTCCGACTCCTCGGCGTCGACGGTCAGGCCAATGCCCGCCTCGGCGGCCTGTACCGCCAGCGCGAGCGTCATCTCGATCAGCTCGGGGACGCAGCGGTCAGCGTGGCTGGTCTCGTAGCGCGGGTGCAGCGCCGACAGCTTCACCGAGATCGAATGATCCTTGCTGGTGTTCGAGGCGCCGACGCGCGCGATGGCGTCGCGGTAGCTTTCGAAATAGCGCTGGGCGTCTTCGTACGTCCGCGCGGCCTCGCCAAGCATGTCGAAGCTGGCGGTGAAGCCGCGATAATCATCCTCATCGGCGCGAGCGAGCGCCTCGTCGATGGTGCGGCCCATCACGAATACCTGGCCCATCAACCGCATCGCGGTGCCGACGGCGGTGCGAACGAACGGCTCGCCGGCGCGCTGGACGAGACGGCGCAAGGTGCCCGCCTTCTCGCTCTCGCCGACGACGGCGCGGGTGAGCACCAGTCCCCAGGTTGCCGAATTGACCAGCAGCGAATCGGACTGGCCAGCATGCGCCGACCAGTCGGCGGTGCCGAGCTTGTCGCGAATCAGCAGGTCGGCGGTCTCGGGATCCGGAACGCGCAGGAACGCCTCGGCGAGCGCCAGCAGCGCCACGCCTTCCTGCGTGTTGAGCCGGTACTGGTGGAGGAAGCGGTTGACCCAGCCTTCGCTCTGCGCGCCGCGCAGGTCGCCGAGCAGGCCGCGCGCGGTGTCGACGACTCGCGCCCGCGCCGCGTCGTCGAGCGTCGCCGCGGGCAGCAGCTCGCGCAGCACCTCGGGCTCGGGCGCGCGGTGCAGGCGGCTCATGCGGGCGCGGGCGGCGGCGCGGTCGGTCATCAGGCGTCACTCCATCAGGATCGTCGCTAAATGCCGCGTTTCGATCCGAAGGTGCTTGTTATCTTCGCAGCGTCGTCCGATGATTTGCCTAGATTTGGCTCTTTAGCCCGAAGGATGTTCGGACATGCTCGACGAGACCGACCGGCGCATCCTGCGCACGCTACAGACCGACGGGCGCATTACCAACCAGGCGCTCGCCGACGCCTGCCACATCTCGCCTGCCGCCTGCTTCGACCGGGTGAAGCGGCTGCGGGCGAAGGGCTATATCGTCGGCACGATGGCGGTGCTCGACCCGGCGCTGCTCGATC
Organism: Sphingomonadaceae bacterium; assembly: GCA_030147805.1. Taxonomy (GTDB): domain Bacteria; phylum Pseudomonadota; class Alphaproteobacteria; order Sphingomonadales; family Sphingomonadaceae; genus Sphingoaurantiacus. The sequence goes on from JASBUR010000031.1 coordinate 3,572, forward strand.
GCGCGCTGCTGATCTTCATCGAGGTCGTGCTCGACCGCACGACGGGCGAGATGTTCGAGGAGTTCGCCACCGCGGTGCGCCGTCATCCCGAGATCATGGAGTGCCACATGGTGGCGGGCGGCTTCGACTACCTGATCAAAGCGAGAGTGAAGGACATGGCGGCCTATCGGGCATTCCTCGGCGACACGCTGGTGACGCTGCCGGGGGTTCGCGAGACGCGGACCTATGCGGTCCTCGAGGAAGTGAAGAGCACGATGGCTCTTCCCGTTTGACGCGGCGGATGCTTAAGGGTGCGGGAAATCAAGCAAGGGGAGAGGGCGATGACGCGATCGCGCACGTTGTCGAAGGCCGATTATCAGGCGCAGGTGGGGCAGGAGATCGGCGTTTCGGACTGGATGCTCGTCGATCAGGCGCGCATCGACGCCTTCGCCGAATGCACCGACGATCGCCAGTTCATCCACATCGATCCGGCGAAGGCGGCGGCGACGCCGTTCGGCACCACGATCGCGCACGGCTATCTGACGCTCTCGCTGCTGTCGGCGATGGCCTATGACGCGATGCCGGGCATCGAGGGCGCGAAGATGGGCGTCAACTACGGGCTCAACAAGGTGCGCTTCATGGCGCCGGTGAAGTCGGGCAAGCGCATCCGCGGCCGCTTCAAGATGCTCGACGTCAGCGAGCGGTCGCCGGGCGTGATGCAGTCGACCGTCGAGGTCTCGGTCGAGATCGAGGACGAGGCGAAGCCGGCGCTCATCGCCGAGTGGGTGACGCTGTCCTACGTATAATTTCCGTCATCCCCGCAAAGGCGGGGACCCGGCACGGAAGCGAGCGCCCGCGGTAGCGGGCATGTATTTGAGGACTGGATCCCCGCCTGCGCGGGGATGACGATCGAGAAAGAAATCCCATGCGCGAAGCCGTCATCGTTTCCACCGCCCGCACCCCGATCGGCAAGGCCTATCGCGGCGCGTTCAACGCCACCCCGTCGCCGACGCTCGCCGGCCACGCCATCGCCAACGCCGTCAAGCGCGCCGGGGTCGATCCCGCCGAGGTCGACGACGTCATCATCGGCGCCTCGATCCAGCAGGGCGTCCAGGCGCCGAACATCGGCCGTCTCGCGGCGCTGCGCGCCGGGCTGCCGACCTCGATCGCCGGCCAGTCGGTCGACCGGCAGTGCGCCTCGGGGCTGATGGCGATCTCGATGGCGGCCAAGCAGATCATCGTCGACAACATGGTCGTCGCGGTCGGCGGCGGCGTCGAATCGATCTCGATGGTGCAGACCGACAAGATGCGCGTCGAGCCCGACATGAGCCTCGTCGAGATGCACAAGAACGCCTACATGCCGATGATCGACACCGCCGAGGTCGTCGCCAAGCGCTACAACGTCGATCGCGACGTCTGCGACGAATATGCCTTCCAGTCGCAGCAGCGCACCGCCGCTGCGCAGCAGGCGGGCCGCTTCGACGCCGAGATCGTGCCGCTGCCCAGCCGCATGGCGATGGTCAACAAGGAGACCAAGGAGGTCAGCTGGCACGAGGTGACGCTCGAGAAGGACGAAGGCAACCGTCCCGAGACGACGCTCGAAGGCCTCAAGGGGCTGACCCCGGTCCGCGGCCCGGGCATGAACGTCACCGCCGGTAACGCCAGCCAGCTCTCCGACGGCGCCTCGGCGAGCGTGCTGATGGAAGCGAAGGAAGCCGAGCGCCGCGGGCTGCAGCCGCTCGGCCGCTACGTCGGCATCGCCGTCGCCGGCCTCGATCCCGACGAGATGGGCATCGGTCCCGTCTACGCCATCCCCAAGCTTTTGAAGGCCAATGGCCTCAAGATGGACGACATCGGCCTGTGGGAATTGAACGAGGCGTTCGCGGTGCAGGTCGTCTACTGCCGCGACAAGCTCGGCATTCCGAACGAGCTGCTCAACGTCAACGGCGGCGCGATCTCGGTCGGCCACCCCTACGGCATGTCGGGCGCGCGCCTCACCGGCCACGCGCTGATCGAGGGCAAGCGCCGCGGCGCCAAATATGTCGTCGTCACGATGTGCGTCGGCGGCGGCCAGGGCGCGGCGGGGCTGTTCGAGGTCTACTGATCGCCCGTCCGGTTTGGCACTTCTCCGGTCAGCGCCTAGATTGGCCCGACCGGAGGAGAGCCAGCCGATGCAGAAGATCAGCAGCTTCGACCAATTCTGGCCGATCTACCTGCGCGCGCACGCCCACCCGGCGTGTCGGGCGCTGCACTATGCGGCGTCGGTCAGCGGCCTCGCTGCGCTGGCGCTGGTACTGCTCACCGGCAGCGGCTGGTGGCTGCTAGCCGGCCTGCTGCTGTCCTACGGCTTCGCCTGGGTCGGCCATTTCAGAATCGAGAACAACGTGCCGCTGACCTTCCAGCACCCCTGGTGGTCGCTCGTCGCCGACTATCGCATGTTCTTCCTGTGGCTGATGGGGCAGCTGCCGCGCCACCTGCGCGCCGCCGGAGTCGAGCCGGCATGAGCCTGCGCGAGCGCGCCCATGCGCTGCGCGTCGACGTGCACGCCGTCTGGCTGTCGGCCCGCGATCGGCGGGTGCCCTGGTATGCCAAGCTGCTCGGGCTGATCGTCACCGGCTATGCGCTGTCGCCGATCGACCTCATTCCCGATTTCGTCCCCGTGCTGGGCCTGCTCGACGATGCGATCCTCATCCCGGCCGGGATCTGGCTGATGCTCCGGCTGATCCCCGACGAGGTGTTCGCCGAGCACCGCGCCGCGGCCGAGGTCGCCAGCCACCGGCCGGTGAGCCGCGCCGGCGCGGCCGTCGTCGTGCTGCTGTGGCTGGCGATCGTCGCGAGCGTCGGCTGGTCGATCTGGTCCTACCGCTATTGGTGAGCGGCCGTTGCAACGCGTGAAAGGCTCGACATGAGCGAAGACGAGAAGGTCGAGCTGGATCCGGTGGTGACGGTGGCGCGGATCACCGCGCTCGAAATGCTGATGCGCCAGCTGATGATCATCCAGCTGCGCGTCCTGAACGAACTCGGCCACATCGAGCTGACGCCCGACTATGTGAAGAATCTCGCCAACGTCTACACCGAGAAGGTCGACGAATCGAAGATCATCGAATCCTCGTCCCCCGACGTGAACTACGAGTTCAAGGTCAACGTCATCCACAATCTCGAGCGCTTCTTCGACGAGATCGTCGATCACGTGAAGCGCAACCCGTAGGACGGGTCAGGCCGGCTGGACGCGGTCGGCGCTCAGCTTCAGCGCCAGCGGGATGACGAGAAGATTGGCGATGCCGACGCCGAGGATGACGTCGAGCACCCGCAGCCCCGCGCCGATCATCGCCGCGGCGACGAGCGACGCCGCCACCATGAACGCCGAGTTGACGATGTTGTTGGCAGCGATGGTGCGCGCCCGCTCGCTGGGGTCGCATTCGGTCTGCAGCATCGCATAGAGCGGCACGACGAAGATGCCGGCCGAGCCGGCGAGGCCGAACAGCGCCAGCAGGATGTGCCACGATCCCGGCTGGCCGAGGAAGGTCGCGATGCCCGCCTGTCCCGGCGCGACCGTGTAGAAGTGCACCGCCGCGACGAGGTAGCCGACGAAGAGCGTCACCGCGACCGCAGCGAGCGGCGTGTGCCGCGCCGACACCGCGCCGCCGAGCATCCGGCTGACCGCCATCGAGCCGAGCGCCACGCCGATCGAGAACATCGTCAGGAACAGCGTCGCAACGGCTTCGCCGGCCTGCAGCCGGTCCTTGACCAGCGGCACGAACTGCGTGGTCAGCACCGCGCCCATCGCCCAGAACCACGAAACCGCCAGCACCGTCATCAGCAGCCGCCGGTCCTCGGCGACGTGCGCGATCATCCGCCAGGACGAGGTGAGGATGTTGCGATGGACCCTGATCGACTTGGTCGGCGGTGCCGGCGGCACCTGCCGCCCGGTCAACCAGCCGACGAGCGCCACGGCGACCACCGCCCAGGCGGCGTGCGCGCCGAGGATGCCGCCGGCGATCTGGCCGGTGAGGATCGCGACATAGGTGCCCGCCTCGACGAGCCCGGTGCCGCCGAGCAGTTCGTCGGCGCGCAGATGCTGCGGCAGGATCGCGTATTTGATCGGCCCGAAGAAGGTCGAATGCACCCCCATGCCGAACAGGACCACCATCAGCAGCGCGATCGAATCATGAGTCAGCGCGAAGGCGCCGACGATCATGATGGCGATCTCGGCGAGCTTCACCAGCCGCACCACGCGCGCCTTGTCGATGCTGTCGGCGATCTCGCCCGCGAGGCTCGAGAACAGCAGGAACGGCAGGATGAACACGCCGCCGGCGAGCGTCACCATCACCGCCGCATCCTCCGGCCGGTGCGCCAGCAGGTGGTAGGTGATGAGGAACAGCATCGCCGTCTTGTAGAGATTGTCGTTGAACGCCCCGAGGAACTGGGTGACGAACAGGGGCCCGAAGCGTCGGGTCGACAGGATATGAAGCATCGGCGCGTACCCTAGCGAGACCGTGGAGCGGGCGAAAGGGGAGGCGATGCGGCCTCCGCTCCGACGAAATCGGGCGTCAAACCTTGGTGAACGGCGCCGGAGGCCGCATATCGGCCGCATGACAGCCTATTCGCTCCTCGACCTCGCCCCGATCGTCGCCGGCGGCGACGTCCGCCAGGCACTCGACAACGCCCGCGACCTCGCGCGTCACGCCGAGGCGTGGGGCTACACGCGCTTCTGGCTGGCCGAGCATCACAACATGCCGGGCGTCGCCAGCGCCGCGACCGCGCTGGCCATCGCGCACGTCGCCGCCGGCACCTCGACGATTCGCGTCGGCGCCGGCGGCATCATGTTGCCTAACCATGCGCCGCTGATGATCGCCGAGCAGTTCGGCACGCTCGCGGCGCTGCACCCGGGGCGCATCGACCTCGGCGTCGGGCGCGCGCCGGGAACCGACCAGGTGACGGCGCAGGCGCTGCGCCGAACGCTCGCCGGCGCGGTCGACGGCTTCCCGAACGACGTCGCCGAGCTGATGGCCTTTCTCGGCCCGTCCGAGCCCGGCCAGCGCGTGCGCGCCATCCCGGGGGAGGGCAGCGACATCCCGATCTGGATCCTGGGATCGAGCCTCTACGGCGCGCAGCTCGCCGCCGCGTTCGGCCTGCCCTATGCGTTCGCGTCGCACTTCGCGCCGGCGGCGCTCGACGAGGCGATCGAAATCTATCGGCACCGCTTCAAACCGTCGGCGCAGCTCGGCCACCCGTACGTCATGGTGGGCGCCAACGTCTTCGCCGCCGACAGCGAGGCCGAGGCGCGCCGGCTGCTCAGTTCGGTGCAGCAGGCCTTCCTCAACCTGCGCCGCGGCACGCCGGCGCCGCTGCCGCCGCCGATCGACGATTTTGAGGCGCAGCTGACGCCGATGGAGCGCGCCGGGCTCGACCAGGCGCTGTCCTGCTCGGCGGTCGGCACGCCCGACCAGGTCGAGGCGCAGCTGCGGGCGATCGTCGCGCGAACCGGCGCCGACGAATTGATGATCACCGCGCAGATCTACGATCATGGCGCGCGGCTGCGGTCGTTCGAGCTTGCCGCCGCGGCGATGAGGAAGGCGATCGGCGCATAGCCGTCGCGCCGCGCGCCGCTTTGGGCTAGAAGGGGCGCGCAATCAGTCGAAGGCCGAAGAGATGCGCCGCACGCTCCACACGCTCGCCCTGACCGCGCTGACGCTCGCGATGCTCGGCGGCGACGTCGCCAGTCTGTCGTTCCGACCCGCCGCGGCCGAAGCGCACTGGCGACCGGGCGGTATCGGCTACGGCTATGGCTATCGCGGCCGCTACGGCCACATCGGCTACTACCGGCACCGCGCCTCGGTCGGCGACGTCATCGCCACCGCGGCGGTGATCGCCGGCGTCGCCGCGGTCGCCTCGTCGATCAGCCGCGACCGCCGCGGTGACGGCGGCTGGGACGATCGCGACCGCGACGACCGCGGCCGGGATCGGCGCCGGGACCGCCAGGAGGACATCGCCATCGACGAATGCCGCGACGAAGCCGAGCAGCAGGCGCGCAGCTACGGCACCAGCGCCTCGATCCGCGACATCTTCGACGTCGACAGCCGCGGCCGCGACGTGCGGGTACGGGGACTCGTCGAGATCGCGACCACTGCGGTCGTCGCGGGCGGCACCGAGCGGCGGCTGAGCAGCGAACGCTTCACCTGCGTGGTCAGCGACGGCTTCGTCGAATCATACCAGCTCGAAACCGGCGGCTTCGCGTCGCGCTGAACCGCCGCAGCGACCGGCCGCTGGGCAGCGCCGCGGCGCACCGCGCAGCGACCGAAATCGGACACTTCTGTCCGCGGCCGAACAGCGGGGTGACGGATAACCGTCACCTGCACTGAGTAAATTCAATGAGTTAGCGTTTGGCACGAAGCCTGCTGTCACCGGCGCATGACCGCTGACGCGAATTGGAGGCCCGAGCCGGAATCGAACCGGCGTGCAAGGATTTGCAGTCCTCTGCGTAACCACTCCGCCATCGGGCCTCGAGGCGTGGGGGCGCTATCTAGCAATGCAGCTTGGCGGTTGCAACGCGCACGGCTAAATGCGGCGGCGCCGAACGCGGCAAATCTTGCATCGGGGGTGTGTTATGAATATACATCACCCCGAAAACGGGAACGGAACAGCGTGAACAAGCCCAGCTTCGACGAGATGCGGCAGACGATGATCGACTGCCAGTTGCGCCCGACCGGCGTCAGCGACCCCCGCGTGGTCGAGGCGTTCGCCGCGGTGCCGCGCGAGCGCTTCGTCCCCGCCGACCGCGCCCTGCTCGCCTATCTCGACGAGGATCTGGCGGTGGCGCCGGGGCGTTATCTCATGGAGCCGATGGCATTCGGGCAGCTGCTGATGGGCGCCGCCTTTCGCGGGCACGAGCGCGTGCTGATCATCGGCGCGGGGACCGGCTATTCCGCCGCCGTCATCGCGCGGCTCGTCGCCGAGGTCGTTGCGGTCGAACAGGATACGGCGCTCGCCGCCGCGGCGCGCGCCAACCTCGCGGCGATGGGCGCCGACACGGCAACCGTCGTCGAGGCGCCGCTGGCCGGGGGATGGCCCGACGGCGCACCGTACGACGTGCTGTTCTTCGACGGCGCCGTGGCCGACGTGCCGGCGGCGCTGCTGGCGCAGCTGAAGGACGGCGGTCGCGTCGTCGGCGTCATCGTCGACGAGGACGGCGTCCAGCGGGGCTCGGCAGGGGTGGTGGCCGGCGGCAGCTTTGGCCAGGCGGAGTTCACGGACATCTCGGTGAAGCGGCTTCCGGGCTTCGAGCGCCCGAAGGCCTTCACTTTCTAGGGATTTTTGAAAGAGCGGTGGGAAATGTCGATGAAGCGTAACTGGTCTTTGCGCGCCCTCGCGGCCGCGTTGCTGGCGTCGACCCCGCTCGGCGCCGCGAGCGCCGATACTCTGCAGGAGGCGCTCGCCTCGGCCTATCTCACCAACCCCGAGCTCACCGCGCAGCGTGCCGCGCAGCGGGCGATCGACGAATCGGTGGCGCTCGCCAATTCGAATTTCCGCCCGACGCTCGGGACGCAGGCGACCTTCAACCAGGACTTCACCGAGCCCGGTCGCCTCGACGAGGACGACGGCCGCCAGCTCAACGTCGGCCTGCGGCTGTCGCAGGACGTCTACACCGGCGGCTCCAACATGGCGACGCTGCGCGCCGCCGACCAGCGCGTGCTGTCGGGGCGGCAGAATCTGCGCGGCACCGAAAACCGCATCCTGCTCAACGCCGTCACCGCCTACAACGACGTGCTACGCGATCAGGGTCTGGTCGAGCTCAACACCAACCAGGTCAGCGTGCTCGAGCAGCAGCTGCGCGCCAGCCGCGACCGCTTCGAGGTCGGCGACGTCACGCGTACCGACGTGGCGCAGAGCGATGCGCGCCTCGCCAATGCGCGCAGCCAGCGCATCGCCGCGATCGCCCGCCTGACCGCCAGCCGCGAGGCCTATCGTCGCACCGTCGGGCGCGCGCCGGTCGATCTGGCGGCGCCGCCGCCGCTGCCGCCGCTGCCGGGTACCGTCGAACAGGCGATCGACATCGCGCATGCCGAAAACCCGTCGCTGATCTCGGCACGTTTCGTCGAGGCCGCGGCGCGCTACGATGTGCGTCTCGCCGAATCGGGCCGGCTGCCGACGCTGGGCGTGTCGACCGACATCGGCTACCAGAACGTGCAGCTCGGCAGCTCGAACGCCAACCAGGGCTTCAGCATCACCGACTTCGGCCAGAGCATCGGCGCGACGCTCGTCGTGCCCTTCTATTCGGGCGGCGCGGTCTCGGCGCGTGTTCGCGAGGCGAAGGCGCGGCGCAGCCAGGCGATGGAGAATATCGTCGCGGTCGAGCGGCAGGTGACCGAGAACGTCCGCAATGCGTGGGAGCAGATCCAGACGGCGCGCGCCACCATCGAGGCGGCGCAGGTCGCGGTCAGCGCCAACGAACTGGCGGTCGAGGGCACGCAGCAGGAAAATCTCGTCGGGTCGCGCAACATCCTCGATGTGCTCAACGCGCAGCAGGAGCTGCTGCTGGCGCAGACCAATCTGGTGACCGCGCGCCGCGACGAATATGTCGCCGGCTATGCGTTGCTGGCGGCGCTCGGCCGTGTCGAGGCCGGCGCGCTCAGCCTGCCCGTCGAGGCCTATGACCCGAAGGTCTATTACGACAGCGTTCGCGGCAAATGGGCCGGCGCCAACGGCCGCATCCCGGCGTCGGGGTCGACCGCGGTCGGCACCTCCGAAGTGACAAAGCCGGCCAACTAGGCGAGAGTGGTCCGCATGGCCGATACGCGCGAACCATCGATGGAGGAGATTCTCGCCTCCATCCGCCGCATCATCACCGAGGATGGCGAGGGGTCGCCGCCCGCGGGAGCGATTACCGTCGCCGCGCCGGCGGCGGATGACGGGGCGGGGGACGACGCGATCATCGCGCCGGCCGCCGACGTCCTCGAGCTGACGCAGCCGCTTCCCGAGCTCGTTGCCGGCGCCGGCCTGCTGTCCGAGACCACCGCGGCGGTTGCGTCGCAGTCGCTGTCGGCGCTCTCCGGGCTGGTGGTCCGCAACTATGAGGGCGCGGAAAACACGCTCGAGGGCCTGGTGCGCGAGATGCTGCGGCCGATGCTGCGCGAATGGCTCGACGCCAACCTGCCCGAGCTCGTCGAGCGCATCGTCGCGCGCGAGGTCGAACGGATCACGCGACCCTAGCCGTCGATTGATCGGCGGCGCGCCGCGGCGTCGCTTGCTCCTTCGCGCCGCGCGCCGCTAAAGGGGCGGCATGACGATCGACAAGACCTATTCGCCCGCCGACATCGAGGCCCGCTGGTACCCGCATTGGGAGCAGTCGGGCGCGTTCCGTCCCGAACGGCCCGACGCCGAGCCGTTCACGATCGTCATTCCGCCGCCCAACGTCACCGGGTCGCTGCACATCGGCCACGCGCTCGACAACACGCTGCAGGACGTGCTGATCCGCTACCACCGGCTGAAGGGCCGCGACGCGCTGTGGGTCGTCGGCACCGACCATGCCGGCATCGCGACGCAGCAGGTGGTCGAGCGCACGATCGCCGGGCAGGGGCTGACGCGCCAGTCGATGGGCCGCGACGCCTTCGTCAAGACGGTGTGGGAATGGAAGGAGCATTCGGGCGGCACGATCACCCGGCAGCTCCGCCGTCTCGGCGCGTCGTGCGACTGGTCGAACGAGCGCTTCACCATGGACGAAGGCTTCAGCCGCGCCGTCCTCAAGGTGTTCGTCGATCTCTACCGCCAGGGCCTGCTCTACAAGGACAAGCGGCTGGTCAACTGGGACCCGAAGCTGCGCACCGCGATCTCCGATCTCGAGGTCGAACAGAAGGAAGTGCAGGGGAGCTTCACGCATTTCCGCTACCCGCTCGCCGACGGCTCGGGCCACATCGTCGTCGCGACGACGCGGCCCGAGACGATGCTCGCCGACATGGCGGTCGCGGTGCATCCCGACGACGAACGCTACAAGGCGTGGATCGGCCAGCATATCGCGCAGCCGTTGACCGGGCGCCTCATCCCGATCGTCGCCGACGAACACGCCGACCCCGAGCTGGGTTCGGGCGCGGTCAAGATCACGCCGGGGCATGACTTCAACGATTTCGAGGTCGGGCGCCGCATCGGCATCGCCGCCGCCGACATGCTCAGCATGTTCGACCTCGACGGCAAGGTCCAGCAGACTGCCGACGGCCGCGTCCCGGCGAAATATCTCGGCATGGACCGCTTCGACGCGCGCAAGGCGATCGTCGCCGACATGGAGGAAGCCGGCTTCGTCGAGGCGATCGAGGACAAGACGATCCAGATGCCCTACGGCGACCGCTCGGGTGTCCCGATCGAGCCGCTGCTCACCGACCAATGGTATGTCGACGCCGCGACGCTGGCCAAGCCCGCGATCGAGGCGGTACGCAGCGGCCATACCAAATTCGTCCCCGCCACCTGGGAGAAGACCTATTTCAACTGGATGGAGAACATCCAGCCCTGGTGCGTGTCGCGCCAGTTGTGGTGGGGACATCAGATCCCGGCCTGGTACGACGAAGACGGCAAGGTCTATGTCGCCGAGACCGAGGCCGAGGCGCAGGCCCAGGCGGGCGACAAGGCGCTGACGCGCGACCCCGATGTGCTCGACACCTGGTTCTCGTCGGGTCTATGGCCGTTCGGCACGCTCGGCTGGCCCGACGATACGCCGGCGTTGCGGCGCCATTATCCCAATTCGGTGCTTGTCACCGGCTTCGACATCATCTTCTTCTGGGTCGCCCGGATGATGATGCAGGGCCAGCATCTGATGGGCGAGCCGCCGTTCGCCACCGTCTACTGCCACGGTCTGGTGCGCGACGCGAAGGGGCAGAAGATGTCCAAGTCGCGCGGCAACACCGTCGACCCGTTGGTGCTCATCAACCAATATGGCGCCGATGCGCTGCGCTTCACCATGACCGCGATGGGGACGCAGGGCCGCGACATCAAACTCAGCGAAAAACGCGTCGAGGGCTATCGCAACTTCGGCACCAAGCTGTGGAACGCCGCGCGCTTCGCGCAATCGAACGGCATCGGGGCGTCGCAGCAGATCGGGCCGCCCGAGGCCAGCCTGCCGGTCAATCGCTGGATCATCGGCGAGGTGGCGAAGACCACGCAGGCGCTCGACCTGGCGATGGCCGAATTCCGCTTCGACGCCTATGCCGACACCATCTACCAGTTCGTCTGGAGCCGCTTCTGCGACTGGTATCTCGAGCTCACCAAGCCGGTGCTCGGCGACGGGGCCACGGGTCCGGCCGCCGACGAAACCCGCGCGGTCGCCGGCTGGGCGCTCGACCAAATCCTCGTCATGCTCCACCCGGTGATGCCGTTCATCACCGAGGAGCTGTGGCACGCGCTCGGCGAGCGTCCCTATGACCTCATCCTCGCCAAATGGGTTGAGGCCGACGCCCATTCGATCGATGCCGAGGCCGGCCCCGAGGTCGACTGGCTGATCAGGCTGGTCAGCGAGTTGCGTACGGCGCGCAACGAGCTGAACGTCCCCGCAGGCGCCAAGCTGCCGCTGTTCGTGCGTGAGGCGTCGCCCGAGACGGCGGCGCGGCTGTCGCGCAACGCTGCGGCGATCGAGCGGCTGGCGCGCATCCAGGGCATCAGCCACGAGGCGGCGCCCGCCGGCGGCGCCGCGCAGGTGGTGGTCGGCGAGGCGACCTTCGTGCTGCCGCTCGAAGGCGTCATCGATCTGGCGGCGGAGAAGGCCCGGCTCGAGAAGGCGGCGACCGCCGCCGAGAAGGAGCGCGATGCGCTCGCCGGCCGGCTCGGCAACCCCGGCTTCGTCGAACGTGCCAAGCCCGAGGCGGTCGAGAAGGCGCGTAGCGACCATGCCGAGCACAGCGAGAATGCCGCGCGCATCCGCTCGGCGCTTGCGCGTCTAGGCTGACACCCAGACGAGGAAGGCGAGCAGCAGCGCTCCCGCGACGCCGCCGGCGATGACCAGGCGGCGTTCGCGCCGGAGGGTGGGGGGCTTGCGCTTGCGGGCCATGGCGGCAGGCTATCGCATCCGCCAGCGGGCGTCATCCCCGCGTGACGCTGCCGATGGCGTGCGCTAAGCCAGCGCCGTGGACCTCGATCTCATCCTCGTCGGCGGCGGGCTCGCGAACGGGCTCATCGCGCTGAAGCTGGCAAAGGTGCGCCCCGAGCTTCGCGTCGCGATCGTCGAGGCGGCCGACCGGATCGGCGGCAACCACACCTGGTCGTCGTTCGACGGCGACCTGCGCAGCGCGCAGCGCGCGTGGACCGCGCGGCTCTACGTCAAGCAATGGCGCGGCTATGTCGTGGCCTTCCCCGGCTACCGGCGGACGCTCGGCCTCGGCTACGCCAGCGCGACCAGCGACCGGCTCGATGCCGAGGTGCGCGGCGTCGTGCCGCCCGAGCGGCTGTTCTTCGGCCAGCCGGTGACCGCGATCACCCCGACCTCGGTGACTCTCGCCGACCAGACGACGCTCCGCGCCAAGGCGGTGATCGACGGGCGCGGCGCGCTGCCCAGCCGCCATCTCGACCTGCGCTGGCAGAAATTCGTCGGCCAGCATGTCGAGCTTGCCGAGCCGCACGGCCTGTCGCACCCGATCGTCATGGATGCGACCGTCGCCCAGCAGGACGGCTATCGCTTCGTCTACGTGCTGCCGTTCGGCAACCGCGAGCTGCTGATCGAGGATACCTATTATAGCGACGGTGCCGATCTCGATCCCGAGGCGCTTCGCGCGCGCATCGCCGACTATGCGGCGAACCGGGGCTGGAAGATCGCGCGGCTGATCCGCGAGGAGCAGGGGGTGCTGCCGATCGCGCTCGGCGGCGACATCGCCGCTTTCTGGGACGAAGGCGAGGCGGGGGTGCCGCGGACCGGCCTGCGCGCCGCGATGTTTCACCCGACGACCGGCTACAGCTTCCCCGACGCGGCGCGCGTTGCCGACCTGATCGCCGGCATCAAGAACCTCGATGCGCCGAAGCTCTACGCGGCGTTACGCCGGCACAGCGAGGCGGCGTGGAAGGCGCGCGGCTTCTACCGGCTGCTCAATCGCATGCTGTTTCTCGCCGCCGAGCCGGGCCGGCGCTATGCGATCCTCGAACGCTTCTACCGGCTCGACGAGGGGCTGATCGCCCGCTTCTACGCCGGCACCTCGACGCTGTTCGACAAGGCGCGAATCCTCGTCGGCAAACCGCCCGTGCCGATCCGGCGCGCGCTCAAGGTCATGAAGGAAAAGCCGCGGCATGCGTAAGGTAGCGGTGATCGGCAGCGGCTTCGGCGGACTCGCGCTCGCGATCCGCCTGCAGTCGGCGGGGATCGAAACGACGCTGATCGAGAAGCGCGACAAGCCCGGTGGCCGCGCCTATGTCTGGCATGACGAAGGCTTCACCTTTGACGCCGGGCCGACGGTGATCACCGATCCGAGCTGTCTCGAGGAGCTGTTCGCGCTCTCGGGCCGTCAGCTGTCCGACTATGTCGAGCTGATGCCCGTCGCGCCCTTCTACCGGCTGATGTGGGAGGATGGCGCGGTCTTCGACTATTCGAACGACGAGCGTGCGCTGTTCGAGCAGATCGCCCGCAAGTCGCCCGCCGACGTCGAGGGGTACAAGCGCTTCCTCGGCTATTCGGAGAATGTTTTCCGCGAGGGTTATGTCAAGCTCGGCCACGAGGCGTTCCTCGACTTCCGGTCGATGATCGAGGCCGCGCCGCAGCTGGTGCGCTACGAGGCCTATCGCAGCGTCTATGCGATGGTCGCGCGCTACATCCGCGATCCGCAGCTGCGCGAGGCGTTCAGCTTCCACACGCTGCTCGTCGGCGGCAACCCGTTCAAGACCAGTTCGATCTATGCGCTGATCCACGCGCTCGAGAAGAAATGGGGCGTGTGGTTCCCGCGCGGCGGCACGCATGCGCTGGTGACCGGGCTCATGAAGCTGTTCACCGACCTCGGCGGGCAGGTGCGCCTTGGTTCGGGGGTGCGGACGATCAAGGCCGAAGACGAGCGCGTCACCGGCGTCGCCACCGACGACGGCTGGTCGGCGGCATTCGATGCGGTCGCATCGAACGGCGACATCGTCCACACCTACCGCGACCTGCTGGGCGCGCACCCGCGCGGGCGGAAGGTCGGCGCCAGCCTGCAGCGCAAGCGCTTCTCACCGTCGCTGTTCGTCACCTATTTCGGGCTCAAGCGGCAGCATCCCGACATCAAGCATCACAGCATATTGTTCGGGCCGCGCTACAAGGAGCTGCTCGAGGACATCTATACGCATGGCGTCGTCGCCGACGATTTCTCGCTCTACCTCCACCATCCGACCGCGACCGACCCCAGCCTCGCGCCCGCCGGCTGCAGCGCCTTCTACGTGCTGTCGCCGGTGCCGCACCTCGGCAAGGCGCCGCTCGACTGGGAGAGTTTCGCGCCCCAATATGCCGACCGCATCCTCGCCTATCTCGGAAGGCGCCTCATCCCCGGGCTGCGCGACGATCTGGTGACGCTGCGCACCTTTACGCCGCAGGATTTCTCGACCGAGCTCAACGCGCATCTCGGCAGCGCCTTCAGCCTTGAGCCGTTGCTCTGGCAGAGCGCCTGGTTCCGCACGCACAACCGCGACGACGTGCTGAGCAACCTCTATTTCGTCGGGGCGGGCACGCATCCCGGCGCCGGCGTCCCCGGCGTCGTCGGGTCGGCGAAGGCGACCGCCAAGCTGATGATCGCCGATCTCGCGGCGTGAGCGCCATCGGTCGGGCTTGGTCGAGAGTGGCTCCCCGCCTTCGCGGGGATGACGACATATGCAGCGTGGAACTCCCCGTTCGCAGCAGGCTTCATCAGCCATGATCCCGCGCCACACCCAGCATGACCATCTGGTCGACAAGAGCCGCGCCGCGATCGCCAAGGGCTCGAAGAGCTTCGCGCTCGCGGCGATGCTGTTCGACGCGAAGACGCGCGAGCGCGCGTGGCTGCTCTATGCCTGGTGCCGCCACTGCGACGACGTCATCGACGCGCAGATCGGCGGGCACGGCCATGTCGAGCCCGCCGACGACATCGATACGCGGCTGGCGCATATCGAGGGACTCACGCGCCGCGCCCTCGCCGGCGAGACCACCGGCGACTGGCCGTTCGATGCGCTGGGGCGCGTCGCCGCCGAGACCGGCCTGCCGGCGCGCTATCCGCTCGAGCTCATCGCCGGCTTCGCGATGGACGCGCGCGAGCGCAACTACCGCAGCTTCGACGACACGCTCGACTATTGCTACCATGTCGCCGGCGTGGTCGGGGTGATGATGGCGATCGTCATGGGGGTGGACCCCGACGACCGCGCGACGCTCGAGCGCGCCGCCGACCTCGGGCTCGCCTTCCAGCTCAACAACATCGTCCGCGACATCTTCGACGATGCGAAGATCGGCCGCTGCTATCTGCCCGACGAATGGCTGACCGACGCCGACATCCCGCCCGGCGAGTTCGACAAGCCGAACTTCGCCCGCGCGCTCGCCGAGGTCGTCGCGCGCATCGTCGCGGAGGGCGAGCGCTATGCCGATTCGGCGCGCTACGGCACGCCCGCGCTGCCGTTCCGATCGGCGTGGGCGGTGCTGTCGGCCGCCGACATCTATGCCGGGATCGGCCGCGAGGTGCGCCGCCTCGGCCCCGATGCCTGGCGCACGCGCGTTTCGACGCCCAAGCCCGCCAAGCTGGCCGCGGTCGCCAAGGCGCTGCCGCAGGCGGCGGCGCGGCATCTGCTCTACGCCGGCGCTAGCCCGCGCGACGGGCTGTGGACGATGCCCTGAGCCGTACCTGCTCGTTCGACGCCAGCTCGGCCTTCAGCCGGCGTACCGGCGGCGCGTAGAGGAAGCCGAACGACACCGTACCCTGCTTGGTCTCGGCGGCATGATGCAGCCGGTGCGCCTGGACGATGCGGCGCATATAGGCGCTCTTGGGGCGCCAGCCGTGCTTGAGCCGACGATGGACGATGACGTCGTGGAAGCCGAAATAGATCATCCCGTAACCAGCGACGCCGGCCCCCGCCCAGGCGAATCCCGGCGACAGCCCGCCCTGCGTACCGAGATAGATCAGCAGGATCGACGGCAGCGCGAAGATGAAGGCGAACCAGTCGTTCGCCTCGAACCAGCCGCGGCGCGGCCGGTGATGCGACTCGTGCAGGAACCACATGAAGCCGTGCATCACCCAGCGGTGCATCGCATAGGCGAAGCCCTCCATGAACGCGATCGTCGCGACGAGGATCAGAAGGCCGGTGCCGAGAGTCATGGCCGCCGCTATAGCGCGCCCGACCGCCTATTGGACAGCCCGCGCTTCCCTTCGCCGCGGCAAAGGCCTAGCGCGGGCGGATGACCGCGCGGCAGCAGACGATGATGAGCCTGGCGCTGGGGACGACGATCCACGCCGGCTGGCTGCTGCTGCACGTCGTCGGCATCTTCGTCTACGAGCTGCCCGGCTCGCCCGCGCTCGTCGCCGCCGTGATTCTCGTCCAGACCTGGCTGTCGGCCGGGATGTTCATCGTCATGCACGATTGCATCCACGGCAGCTTCGCGCCGGGCCGGCCGCGGCTCAACCGCGCCATCGGCCGGCTGTGCGCCGCGCTCTACGCCGGCTTCGCCTATGGCGGACTGGCGACCAACCACCACCGGCACCATCGCCATCCCGGTACCGCCGACGATCCCGACTTCGACGCTCGTGACCCGCGCGCCTTCGTGCGCTGGTACGTCCACTTCTTCGCCGGCTATTATTCGCACGGCCAGATCCTGCGGATCACCGCGATGGCGCTGGCTTATCTGGCGCTCGGCGCCAGCCTCGCCAACATCGTGGTCTTCTGGGCGGTGCCGGCGCTGCTGTCGTCGGTGCAGCTGTTCCTGTTCGGCACCTGGCTGCCGCACCGGCACGGCGACGCACCCTTCGCCGATCGGCACAATGCGCGCAGCACGCCGGTCGGCTGGCTGGGCTCGCTGGTCAGCTGCTTCCACTTCGGCGGCTTCCACCACGAGCATCATCTTCACCCGGCGCTGCCGTGGTGGGCGCTGCCTCAGGCGAGGAAGCGCGCCGCATAGCCGGCGAAGCGCTCGCGCACCTCGCGCGCGTCGATCCCGAAATCGGCGAGATCATAGCGGTGCGTCGCATAGGGGTGTTCGCGTGCCGCGCGCTCGAGATAGGCGGTCATCGGCGCGACCGCCGGGGCGATGTCGAGATCGAGGAAGTCGTAGATCGCGCTCATCGTGCCGCGCCAGTCGCGGTTCATTTCCTCGAAGCCGACATCGAGCTGCTGGCCCGGCCCCAGCTGCGCGCGCACCGCGAGGCAGCGGTTCATCCGGTGCCCGGTCTTGTGCAGCCACTCCGCGCCGATCCAGTGCGGATCGACGTCGTCGCTCTGCACGACCATCTGATGCCAGGCGAGCGAGCAGGCCGAGCCGACGACGCTGACCGGATCGCGGTGCGTGAAGATGAGGCGCGCGTCGGGGAACACGCTGAGCAGCGCGTCGAGATCCTGCATATGCTGCGGCGTCTTGAGCACCCAGGGCTTGGCCGGATCCTCGCCGCGGAACCAGCCGGTGAGCCGCAGCAGGTCGGCGAGATGCGTATAGGCGGGCGTCGCATCCTGCGCCTCGCACCAGCGCGCATAGCTCGGCACGCGCCGCTGCGCCTCGATCTGCGCGCCCCAGACGCTGTTCTCGAGCAGGCCGAGCTCCTCGTCGGGTTCGAGCGGGCCGGTCGGGTGGACGGCGGCATTGGCCGGGTTGATCCAGTTGAGCGCCTTCCAACCGCGCGCGGTGTAGGCGATGCGCGGATCGCGGCGGCGGCGGAAGCTCGATGGCCAGGGCACCGGGCACAGAGCCTCGTAGAGGCGGAGATGCGCGAAGCGCGCGTCGCAGGCGAGCAGCCGGTGCAGCCGTGTCGTGCCCGAGCGCATCGGCCCGACGATGACCACCGGCGCGGCGAGCGGGCGGGCGCGGATCTCGGGGTGGCGCGCGAACAGCGCCTCGGCCCACAGCCGTTCCTTCAGCAGCTTGAGCAGCGAGCCATGCGCGATCGTCCGCCCGATCGGGTTGAGCCGTGCCTCGTCGCGCAGCGCCGGCAGCAGCTGGCGCAAGGGCGCGCGGAACCACGTGTCGCCGAAGTCGTCGAGCCCGGTCGCGCGTCTCGCCTGGCGGTCGAGCGTCGCCTCTTCGAGGTCGGGCGGCGGCAGCAGGCGCCGCTCCCACAGCTTCGGCAGCACGCGATTGGCATGCCGCACCAGCATCGGGCGATAGGCGGTGGCGGGCGGCAACGGCATCGGCGCCGCTTCTAGCCGAGCGCGAGGCGTTCGTCAGCGCCGGTTCAGGCGACGGCGAACATCTTGAGGCACCGCACGTTTGCGTCGCGAAGGAGTCGACGATGAAGCCGATCTGGATCCTGCCGATAGCCGCGGTGCTGGCGATCGGCGCCTGCGCCTCGCCCGAGGTGCGCATTTCGCAAAAGCTGATGGAGTATGGCTTCGATCGCTCGACGGCGACCTGCGTCGGCAGCGAGCTCGACGACCGGCTGTCGAACCGGCAGCTGCGCACGCTCGCCGACATCGTCACCGGCATGACGCGCAACGGGCGCGACATCCGCGACATGACGGTGCGCGACCTTGCCGATCACGTCCGCCGCAGCGGCGACCCCGAACTGTTCGCGGTGCTGACCCGCGCCGGAATCGGCTGCGCCGTCCTCGGCTAGAACAGGCTCAGGATTCCGCGCAGCCGGCTGTGCAGCGGCGGCCGCGGCCGGCGGTAGCCGCCGCGCATCGCCCAACCCATGAAACGCATATACAGGCACTGGTCCACGGTAGATCCCCTCGGCCGTGTCGTCGCGCAGGGATAACCACGAGTCGGTTGCGGTGCTGTGACAGTCGGCGTGACCGCCTACCGTCCCGACCGCGCTCGCTTCTGCGCCCGCGCCGCCTTGGCCTTGCCGAAGCGGGTGGTATGCGTACCCGGCGTTCCCGAGATCGATCGACCCTTGATCGGTGCCCTGTGCTCGCCGGACGGCAGGCCGAGCTCGTGATTCTCGAGCCGGCGGATTTCGTCGCGGATTCGCGCCGCCTCCTCGAATTCGAGGTCGGAGGCCGCCTTCTTCATCCGCTCCTCGAGCTCGGCGATATAGCCCTTGAGGTTGTGGCCGACGAGATTGGTCATCTCGTCGTCGCCGGTGTCGACGGTCAGATGGTCGCGCTCGGCGACATCGGCGAGCACGTCGGAGATGTTGCGCTTGATCGTCTGCGGCGTGATGCCGTGCAGCGCATTATATTCGAGCTGCTTCTCGCGGCGGCGGTTGGTCTCGGCGAGCGCGCGCTCCATGCTGCCCGTCGTGCGGTCGGCATAGAGGATGACGCGGCCGTCGACGTTGCGCGCCGCGCGGCCGATCGTCTGGATCAGCGACGTCTCCGAGCGCAGGAAGCCCTCCTTGTCGGCATCGAGGATGGCGACGAGCCCGCATTCGGGGATGTCGAGCCCCTCGCGCAGCAGGTTGATGCCGACGAGCACGTCGTAGACGCCGAGCCGGAGGTCGCGGATCAGCTCGATGCGCTCCAGCGTCTCGACGTCGGAGTGCATGTAGCGGACCTTCAGCCCCGCCTCGTGGAGGAACTCGGTCAGATCCTCGGCCATGCGCTTGGTCAGCGTGGTGACCAGCGTGCGGTAGCCGGCCTTCGCCGTCGCCTTGGCCTCGAAGATCAGGTCGTCGACCTGGTCCTCGATCGGGCGGATCTCGACCGGCGGGTCGATCAGGCCGGTCGGGCGGATGACCTGCTCGACGAACACGCCGCCGGTCTGTTCGAGCTCCCACGCCGCCGGCGTCGCCGAGACATAGACCGTCTGCGGCCGCATCGCGTTCCACTCCTCGAAACGCAGCGGGCGGTTGTCGATCGCCGAGGGCAGGCGGAAGCCATGTTCGGCGAGCGTCAGCTTGCGGCGGTGGTCGCCGCGCGACATGCCGTTGACCTGGCCGATGGTGACGTGGCTCTCGTCGACGAACAGCATCGCGTTCTCGGGCAGATATTCGAACAGCGTGGGCGGCGGCTCGCCGGGCCGCCGGCCGGTGAGGAAGCGGCTGTAATTCTCGATGCCGGCACACGAGCCCGTCGCGGCGATCATCTCGAGATCGAAATTGGTGCGCTGCTCGAGCCGCTGCGCTTCCAAGAGCCGGCCTTCGGACACCAGCTCCTTCAGCCGCTCGGTCAGCTCGTGGCGGATCGCCTCGGTCGCCTGCTTCAGGGTCGGCCCTGGCGTCACATAGTGCGAATTGGCGTAGATCTTCACCGAATCGAGCGTCGCGACCTTGTTGCCGGTCAGCGGGTCGAACTCGGTGATCGATTCGATCTCGTCGCCGAAGAAGGTGATCCGCCAGGCGGTGTCCTCATAGTGCGACGGGAACAGCTCGATGGTGTCGCCGCGCACGCGGAAGGCGCCGCGCAGGAAATTGCTGTCGTTGCGCTTGTACTGCAGCGCGACGAGCTTGCGCACGATCTCGCGCGCGTCGTGCGTCTGCCCCTTGGCGAGGCTGAAGGTCATCGCCGAATAGGTCTCGACCGAGCCGATGCCGTAGAGGCACGACACCGAGGCGACGATCAGCACGTCGTCGCGCTCGAGCAGCGCGCGCGTCGCCGAGTGGCGCATCCGGTCGATCGCCTCGTTTACCGAGGACTCCTTCTCGATGTAGGTGTCGGTGCGCGGGACATAGGCCTCGGGCTGGTAATAGTCGTAATAGCTGACGAAATATTCGACGGCGTTGTTCGGGAAGAACGACTTGAACTCGCCGTAGAGCTGCGCCGCGAGGATCTTGTTGGGCGCCAGCACCAGCGCCGGCCGCTGCACCGCTTCGATCACCTTCGCAACCGAGAAGGTCTTGCCCGATCCGGTGACGCCGAGCAGCACCTGGTCGCGCTCGCCGGCATTGGCCTGCTCGACGAGCTCGGCGATCGCCGCGGGCTGGTCGCCCGCCGGCGTATAGTCGGACACCAGCTCGAACTTCTTGCCGCCTTCCGACTTCTCGGGCCGCGACGGCCGGTGCGGCACGAACACCTGGCTGTCGGTGGGTTCGTCGAGGTTGGTGCGGATCTGGATCGCCATGCCAGCAATATGGCGGCTGGACATGCTTTGTTCCAGCGGTAGCATGCGCTTCGGGACATAATTGCGGGAGGCAAGGGATGATCGGCTATTCGACCATCGGCAGCAATGACATGGCGGCGGCGCGCGCCTTCTTCGACGAGCTGCTCGCACCGCTCGGTGCGAAACGCATCATGGAGTTCGGCGACGACCTCGGCGGCTTCACCATGTGGGGCGTGAGCTGGGACAAGCCGGGGCTGGCGGTGACGCGTCCCTACAACCGGGAGCGGGCGACGCCCGGCAATGGCACCATGGTCGCGCTGACCGTCGATACCCGCGCCCGGGTCGATGAGCTTCACGCGAAGGCGCTGTCGCTCGGCGGCACCGATGAAGGCGCCCCCGGCCTGCGCGGCGACGAGGGGCCGCAAGCCTTCTATGCCGCCTATTTCCGCGACCTCGACGGCAACAAGTTCTGCGCGTTCAGGATGGGACCGGCGACCTAGTCGCCGGCGCGCAACGGCGGCACCGTCATCGCCTCGCCCGGCGCCAGCGCCGGGAAGCGCGCCGGCGCGATGCCGGCGGTCGCGAGCGCCGTCGCGAGATCGTCGCGCGGCGCCTCGATGCCCTCGTCGGTCAGCTGCCACACGCCCCAATGGATGCCGATGGCAGTGTCGGCGCCGAGGTCGGCGAACGCCTGCACCGCCTCCGCCGGGTTCATGTGGCTCGCCTTCATGAACCAGCGCGGCTCATAGGCGCCGACGGGCAGCAGCGCGAGGCGGTAGGGGCCGCGCGCCGCGGCGGTCGCCGCGAAGGCGTTGCTGTAGCCGCAGTCGCCGGCGAAATAGATCGCGCCGCCCGGCGTCGACACGGTGAAGCCGCCCCATAGCGCCCGGTTGGTGTCGGCGCTCCAGCGCGACGACCAGTGCTGGACGCGCTCGACGGTGACGGTCACGTCCTCGCGCACCCCGACGCTCTCGCCCCAGTCGCGCGCGAAGGCGGTGATGCCACGCCGCGCCATCAGCGCGCCGTTGCCGAGCGGCGTGACGATGATCGGCTTGTCGCGCTCCCACAGCCGCTGCAGCGTGTCGAGGTCGAGATGGTCGTAATGATTGTGGCTGACGAGCACGACGTCGATCTTCGGCAGGTCCTCGAAGCGCACGCCGGGAGCGCGGACGCGTAGCGGGCCGACCGATTTGAACGGGCTGACGCGCTCCGCCCACACCGGATCGGTCAGGATGTTGAGCCCGGCGGTCTGCACCAGCACGCTGGCATGGCCGACCGCGGTGGCGACCATCGCGTCGCCGTCGACGCGCGCCGCGGGTCTGACCGGCGCTACCGGGACCTGTGCGGGCCAGTCGGCGCGGTCTGCGGTCAGCCGCCAGCGCAGCACCGCGCCCAGGCCCTTCGTCGCGGCGGCGCGGCCGGGATTGAAAAAGCGCTCGCCATCATAGTGATCGCTGACCGGCCCGATATAGTAGCGGTCGTCGAGCAGTCGGGGGAGAATGAGGATGGCCGCCACGAGGACAGCTGCCGTGATTGCCAGTCCCACCGTCCACCGCCTCGCGCGCCTGCTCATCGCGCTCGTATGCGGGGGTGCGGCGCTGCTCGCAAGCGGCTGCGCGCCCCGCAGCGCTGCCGGCGATCCGCTGCAGGCGCTGGTCGACGGCCAGCCCGGCGTCAGTCCGGGTCTGTCGGGCCTCGCCGCGGTCGTCGTCGACCGCGCCGGCGAGCGCCGCGCCGCGGCGCGGGGGCTCGCGGTGGTCGATGTCGCTGCATCGCGCCCGATGAGCGTCGACGCGCCGCTGCGCGTCGCCTCGGTATCGAAGCTGGTGACGACGCTCGGCGTGCTGCGGCTGGTCGAACAGGGCGTGCTCGATCTCGACCGCGACGTCTCCGACTATCTCGGCTGGCGGCTGCGCAATCCCGCGCACCCCGATACGCCGGTCACCTTGCGGCTGCTGCTGTCGCACCGGTCGAGTCTCCTCGACGACGGCGGCTATTTCTTCCCGCTCGGCGCGACGCTGCAGGGCTCGCTGTCGGCGAAGAGCTGGCACGCGCAGCCGCCGGGCACGCGCTTCAGCTACACCAACCTCAACTTCGGCGTCGCCGCGAGCGTGATGGAGAAGGCGACCGGCGAGCGCTTCGACCGGCTGATGCGGCGGCTGGTGCTCGAACCGCTGGCGGTCGACGCCTGCTTCAACTGGTCGGGCTGCTCCGACGCCGCCATCGCCCGTGCCGCGGTGCTGTACCGCAAGAGCCTCGATGCCGAGCGCTGGACGCCAAGTCCGGCCTGGGTGGCGCAGGTCGACGATCTGCGCGGGCGGCCGCCGGCGTGCGCGGTGCGGCTGGCGTCGCCCGACGCCGCCTGCGACCTCGCCGGCTACCGGCCCGGCGACAACGGCACGCTGTTCGCGCCGCAGGGCGGGCTGCGCATCTCGATCCGCGATCTCGGCCGCGTCGCGCGGCTGCTGCTGAACGAGGGCGAGCTCGACGGCGTGCGGCTGCTGCGGCCCGCGAGCGTGCGGCAGATGCTGGCGCCGCTGTGGCGGGAGGGCGAGGGGGCGACGGGCGAAAGCTACGGCGGGCTGATGCGCTGCTACGGCCTGTCGGTGCAGTGCCTGATCGGCGGCGGCGACCAGCCCGTCGACGGCGACCCGCGCTGGTTCGGCCACATGGGCGAGGCCTATGGGCTGTGGAGCGGTATCTGGATCGATCCGGCGGCAGGGCGGGGGGTTGCCTACGCCGTCACCGGGACCGCGGCGGACCCGGCGGGCTATGCGGGGAAGCGGTCGAATTTCCGGGCGTACGAGGAGGCGCTGCTGGAGGAGCTGACGCGCTGACGGCCGAACACCCGGCCGCCCTCATCCCTCGTCAACACAGGCCGTCATCCTGACGAAAGTCAGGATCTCCCAAGATTATGAAAGATCCTGACTTGCGTCAGGATGACGAGGTATGGGGGTAGTGGCCGCCGCGCCTACTCCGCCATCTCCAGCAGCTTCTCGCGCGCGATCTTGTCGCGCCAGACCAGCGGCGCGCTGTGGTGGACCGACTCGCCGGTCGAATCGACTGCCACCGTCACCGGCATGTCGCGCACGTCGAACTCGTAGATTGCCTCCATGCCGAGATCCTCGAACGCCAGCACGCGGCTGCCCTTGATCGCCTTCGACACCAGATAGGCGGCGCCGCCGACCGCCATCAGATAGGCGGCCTTGTGCTTCCTGATCGCCTCGATCGCGACCGGGCCGCGCTCGGCCTTGCCGACCATCGCGATGAGGCCGGTCTCGGCGAGCATCGTCTCGGTGAACTTGTCCATGCGCGTCGCCGTGGTCGGGCCGGCGGGCCCGACGACCTCGTCGCGCACCGGATCGACCGGGCCGACATAATAGATGACGCGGTTCTTGAAGCTGACCGGCAGCGGCTCGCCGCGCGCCAGCATGTCGGTCATCCGCTTGTGCGCGGCGTCGCGCCCGGTGAGCATCTTGCCGTTCAGGAGCAGCCGGTCGCCCGGCTTCCACGAGGCGACGACCTCGGGGGTCAGGTTGTCGAGGTCGACGCGGATCGCCTCCTTCGACGGCTTCCAGTCGACCTGGGGCCATTCGGCGAGGTTGGGCGCCTCGAGCTGCGCCGGGCCCGAGCCGTCGAGCGTGAAATGCGCGTGGCGCGTCGCGGCGCAATTGGGGATCATCGCGATCGGCTTCGACGCGGCATGCGTCGGCGTGTCGAGGATCTTGACGTCGAGGATCGTCGACAGCCCGCCCAGGCCCTGCGCGCCGATGCCGAGCGCATTGACCTTGTCGTAGAGCTCGATGCGCAGTTCCTCGATCTTCGACTGCGGTCCGCGCGCCTTCAGCTCGCCCATGTCGATCGGCAGCATCAGCGATTCCTTCGCCATCAGCATCGCCTTTTCGGCCGAGCCGCCGATGCCGATGCCGAGCATGCCCGGCGGGCACCAGCCGGCGCCCATCTTCGGGACCATCTCGAGCACCCAGTCGACGATCGATTCGGACGGGTTGAGCAGCGCGAACTTGGTCTTGTTCTCGCTGCCGCCGCCCTTCGCCGCGACGGTGATCTCGACATGGTCGCCGGGGACGAACTCGATATGAGTCACCGCCGGCGTGTTGTCGCGGGTGTTGGTGCGGCCGAACGCCGGGTCGGCGACGATCGAGGCGCGCAGGCGATTGTCGGGGTGAAGATAGGCGCGGCGCACGCCCTCGTTGATCATTTCCTCAACCGTCATCGTGGCTTGCCAGGTGACGTTCATCCCGACCTTCACGAAGGCGACGACGATGCCGGTGTCCTGGCAGATCGGCCGGTGCCCCTCGGCGCACATCCGGCTGTTGGTGAGGATCTGCGCGATCGCGTCCTTCGCCGCCGGTCCCTGCTCGAGCTCGTAGGCGCGGCCCAGCGCGCGGATATAGTCCATCGGATGATAATAGGAGATGTACTGCAGCGCGTCGGCGACCGAGTCGATGACGTCTTCCTGGCGAATTACGGTCACTTGCCGTCCCCCGTTCGTTCAGCGTTGAAGGCGCTCTTAGCGCGAGGCGAAATCGCGGTCCATTAACGATGCTTGACGGCTCGTCGCGCTAGCGCATTGCCTTGTCTTGGAAATCAAAAAATTAAGATTCGGGGCCTTGCGGCGTCCCCGGATTAGGCACAGGATGTGGTTCTGGGACTGGGGGGTCACCACCATATCATGTGGATGTCGCGGAAAGCTTCTCGACGATTCGCGGCGGTGACTCCGAAAGCCCCGGAAGGCTTTGGCCTGTGGATAGCGAGGATATCGGGGATGGCGCGAATGCGCCGTCGACCCGGACTGAAGCCTCATCCATAGCGCCGTATCGAAGGAGCGTCTTATGGATTTCAGCGGCAACGAAGCGGCGATGACCGCCACCCTGACCGGGGTGTCGGGTACGCCGCCCGAGCCCAAGGCGATGATCCACAAGCCGCGCTTCGACGTCGTCACCGATCCGTCGCGCGATTCGCTGCTGACCGACTTCGGCAAGGACACGCTCAACGACCGCTATCTGCTGCCGGGCGAATCCTATCAGGATCTGTTCGCGCGCGTCGCCGCCGCCTATGCCGACGATGCCGACCATGCGCAGCGCGTCTACGACTATATCTCGAAGCTGTGGTTCATGCCGGCGACGCCGGTGCTGTCGAACGGCGGCACCGGGCGCGGCCTGCCGATCAGCTGCTATCTGAACTCGGTTGACGACAGCCTCGACGCCATCGTCAACACCTGGAACGAGAATGTCTGGCTCGCCTCGCGCGGCGGCGGCATCGGCACCTACTGGGGCAACGTCCGCGGCATCGGCGAGCCGGTCGGCCTCAACGGCAAGACCAGCGGCATCATCCCGTTCGTGCGCGTCATGGATTCGCTGACGCTCGCCATCAGCCAGGGCTCGCTGCGCCGCGGCTCGGCCGCGGTCTATCTCGATGTCAACCATCCCGAGATCGAGGAATTCCTCGAGATCCGCAAACCGTCGGGCGACTTCAACCGCAAGGCCTTGAACCTCCATCACGGCGTCCTCATCACCGACGCCTTCATGGAGGCGGTGCGCAACGGCGAGCCGTTCGACCTCGTCTCTCCCAAGACCGGCGAAAAGCGCGGCGAGGTCGATGCCCGCTCGCTGTTCATCAAGCTCGTCGAGACGCGGCTGGCGACCGGCGAGCCCTACATCATCTTCGCCGACACCGTGAACCGCACGATGCCCAAGCATCATCGCGACCTGGGCTTGAAGGTCTCGACCTCGAACCTCTGCTCGGAGATCACGCTGCCGACCGGGCGCGACCATCTCGGCGTCCACCGCACCGCGGTGTGCTGCCTGTCGTCGCTCGGGCTCGAGACCTGGGACGAGTGGAACGGCGACAAGCAGTTCATCGAGGACGTGATGCGCTTCCTCGACAATGTGCTCAGCGACTATATCGAGCGGGCGCCCGACGACATGGCGCGCGCCAAATATTCGGCGATGCGCGAGCGCTCGGTCGGCCTCGGCGTCATGGGCTATCACAGCTTCCTGCAGGCGCGCGGCGTGCCGTTCGAAAGCGCGATGGCCAAGTCGTGGAACATGAAGATCTTCCGCCACATCCGCAGCAAGGTCGACGAGGCGTCGATGACGCTCGCCACCGAGCGCGGCGCCTGCCCCGACGCCGCCGACATGGGGGTGATGGAGCGCTTCAGCTGCAAGATGGCGATCGCGCCGACCGCGTCGATCTCGATCATCTGCGGCGGCACCTCGGCGTGCATCGAGCCGATCCCGGCGAACATCTACACGCACAAGACGCTGTCGGGCAGCTTCTCGATCAAGAACCCCTATCTCGAGAAGCTGCTGATCGAGAAGGCGAAGAATTCGGACGCGGTCTGGAACTCGATCCTCGAGCAGGGCGGCTCGGTCCAGCATCTCGACTTCCTGACCGTCGACGAGAAGGCGACCTACAAGACCGCGTTCGAGATCGACCAGCGCTGGCTCTTGGAGCTCGCCGCCGACCGCACGCCCTATATCGACCAGGCGCAGTCGCTCAATCTCTACATCCCCGCCGACATCGAGAAGTGGGACCTGCTGATGCTGCACTTCCGCGCCTGGGAGCTCGGCATCAAGTCGCTCTATTATTGCCGGTCGAAGAGCATCCAGCGCGCGGGCTTCGCCGGCGGGGTGGAAACGGACAACACGTCGGAGCTGCGCGCCGTCGACTTCGAGGTCGAGCGCAAGGACTACGACGAATGCTTGGCGTGCCAATAACACGCCGGTCAACCCGGCGCCGCCCTTCGGGGCACGCCGGGTAGGGCGGGGGTGAAGCCGAGCCGGACACCGATCTTTTCAATTGAACCGACCGGCGTCTGCTTCACCCCTGCCATCCAATGAGGTCCGTCAAAGCGGTACTTTGACGGAGGAAGAATGCTCCAACCCTCGCCCCTCCGGGGAGAGGGAGGGGCCCACGAAGTGGGAGGGAGAGGGGCCTCTCAGCGCATGCGAAAGCTCGCGGCGCTCGCGCCCCTCTCCCCGACCCTCTCCCCAACGGGGCGAGGGAGGTTGAGGATGGAGTGATTGCGATGGGTCTGCTGGAAGCCAGGAAGAGCTACAAGCCGTTCGAATACCCCTGGGCGTTCGACATGTGGAAGCGCCAGCAGCAGATCCACTGGATGCCCGAGGAGGTGCCGCTCGGCGAGGATTGCCGCGACTGGGCGCAGAAGCTCTCCGATCATGAGCGCAACCTGCTGACGCAGATCTTCCGCTTCTTCACCCAGGCCGACGTCGAGGTGCAGGACTGCTACCACGACAAGTACGGCCGCGTGTTCAAGCCGACCGAGATCAAGATGATGCTCGCCGCCTTCTCCAACATGGAGACGGTGCACATCGCCGCCTACAGCCATCTGCTCGACACCATCGGCATGCCCGAGAGCGAGTACGGCATGTTCCTTCAGTATAAGGAAATGCGCGACAAGCACGACTTCATGAACACCTTCGGCGTCGACAGCGATGCCGACATCGCGCGCACGCTGGCGATGTTCGGCGGCTTCACCGAGGGGCTGCAGCTGTTCGCCAGCTTCGCGATGCTGATGAACTTCCCGCGCTTCAACAAGATGAAGGGCATGGGGCAGATCGTCAGCTGGTCGGTGCGCGACGAGAGCCTGCACTGCGAAGGCATCATCAAGCTGTTCCACACCTTCACCAAGGAGCGCAACTGCCTGACCAAGGCGGTGAAGGAAGACATCATCGACGTCTGCCAGAAGGTCGTCCGTTTGGAGGACGCCTTCATCGACCTCGCCTTCGAAATGGGTCCGGTCTCGGGAATGACGCCGAAGGAAATCAAGAAATACATCCGCTTCGTCGCCGACTGGCGCCTCCAGCAGCTCGGCCTGCCGGCGATCTACCTGATCGACGAGCATCCGCTGCCCTGGCTGCAGCCGCTGCTGAACGGCGTCGAGCACGCCAATTTCTTCGAGACGCGCGCCACCGAATATTCGAAGGCTGCGACCAAGGGCAATTGGAACGAGGTCTGGGACGCCTTCGACCGCCGCAAGAACGCCAACAAGGTGGCGGCGGCCAACGAGACCGGCGACGGCGAAACCGGCGAGCTGCTGACGGGCGCGGGTGGGATGGTTGCCGCGGAGTAGGCGGCGCAAGGTTGGGTATCTACCAACCGGACGTAAGGCTCACAGAGCAGGACAAGCGGCTTATCGTCCTGCTTGCGGGACTGCTTACGCAATCGGCCAGCGGCGGTGAGGGTAATCTGCCGGATACGCGCGCTGTAATTAATGATTCTGAGTGCGCGCAGTTAGTCCAGCTCCTTGAGGAATTCGTTGAAAGTAAGAAGTTCATAGAATCTGCTTACTTCGTCGAGAATATTACCCTGGGGTCAGCTCGTCCGAACGAGCAGTTGCGAGAGATTTATCTTAGCTGGCGCTCAAGGTACGGACGGCGACGAGCGCTTTCCTCCGCGCATTGGCAAGAGTTTCTCAACCGGCTCGGCGTAGAGGCCCGCTATGGGGGCTACCAGGCGGCGAGTACCGAAATTCGAGCTCGTATGATGCCAATTCCATACTTCGTTCGAATGGAACAGATGCTGCTCGAAAACTCGGCGGTAGACCCTCGCGTGAGGCGTCTCATCATGGCCGTGTTAACGAAACATCTCGACGCCGTGGATGCCGCACGAAAGGGCGAGAATCCGCTAGCGGCTCGATCGGTGTCGAAAGTACCGATCGGCCTGCTGAACTTTCTTCGGCAAGATCGAGGTGCAGCTCTTAAGATGGGAAGCGTTTCAATAGCGAGGATCGCGAGCGTGATGGCGTTGGTGGCAGACACCTCGGTCATGTTCACCACGCGGGATTGGGGTGTAACCGGTACGCTCTCTTCCATTGCATCATCCCTGGCGTTCAGCGTGGCGGATGAATGAATGTCGTCGCTCTTCACGCTGGGGCCGACGTCGCACTGTCCAAGCTATCCTGCTCATCGGTCAACTTAGTTACCGAACACGGCATCGACGGCGACCGCCATGCCGGCGCCACGCGCCGCCACCGCGCGCGCTTTCGGCCGACCGTCGAGGTGCCCAACCTCCGGCAGGTGCACCTGATCCAGTCCGAGCTGTTCGCCGAGCTCGCCGCCAAGGGCTTCGCGGTGGCGCCGGGCGAGATGGGCGAGAATGTCACCACCTCGGGGATCGACCTGCTGGCGCTGCCGACCGGCACGCGGCTGCGGCTCGGCGACGCCGCGGTGATCGAGCTGACCGGGCTGCGCACGCCCTGCTTCAAGCTCGACCGCTGGCAGCCGGGGCTCAAGCTCGCGACGATCGAGCGCGGCGCGCGCAACCAGATCCTCCTCAAGGCCGGGGTGATGGCGATCGTCGCCGCGGGCGGCGCGGTGCGCGCCGGCGACGCGATCGCGGTCGCGCTGCCGCCCGAACCGCATGCGCGGCTGAAGCCGGTCTAGCCGCCGCGTCGGGGCGGCCGGCGATGGAACTCGTAACGGAACCGATTCCAGCGGTTCGCCGTTGACTTCGGGAGCCCCGTTCGGGCTCGCGATGTTCTTTGCGTATGCGGTGACGATGCCATGGCCGACTATCGGCTCTATTTTCTCAATGCGAACAATCGGATCGTTCGCGCCGAGGACCTCGACTGCGCCGACGATGCCGCGGCGGTGGCGGCGGCCCAGGCGCTCGACCATGCCGCGTCGATCGAGATCTGGAACCGGCTGCGGCTGGTCGGCCGCGTCGATCCCGCCGACCGGTCCTGAGCCGCGGCGCTACGCCCGGCTTGGCAAGTGCGCCGCGGGCGCGCAAACATCCGTTCCATGTCAGCGATGCTCGCCGCCCTCATGCTCCTGCAGGCCGCCGGCCTGCCGCCCGCGCCGCAGTGGCGGCCCGACGCGCCGATCCCGCCGCCGAGCTCGATGGAACGGCCGCGCCCCGGCGCGGCCGGCGCCGCGGTCGGCGTGTCGAGCCGGCGCATCGCGCGCTCGCCCGACGGCCATTTCTACGCCGACGGGCTGGTCAACGGCGTCGGGGTGCGCTTCATCGTCGACACCGGCGCCGGGATGGTGATGCTGACGCCGCACGACGCGATGCGCGCCGGGATCGTCGTGGCGCCGGACGACTTCCGCATGCAGGCGCGCACCGCCGGCGGCACCACCGACGTCGCGCCGGTGACGCTGAAGCAAGTGGCGGTCGGCGAGCGGCAGGCGCGCGACGTCGCGGCGGTGGTGGCGAGCGTCGACACCGGCATCTCGCTGCTCGGGATGAGCTTCCTCCGCCACCTGAAGCGCGTCACCATCGAAAATGACGTGCTCCACCTCGAATGACCGGCGCGATCGACGCCGACCATGTCGAGGCGCTGCTGCAGGCGTCGGCGCGCGCCGGGCAGGCGATGACCTATGGCGAGGTGCTGGCCGCGGTCGGCCTGAGCTTCTCGCGCCCCAAGATGCGCGCGCTGTGCAAGCTGCTCGACGACATCGACGCCGCGGCGCGCGGGCGCGGCGAACCCGAGCTGGCGGTGCTGGTGGTGCGCCAGTCGGACGGGCTGCCGGGGCAGGGCTGGTGGCTCGGCGGCCGGCCGCGCGCCGACGGCTATGCCGGGCCGTGGGAAGGCCCCGAGGCCGCCGCCTATGTTCGCCGCGTCCAGCGCGAGACCTTCGATTTCTGGAACGCGCGTTAACCGAACCGGCTAACCGATTGTTAGCGCGGACACGCGATACCGGGCGGCATGCGTCACTACGAACGCCTCTTCCCGATCGCGATGCTCGCCAGCATCGCCGCGGGCGCCTGGTGCTTCGTCCAGGCCGACGCGCTCGCCGCCACGCATAATTTTCTTGCCGCCGCCTTCGGGCTGCGGCTCGACGAGCGGATGCGCCAGCGCTGGTGGATCGTCGAGGACGACAGCGAAGAGGAGTGGTTGCGGTTGCGGACGCCGCGGTAGGGGGCTTACGTTCTCGTAAACATTGTCATCCCCGCGAAGGCGGGGACCCGCGGCTGCACACCCCAGGCGCTCATGCTGAGCTTGTCGAAGCAGGGTTGGCGCGCTGGGACGCTTCGGCAAGCTCGCCCTTCGACAAGCTCAGGGTGAGCGCAAAGGGAGGCGCTTGGTCCGAAGTGGATCCCCGCCTGCGCGGGGATGCCGGGGCAGGGCGCGGCGCGCTTCGGCCCCCTACAGCGTCCGCGCCGCGAAGGTGTCGCAGGCCGCGACGCTGCCCTCCTTGTAGCCGACATTGAACCAGCGCATCCGCTGCACCGAGGTGCCGTGGGTGAAGCTGTCGGGCACGACGCGGCCCTGCGCCTGGCGCTGCAGCGTGTCGTCGCCGATCGCCGCGGCGGCATCGAGCGCCTCCTCGACGTCGCCGGGTTCGAGCCGCTCGGCATTGTCGCGGGCCCACAGGCCGGCGTAGCAGTCGGCCTGCAGCTCCATGCGCACCTGCAGCGCATTGGCCTCGGCCTCGCCGGCCTGCGCCTGCGCGCGGCGGACGCTGTCGGAGATGCCGGTCACCGTCTGGACATGGTGACCGACCTCGTGCGCGATGACATAGGCCTGCGCGAAGTCGCCCGGCGCGCCGAAGCGCTGCGACAGCTCGTCGAAGAAGCTGGTGTCGAGATAGAGTTTCTGGTCGGCCGGGCAGTAGAAGGGCCCCGTCGCCGCCTGCGCCGCGCCGCAGCCCGACTGGCCATAGCCGTCGTAGAGCACCAGCGTCGGCTCGGGATAATCCTGGCCTTCGGCGGCGAAGATCTTGCTCCAGGTCGTCTCGGTGGTTTCGAGCACGCGCGCCGAGAACTGGTCGGCGGCGCCGGGGGCGCCCGCCGGCTGGCCGACCTGCTGGCCGACCGGCTGCCGCGGCGCGCCGCCGCCGCCGCCAAGCCCGCCGAAGACGAAGAACAGGATTCCGACGACCACCAGGCCGCCGAGGCCGAGCCCGCGGCCCATGAACAGCAGCGGCAGCAGCCCGCCCAAGCCGCCGCCCAAGCCGCCGCCGCCGCCGGCCTGCCGTTCGATGTTGCTGCTGCCCTTCAGGTCGTCGAGGCGCATCGTCTGTCTCCGCTGGCGTCGCTGGATGAACCGGAACGCCGGCCAAAGGTTGCTCCACCCGAAGCGCTTTGCAAGAAATGACCGTCATGAACCAGATCACCAGCGTCTCCGCCGTCGCGCACATCATCCAGCTCGCGGTGGCACCGGTGTTCCTGCTCGCCGGTATCGGCTCGATCCTCAACGTGCTGACCGCGCGGCTCGGCCGCGTCATCGACCGCGCGCGCGGCCTCGAGGCGCAGCTCGCCGAAACGCCTTCCGCGCAGCGCGCGCCGATGCTCGCGATGCTGCACGCGCTCGACCGCCGCATGGCGGTGGCGCATTGGGCGATCAGCTGCTGCACCGCCTCGGCGCTGTTCGTCTGCCTGGTGGTCGCGGTGCTGTTCCTTGGCGACATGACCGATCGCGGCTCGGCGCGGCTCGTCGCCGGCATGTTCATCGCCGCGATGGCGCTGATCGTGGCGGGACTCAGCCTGTTCCTGATCGAGGTCAACATCGCCACCCGCTCGGTGCGCGTCAGCCGCGAATGGCTGCCGCGCAAATGAGGCTACCGTAACCAACCGGGGTGCCGTTCATTTCGGCTTCATCGTAACATGGTCTATAACCGGCGCATCGGAAGGGCGCGTCCGTTGACACCGCGATATTTGCGGCGCCCTGGGTTTTCCGACGATCTGGCGCCCGCTCGGGCGCACGGCCGCCGCAACGGTCCGGTATGGTGATTGACATGACGACTTCGGACATCCGCTCGCTCGAGGGCCTCCTCGGGCAGATCCGCACCATCCACGAGGAGCTGGCCGAGCGCCACGCCGGCCTCGCGGTGCTGCACATGGATGCTGCGATGGCCGCGCTCGAAAGCCACATCCGCCGCCAGCGCGACGGCAGCGACGGCACGTTGCGCCCCACCGCCTCACGCGAGATGCGCGCCTGACCGCCCGCGGCGCGCTTCCGCGTCGCACCGTCTCGCTTTCGGCATCGAAGACTGGCATGGGCGCCGGCATGAAGCTCGCCCGTCTCCTGCTCGCGCTCTGCGCGCTCGCTCTGCTGCCCCGTCCCGCCTTCGCCTGGGGCGAATATGGCCACCGCACGCTCGCCAGCATCGCCTGGGCGCATCTGACGCCAGCGGCGAAGGCCGAGGTGACTCGGCTGCTCAAGGCCGAGGTGCAGGTCGAGACGCCCGAATGCCCGCTGCGGACGATCGAGGATGCCAGCTACTGGCCCGACTGCATCCGCGGCATGGGCGACCGCTTCAACTATTCCTTCCCCTGGCATTATCAGAACATCCACGTCTGCAAGGACTTCGACGCCAAGGCGAACTGCCCCGACGGCAATTGCGTCTCGGCGCAGGTCACCCGCCACGCCAAGCTCATCGCCAGCCCGAAGATCCCCGACCGCGAGAAACTGATGTCGCTCGCCTGGCTCGTGCATTTCGTCGGCGACATGCACCAGCCGATGCATTCGGGCGACGCCGCCGACCGCGGCGGCAACAACGTCAAGGCGGCCTATGGCTACAAGGCGCCCGAGCGGATGAACCTGCACCGCATCTGGGATTCGGAGCTCGCCGAGCGGTCGCTCAGCGAGCCGCCGGGCGACGTCGCCGGACTGCTGTCGCAGATCACCCCGGCGCTCGCCGACCAGTGGCGGCAGGGCGGCGTCGCCGACTGGCTCAGGGACGGCTGGCAGGCGTCGAAGACCTACACCTATGGCAAGCTGCCGGCGGTCGACGTCTGCGTGGCGCCGCCGACCGCGCGCGTGCTGATCGACGAAGCCTATGTCGCCGCGACTCGCGAGACGGTGCGCGAGCAGACCAAGAAGGGCGGCGTCCGGCTGGCGAAGATGCTCAACGAGGCGTTCGCGAAGTAGGCGGGGCGGGGGATCGCGGGCCAGTACCGACGACGCCCGCCGTTCGCGCTCACCCTGAGCTTGTCGAAGGGCGAGCTTGCCGAGGCGCCGCAGCGCGCCAATCCTGCTTCGACAAGCTCAGCATGAGCGCTGGGGGGTGAGAGGGTGGCGTGCCAGTTCGCCCGGAAGTGGCAGCAGGGTAAGCGCCCCCCCGCCCACCCATATGGCTAGGCTGTTCGCCCCCACCGCCGCGGGTTACGCTCCGGCGAAACGACCGGGGAGGGGTTGCATGGCGGAGGCCGATCCACGCGCAGGTGCAGCGGCGGAGGCGACGCGCGTCACCGCGGTGATCGTCGGCGCCGGCATGTCGGGGCTGCTCGCCGGCATCAAGCTGAAGGAGCGCGGCATCGACGATTTCGTCATCCTCGAACGCTCCGACTCGGTCGGCGGCACTTGGTACGACAACTGCTATCCCGGCGCCTCGTGCGACGTGCCGAGCCACCTCTACAGCTACAGCTTCGCCCCCAACCCCAACTGGACGCGCGCCTTCGCGCGCCAGCCCGAGATCCTCGCCTATTTCCGCGACATCGCCGATCGCTACGGCCTCAACGCGCACATCGGCTTCGGCACCGAGGTGGCGGGCGCCGCCTTCGACGAGACCGCGGGCACCTGGCGCGTCGCCGCCGCCGACGGCCGCCGCTGGACGGCGCGCATCCTCATCGTCGGCGCCGGGCAATTGAACCGGCCCTGGACCCCCGACATCCCCGGCAAGGACGGCTTCGCCGGGGTGCAGTTCCACTCGGCGCGCTGGAACCGCGACATCGACCTCACCGGCCAGCGCGTCGCCTCGATCGGCAACGGCGCCAGCGCCGTCCAGTACATCCCCGAGATCGCGCCGCTCGCCGAAAAGCTCACGATCTTCCAGCGCTCGTCGAACTGGATCATCCCGCGCCCCGACGAGGAGATCACCCCGGCGCAGCACGCGCGCTTCCGCCGCTTCCCGATCCTTCGGAAGGCGCTCAGGCTGCTGATCTATTCGATCAACGAGAGCCGCTGGGGCGCCTTCGCCCGCGCGGGCAGCTGGGCGTCGAAGCGGCTCGAGAAGATGGCGCGCGACCATCTCGCCGCGCAGGTCCACGATCCGAAGCTGCGCGAGACGCTGACCCCCGACTATCCGATCGGCTGCAAGCGCATCCTGATCACCGACGATTACTACCCCGCGGTCTGCCGCCCCAACGTCGAGATCGTCACCGAACCGATCGCGCGCATCGTGCCCGAGGGCATCGAGACCGCATCGGGGCGCCGCATCCCGCTTGACGTCATCGTCTGGGGCACCGGCTTCGAGACCGCGGGCTTCCTGATGCCGATCGACATCACCGGCCGCGCCGGGCAGCGGCTGCACGACGTCTGGGCGAAGGGCGCCGAGGCCTATCGCGGCGTCACCGTCACCGGCTTCCCCAACATGTTCGTGATGTACGGCCCCAACACCAACCTCGGCCACAACAGCATCATCTTCATGTCCGAACGGCAGATGGATTACATCCTGCCGCTGATCGACACGATCCTGGCGCGCGACCTCGTGCTGCTCGACGTCAAGCCCGAGGTGCAGGCCGCCTACAACCGCCGCCTGCAGGACCGGCTCGCCTCGACCGTCTGGGCGGCCGATTGCGGCAGCTGGTACAAGCACGACGGCAAGATCACCAACAACTGGTCGGGATCGACGATCGAGTTCTGGCGGCAGATGCGCCGCGTCGACCTCGACAGCTACGAGCTGGTGCCGCGCGAACGGTCCAAGGCGGCGGCGTAGCGGCCCAGCCTTCATCCCCGCGAAGGCGGGGACCCACCCGAGACCAAGCTCTACCCTTTGCGCTCACCCTGAGCATGCCGAAGGGCGAGCTTGCTCCACCCCCTCGGCGCGCCAACCCTGCTTCGACAAGCTCAGCATGAGCGCTTGGGGTGTGCTGGAGTGGGTCCCCGCCTGCGCGGGGATGACAGGCAAGGGGGGAAGGGCGGAGTCAGGGGCCCTCACTCGGCGATATAGCGCCACGCTCCCGTCGCATCGCGCTTCCACACGGTGAAGAACGGGACCTTGTCGGGCTGGCCGGCGGGCGGCTTCGCCTTGGCGCGGATATGGCCGAAGGTCACGCCGAGGTCGCCGCCCGGCGCCACCAGCACGCCGGCGTCGGGGCCCCAGTCGAGCGGGCTCTCGGTCTCGGGGCCGAAGTTGCTCGCCGCGATCGTCGCCGCGCCGATCGCGAAGCCGGCGCCGCCGCCCATGTTCATCGCGTCGTCATGGCCCCATTTGGCGAAGGCGGCGCGCAGCCCGATCACCTGCGCCTCGGCGGCGAAGGCGCGTTCGGCGGCGGCGAGCGCCTGCGCCGCGTCGCCGGCGCTCGCCGGCGCGCCGGCGGGCAGCGAGGGCGGCAGCATCGCCGTCGACACCGCGCCCGCCGGCCGCGGCACGCGCTTGTAGGCGGCGACGCGCCAGCCCTCGGGCTGCCGCACCCAATAGGCGAGATACTTGCCCGGCCGCTCGGGCTTGCCCGGCTCGCGCGTGGTGATGAAGCCGAAGCTGAAGCCGTGGCTGCCGTCGGCCGACACGCCGCCGCGCACCGGTGCCCAGCCGACGCGCGCCACCTTGTTCGCCGGGTTCGAGCCGAGCAGCGCCACCGCGTCGGCCTTCGACGCGGTGAAGCCGCCCGCCGGCGTCGGCATCCGCACGTCGTCGGCGAACATCGCCGACAGCGCGGTGACGACGTCGACCTCGGCCGCCGCCGCCGCGAACGCGCGGTCGGCGGCGAGCAGCGACTCGACCGCCGCCTGCGCCGCGGCGGGCGCCGTCGGGGCCGCGGCGGGCTGCGCGGCGACGGGGGCGGGGAGGAGCGCGGCGAGCGCCAGCGCCGCGGCGGCAGAAAAAAGCTTCATCTCTCGGGCCTTCTTTGCTAGGAGGCCGCCGCACCCGCCGGCCCGCCTCGTCGATGCCGCGCTTTTGGTGCGATTAGGACTAAATGGCGAGCCGGTTTCGGCACATGCCACTGGTCGATTCTTATCCCCGTTATCCTCGTTATCCACAGGCCCGCGACGCGATTTTGCGCTCGCGCGACTCGGCGCGTCATGAGAGCTTTCGGATGTGGCCGGGGACGGCGACGGAGGCGGAAACGCCGAAGGCGCCAACAACCGGACACCGCGGAGCCGACCAGCCGCCCGAACGCCCGCAAGGGCGAACGGAACGCTCGAAGCGCCGGAGACGCCGACCCGAGGCGACGCGGGTACCGGAAGCGCAAGCGGACGGTGCCAGACGAACCAGGGCACGGCGGGAGCGAGACGCACTGACCCCCCGTGGCCAAGGCGTCGAGCCACGCCGGGACGAACGGGCGAGCCGCCCGCTGCCGCAAGGCACCGAGAGGCCGACGACCGGGACCCCCGACGAAGTGGGGGCTGGCAGCAATGCCGGCCCCCATTTTCCGTTCGGGGGCTGCAGGCGCGGCGGATGTGCCGTAGCGCCACGCCCCGCTCGGTCCAGCCCGTCATCCCGACGAAAGTCAGGATCTCCATCCGCTTTGCACCGGGTCCCGTTTCGGGAGATCCTGACGGTCGTCAGGATGACTTGGCGGGAAAGGGCACGTCCTCCTTCCGATCGGCCAGCTCGCCATTCGGCGTCGCGCCCACCGGCAGGTCGACAACCAGCGCTGCCCCACGACCGCTGCGCCGGCGCCACCGCAGCCCTAAACGCTCAGCTCCCGCGCTTGCCAGTCAGGGCTATCGCCTCCAGCAAGGCCCGCTTGGATGCCGTTCGCGGCGCATCGCTCGCGCGCGGCGTCGACGGCGGCAGCGCCGATCCGAGCCGGGCACGTCGGCCCGCCAGCCGCGCCGCATATTCCGCGAGCGGCTCACCGGGGGGCAGCGAGGTCGGCGAGGCTGTAGTCGCCGAGGCTTTCGGTTTGGATTCGCGCATCGAGATAGGCCTCGTCCACCGTTTCAGCGGTCGCGTATAGCAGACGCGCCTGCCCCAACATAACAGGATCGCCGCCTGATGCCGCCGCCGCCTGGCCCATCCGGTCAGCGATCAGATCCTCGATCCCGATGACGAGGATTTCGCCGCCATCATCAAGGGTGAAACGGCGGCGGCGCAACGGATCGGCTGAGCCTCCCATCATCGACGATCCAACGACTTCGACCCCCATCGGCAGCGTCGAATGGATGAACCCGCGCAGCGACCGTCCCCGGCCGCCGGGTCGTTCGAAGCCGAGTTCGGCCAATACCGTCTCGAACTCGGCCTGCGCCACGGTCACGAGGTCGAAGTCCCCCGTCGCGACGGCTCCCGCCGTATAGAGCTCGACAGCCGCCCCGCCGACGAGCGTCGGCTGATACGCGCCACGCTCACGGAGGCGGCGCATGGCTTCGCCCAGCAGGCGCAGGCCGGCCAGGAACGGGAGGCGATAGGGCGAAGCGTCGGTCACGGGCACAGGTTAACCAAGACCGCGCCCTCGACAAGCGTCGGCAATCAGGAAGCGTGGGGCGGCCAGCGTACCCCGCTGCCCTTTGCGTTACCCGCTGCCCAAACCGTCATCCCCCGCGCGCGCCCAGCCATTCGACCAGTGCCATTCGTCGCTGCCCGCTTGCCGGCACGCGCGCCTCACCTGATACGAATCGGACCAGATCGCCCGCCGATCGCCCCCGCCGCCGGAGCCCGAATGACCCTCACCATCCCCCGCGTCCTCCTCGCCGCCGCCGCGCTGGCGCTGCTGTCCGCCGCGGCGCCCGCCGGCACCGCCGCCGGTCCCGCCACCGACGTCGGCGTCAACGCCATCTACGAACGGATGGCCACCGCGCTCGCCAGCGGCGACGCGGCGATGTCACGCCTTACCTATGCCGACGACGCGATCTTCCTGCCGGCGCAGCCGGTCGGCATCGACGGCGGCGCCGCGATGCACGGCAAGATGGCGGCGGGCGTCGCGCGGATGAAGGCCGACGGCATCGGCTTCAGGATCGCCTACCGCGTCGTCAGCCGGCGCAGGGTCGGCGACGGTCTGGCGATCGACGCCGGCTATTACCGCACCGAGATGACGCGCCCCGCCGACGCTGCGCAGCCCGTCACGCGCTACCACAAGATGCTCGTCGTCGCGGCCAAGCAGCCCGACGGCCGCTGGCTGATCACCCATGACGCCAGCGTCGCGTCGAGCCAGGCGGCGTTCGAGGCGGCGACGCCGCAGCCGGGGCTGAGGTTCGACAGCTAGCGGCGATCGCCACCGCGCGCGCTGACGCCCCGCCGCCGGTCTTTCGGGGGCCGGCGGTGCGCGAACCTCCCGCGTCCCGCCCCGCTGTCGGCCGCGCTTACACTTCGCCCGCCGGGCGGCGGCGCCCGCGCCGCAGGAATCGGCCTCGCCGGCCGTTTTCAGTGACTTGGCCCGAAACCTGCTCCTTGCCCGCCACAGGGGTTCGGCGCGAGGGGCGCCGGCCCGCAGGGGGACGACCACGTGACCACCAGGATCAGCCTGCTCCTACTCGGCGCACTCGCGACGCTCGGCGTTTCGGCGCCCGCCGCGGCGACCGCGACCTTCACCGGCCTGTCGGGGGGAAGCTGCCCGAGCGCCGGCGCCTATACGTCGGACGGCTATCTGTTCACCAGCGCCACCAACCATTTCCACGTCTGCGCCGCCAATCAGAACAGCAACAGCACCAACGGCACCGAGACGCTCGTCACCGACACCACCGCGTTCACCGTGACGAAGGTCGGCGGCGGGCTGTTCGACCTGTTCAGCTTCGACGCCGCCGAATGGTCCAACTTCGGCGCGGGCCGTACCGTGTCGGTGCTCGGCACCTATGCCGGCGGCGCCACCACCAGCGCCTCGTTCGGGCTCGACGGCATCATGGGCGCCAACGCCTTCCAGACCTTTACGCTGGCCAACAGCTTCCGCAACCTCGCCTCGGCGCGCTTCAGCTTCTCGAACAACATCGCGCAGTTCGACAATTTCGTCACCGAAGCCGCGGTGCCCGAGCCCGCCGCGCTGGCGCTGTTCGGCCTCGGCGTCGCCGGCCTCGCCGCGCGCCGCCGCCGCAAGGCGGCCTGAGGCTTCGCGCTTTCGGCCTGCGTAGAAGGGGGCGCTCCCGCGAGGGGGCGCCCCTTTTCGGTGGGTGAGCGGCGCCTGCGCAGCCTGTGCTCAGCGCCGCAGGCTGCGCCCGATCATCCGCAGGTGCAGCCCGTGCATCGCGACGAGCCCGCCGCCGATCAGCAGCAGCACCGGCGTCACCAGCCCTTCCTGCCCGGGGCGCGGCGTCAGCCCCCAGGCCGAGGCCGCCGTGGCGAGCATCACCAGCGTGCCGAGCGCCGGGGTGACGGCGAGCGCCACGCGGCGCGGCGCCGTCCAGTTGACGCTGCCGCCCAGCGACCATTGCATCGGCAGCCGGTCGTGGCGGGCGAAGCGGCGCTCGGCGCGCCACGACAGCGCGGCCAGCGCGCTGACGGTTACGACGAGGATGAGCAGCTCGAGCATCGCAGGTTCCTCCCGCGGCGAGCTTAGCCGATGTCGCCGATTCCGGCATCCATCGCCGCGCCGCGCGGGCCGCGCCGGTCATGCGAGGCCAGAATGACGGGAAAGGAACGGGGAGGGCGGGATAGAGCACCGCAGTGGCGGCAAGGCGCGTCAGCGATCGCCGCCGCCCCGCCGCCCGCCGGCCTATCGCCGGCAGAGCATTTCGCGCAGCGGGAACGCGCAGCCGCGTGCCGCACTGCGCGTCGACGATGTTCGACACCTGCGCGCACGCCCGGCCGGCATAGGCGGCGCCGCCAAAGCCGGCGCGCTCGCAGAACGCGCGCGCCGCGGTCAGGTCGTTGGTGCCCGCCGACACCTGGATGCGGCCGAGCGTCGGCCGCGCGAAGAAGGTCACATCCTTCCCGCTGACGCCGTCGCCGGCATCGAGCTGGTCGAGGTCGATGCCCGGCGCGTCGACGCCTAAGCCCTCGTCCGCGGTAGCGCGGGTCGGCCGCAGCGAGGCGACCGCGGTGCGGCGCAGATAGGGCCGGTTGCTCGTCGTGTAGCTCTGGCAGCCGCCGGCATAGCTCGCCGCACCGCAGATCTCCCACTCGCCGACGATGCGCGCGCTCTGCGCCCGCCGGGGCGAAGCCCAGCGGCGCGAGATCGGGGGAAGTGGCGGGGTGACCACCACCGAGCGGCCGAGAAAGCCGGGCAGTTCGTAGAGCGTGACGCTCGGCGTGGTGCCGGTCTCTGCCGCGGCTCTTCCGTTAGTTAGGAAATGCGACGCTAGGACCGCGCTTATCGTAACAGACCACCGTGCTATTGTCGGTCCCAAATCCCCTCTCGTAGCCGACTCCCCTGCAAAATTTCTCGGCAGCGTCGTTGGCGAAGTTTTGGCGGTTCAGGTCTTTTGTTGTGCAGCCGCCCTCGCACACTGCTCCCGAAATCTGAATCGCAGACTTTGTGGACACGTAATTTCGAACATTTGCCAAATCTTCTCGCATGACGGACACATGCGGGACCATTTTGGCGGCGTCCGAGGCAACCGAGTCAAGCCTCAGCCTGGCAGTCGAAAGCTCTGTTTTGATAGATAACAGGTCAGCCTTCATGGCGGCTACGGCAGCTCGGAGTGCCCTCACTTCTGACAGGAGTCCGCCATCGTCGGGTGCCGCCAACGCGGGATAAGCACAAACGCCTACCATTACTGCGAACAATGCCAATTTCATGCTCTGGACCTTTCGCAGATGAGGAAAGAAGATTGGCATGGCGTGAAGCTGGGCCACCATACGTTCGATTACGGTAGGTATTCGGCGGCCCATTAGAGATTTGCGGAGGCGCGACTTGCTGCCGAAAGGTGTAGACGTACACTAACTAGCCAACGCGCCGCACACCTGGTACTCGCCGCTGACCGGAGCGCTCTGTTCCCAGTTGGCGAAGCCCTGCGTCGCAAGATCGCGGGGGGAGGCGGTGATGGTCGCCGAGCGCCCGAGAAAGCACGGCAGCTCATAGAGCGTGAAACTCGACGCGGTGGTCTGCGCCGTGGCGATCCCAAGCGGCGGCGCGACACGGCGGCGGCGAGGATCGGGATAGGCATGTTACCCTCCTTGCGGTTTGGGCAGAAAGAGAACGCGGTGATAAGTTTGAGGTTCAAAAATCTAACTTAAAGAGGGATGAGCGGATCCAGCCTAGTCCTCTTTCGCTACGACTCCGGTTATCTCAGGCTTTCGATCATAAATTTTGTAAGTCAGATAATACAAGCTTCTTCCGCTTGTTAGTACGAGGTGAGAGATCGGCACTAAGCACAATAGTTTCGCTAGAAATGATGACACATCGTAGGCAGGTATCGAAAAATTACCAATGATGAGATATTTGCCATGTATTGCGCTCGCCAATGCTGAAGATAAACCCGAGCAAGCTGCAGAAAGAAGGGATAATAACAAGCTTAGAAACGCTAGATACCCAAACATGGAAAGGACGTAATCCCTTCGGGTGAGCTTAACTCGATCTGTGTTCGGCCTTCCCCAGAAGGCCTCTCCAGTTTCGATGTGATCGTCGAGTGTTGATCCTGCGATTAAAAAAGTAGCAACTGCTAAGAGTCCAGCGATGTAGAATCCCGTCAACGCTGATGCAAGCGATCCTATCCGATCAAGGAAACCATCAGTAGAAAAAAAGGCGGAATGAGGCATCAAATGAAACAGAGTTGCAATTAATGTGGAGACGATCAGGATTATCCACAAATCACGGACAACAAAAAGCCTTCCGTCATCACTGCGGATCTTGAGATATCTAAAACTGAAGAGCATCATTGGCATGATGTTTTAAATCGCTCTAATCGCCTTTGAGATGAAATCATCGACAACCTTGTCAGTACATACTGCCAGGTCAACCGTTGTGTTAACTTCCGCCGATCTTATAAAGAGGACCTCTTTAGCCTCCTCCCCTCTGGCGATAGATATGCGCCTCGATCTTTCGTCATCGAGTTCAATATCAATCTGAAAATCCT
Organism: Sphingomonadaceae bacterium; assembly: GCA_030147805.1. Lineage (GTDB taxonomy): Bacteria > Pseudomonadota > Alphaproteobacteria > Sphingomonadales > Sphingomonadaceae > Sphingoaurantiacus. The sequence goes on from JASBUR010000031.1 coordinate 47,446, forward strand.
CCCAGCCGGCGCGTCTAGCGCTCTTTGCTAAATTGCCGATTTTTTCTGCCCAATCCTTTGGGCTAACCTTGCCTTTGACTCTAATCTTCATCTTTTCATGAACCGGCTTGAAGAAATCTTCAGAATCGATGAATTTAGCGCGAGCCGGCCTGCTAAGCGTTATAAAGCCAAAATTTCCAGTCTTCAGTGCATTAGTAACTGACTCAGATTTGACGCCTTCAGGTCGAAAGACTGTGTAAGTGCTCTGGTCATCACCGCGATTATCTTTGTAGTTATAATCGTAATCGCGAAGAACCTTTCCGATGATGGGTTGGACCAAACTCATGCTTAGGCCGGGAATTTCTTCTAGGATGGCGTCATAAACGCCATTGCGCACCGCCTTCGGCAGAATGATGAGATGCGCCGAAACCGATTGTTCCTCGTCGGGCTTCTTATTGACAGTGCGAAGATGAAGGGCGGCGCGGGCCTTTCGACGGTACATGGGATCGGCAGCCTTCGGACTCGCTCTGTGAATGAGCGCCACAATGGCGCCTGTCGCGGCGTGTACGTCGATGCTCATCATTTCGATAACGTCGCTGTTTGGGCGAACGTCGATGGCCTTGTTTCGCCTAACAGCCTGCTGCAGTGCTGCGAGGATGCTCGGCTTACCTGTAGCATCGACAAGCGGAAGCGTCGGACCACTCTTGCGCCGCGGCACGAACGAGAATCTGTAATGCCGTATGAACCGGTGTCTTTTCTCCAGAAACACAGATTCCCCCCCTTTGTTAGAAGCTGGGAGACTTCACAGTTCCGACATAGTGGTCAACGCTTGATCACATCCAGACAGCCATTTTGATCCGGTTCGGAGCCTTCTTACTCCGCCGCCACCCGCTCCGCCGCCGCCGCCTTCTTCCCCAGCAACGGCTTCAAATACCCGCCCGTATAGCTCCGCGCCGTCGCCGCCACCTGTTCGGGCGTCCCCTGCGCGACGATCTCGCCGCCCTTGGTGCCGCCCTCGGGCCCCAGGTCGATGATCCAGTCGGCGGTCTTGATGACCTCGAGATTGTGCTCGATCACCACGACGGTATTGCCCTGCTCGACGAGCGTGTGCAGCACCTCGAGCAGCTTTCGCACATCCTCGAAATGCAGCCCGGTGGTCGGCTCGTCGAGGATGTAGAGCGTGTTGCCGGTGGCGCGCCTGGACAGTTCCTTGGCGAGCTTGACGCGCTGCGCCTCGCCGCCCGACAAGGTCGTCGCCTGCTGGCCGACCTTGACGTAGCCGAGGCCGACCTCGTGCAGCATCGCCATCTTCTCGCGGATGCTCGGCACCGCCTTGAAGAATTCGACCGCCTCCTCGACGTTCATGTCGAGCACGTCGGCGATGCTCTTGCCCTTGAAGGTGACCTCCAAGGTCTCGCGGTTGTAGCGCTTGCCGTGGCAGACGTCGCAGGTAACGTAGACGTCGGGCAGGAAGTGCATCTCGATCTTGAGCACGCCGTCGCCCTGGCACGCCTCGCAGCGGCCGCCCTTGACGTTGAAGCTGAAGCGCCCGGCCTTGTAGCCGCGCGCCGCTGACTCGGGCAGGCCGGCGAACCAGTCGCGGATCTGGGTGAACGATCCGGTGTAGGTCGCGGGGTTGGCGCGCGGGGTGCGGCCGATCGGCGACTGGTCGATGTCGATGACCTTGTCGAGATATTGCAGCCCCTCGATGCTGTCGTGCGCACCGGCGTGGATGCGCGCACCGTTCAGGCTGCGCGCCGCGGCGGCATAGAGCGTGTCGATGGTGAAGGTCGACTTGCCCGATCCCGACACGCCGGTGATGCAGGTGAAGGTGCCCAAGGGGATCGAGGCGCTGACGTTCTGGAGGTTGTTCGAGCGGGCGCCCTTCACCGTCAACTTCCTGCCATTGCCCTTGCGGCGCTTGGCCGGCACGGGGACGGCGCGGCGGCCGGCGAGATAGTCGCCGGTGATGCTGTCGGGGTTCGCGAGGATCGCCTCGAGAGTACCCTCGGCGATGACATGGCCGCCGTGGATGCCGGCGCCCGGCCCCATGTCGACGATGTGGTCGGCGCTGCGGATCGCGTCCTCGTCATGCTCGACGACGAGCACGGTGTTGCCGAGGTCGCGGAGGCGCTTGAGCGTTTCGAGCAGCCGGTCGTTGTCGCGCTGGTGCAGTCCGATCGACGGCTCGTCGAGCACGTAGAGCACGCCCGACAGCCCCGAGCCGATCTGGCTGGCGAGGCGGATGCGCTGGCTCTCGCCGCCCGACAAGGTCCCCGACTTGCGGTCGAGGTTCAGATATTCGAGGCCGACGTTGCACAGGAAGCCGAGCCGCTCGACAATCTCCTTCAGGACGCGCTCGGCGATCTGCCGGTCCTTGTCGCTGAGCTTGGGCATCAGCTCGCTCGCCCAGCCGAACGCCTCGGAGACCGGGCGGCGCGCCGCGTCGGCGATGGTCTCGCCGTCGATCTTCACCGCCAGCGCCTCGGGCTTGAGGCGGGCGCCGTCGCAGACCTCGCAGGCGCGCGCCGCCTGATATTGCGCCAGCTCGTCGCGGACGGTCGCGCTCTCGGTGTCGCGCCAGCGCTTCTCGACATTGGCGATGACGCCCTCGAACGCCTTCTTCACCTCGTAGGATTTGCGGCCGTCCTCGAAGCGGAGCGCAATGGGCGTGCCCTTGGTGCCGTGCAGCACCGCCGCGCGCATCTCGGGCGACAGATCCTTCCACGGCGTCTTGAGATCGGCGCCGAAGTGACGTGCGACACTGGACAAAACCTGCATGTAATAGGGCGAGGGCGGGTTCGATTTCGCCCAGGGCATCACCGCGCCGGCGGCGATCGACAGCCCCTCGTTGGGCACCACCAGCTCGGGATCGAAATAGAGTTTTTCGCCGAGACCGTCGCAGCTCGGGCAGGCGCCGTGCGGGCTATTGAACGAGAACAGCCGCGGCTCGATCTCGGGGATGGTGAAGCCCGAGACCGGGCAGGCGAATTTCTCCGAGAACAGCATGCGGCGGGGACCCCCACCACCCGGCTGCGCCGGGTCCCCCTCCCCCTGAGGGGGAGGATTACCCGCTCCTCCCCCCTTGGGGGAGGGGGACCGCGAAGCGGTGGAGGGGGCGCCGTCGCCCGGCGAATCGGCGAATTCGAGCACGGCGAGCCCGTCGGCGAGCTTCAGCGCGGTCTCGAAACTGTCGGCGAGCCGCGTCTCGATGCCCTCGCGCACCACCAGCCGGTCGACGACGACGTCGATGTCATGCTTGTACTTCTTGTCGAGCGCCGGCGCCTCGTCGATGTCGTAGAACTCGCCGTTGACCTTGACGCGCTGGAAGCCGGTCTTCTTCCACTCGGCGAATTCCTTGCGATACTCGCCCTTGCGGCCGCGCACGACGGGGGCGAGCAGGTAGAGGCGCGTGCCCTCGGGCTGCTCCATCACCCGGTCGACCATCTGGCTGACCTGCTGCGCCGAGATGGGGAGGCCGGTGGCGGGCGAATAGGGCACGCCGATGCGCGCCCACAGCAGGCGCATGTAATCATAGATCTCGGTGACGGTGCCGACGGTCGAGCGCGGGTTCTTCGAGGTCGTCTTCTGCTCGATCGAGATCGCCGGGGAGAGGCCCTCGATATGGTCGACGTCGGGCTTCTGCATGAGCTCGAGGAACTGGCGCGCATAGGCGGAGAGCGACTCGACGTAGCGGCGCTGCCCCTCGGCATAGATGGTGTCGAAGGCGAGGCTCGATTTGCCCGACCCCGACAGGCCGGTGATCACCACCAGCTTGTCGCGCGGCAGGTCGAGATCGACGTTCTTGAGATTATGCTCGCGCGCGCCGCGTACCGAGATGTGCGTCAGCATCGATGTTCCCGCTGTGTTCCGGCCGAAGAAGGAGGTGACGCAGCCAGCGACGCGAGTCAAGCGGGCCGTCGGTCAGCGCGCAAGATGGGGAGGGGCGCGCCCGATTGCGAGGGGCGGCAGGCGGTCGTTTTGCCGCCGTGACGGACTGCCGGCGGGCCTCCCTCTCCCGCAAGGGGAGAGGGGATAAGCGCGCGTGGCCGCTACGCCTTGTCCTTAGCTCGCCTTGCGGTTCCCGCCGCCGAGGAAGCTGCCGATGATCTTGTAGTAGCTCACCGGGAACAGCCGGGTCAGCCGGTCGATCATCCGCGCGTCCGCGCCGATCAGCACGCGGTGCTGGCCGCGCTCCATGCCGCGGATGATGGTCTCGGCGGCCTGCTCGGGGGTGGTCTTCGCCGCCTTTTCGAACTCCTCGCCATTGTCGAGCGCCATCGTCGAGCCGTCGAGGCCGCGGATGAACTTGGCGTTGCGCGCGACATTGGTCTTGATGCCGCCGGGGTGGACGCGGATCACCGTCACATGCGGGTCGGTCTGCGCCAGTTCGAGATGCATCGCCTCGGTGAGGCCGCGGACGGCATATTTCGACGCGTTGTACGCCGATTGCGTCGGATAGCCCATCATCCCGAACACCGAGGAGATGTTGACGATCCAGCCTTTCTCGCTCTGGCGGACATGCGGCAGCGCCAGCCGGCAGCCAGCGACGACGGCGTCGAAATTGACCGCCATGACGCGGTTGAAATCTTCTGCGGGGCAGTCGGCGAAGGGGGCGACCACCGACAGGCCGGCGTTGTTGATGATGCCGTTCAAGGCGCCATATTCCTCGACGGCGCGGTCGATCCAGCCCTTGAGCTTCGCATGGTCGGTGACGTCGAAGCCCTCGGAGAAATGCGGGTAGTTGCCGAGCATCCGCGAGGTTTCGAACAGCCCGGCCTCGTCCTTGTCGGCGAGCGCGAGCTTCGCGCCGCGCTTGGCGAGGGCGATCGCCAGCGCGCGGCCGATGCCGCTGCCGGCGCCGGTCACCGCGATCACGCGTCCCGATAGATCGTGCATTGCCGTCCCCCCTTGCCTTTGCGCATCGCGCCCCGGCGTCCTATCTCATCAGCCTAACCGAGCCGCCCCTCCCGGAGAAGCATCATGGCCAGCGAACCGAAGCCCGAAAATCCGTCCAAGCCCGTCGAGCCGCCGCTGCCGCCCAACGTGCCGCTGCCGCCCGATGTCGAACTCGGCGGCCGCAAGGGTCTCGAGCCGACGCGCTACGGAGATTGGGAGAAGGGCGGCATCGCCGTCGACTTCTGAATAAAGAGGGGAAATGAGCCTGCGCTATTATCTGGGCGGGCGCGAAACCAGCCGCCGCCTGGCGCTCGCCGAGTGGCTGCGCCTCGCCACCGGGGAGGGCGCGGTGCGCGCGCGGCGCATCTTCGAGCTCGCCGAACATGGCCGCGCGCGGCCGGGTGAAGTGGCGCAGGCGCAGGGCGAACTGCACGCGCGCGGCATCGTCATCACCGGGGTCGCGGGGCTATAGGGCCCGCTTCGGCCGATTCGGCCGCCCGACTCGCTTCACGCACGAGGACTTCATGACCGACATCAATCTCACCCTGACCGAGGACGAAGCCGACATCGTGCTCAGCGCGCTCGAGGAAGACCGCGAAAATTATCTCGAATCGGCGCGCGCCGCCTTCGCCGACGGCGACAAGGCGTCGGGCCAGGCGTTCGGCGAGGCCGCCGACCGCATCAAGCTGGTGATCGAGAAGGTCAAGCCGCTGCTCGGCGACATGGATCGCTAGCTTCGGGCGCTAGACGCCTTCGGCGCGCAGCGGCCGGGTAAGCAGCCGGTCGATCACCGCGCCGATCGCGTCGCCGGCGAGCAGGTCGACCACCGCCTCGGTGATCGGCATGTCGACGCCCAGCTGGCGCGCGGCGGCGAGCAGCACCGGCGCGGTGTGCGCGCCTTCGGCGACGGTGCGACGCTCGGCCAGCAGCTCGGCGGCGCTGCGGCCCTGGCCGAGCCCCATCCCCAGACTCATGTTGCGCGACTGCGGGCTCGAACAGGTCAGCACGAGGTCGCCGAGGCCCGACAGGCCGCCCAAGGTCGCGGCCTGCGCGCCCTTGGCGAGGCCGAAGCGCAGCATCTCGGCGAAGCCGCGCGCGATCAGCGCCGCCTTGGCATTCTCGCCCAATTGGCGGCCGACGACGGCGCCGCAGGCGATCGCCAGCACATTCTTGACCGCGCCGCCGACCTCGGCGCCGACGACGTCGTCGGCGGCATAGGGGCGGAAGGTCGGCTGCGCGAGCCGGTCGGCGAGCGCGGCGCCCGCCGCCGCGTCGGTGCAGGCAAGCGTCACCGCGGTCGGCAGCCCCTTCGCCACCTCGTGCGCGAAGGTCGGTCCCGACAGCACCGCGATCGGCGCGCCGGGCACCGCCTCGGCGGCGACCTCTGACATCAGCTCGCCGGTCCCCGCCTCGATGCCCTTCGAGCAGAGCACGAGCGGCCGCGCTGCGTGCGTCGGCGCGCCGGCGAGCACCTGGCGCAGGAACTGCGCCGGCGTCACCACCAGCCAGGCGTCGCAGGCGGCGAGGTCGCCGAGATTGGCGGTGGCGCGGATCTCGGGCGAGAGCGGCACGCCGGCGAGGAAGGCGTCGTTGACATGGCGCGCGTTGATGCCCGCGACGACCTCGGGCTCGCGCGCCCACAGCGTCACCGGCCCGCCGGCGGCGGCCACCTGCGCCAGCGCGGTGCCCCAGGCGCCGCCCCCAATCACGCCGATATGCTTCATGCCTTCACTCCCGCGCCGCGTGCCGGCGCCGCCTCGGGATCGAGCGGCCAGCGCGGCCGCGCCGGCGCGTCGAGGCCGTCGGTCAGCCCCGCCGCCAGCCGCTCGGCGCCCGCCCAGGCGATCATCGCCGCATTGTCGGTGCACAGCCAGCCCGGCGGCGCGACGAATTTGAGCGCGCGCGCGTCGGCGAGCCCGGTTAGCGCCGCGCGGATCGCCGCGTTCGAGGCGACGCCGCCGGCGACGACCAGCGCGGTGACGTCGGGCGCCGCGGCGAGCGCCTTCAGCGTGCGGTCGGTCAGGCAGTCGATGACCGCGGCCTGGAAGCTCGCGGCGATATCGGCGGCGGCGTGCGGGTTGGCCTGAAAGGTGCGCAGCACCGCGGTCTTGAGCCCCGCGAAGGAGAAATGCGGCTCATCGGTGCCCGACAGCGGCCGCGGCAGCTTGAACGCCTTCGGGTTGCCGTCCTTCGCGCAGCGTTCGACCGCCGGGCCGCCGGGAAAGCCGAGCCCCATGATCTTCGCCACCTTGTCGAACGCCTCGCCGACCGCATCGTCGATCGTCGTCGCGAGGCGGCGGTAGCGCCCCACCCCCTGGACCTCGAGCAGCTGGCAATGGCCGCCCGACACCAGCAGCAGCAGATAGGGGAATTCGAGATCGGGATCGACGAGCCGCGGGCTCAAGGCATGGCCCTCGAGATGGTTGACCGCGACGAGCGGCTTGTCCGCCGCCAGCGCCAGCGCCTTGCCGGTGACCAGCCCGACCATCACGCCGCCGATGAGGCCGGGGCCGGCGGTGGCGGCGATCGCGTCGACCTCGGCGAGCCCGACGCCGGCTTCGGCGAGCACCGCCTCGATCATCGGCGCGAGCGCCTCGACATGCGCGCGCGCCGCGATCTCGGGGACGACACCGCCGTAGATGCGGTGCGCGTCGTCCTGGCTGGCGATGCGCTGCGCGACGATGGTGCGGCCGCGCAGCAGCGCCGCCGCGGTCTCGTCGCAGCTCGATTCGATACCGAGAATAAGCGGGGCGTCGGTCATTCGGTTCCTTGTCACTTGCCGCCGCCCTAGCATAGAGCGGGGCGGTGGAGACAATGGTGAAGCTCGGCACGCGCGGCAGCCCGCTGGCGCTGACGCAGGCGCGGATGGTCGCCGAAGCGCTGTGCGCGGCGCACGGCTGGCGCGAAGATGCGGTGGCGATCGTCGCGATCAAGACCACCGGCGACCGCGTGCAGGACCGGCCGCTCGCCGAGATCGGCGGCAAGGCGCTGTGGACCAAGGAGCTCGAGGCGGCGCTCGCCGACGGGCGAATCGACGTCGCGGTGCATTCGATGAAGGACGTCGAGACCTGGCGTCCCGACACGCTGGCGCTCGCCGCGATGCTGCCGCGCGCCGACGTGCGCGACCGGCTGGTGGCGAACGACTGCGACGATTTCATGTGCCTGGCGCACGGTGCGCGGCTCGGCACGTCGAGCCCGCGGCGCGGCGCGCAGGCGCGGTTCGCGCGGCCCGACCTCCAGGTGGTGTCGTTCCGCGGCAACGTCGACACGCGGTTGTCGAAGCTCCGGAGCGGCGAGGCCGACGCGACCCTGCTGGCGGCGGCGGGGCTCGACCGGCTCGGCCGCCCCGACGTCGGCACGCCGATCCCCCCCGACCTGTTCCTGCCGGCACCGGCGCAGGGCGCGGTCGGCATCGAGCTGCGGCGCGAGGACGAGGCGATGCACGCGCTGATGGCGGCGATCGACCATGCCCCGACCTCGACCGCGGTGTTCGCCGAGCGCGCGCTGCTCGCCGCGCTCAACGGCTCGTGCCACTCGCCGGTGGCGGCGCATGCGGCGCCCGGCGGCGGGATCCGCGCCGAAATCCTGCTGCCCGACGGCTCGGAGCGCGTGGCCGCGGCGCGCGACGCCACCGATGCGGCGGCGGTGCGCGACCTCGCCGACGAGCTGCTGCGCCGCGCCAGCCCGGCGCTGCGCGCGCTGTTCGGGAGCTGAGCGATCGCGCGAATCCTCGTCACGCGCCCGCCGCCGCTCGCCGCGGAGACCGCCGAACGGCTGGCGGCGCGCGGCCATGACGTCATCGTCTCGCCGCTGCTCGCCCCGGTGGCGCGCGACTGGCAGCCGCCCGCCGCGCCTGTCGACGCGCTGATCTTCACCAGCCCGCAGGCGCCGGCCTTCGCCGGCGCGGCGGCGGCGCGCTACGCATCGCTGCCCGCCTATGCGGTCGGGGCGCGCACCGCGCTCGCGGCACGGGCGGCGGGCTTCGCCGAGGTGCGCGAGGCGGGCGGCGACGTCGCGGCGCTGCTCGCCACCGTCGCGGCGGCGGGGCATGCGCGCGTGCTGCACCTCGCCGGCACGCATCGCACCCCGGCGGCGGTGCCCGCGACGCTGCAGGTGGTCGTTCGCGCCGTCTACGAAGCCGAACTCGCGCCGCTGAACGCCGCGGCCAAGGCGGCGCTGCACGCCGCGGCGGTCGACTGGGCGCTGCTGTTCTCGACGCGCAGCGCCGCGCATTTCGCAGACCTGTTCGATACGCTCGGCGCCGATCGGGCGACGCTGTCGATCGCGACGATCAGCGCGCGGGCGCTGGCGGCGGCGGGCGGCGGCTGGCGGCGCGCGGTGGCGGCGGCGACGCCCGACGAGGCGGGCATCTTGGCGGCGAGCGGCCTGTCGTGCGACAAGGCCCCGGCGTGAGGGGCCGGAGGAACAGCAGATGATCGACGATACCCCCGACCGCCTGGGCGGCGACCGCGTGATTCCCGAGCGGCCGGTCTATGGGTCGATCCACGGCGCCCCCGCCGACATGGCGGCGCCGCGGCGCCGGCCGATCGCCGCCTGGCTGATCGCCGCGGTGGCGGTGGCCTTCGCGATCGGACTGCTCGCCAACCCGTGGTTCGAACGCAACGTCCGCTCGCGGCTGCCCGGCATGCGCTCGACGGCGAGCGACGTCGCGGCGTCGCAGACGATCGCCGCGCTGCAGGCGCGGATCGACTCGCTCGAGGCGCGGCAGGGGGCCCCGGCGCAGCCTGCCCTCAACGACCCGACCGCGATGTCCGCCGAGGTGGCGGGCGTGGCCGAAGCGCAGGAAACCACCGAGACCGATCTCGCCGAGTTGCGTGCCCAGGTCGCCGAGCTGCGCGGCCGTACCGATTCGACCGCCGCCGCCGCTGCCGAGGGCGCCGAGCGCGCGCAGACCGCACTGCTCGTCTCGGCGCTTCGCCGCGCGGTCGAGACCGGCCGCCGCCTCGACGCCTATGAGCCGGCGCTGCGCGCGCGCTTCGGCGCCAGCCATCCCAACGAGGTCGCGGCGCTGCTGTCGCTCGGCGAGCGGCCGGTCGAGGGGGGAACGCTGTCGCGCGACCTGGCACGCGCGCTCCCTGCGATCGAGCGCGCCGACGCCGAAGGCCGCAACTGGTGGGAATCGTTCCGCCACGGGCTCGCCGGCATCGTCGCGGTGCGCCGCGCCGACGATGCGCCGGTCGACGCGCAATCGCGCGTGCGGCTGGCGATGCAGCGCGCCGCGGCAGGCGACGTCGACGCCGCGCTGCGTACCGTCGCGACGCTGCCGCCGCCGGCGCGCACCGCGCTCGCCGGCTGGACGGGCGAGGCGCGGCGCTATGCGGCGGGGATGAACGCGCTGGCGACGCTCGAGGCAGCGGCGCTCAATCCGGCGCCCGCCGCGGCGGTGCCGCCCCCGGCGGCCGCCGGGACGACGACTCTCTAGCCCGCGCGACGCTTCGCGGTCGGCGCGACCGGCTGCTGCCGGGCGTCAGACCCGCCGCGCCCAGCCATCGGCGGCGATGGCGTCGATGTCGCCGATCGAGTGCGCGCAGCCCTCGCGGCGTCGCACCGCGGCGGTCGCATCGGCGCCCGCCCCCGGCACGGGCATGATCTCGAGTCGGCCATCGGGCCGCGCGTCGATGCTGACGCGATCGCCGGGACCGACGCCGAGATGCTGCAGGATGTCCGGGCCGAGGATGATCCGGCCCGTCGCCGTCACGATATGCATGCTCATCGAAGCCTCCCCCGGAAAGGTGGGAGGCCATCGCCGGCGGACAAGGGGGGCGGGCGCCGGTGCCGCGACGGCGCGCGGCTGCCGGGCGACAGCATCTGGCTGATGGTGAAGGCAACTGGAGCGGGCGAAGGGATTCGAACCCTCGACTTCAACCTTGGCAAGGTTGCGCTCTACCCCTGAGCTACGCCCGCATCGCGGAGCCGCTCCAAATGAGCGGCAGGTCCAGTTGAGGCCGGGCTGCTATCATAGCGCCCGAGCGGCACGCAAGCGGTAAATGTGCGGCGCGGTCGGCGGCGTTGGCCTTGGCAGTGCGGGGGCTGCGGTCCCATATGGGCGCGACGAGCAACAGACGAAGGGTGCGAGCGTGGCGAGCCTAACCACCACAGCCAGCGAACGGGCGAGTATCGAGGCGTTCCGCCGCGACGTGCTCGACGCGTCGATGACCGCGCTGGTGATCCTGCAGTTCACCGCCGAATGGTGCGGGCCGTGCAAGGCGCTGAACCCGATCCTCGACAAGGTCGCCGCCGACTATGCGGCGAAGGGCGTCACGCGCGTGGCGATCGACGTCGACAAGAATCAGACGATCGCCGCGCAATTCCGCATCCAGTCGGTGCCGACGGTCTATGCGGTATTCCAGGGGCAGCCGGTCGCCGACCTGACGCCGGCGCGTACCGAGGCGCAGCTCAAGAAATTCCTCGACGAGATCCTGGCGCAGCTGCCGGTCGGCGCCGGCGGCGGCGATGACGCCGCAGCCGACGTCGAGCCGCTGGTCGAGGCCGGACAGGCGGCGCTCGCCGACGGCGCGCACGAGGAGGCCTACCGGATCTTCACCGCGCTCGCCGCCGAGGTGCCCGAGCGCCTCGACGTCGTCGCCGGCATCGCGCGCGCGCTGATCGGCCTCGGGCGGATCGACGAGGCCGAGGGCGTCATGGCGGGCGTTCCCGCCGAGGCGAAGGACGCCGGCGTCGCGCAGGCCCGCGCGGCGCTGGCGCTGGCGAAGGAGGCGGCGCCGGTCGACGATCTCGAGGGCTTGCGCCAGCGATCGGCGGCAGCCCCCGACGACCTGGCGCTGCGCTACGAACTCGCCGGCGGGCTGATGGCGCGCGGCGACCGCGACGCGGCCGCCGACGAGCTGCTCGAGATGATCCGCCTCGACCGGACCTGGCAGGAGGGGGCGGCGCGCGAGCGGCTGCTGAAGCTGTTCGAGGCGGTCGGGCTCGAGGATCCCTGGGTGATGGCGACACGCCGGCGGCTGTCGACCATCCTGTTCTCATGACCGCTTACTACAGCGCCGAGAGCCTGCCGGCGGTGATCCCGGTGTTCCCGCTCGCCGGAGCGCTGGTGCTGCCGCGCGGCGAGCTGCCCTTGAACATCTTCGAGCCGCGCTACCTGGCGATGGTGCGCGACGCGATGGCGGGCGACAAGCTGATCGGCATGATCCAGCCCAAGGACGAGCGCGAGCCGCCCGAGCTCTACGGCGTCGGCGGCGTGGGGCGGATCACGCAATTCTCCGAAACCGGCGACGGCCGCATTTTGATCACGCTGGCCGGGTTGACGCGCTTCCGCATCGTCGAGGAGCTGCGCGTCGACACGCCCTATCGGCAGGTGCGCGCCGACTATGCGCCCTTCGTCGCCGACTGGCGCGACGGCGACCCGCTGGCGGCGGCGGTGCGCGCCGACCTCGAAAATTCGCTGCGCGCCTATCTCGACAGCCAGGGGCTGTCGGCCGACTGGGACGCGGTGGCGGGCGCCGACGACGAATCGCTGGTCAACACGCTGACCGCGGTCTGCCCGTTCGACATCGCCGAGAAGCAGGCGCTACTCGAGGCGCCGGGCTTGCGCGACCGCGCCGGCGTGCTGGCGACGCTGATGGCGTTCGCGGTGCCCGCCGCCGAAGAGCAGGTGACGTTGCATTGAGGAAGGCCCGCCGATGAGCATGATCGATCCGCGGCTGCTCGACATCCTCGTCTGTCCGCTCACCAAGACGCGGCTGCGTTACGACGAGGCCGCACAGGAACTGGTCAGCGACGCCGCCGGTCTCGCCTATCCGGTGCGCGACGGCGTGCCGATCATGCTCGTCGAGGAAGCGCGGGAGCTTCCCCAGAGCTGACGCCCTCTCCCCGGCGCGGCGAGGGGGAGTCTAAACCGTCAGGCCCTGCAGCAGCTTGGGAAGATCGCCCGTCTCGCCGCGCGCCTCGGCCATGAAGAAGCGTTTCAGCGGCGGGATGCGCTCGACCGCCGCCAGCCCGAGCCGGCGCGCGGCGGCGGCGGGGCGGCCGGGGATGGCGAACAGCCGGTTGAGCGCATCGGTGACGCTCGCCACGAGGCCGTTGTCGAGCCGGCGCCAGGTCTGGTAGCGCGCCAGCAGCTGCGGATCGCCGAGGTCGAGCCCGAGCCGGGCGCCGTCGACGAGCACCTCGGCGAGCGAAGCGACGTCGCGCAGCCCCATGTTGAGCCCCTGGCCGGCGATCGGGTGGATGCCGTGCGCGGCGTCGCCGACCAGCACCAGCCGCTCGCCGACGTAGGATTCGGCGTGATGGAAGCCGAGCGGATAGGAGGTGGCGGGGGCGATCAGCGTCACCTCGCCGAGAAAGCCGCCCATGCGCTTGGCGATCTCGGCGGCGAGCGCGCGCGGCGGCAGGCCGAGATAGGCGGGCGCGTCGTCGCTGCCCACGCTCCAGACGATCGCCGAGCGCGTGCCGGGCGCGGCATCGCCGGTCGCCTTCATCGGCAGGATCGCGAACGGTCCCGACGGATAGAAGAGCTCGAAGGCGACGCCGCCGTGCGAGCGCTCATGCTCGATCATCGTGACGATCGCGGTGTGCGGGTAGCGCCACTGGCCGACGCGGATTCCCGCCGCCTCGCGCAGCGGCGAGCGCCGGCCGTCGGCCGCGACGACGAGCGGCGCGGCGAGGACGGTGCCGTCGTCGAGCGTCACGCGCGCCCCGGTGGCGCCGCGTTCGACCGCTGTGGTGCGCGCCGGCGCGTGAACCGACAGGTTGGCCGCCTGCGCCGCCGCGGCGAGCAGCGCGGTGCGCAGGACGCGATTCTCGAACATATAGCCGAGCGGTCCGGTGTCGGCGTCGCGCGAATCGAAGTGCAGGTGGAGTGGCGACAGCCCGTCGGTGACGCGGATTTCGTCGATCGCGCAACCGTGCGGCTCGATCGCCTCCCACAGCCCGATCGCGCGCAGCATGCGCGCCGAGGCGCTGGCGATCGCCGAGGCGCGGCCGTCGAATCCCGGCGCGATCGTCGCCGGCAGGTCGGCGGCGTCGACCACCGCCGACGACAGGCCGTGGCGGTCGAGCGCCAGCGCCAGCGTCATGCCGACGAGGCCGCCGCCGATGATGATCACGTCGCTGTGTTTCATGCGCTTCTCCTACGCCGCGCCGGCGAAAATCCCAAGCGACGCCAGGGCTGCCCACGAAATAGGCAGCCCTATGCGCATGCTTATTTTGTAGCCAGATTTCGGTCCATTCGACCGCCGGCGCCGCTGGAGATGCGGGTTGGCACGCTAGTTGAAGAGGAGCCGTCCGGATGCCTTTTGCGTCCATTGCTCGCTCAGGGGCCTTTACCGGCCACAACTGTCGGCCGGGAGTCACACTCCCGGCCGTTTTTTCAGACGCGCCGCCCGCGCGCTTGACCGTTAACCATCGTTGACAGCAGAATCGGCGGCTCACGGGGGATGCGGGGGAATCATGGCCAAGGCACAGGCGGTGCGGCGATCGTCGCTGATACCCGCGGCATGGGTCGAGGCGATGCGCCACGCGGCGACGGTGGCGGCGGGCGCCGCCTTCGTCGTCCTGGCGCTCGCCCTGGCGCTGGCGCTGGCCAGCTACGACGCCGCCGACCCGTCGCTCAATCATGCGACCTCGCGCGTGCCGTCGAACTGGCTCGGCGGCTTCGGCGCCGGCTTCGCCGACCTGCTGCTGCAGACCGTCGGGCTCGGCGCGGTGCTGCTGCTGCCGCTGGTCGCCGCGGTCGGCGTGCGTATCGTGCGCGGCCAGCCGGTCGACCGCTGGCGGCGCTACCTCGCGGCGACGCTTGCGGCGAGTCTCGCCGCCGCGGTGGCGCTGGGCGGCAGCGGCGTCGACGTCGGCTGGCTCCCCGCGGGACTCGGCGGCGCGGTCGGCTTCGTCGGCCGCGGGCTGCTCGACGGCGCGATGGCGCTGCTGCCCCCCGAGGTGCCGCCGCTCGCGGTGTCGATCGTCCCGGTGGCGCTGCTCGCACTCGCCGCCGCGACGCTGTTCGTGTGGGGGCTGGGCGTCGACCGCGCCGACTGGCGCGAGCTGTTCGCGCGGCTGCGGCGCGCGCCGGCGTTCGACGACGACGACGAGCTGTTCGACGACGAGGAGGACGCGGCGGCCGAGGCAGCGCCGGCGCGGCCGCGCGTCCGCACCGCGAGCGTCGACGACGGCGAGTCGGAGAGCCCGGCGGCGCCGCGCGCGCGCATCCTCGGCCGCACGCCGGCGCCGGCACCGTCCAAGCGCGTCGCCAAGGAGCGGCAGTCGTCGCTCGACCTCGGCGACACCTTCAAGCTGCCGCCGCTGTCGCTGCTCGCCGAGCCGCCCAAGAACGTCGGCATCAAGGTCGACGCCGCGGCGCTCGAGCAGAATGCCCGGCTGCTCGAATCGGTGCTCGAGGATTTCGGCGTGAAGGGCGAGATCGTCGAGGTGCGCCCCGGCCCGGTCGTCACGATGTACGAGCTCGAGCCGGCCCCCGGCATCAAGGCGAGCCGCGTCATCGGCCTCGCCGACGACATCGCGCGCTCGATGAGCGCGATCTCGGCGCGCGTCGCCGTCGTCCCTGGGCGCAACGTCATCGGCATCGAGCTGCCCAACGCGCGGCGCGAGATGGTGTCGCTGTCGCAGCTGATGTCGTCGTCGGCGTTCGAGGACCGCGCGGTGGCGCTGCCGCTGATCCTCGGCAAGAACATCGCCGGCGACCCGGTCGTCGCCGACCTCGCGCCGATGCCGCATCTGCTGATCGCCGGCACCACCGGCTCGGGCAAGTCGGTCGGCCTCAACGCCATGATCCTGTCGCTGCTCTACCGGCTGACGCCCGAGCAGTGCCGGATGATCATGATCGACCCCAAGATGCTCGAGCTGTCGGTCTATGATGGCATCCCGCACCTGCTGTCGCCCGTCGTGACCGAGCCGGCGAAGGCGATCCGGGCGCTGAAATGGGCGGTCGAGCAGATGGAGGACCGCTACCGGATGATGGCGAGCATCAACGTGCGCTCGCTCGCCGGTTTCAACCAGAAGGTGCGCGAGGCCGCCGCCAAGAACCAGCCGTTCACGCGGCGGATCCATACCGGCTATGATTCGGAGACCGGCCAGCCGGTCTACGAGGTCGAGACGCTCGAGTTCGAGCCGCTGCCGCTGGTGGTGGTCGTCGTCGACGAGCTCGCCGACCTGATGATGACCGCCGGCAAGGAGGTCGAGTTCCTGATCCAGCGGCTGGCGCAGAAGGCGCGCGCCGCCGGCATCCACCTCATCATGGCGACGCAGCGCCCGTCGGTCGACGTCATCACCGGCGTCATCAAGGCCAACCTGCCGACGCGCATCAGCTTCCAGGTGACCTCGAAGATCGACAGCCGCACGATCCTCGGCGAGCAGGGCGCCGAGCAGCTGCTCGGCAAGGGCGACATGCTCTACATGCCCGGCGGCAAGCAGATCATCCGCGTCCACGGGCCGTTCGTGTCCGACGAGGAGGTCGAGGGCGTCGCCGCGCATTGGAAGGACCAGGGCTTCCCCGATTACATCGCGGCGGTGACCGAGGAGCCCGCCGAGGGCGGCGAGTTCGGGCTCGACCTCGACGGCGACGACGAGGAGGCCGATCTCTACCGCCGCGCCATCCAGGTGGTCGCCGAGAGCCAGAAGGCGTCGACGAGCTATATCCAGCGCCAGCTGCGCATCGGCTACAACAATGCCGCGCGGCTCATCGAGCGGATGGAAAAGGACGGCTATGTCGGCCAGGCCGACCATGTCGGACGGCGCGAGGTGCTCGTCGAGCCGGATGGGACGCGGGTCAATTAGGAGGGGCGGGCGAAAGCTGCGCCGAGCCTCTTTTCGTCATCCCCGCCTTCGCGGGGATGACGAAAACCGTGAGGTGGCACCAAGCCCCCCGGCCTCTTACGCCGCCTCGCGCTGCTTCAGCCGGCGCGTCAGATGCGCCGCCGACATCGGCTTGCCGTAGAGCCAGCCCTGCAGGCGCGTGCAGCCGGCCTCGCGGAGCAGCGCCGCCTGCTCGCGCGTCTCGACGCCTTCGGCGGTGACCGGCAGGCCGAGCGCGTCGCCCAACTGGACGATCGCCGCGGCGAGCGGCCGGCTGCGCCCCTCGCCGACGATCTCGGCGAGGAATTCGCGCGTCAGCTTCAGCCGGTCGAGCGGCAGCTTGCGCAGATAGGTGAGGCTGGCGAAACCGGTGCCGAAATCGTCGAGCGCCACCTGGACGCCGAGCGCGCGCAGCTCGCTCAGCACCTCGCGCGCGGTATCGGCCTCGCGCAGCAGATAGCCTTCGGTGATCTCGAGCTCGAGGCGCCCGGGCGGCAGTCCGGCGTCGGCGAGGATGCGGAGCAGCGAATCGGCGAAGCGCGCGTCCCAGGCCTCGGCGGCCGACAGGTTGACCGCGACGCCGATGTCCCAGCGCGCCGCCGCC
Organism: Sphingomonadaceae bacterium; assembly: GCA_030147805.1. GTDB lineage: Bacteria > Pseudomonadota > Alphaproteobacteria > Sphingomonadales > Sphingomonadaceae > Sphingoaurantiacus. The sequence goes on from JASBUR010000031.1 coordinate 64,718, forward strand.
CGCGCCGCCTTGCGCAGCACCTGCCGCGTCAGCTCGGAGATCAGCCCGGCTTCCTCGGCGACCGAGATGAACAGCCCAGGGTCGATGGCGCCGCGCGTCGGACTCGACCAGCGCGCCAATGCCTCGCAGGCGACGATGCGCTCGCTGCCGGCATCGACGATCGGCTGGTAGCAGACGTCGATCGAATCGTCGTGCAGCGCGGTGCGCAGCTCGACCGCGAGCTGCTGGCGGACGTCGCGCCCGGCGTCCATCGTCGCGTCATAGGCGCGCCACTGGCGCCGCCCCGCCGCCTTGGCGGCATACATGGCGACGTCGGCATGGCGGACCAGCTCGAGCGCGCCGACTCCGGGTGCGCTGCTCGCCACGCCGATGCTGGCGCCGAGATAGACCTGCCGGCCGGCGTGCTGGATCGGGTGCGCGAAGCCGCTGAGAATGCCGAGTGCGACGCGCTGGCCGCGCAGTTCGGCGTCGGCGCCGATCAGCGCGATTGCGAACTCGTCGCCGCCCAGCCGCGCCATCCGGCTGGCAGTGTCGTTCGCCGCGGCGAGCGCGATGCGCTCGGCGGCGGCGATCAGCAGCATGTCGCCGGTGAGGTGCCCGAAGGCGTCGTTGATCGCCTTGAAACCGTCGAGGTCGATATAGACGATCGCCACCGCCCGCTCGGCGGCGAGGTCGGCGTGCAGCCGCTCGATGAAGGCGCGCCGGTTGGGCAGCATGGTCAGCGGGTCGAGCTCGGCGAGGCGCCGCGCCGCCGCCTCGTTGGCGAGCACCTGTTCGGCCCAGCGCTTGGCGGTGCGCGCGCCGACCAGCCCGGCATAGGCGAGCAGCGCGAACAGCAGCAGCGCGATCGGCATCACCGCGAGCGCGCTGCTGTAGCCCGGGGTGCGGCTGCCCCAGGTCAGCCAGGCGAACGGCCGGCCATCGATGCCGATGAACGGCACCGCGGTGTCGGCGATCTGCGATCGGGCGACGGTCAGCCCGATGAAGCCCGACGGCAGCTGCAGCTCGCGCAGCGCCGCCGCGTCGAAGCGCTTGATCATGACGAGATAGCGCGCCGGGGCGTTCGCGGCGGCAAGCGCCGGATCGACGGGTCGGACGCGGCTGAGGCTCGCCACCGCGACGCCGCCGAGATAGGGCACGAAGGCGCTGGCGCGGCCGTCGGCGCCGGCGACGCGCGCACGGTCGAGCAGCGCGGCGAGGCGCGCGCCAAGCAGCGCCTCGGCCGACCGCGTCGAGCGTTCGCCCAGGATCGAGGCATAGAGCGTCGCGCCGGCGGCATCGACGAGGAAGGCGTCGTGATAGTCCATCGTGCCGAAGGCGTCGGGGCCCCAATTCTCGTCCATCCAGACGCGATCGAGGTCGAGCACCGCGCTGCGATAGGCATCGTTCCAGCGCGCGTTGTCGAAGCCGAGCAGCGCGGTCTCCTGCAGGAGATAGCGCTGCAGCGTGACGGCGCGCGCCTGCTCGCGGTGCAGCGCGTCGGCGTTCTGCTGCTGCGCCATGAAGGCGATCGTCAGCAGCATCAGCAGCGGCGCGATCAGCGCCACCATCATGTGGAGCTGGCGAATCCCGGTAACGCTGGCGGAGGCGAGGCGCAGCCCGGCGACGCGTCGGAACAGCGCGGCGGTCACGCCGGCGAGGCCGGCGCGCCACTTCGCTCGCGGTCGCGCCATCTCGCGCGCCATATGTCCGTGCCCCATTTTCTGCCCGTGAGTGATCCTAGCAAGTTTCGGGCCATCGACTGCGCCGCGCGGCGGAACAACCGGGGTTCAGCCGCTGTTCAAGCGGGCGAACGCAGCTTAGACCGACCTCAGGACTTCATCGGAGAACCTCCATGCGCTTCGACGCCCGCTTCCTCATCGCCGGCGCTGCCGCGGCGATCGCCGTCGCCGCGCCCGCCCAGGCGACGCTGCCGCAGGTCGCGACGCATCTGCGCGGGATGCAGACGATGACCGCCGACTTCACGCAGACCGCGGCGTCGGGCGCGGTGGCGCGCGGCAAGTTGACGCTGGCGCGCCCCGGCAAGGTGCGCTTCCAGTACGAACCCTCGGTGCCGATGCTGATCGTCGCCGACGGCAAGAGCCTGGCGATGATCGACTATGAGGTCGCGCAGGTCTCGAAGTGGCCGATCAAGGGAACCCCGCTCGCGGTGCTGCTCGACCCGACGACCGACGTGGCCAAATACGGCCGCGTGCTCGACCCCGGCAAGGGCGGCCTCCCCGGCTTCGTCACCGTTGAATCGAAAGACAAAAAGCACCCGGAATATGGCACGATCACGCTGTATTTCGCTCCCGACGCCAAGGCGCCCGGCGGGCTGTCGCTGTCGGCCTGGCGCGTGCTCGACGCGCAGGGCAACGTCACCCAGGTCCAGCTCGCCAACGCGCGCTACAATGTGACCGTCGATAAATCGGCCTTCACCTACCGCGACCCGCGCCAGCGGTCGCGCGCCGGCAGCAAGGGCTGAGCCCGGAGGACGAGATTGTAAAATTCACCGACAGTGCCTAAGCTAGGCACGTGGCGGGGGAGCGTCGGGATTTGCCCCTGTTTGCTCGAACCTCCCGCCATTGCGTGACGAGCGCAACCGGCCCCTGCTCCAATGCCCCCGGAGCAGGGGCCAAATTTTGCCTGCGTGACCCTGGCGCCCGCGCTTGCTAGAGGCAGGGCGATGGCCCGCCTGAAGATCGCCTCCTGGAACATCAATTCGGTGCGCGCGCGCCTTGGAATCGTGGAACGATTCCTCGTCGAGCACGCGCCCGACGTGCTGTGCCTGCAGGAAACCAAGGTCGTCGACGGCGACTATCCGCACGACATGTTCGAACGGCTCGGCTACGTCCACCGCCGGCTCAACGGCCAGCGGATGCATCACGGCGTCGCGGTGGTGTCGCGGATTCCGCTGCGCGACGACCGTCGCCACGACTGGCAGGACAACGGCGAGGCGCGCCACATCGGTGTAAGGCTGGCCGACACCGGGGTGCTGCTCGAGAATGTCTACGTGCCGGCGGGCGGCGACGTCCCCGACCCGCTGCTCAACCCCAAGTTCAAGCAGAAGCTCGCTTATTACGACCGGATGACCGACTGGTCGTCGGCGCTCGCCGAACCGACGATCCTCGTCGGCGACATGAACATCGCGCCGCTGCCGTGCGACGTCTGGAACCACAAGGCGCTGCTCGACGTGGTCAGCCATACGCCGGTCGAGGTCGCGAAGATGGAGGCGCTGATGGCGAGCCACGGCTGGGTCGACCTCGGCCGCCGCTTCGTCGAGGCGCCCAGCCGGCTGTTCACCTGGTGGAGCTACCGCGCCAAGGACTGGGCGGCGTCCGACCGCGGCCGCCGGCTCGACCATATCTGGGCGAGCCCCAGCCTCGCCGGCAACGCGGTGGGGTTCGAGGTTGCCGAGCACGCGCGCAGCTGGGAGCGTCCGTCGGACCATGTGCCGATCCTCGCCGAGTTCGAGCTGTGAGCCTCGCCGTCGCCCGCGCGGTCGACGAGCTCAAGCGCGGGCGCCCCGTCGCGGTCGGAGCAATCGGCATCCTGTCGGTCGAACTTGCCGACGAGGCGTCGCTGAGCAGCTTCGAGCGCGGCGACCGGGCCGACCTGCTGCTGAGTCACCCGCGCGCGGCGCTGCTCAACATCGTCAACCAGCGCGCCGCCGCCGCGGGGCCGGTCCGCGTCCGGCGCAGCGACTGGATGGACATGGCGGCGACGCTCGCCGCCGCCGACCCGGTCCGCGACCTCGCGACGCCGTTCAAGGGGCCCTATGAAACGCGGCCGCTCGGCGCGCTCGCCGAGGCCGCCGCCGCGGCGATCCGGCTGGCCAAGCTCGCGGGGCTGTTGCCGGCGCTCTACCTCATCGAAGCCGCGCCCGGCGCCGACTGGCTGAGCGTCGCGCCCGCCGAGGTGCTGGCCTACCGCGAATCGATCGACCTCCGGCTGGTGACGCGCGCGCGGCTGCCGCTCGACGCTGCCGAGGCGAGCGAGATCGTCGCCTTCCGCGGCAGCGGCGGCGGTCCCGAGCATCTGGCGATCGTCATCGGCGATCCGCCGCGCAGCAAGCCCGTGCTGGTGCGGCTGCATTCGGCCTGCCTGACCGGCGACGTGCTCGGCTCGCTCAAATGCGACTGCGGCCCGCAGCTGCGCGCCGCGCTCGACGCGATCGCCCGCGAAGGCGCCGGCATCCTGCTCTACCTGCAGCAGGAGGGGCGCGGCATCGGCCTCGTCAACAAGCTGCGCGCCTATGCGCTGCAGGACCAGGGCTTCGACACCGTCGACGCCAATCTGCGGCTCGGGTTCGAGGTCGACGAGCGCGACTTCGGGCTGGCGGCGCGGATGCTCGAGCTGATGGGGGTGGCGAGCGTTCGGCTCATGACCAACAATCCGGCGAAGGTCGCCGGGCTCGAGGCCGAGGGCGTCACCGTCGTCGAGCGCGTCGCGCACCATGCCGGCGAGGGCGCGCACAACAGCGCCTATCTCGCCACCAAGCGCGAGCGGACCGGGCACCTGCTCTAAGCTCGGTACACCGACCTGCGGTCAAGCCGCCGCACCGATCAGGGCGGCGACCTCGTCATAGCTGGCCGCGAGATGATGCGCGCCCGCGGCGCGGAGCTGCGCGCCGTGGCCGTCGCGGACATGCGTGCCGGCGAGCAGGCCGATCACCGTCATGCCCGCGGCGACGCCGGCGGTGACGCCGGTCGGCGAATCCTCGATCACCCAGCTCCGGTCGGGTCGGGCGCCCATTTCGCGCGCGGCGTGAAGGTAGATGTCGGGATGCGGCTTGCTGCGGGCGACGTGCACCGCGGCACTGAAGACGCGGTCGCCGAAATGATGCGCGAGCCCGAACATCGCCAGCCGGCTGCGCAGCCAGTCGGGCTGGCTCGACGAGGCGATGCAGCAGGGCAGGCCGAGCCGGTCGAGGAACGCCTCGACCCCGGCGACGGTGCGAAGCTCGCCGGCGAGCCGCATCGCGACCCCGGTATCGACGCGGTCGCGCAAGCCGGGGGGCACCGCACCCCAGCGTTCCTCGACCTTGCGCAGGCAGGCGGCCCAGCCGTGGCCCATATAGGTGTCGAAGGCGTCGTCGAGGTCGGTCGGGCAGCCGAGCGCGGTCAGCTCGTCGGCGAGCACCTGGTTGGCGAGCGTCTCGCTGTCGACGATGACGCCGTCGAAATCGAAGATGACGAGGTCGATGCCCAACCGGCGGCGCTCAGCGCGCGCCGAACAGCGCGGTGCCGACGCGGATCTGCGTGGCGCCGAGCATGATCGCGGTCTCATAGTCGGCCGACATACCCATGCTGAGCCTGGTCAGGCCGTTGTCGCGCGCCAGCCTGGCCGCAAGCGCGAAGAACGGTGCCGCCTCGGTGTCGGCGGGGGGCACGCACATCAGCCCCTCGACGGCGAGGCCGGCGTCGGCCGCCTGCCGGAGCAGCGCGGGCAGGTCGGCGATCGCGCAGCCGCCCTTCTGGTCTTCGGCACCGATGTTGACCTGCGCGAACAGCTGGCGCCGGAGTCCCGTCGCCGCCTGCGCCCGGGCCAGCGCCTCGACCAGCGACGCGCGGTCGACGCTGTGGATCGCGTCGAACAGCTCGACCGCCTCGCGCGCCTTGTTCGACTGCAGCTGGCCGACGAGGTGCAGCCGCGTCGCCGGCGTGCGCAGCGCCGGCCACTTGCCCGCGGCCTCCTGCACGCGATTCTCGCCGAAGCTCGCCTGTCCGGCGTCGATCAGCGGCTGGATCGACTCGGGGGGCATCGTCTTCGACACCGCGATCAGCTCGATCTCGGACGCCTGGCGCCCCGCGAGCTTCGCGGTGCGCGCGATCACCTCGGTCACTGCCGCCAGTCGCGCCGCCGCCCGCGCCGCCGCTTCGTTCGCATCATTCATGCCGCCCGCTATAAGCGAGGCGATGCGCCCCCGACAACGCCAGCGCCTGCCCGACCTCTGGCTGTTCACCGACGAGCGGCAGGGCGCGGCGTTGTGGACGGCGCTGGCGCGGCTGCCGCGCGGCGCCGGGGTGGTGTTCCGCCATTACCGCGCGCCCGACCGCGCCGATCTCGCGCGGCGGGTGCGCGCGATCTGCCGCCGGCGCGGGCTGCTGTTCGTCGCCGCGGCGCCGCCGCCGCTGGCGCGCGCCTGGCGCGCCGACGGGTCGCACGGCCGCCACCGCGGCGCGCTGACCGCGCCGGCGCACGGCCGCGCCGAGCTGGTGGCGGCGCGCCGCGCCGGCGCGCGCCTCGTCTTCCTCTCGCCGCTGCGCGCCACCCGCTCGCATCCGGGCGAGGCACCGCTGGGGCGCCTGCGCTTCGGGCTGCTGGCGCGGCGGCGCGGCGTCGCGGTGGCGGCGCTCGGCGGCGTCAGGCCCGACGAGCGGCGGGCGCTGCGCCGGCTCGGGGCGGCGGCGATCGGGGCGATCGATGGCTGGGAGAAGCGGCCCCGCCCCGGCTTGGGGTTCGGGGCAGGGCCGATTCGGCGGCAGGCGACCGCCAAGGGGGGGCACGCGGTCGCCGCCTGCAGCCGAAGCGCCGGGTGCGGTGAGGAACAGCCTGGGGAAACGCCACGCTGACCGCTTCGTCTGCTGCAGACCGGTGTAGGTCGTTTCGGTAAAGCAACGCTTAACCGCGTTGCGGGCGCGGGCGTCAGCGCGTGAGCGTGCGCTGCGCCGCCTCGAACGCCGTCAGATGCTCGGCGCGCGCCGCCTCGATCCGGCCGAGCAGCGCCCCCGCCGAATCGAGCGCCGGCTTGACGACGCTGCCCGCCGCCGACGCCTGCGCGAGATCGCCGGCGATGGCGTTGGTGCGCTCGCCGAGTTCGCCCATCGTCGCACCGAGCCGCTCGAGCCGCGACAGCTCGAGCTGCGCCTTCGACCAGGCCGCCGTGCTCGGCGCCGCGCCGCGCGCTGCGGCGAGCGCCGTGTCGGTCGCGCCGCGCTGGCGCGCCCACCGCCCCTCGACCTCGGCCAATTCGCGCGCGATGTCGGCAATCCGCGCCGCGGCGGTGACGACCGTGGCGTCGTCGGCCGCCGGCGCCGGGGCAGCGGCGGGCGCCGCCTCGGCGACGGGCTCGGCGCGCCCGCCGGTCTCGATCTCGCCCGGGCGGCGCGCCAGGCTCGGCCATTCGCCGTCGGCGGTGGCGGCACATCCGGCGAGGATCAGCGGCAGCAGGGGGATGAGGCGCATCATGGCGCGCGAACCTAGTCGCGCCCCGGTCGGGCGGCAAGCGTTGCGGGCTTGCGTCCTTCGCCGACTGCCACTATGTGACGGCTCCCACGCGCCCGTAGCTCAGCTGGATAGAGCATCAGACTACGAATCTGAGGGTCGGACGTTCGAATCGTTCCGGGCGCGCCATTTTTCTCCTGCCGGTCGCCGTCGCCACCTGCCTTGCGCCGGGTCGCGGCGTCATGCCGACGGGCGTTTGCGGTGGAACAGCAGCGCGAGCAGCGCCGCGGCGGCCGGGAAGACGACGGCGTAGCCGACGATGCCGATGTTGCGCAGCCGCATGTCGCCGCTGGCCGCACCGGCCAGTCCCGCCAGCGCGAGCAGCCCGCTGACCACCATCAGGCGGCGAATCGCCGCCTCCAGCCCGCGGCCGGCAAAGACCGGCGCGGCAAACAGCATCGACAGCGCGAAGAACAGGTCCCACGCCAGGATGTCGATCGCATAGGGCAGCGACGGCCAGCGGAACGACAGCAGCAGCGGCGTCCAGGGCTGCGCGGCGAGCGCGGGATCGCGGCTCAGCACCAGGATCGGGAAGTGGACGGCGGTGGTGAGCAGCGCGACCAGGCTCATGAACACCAGCGCCGCCAGGCTGAGCGCCCGTGCCTCCGGCGCGGTCCAGGCGTGCACCGCGACCATCAGCGTCACCAGCGGCGGCATCATGACGACGATCGCCAGCTCGAGCCGCGAGAACCAGGGGTCGCCGATCGGCTGGTCGGCGGCCGCGAGCGAGGCGAAGCCGGCGCCGAGCAGCGCGAGATAGACCAGGCCCAGCAGCGCCACCGCGACCGCCGAAACGAGGCCGAGCCGCCGCGCCGAAGCCGAATATCCGATGTCCATGCCGATGCTCGCGCGTCCAGGGTCGGGCGGAAGCCTCGCAGCTTTCCCGCCGCGGTCAAGACGCGGGCCGAGCGGCGCGCGACCGCGGTCGGCGCCGCGCCGATGGCGGGGAGGTTGCGGCGCGGCCGCGCGGGCTCTAGTCGCTTCGGCATGCCGACGCCGCCCCCCGCCACGGACCGGCCCGGCCGCGGTGTCGTGCTGCGGCTGCTCGCGGGCTTCACCTTCGCGCTGATGATGGCGAGCGTGAAGCTGGCGAGCGACCATGGCGCGTACGTCCTCGAGATCCTGTTCTACCGCAGCCTGTTTTCGCTGCCGCTCATCGCCGCCTGGCTCGTCGTCGGCCCCGGCCGCGCCGGCATCCGCGTCGTCCGGCCGCGCGCGCACGTCAGCCGGGCGGCGATCGGCCTCACCGCGATGCTGTTCAACTTCCAGGCGATCAGCATGCTGCCGCTCGCCGAGGCGACGGTGATCAGCTTCTCGGTGCCGTTCTTCGCGACCGCGCTCGCCGCCTTCTTCCTGCGCGAGCAGGTCGGCCGGCACCGCTGGTCGGCGATCGCCGTCGGGCTGGTCGGCGTCGTCGTCGTCGTCCAGCCGGGCAGCGCGCATATCGCGCCGCTCGGCGCCGCGGTCGGCATCGTCGCGGCGCTCGGCGTCGCGAGCGTCACCGTGACGCTGCGCCAGCTGGGCAGCACCGAGACCGCGACCGCCACGGTGTTCTGGTTCGCGATCGCCAGCACGATCGTCACCGGGCTCGCCATGCCGTGGGTCGGGCAGGCGCATGATGCGACGGGCTGGTGGCTGCTGCTGTGCGTCGGCATCACCGGCGGCATCGCGCAACTGTGCAACACCGCCTCGCTGCGGCTGGCGCCGATCCCGGTGCTCGCGCCCTTCGACTATACGCAGCTGCTGTGGGCGACCTTGCTCGGCTGGCTGATCTGGCAGACGCGGCCGACCGCGGCGACCTGGGCGGGCGCGGCGATCATCGTCGCCAGCGGGCTCTACATCGTCCACCGCGAGCGCCGGCTGCGCCGTGCGGCGTCGGCGGCGCCGGCGAGTCCGCGCCCCGACGCCTGACCGGGGTGTCATCGGCGCGGGGCGCGGCTATAGCTTCGGGCGCATCAGCAACCATTGGAGCGGGCATGAGCGGGACGTCGGGCAAGTGGCTGGTGAAGTCGGAACCGGTCAAATACAGCTGGGACGACCTCGTGCGCGACGGCGAGACCGCCTGGGACGGGGTGCGCAACAACCAGGCGGCGCTCTACCTGAAGGCGATGAAGGTCGGCGACGAGCTGTTCTTCTACCATTCGAACGAAGGCCTCGAGATCGTCGGCATCGCGACGGTGTCGAAGACCGCCTATCCCGACGCCAGCGACCCCAAGGGGCGGTTCGTGGCGGTGTCGGTGAAACCGAAAAAGAAGCTCGCACATCCCGTCAGCCTTGCGCGGCTGAAGGCCGAGCCGAAGCTCGCCGGCATGGCGATGTTCCGGCAGTTTCGGCTGTCGGTGGCGCCGATGACCGACGACGAATGGGCCACGGTTCTGGAGATGTCGAAAAACTGAAAATCCTCCCCTGCAAGGGGAGGGGGACCGCCGGAGGCGGTGGAGGGGTAACCGGCGCTGGCACCCCTCCACCCTGCTGCGCAGGGTCCCCCTCCCCGCTCCGGGGAGGATTCGTGCTCGCCTATTTCTCCTTCGCCACCCAGACGCCGTCCCAGTCGGCGGGCGGGTCGGCGCGCAGCTTGGTGCAGCGGTCGATATACATCTGCGACAGCCCGTCGTCGGGGTTGAGCGACAGCGCGCGGGTGAAGGAGGCGACGGCGTCGTCCCATTTGGCGCCGCGATAGGCCTCGATGCCGAACTTGAAGGCGTCGAGCACCTCGCGCGCGTTGGGGAAGCTCTCGTCGGTATGATAGTCGAGCACCTCGTGGACCTCGACGGGCTGCGTCTTGCCCTTGACGACCAGCAGGTCGACGGGGCGCAGCCGGTAGGTGCCGCGCAGCTTCTTCACCGTGTTCTCGGAGATGAGGATCCGCGCGTGATAGGCCTTGCAGGCGCTCTCGAGCCGCGCGGCGAGGTTGACGCCGTCGCCGATGATCGTGAAGTCCATGCGCTTGGCCGAGCCGATGTTGCCCGACACCACCATGTCGGTGTTGAGCCCGATGCCCATGTCGATCGGGCGCTTGCCTTCGGCGGTGCGGATCTTGTTCCAGGCGCGCAGGTCGCTGATCATGCCGATCGCGGCGCGCACCGCGCGGTCCTCGTTGTCCGAATGCGCGACCGGGATGCCGAACGCCGCCATGATCGCGTCGCCAATGAACTTATCGAGCATGCCGCCTTCGCGCAGGATGCAGTCGACCATGATCTCGAAATATTCGTTGAGCATGCCGACGGTGGCCTGCGGCCCGAGCTCTTCGGAGATCGTCGTGAAGCCGCGGATGTCGGTGAACAGGACGGTCGCCTCGACGCTCTTGCCGCCCATGAGGTCGCCGCCGTCGCCGCCGGCCAAGAGCTGGTCGGCGATGCCGGGGTCCATGTAGCGCGACATCGTCGACTTCATGCGCTTCTCGGACGAGATGTCCTCGAGCATCACCATGGTGCCCAGACTCTTCGCCTCGGTCGAGATCAGCGGCACGACGGTGGCGTTGACCGAACGCTTGGCGCCGGCGGTCTCGAGATCGGCGTCCATCGTCACCTCGGACGCGCCGCTTTCCTTCACGCGGTCGATCTTCTCGATGATCCACGGGTTGGGCGCGAAGAAGTCGTTCGCGGCCTGGCCGACGACGGAGCCCGCCTCGACCTCGAAGATCTTCAGCCCCTGCGCGTTGCAGGTGGTGATCTTGCCGTCCTCGTCGAGCGTCACCACGCCGTTGGTCATGCTCTGCAGCACGCCCTCGTTGTAGTTCTTCATGTTCTGGACGTCGTTGAACAGCTTGGCGTTCTCGAGCGCGACCGCGACCTGCGCGGTGAACGCCTTCAGCCGCTGCTCGTCCTCGGCGGTGAAGGGGCCGCCGCGGCGGTTGAGACACTGGGTGACGCCGATGATCTTGCCCTGCTTGTTGGCGACGGGAACGCAGAGGATCGAGCGCGTGAAGAAGCCGGTCTGCCGGTCGAAGCTCGGATTGAAGCGCAGGTCGGCATAGGCATAGGGAATGTTGACCGACTGGCCCGAGGTATAGACCGCGCCGGCGATTCCCGCGGTCTTGGGCAGGCGGATCTGGAAGGCGCCGACGCCCTCGCCGACGATCGAGAACAGCTCGTCGGTCTTTTCGTCGATGAGGAACAGCGTCGAGCGGTCGGCCGAGAGCATCCGCGTCGCCTCGCCCATGATGCGCTTCAAGAGCATCGGCAGGTCGATCTCCGACGTGACGTCGGCGACCATGTCGAGGAACGCCATCTCCTGCTCGCGCGCCTTCTGCACCGATTCGATGAACATCGCGTGCTGGAGGACGAGCGCCGCCTGCGTCGTCATCGCCTCCAGGAGCTCCTGATCGCCCTTGGTGAAGCCGCGCGGCAGCTTGTTGAGCACCTGCGCGACGCCGATGAGGTCGCCCTTCATCGTGCGGATCGGCACGCAGAGGATGTTCTTGGTGCGGTAGCCGGTCTGCTCGTCGATGCTGCGGTCGAAGCGCTTGTCGGCATAGGCGTCGCGGATGATGAGCCCCTCGCCGTGCTGGAAGACGTAGCCGGCGACGCCGCGGTCGTTGAGCAGCCGGATCTCGCGGTTGACGTTGCCCTGCGCCACGCGCGAGTAGAGTTCGCCGGTCGACGGGTCGTTGAGGAACAGCGTGCCGCGGTCGGCGCCGATCTCCTCCGACGCGGTGTTGACGATCATCTCGAGCAGCGGGTCGAGCGACTCGATCGAGGCGGCCTTGCGCGTCAGGTCGAGCAGCAGTTCGACGCGGCGCAGCCGCTCGCGCAGCTTGGCGTCGCTGTCGCCGATCTCCTTGCGCGCGCGGCGGCGCGCGGCGGCGGGGGTGACGGCATCCATCAGGCGGCGGCCTGCTGCTCGAGCTGGGCGCGCAGCGCGACGATCATGTCGCGCAGGTGGCGGTTCTCGTCGCGCGCCGCGGCGGCGGCATCCTCGAGGCGCTTCTCGGTCTGGCCCTGCAGCCGCTCCATCTCGGTCCGGATCGCGTTGATCGTCGCCTTCAGCTGGACGATCTCGGCCTGGCTGGCGGCGAGCGCCGCCTGGATCTTGGCACCTTCCTGCGCCTGCATGTCTTCGAGGCGGAGGCGCAGCGCGTTGATCGTCGCCTTGAGCTGACGATTCTCCGAATCCAGTTGCTGTTCGAGCGTCGGCGCGACCTCGGTCACGGCCTGTCCTTCCCCCATCTGCACGCATTAGCCCGCAACACGGGGGAGGCGTCAAGAATCGCCCGCGCCGCCGCCGCCGACTTTTGTTGCGCCCCCGCAAAAACGCCGCTGGCCCGAAATGAATTTACGTTATGCTCGCCCCCGCGACTCCGGGGGCGACGTCTTTCGGGGCGACAGGGAGGGGACTGTAAAATGGCATTATCCGAGCATGTCGATCTCGAGCGATTCATCGCGGGCGTGAAGACGCGCAACCCGGGGCAGCCCGAGTTCGTGCAGGCGGTCCAGGAGGTCGCCGAGGACATTTTCGACTTCATCGCCGACAAGGAACAATATCACCGCTGGCAGATCCTGCGCCGCATCGCCGAGCCCGACCGGGTCGTGTCGTTCCGCGTCTGCTGGCAGGACGACAAGGGCGACATCCGCGTGCAGCGCGGCTGGCGCGTCCAGAACAACAACGCGATCGGCCCGTACAAGGGCGGCATCCGCTTCCACCCGTCGGTGACCGAGGGCACGCTCAAGTTCCTCGCCTTCGAGCAGACCTTCAAGAACGCGCTGACCGGCCTGCCGATGGGCGGCGGCAAGGGCGGCGCCAACTTCAACCCCAAGGGCAAGAGCGACTCCGAGGTGATGCGCTTCTGCCAGAGCTTCATGACCGAGCTCTACCGCCACATCGGCGCCGACACCGACGTGCCGGCGGGCGACATCGGCGTCGGCGGCCGCGAGATCGGCTACATGTTCGGCCAGTACAAGCGCATCACCAACGAGTTCACCGGCGTGCTGACCGGCAAGGGCCTCGAATATGGCGGCTCGCTGATCCGCACCGAGGCGACGGGCTATGGCGCGGTCTATTTCCTGCAGAACATGCTGACGCGGCTCGGCAATTCGGTCGAGGGCAAGCGCGCGGTCATCTCGGGGTCGGGCAACGTCGCGACGCACGCCGCGGAAAAGGTCGTCCAGCTCGGCGGCACGGTGCTGACGCTCTCCGATTCGGAAGGCTTCATCCACGATCCCGACGGCATCACCCAGGAGAAGATCGACTGGGTGAAGGCGCACAAGACCAAGCGCCGCGGCCGCATCTCGGACTATGTGAAGGAGTTCACCAAGGCCACCTTCCACGGCGGCGGCGCGCGCCCGTGGGGCGTCGAATGCGACATCGCGCTGCCCTGCGCGACGCAGAACGAGCTCAACGGCGCCGAGGCGGCGACGCTGATCAAGAACGGCTGCATTGCGGTGTCCGAGGGCGCCAACATGCCGACCGACCTCGACGGCGTGCACGTCTTCAAGAAGGCGGGCATCCTCTACGCGCCGGGCAAGGCAGCGAACGCCGGCGGCGTCGCGGTGTCGGGCCTCGAGATGAGCCAGAATTCGGCGCGCATCTCGTGGAAGGAGGAAGACCTCCAGAAGCTGCTCAAGGACATCATGCTCGGCATCCACGACCGTTGCGCCGAATATGGCGGCAAGGCGGGCACCACGCACATCGACTATGTGCGCGGCGCCAACATCGCCGGCTTCAAGAAGGTCGCCGACGCGATGCTCGCCTACGGCGTCGTCTGACCGGCTGATTCCGCCCCAGGTGCCGCGATGGCGACGTTGCTCGGCACCTGGGAGCTCGGCAGGGGCTATGGCCATATCGCGCATCTGGCGCCGCTCGCCGCGGCGCTGGCCGCGCGCGGTCACGCGATGAAGGTGGCGGTGCGCCACCCCGCGACGGCGCGGGCCGCGCCGGGCGCGCCGTTCGCCGAGGTGCTGGCGGCGCCGGTTCATCCGATCGTCGCGCCGCCGGCGCCGACGCTGACCTATGCGCAGGTGATCGCCGACGGCGGCTTTGCCGATCCGGCGGCGGCGACCGGACTGGTGCGGCGCTGGCTGGCGCTGTTCGAGCAAACCGCGCCCGATGCCGTCGTCGCCGAACATGCGCCCGCCTCGTTGCTCGCGGCGCATGTCGCGGGGCTGCCCGCGGCGATGATCGGCGCCGGTTGGGCGGTGCCGCCGCGCGAGCGGCCGCTGCCGTCGCTGATGCCGTGGCGCGAGGTCGGCGAGCGCGAGCGCGCCGCCGCCGATGCCGCCGCCGACGCGGTGGTGCGCGCCGTGTGCCGGGCGTTCGGCGCGCCGCTGCTCGACGGCCTCGCGGCGCTGATCGCGCCGGTGCCGGCCTATCTGACCACGCTTCCCGAGCTCGATCCCTACGGCCCGCGGCGCGGCGCCACCTATTATGGCGTGATGAACGGCTTCCGTCCGTCGCGGCCGGCGCCGTGGCCGGCGAGCGGCGGCCGGCGCGTCTTCGTCTATCTGCCGTTCGAGCATGCGCTGGCGTCGGCGCTCGCCGCCGCCCTCGGCGCGCTCGGCTGGGCCACCGTCTGGCATGCGCCGCGCGCCGCGCCGTTCGCGCTGTCGCCGACGATCGTCCACACGCCCGAGCCCGTCGACCTCGTCGAAGCGCTCGCCGACGCCGAGCTGCTGATCGGACGTGGCGGCCATGCCAGCAGTTGCGAGGCGCTGATGGCCGGGCGTCCCAACTTCGTCCTGCCCGATTCGCTCGACACCATCCTGGTCGCGCGCCGGATCAACCTCGGCCGCTTCGGCGCGGCGACCATCGCGGGCGCCGACGCAGCGACCCTGCGCGCCGCGCTCGAGGCGCTGGTGGCCGACCCCGGCGTCGCCGCCGCGCTCGCCGCGGCGCGGACGCGCTACCTTGCCTACCGCCCCGAGGCCGCCGCCGCGCAGCTCGCGGCGGCGCTGCTTGCCGACTTGCAGCTCTGACCGCCCTTTCCCTGCTCCTCGAAGCTGTTACACTCGCCGAACAATCGCCGAGGGGGGCGGATGATCGAGCCGGCAGCAGGAGGAGCGGCCGCGGCGGATTCGCCGCTCGACAGCTATGCGCGCTGGGCCGCCAGCGTGGCCGGCCACGTCGGCGGCGGCGACCGCGAACGGCTTGCCTATCTCGGGCTTGGCCTCGCCAGCGAGTCGGGCGAGATTGCCGACCAGATCAAATGCCTGATCCGCGACGGTGCGGTCGATGCCGCGGCGTTCGCCGACGAGCTCGGCGACGTCGCTTATTATTGGGCGGCGCTGTGCGAAGCCGTCGGTCGCTCGCCGAGCCAGGTGCTCGCCGCGAGCCGCGCGAAGATCGAGTCGCGGCTGTCACGGGGCGGCTGAAGTGAGATCACAGGCTCGCGCGGGGCGAGCGGGGAGACCAGCATGACGAATACCAAGGCATCCGACCTGTTCATCCAGTGCCTCGAGGAAGAGGGCGTCGAATATATCTTCGGCGTGCCGGGCGAGGAGAATCTCGACTTCCTCGATTCGCTGTCGCGGTCGACGAAGATCAAGCTGGTGCTGACGCGCCACGAGCAGGGCGCCGGCTTCATGGCGGCGACCTACGGCCGCCACACCGGCAAGGCGGGCGTCTGCCTCGCGACGCTCGGGCCGGGCGCCACCAACTTCGTCACCGCCGCCGCCTATGCGCAGCTGGGCGGCATGCCGATGATGATGATCACCGGCCAGAAGCCGATCAAGAAGTCGAAGCAGGGCCGCTTCCAGATCCTCGACGTCGTGGCGATGATGGGGCCGATCACCAAATATGCGCACCAGCTCGCCTCGTCGGACAACATCCCGTCGCGCGTCCGCGAGGCATTCCGGCTCGCCGAGGAGGAAAAGCCCGGTGCGGTGCATATCGAGTTTCCCGAGGACATCGCCGACGAACACACCGATTCGCAGCCGCTGAAGGCGAGCCATTCGCGCCGGCCGGTGCCCGAGGAGAAGGCGGTGCGCGCCGCGGTCAAGCGCATCGAGAAGGCGAAGTCGCCGGTGCTGGTGATCGGCGCCGGCGCCAACCGCCGGCTGACCGGGCGCATGCTCGCGCAGTTCATCGAGAAGACCGGCATTCCGTTCATCACCACGCAGCTCGGCAAGGGCGTCGTCGACGAGCGGCATCCGCGCTTCCTCGGCTGCGCCGCACTGTCGGCGGGCGACTTCGTCCACCGCGCGCTCGCCGAATCGGACTGCATCATCAACGTCGGCCACGACGTCATCGAGAAGCCGCCCTTCTTCATGAAGCCCGGCGGCACCGAAGTGATCCACGTCAACTTCCGCTCGGCCGAGGTCGACCCGGTCTATTTCCCGCAGATCGAGGTGATCGGCGACGTCGGCAACGCGATCTGGCAGATGAAGGAGGACATCCTCAGGCAGGGCCACTGGCAGTTCGACCGCATGCTCGCGGCGCGCGCCGCCGAGATCGCGCACCGCGGCGACAGCGGCAAGGACCAGCGCTTCCCGATCTATCCGCAGACGCTCGTCGAGACGATCCGCGCCGCGATGCCGTCGGACGGCATCATCTGCCTCGACAACGGCGTCTACAAGATCTGGTTCGCGCGCAACTACGAGGCGCACCAGCCCAACACCGTGCTGCTCGACAATGCGCTGGCGACGATGGGCGCCGGCCTGCCGTCGGCGATGATGTCGAAGATGGTCTATCCCGATCGCAAGGTGATGGCGATCTGCGGCGACGGCGGCTTCATGATGAACAGCCAGGAGATGGAGACCGCGGTGCGGTTGAAGCTCGACCTCGTCGTGCTGATCCTCAACGACGGCAGCTACGGCATGATCCGCTGGAAGCAGGCCAACATGGGCTTCGAGGACTGGGGACTGACCTACGGCAACCCCGACTTCGTCAAATATGCCGAGGCCTATGGCGCCAACGGCCACCGCGTCACCAGCGCCGCGGCGCTGCCCGAGCTGATCAAGGCCTGCCTCGACGCCAAGGGCGTTCACCTGATCGACTGCCCGGTCGACTATTCGGAGAACGACCGCATCCTCAACAAGGAGATCAAGGAGCTGAGCGCCGCGGTCGACCTGTCGGCGCGCGTCGCCGAGCCGGCGGAGTAGGCCATGGCCACGCCGAGCCTGCGCGACACCTATCCGCTCTACCTGGCCAACGAGGCGGTGTTTTCGAACACCGACCTCGAGGTCACCGATAAATATACCGGCAAGGTGGCGACGCGCGTCGCGCTCGCTGACGCCAAGACCATCGACGCCGGCATCGCCGCCGCCGACGCCGCGGTCGAGCCGATGGCGCGGCTCGCCGCCTATGAGCGCCAGGACGTGCTCGCGCACTGCGTCGCGCGCTTCAAGGAGCGCTTCGACGAGCTCGCCTATGCGCTGTGCATCGAGGCGGGAAAGCCGATCCGCGACGCGCGCGGCGAGGTCACGCGCCTGATCGACACCTTCCGCATCGCCGCCGAGGAATCGGTCCGGATGACCGGCGAGGTGCAGCCGCTCGACATCAGCCCGCGGGCGCGCGGCTACCAGGGGATGTGGAAGCGCGTGCCGATCGGCGCGTGCAGCTTCATCTCGCCGTTCAACTTCCCGTTGAACCTCGCCGCGCACAAGATCGCGCCGGCGATCGCGGTCGGCTGCCCGTTCGTGATGAAGCCGGCGTCGCGCACCCCGCTGGGCGCGCTGATCATGGGCGAGATTCTCGCCGAGACCGACCTGCCCAAGGGCGCCTTCTCGATCCTGCCGGCGTCGCGCGACGGCGCCGACCTGTTCACCACCGACGAGCGATTGAAGCTGCTGTCGTTCACCGGCTCGCCCGACGTCGGCTGGAAGCTCAAGTCGCAGGCCGGCAAGAAGAAGGTCGTGCTCGAACTCGGCGGCAACGCCGCGGTGATCGTCGATGCCGACGCCGACCTCGACGATGCGATCGAGCGCGTGGTGTTCGGCGCCTTCTACCAGTCGGGCCAGTCGTGCATCGGCGTCCAGCGCATCATCGTCCACGCCGACATCTACGACGATTTCCGCGACCGGCTGGTGGCGAAGACGAAGACGCTGATCGCCGGGAACCCGCACGACGAGGCGACCTTCGTCGGGCCGATGATCGACGTGAAGGAGGCGACGCGACTCGACGGCTGGATCGAGGAGGCGCAGGCCAAGGGCGGCACGCTGCTGTGCGGCGGCGCGCGCGACGGCGCGATGCTCGAGGCGACGCTGCTCGAGGGCGTGCCGCGCGACACCAAGCTCTACCGCGAGGAGGCGTTCGGACCGGTGGCGATCCTGTCGCGCTTCAGCGATTTCGACGCGGCGCTCGACGAGGTCAACGATTCGAAGTTCGGCCTCCAGGCCGGAGTGTTCACGCGCGACCTCTACAAGATGCTGCGCGCCTGGGACCGGCTCGACGTCGGCGGCGTCGTCATCGGCGACGTGCCGAGCTACCGCGTCGACAACATGCCCTATGGCGGGGTCAAGGATTCGGGCCTGGGACGCGAAGGCATCCGCTTCGCGATGGAAGACATGACCGAAATCCGCAATTTGGTGATCCGGCGGCGTAACGAGTGAGCTTTACGCGAATCGCGAGGGTGGTAGAAGCATAGGCGGGGATCGGTCGCGGCTGGCGGCCGGTGCATCTTCGCGAGGGGCGACGATGGCGGGGGGTAGGATCTGGACGATGTTGTCCATCGTCGGCGCGGGGCTCGCGCTGGCGGTGTTCGGTGCCGTCGGGCCGGCCGGCGGCGCGCCGACGCAGTCGACGCAGACGAGCTATCGCCATGAAGGCGTCGCCTCGTGCGGCGGCTCGACCTGCCACGGCCGGCAGGAAGCGACGGGAAGCGTCGTCCGCCAGAACGAGCTGCTGACCTGGCAGGACC
Organism: Sphingomonadaceae bacterium; assembly: GCA_030147805.1. GTDB lineage: Bacteria > Pseudomonadota > Alphaproteobacteria > Sphingomonadales > Sphingomonadaceae > Sphingoaurantiacus. Next base: position 83,715 of record JASBUR010000031.1, read on the forward strand.
CGTCGAGCCCGGCGGGGGCGCATTCGCGCGCCTACGCATTGCTCGCCGAGCCGCGCTCGCAGGCGATCGCCGCCAAGCTCGGCATCGGGCCGGCGACCCAGGCGCCGATGTGCCTTGGCTGCCATGCCGATCCGGTGCCCGCCAAGCTGCGCGGCGCGCGCTTCGACATCGGCGACGGCGTCGGCTGCGAATCATGCCACGGCGGATCGCAGGTCTGGCTGTCGAGCCATTATGCCGTCGGCGCGACGCACGAATCGAACGTCGCGATGGGGCTGGTCGCGCTCGACGATCCGCGGACGCGCGCGGCGCGCTGCCTCGACTGCCACTTCGGCAGCGCCGGCGCCGGCCAGTTCGTCACGCACCGCATCATGGCCGCCGGCCACCCGCGCGTGTCGTTCGAACTCGACCTGTTCACCGCGCTGCAGCGCCACCATGACGAGGATGCCGACTACCGGAAGCGCAAGCAGGTGTCGCGCGGCGTCAAGACCTGGGCGATCGGCCAGGCGATGGCGCTCGACCGCGCCGCTGCGCTCTATGCGTCGCCGCGCGGCCAGGACGGCGCCTTCCCCGAATTCTATTTCTTCGACTGCCGCACCTGCCACCGCACCTTCTCCGACGATCCGGACTTCCGGCCCGCCGACGTCGCCAACCCGGGCCGGCCGGCGCTGTCGGGATTCCCGACCTTCAACGACGAGAACATCATCATGCTCGCCGCGGCGGCACGCATCGCGGCGCCGCAGCTCGGCGCGCAGCTCACCGCGCAGTCGCGCGCCTTCCACGCCTCGTTCGCCGGCGACCGCGCCGGCGCGGTGCGCGCGGCGGGGCAGCTCGGCAGCACGGCGCGCGCGCTCGCCGCGGCGTTCGAAAATGCCAGCTTCTCGCGCGGCCAGACGATCGCCATCCTCGAGGCGGTGCTCGCGCAGGGGCAGCTCTACACCGACTATCAGGGCGCGCAGCAGGCGGTGATGGCCGCCGACACGCTGATCAGCGACCTGCAGGCGTCGGGCACGATCGGCACCGCCAGCGCACGCGCGCTGCGCGGCGACCTCGACCGCGCCTATGCCGCGGTGCGCACCCCGGAAGGCTTCCGGCCCGCCGAGTTCCGGCAGTCGACGGCGCGGCTGGCGGCGGGCGTCCGGGGACTGCGCTGATGAAGCGGTCGGTGGCGTGGCTGGCGGGCGCCGCGCTGGTGCTCGCGTCCTGCGGGGGCGGCAGCGGCGGCGGCGGCGGCACCGCGACGCCGGCCCCGTCGCCAAGCCCGACGCCGACGCCGGGCACCGTTTTCGCGGTGCCGGCGGCCGAGGCGCTGACCACCGCCGATGTCGGCCGCATCCTCGCGCAGGCAGCCGAGGAGGCGGCGGCGCGGTCGCTGCCGGCGACGATCGCCGTCACCGATCGCGTCGGCAACGTGCTCGCGGTCTACAACATGACCGGCGCCCGCGCGCAGGCGCGGCTGCGCGCCAGCCGCAGCGGCACCAACACCGACCTCGAGGGAGTCGACGTCCCCGCGGCGGCCGCCGCGATCGCCAAGGCGATCACCGGCGCCTATCTGTCGTCGGCCGGCAACGCCTTTTCGACGCGCACCGCCAGCATGATCGTCCAGGAACATTTTCCGCCGAGCCGCGGGACGGTCGGGCTGGAGAGCGGGCCGCTGTTCGGCGTGCAGTTCAGCCAGCTTCCCTGTTCGGATCTGGCGTCGCGCTTCGCCGCCGCCGGCGGCCCGGGCGCGTTCATCGGCCCCAAGCGCTCGCCGCTCGGCCTCGCCGCCGATGCCGGCGGCTTTCCGCTCTACAAGAACGGCGTCGTGGTCGGCGGCATCGGCGTGATGGCCGACGGCGACTATGGCTTCGATGCCGAGGTCCTCGACGTCGACGACGATGCCGAGGAGATCATCGCGCTCGCCGGCACCGCCGGGTTCGAGGCGCCGACTGAGATCCGCGCCGACCGGGTCACCGTCGATGGCACGACCTTGCGCTATGCCGACGCGACCGCCGCGTCGTTGCGATCGACGCCGGCGAACGCCCGCGCGCTGGCGGCGCTGCCGGGCGCCGTCGTGCCGATCACCGGCTACAGCGCCGGCGCGATCATCGCCGGCCAGGCCTATGGCAGCGAAGGGAGCGGCGTCCGGCCGTCGACGCCGGCGGAGTTTTCGAACCGCGACGCCTTCGTGCTGAGCGACGGCGCCGGCGCCAACCGCTATCCGATCCGCGCCGGCACCGACGGCGCCAGCGCGGCGACCGCGGCCGAGGTTCGCGCCGTGCTCGAACAGGCGTTCCAGGTGATGAGCCGGGCGCGCGGCCAGATCCGCCGCCCGCTCGACAGCCGCGCGCAGGTGTCGATCACCATGGTCGACACCAACGGCGAGGTGCTGGGGCTGGTGCGCGCCCCCGACGCGCCGATCTTCGGCATCGACGTCGCGCTGCAGAAGGCGCGCACCGCGATGTTCTTCTCGAGCGCCTTCGCGGCGCCCGACCTGCTCGCTGCGCAACGCAGCCCGGCGCTCGCCGCCGCGGGTACCGCCGACCCCAACGTCAGCGCCTTCGTCGCGCGCGTCCGCGCCTTCCTCAACGACCCGCAGGCGCTCACCGGGCGCAACGCGATCACCGCGCGTGCCATCGGAAACCTGGCGCGGCCCTATTTCCCCGACGGCGAGATCGGCCGCCCCAACGGCCCGCTGTCGCGGCCGATCGCCAGCTGGAGCCCGCTGTCGACCGGGCTGCAGTCGGCGCTGATCTTCGACAATCTGGCGCAGCATGTCGGCCATGTGGTCAGCGGCGGCGCCTCGCCCGACACGCCGGCGCGCTGCACCTTCCTGCCGTCGCCGACCGCCAGCGGCCCTCGCTTGCGCAACGGCATCCAGATCTTCCCCGGCGCGGTCCCGGTCTATCGCGGCACGACGCTGGTCGGCGCGATCGGCGTGTCGGGCGACGGCATCGACCAGGACGACATGGTCGGCTTCCTCGGCACGCACAATGCCGGCGCGGCGGGCTCGGCGCTCCGCAACGCCGACCCGGCGATCCGGTCGGACCAGATCGTCATCGACGTCAATCCGGGCGCCGCGCGGCTGCGCTACGTCGGCTGCCCGTTCGCGCCGTTCCTCGACACCACCGACCAGAATGCGTGCAACGGCAAATGAGCGGCGGCGGCTTCCTCGGCACGATGTGCGCGCTGATCGGCGCCGCGGGACATGGCGGCCACGCGCCGGCGCATGATCCGCAGGTCGAAGGCCATGCGCCCGAGCATGCGGAGCATGCGGAGGCGCCTGCCGAGGCGATGGCCGGCCAGGCGATGGTCGGCGAGATGATCGGCGCGCCGGTCGAGGTGGACACTATCGACCGGCGCCGCCCCGGGCCCCGCGCGGCGCTGCCCGAGGCGGCGACGCAGACCAACGAGGGCGCGGTGCGGCCGCCGCCGCCCGAGGCGTTCCCGGGCGACCATCTGCCGGTGCCCGACCGCTGGCGCATCGTCGACGCGATCGGCGTCAAGGACCGCTGGTGGGACCCCTATAACCAGAATACGCTGAAGGGCGACCGGCCGATCAAGGGCACCGACCATTGCTTCCTGGTGCTGACCGGCATCTCCGACACCGTCGTCGAGCCGCGCTCCTTCCCGATCCCGGTCGGCGTGCAGACCACCGATCGCCCGGGCAGCCTCGATGTCTTCGGCCGCACCTCGAGCCTGGTGCTGTCGCAGACCAATATCGCCAGCATCGCCTTCATCAAGGGATCGACCGCCTTCCAGCCGCCATCGGTCGAGCTGCGGCTGACGCTCGCCGCCAACTACAATCACGTCGACGTGCCCGAGAAGCGCGTGCTGTTCGTCGAGCCGTCGAAGGGCACGCACCGCTCCGACGTCTTCCTCGGCGTCCAGGAGCTGTTCCTCGACTATCACTTCGGCAAGTTCGACACGTCGCGCTACGACTTCGTGTCGGTGCGCGCCGGCATTCAGCCCTTCTCGAGCGATTTCCGCGGCTTCCTGTTCCAGGACAGCCAGCCGGGCATCCGGCTGTTCGGCAATCGCGACAACAACCGCTTCCAGTTCAATCTCGCGGTGTTCGGGCGGCTCGAAAAGGACACCAATTCGGGCCTCAATGCCGTCACGCGGACGCCGCGCGACGACCTGATCTTCCTGGGCAGCCTCTATCGCCAGGACCTGCCCGTCGTCGGCATCACCAGCCAGGCGATCGTCGCCTACAACCGCAACCGCGAGGGCAACAGCCTCGAGGTCGACACCAACGGCTTCCCGGTGCGCCCGGCGCTGCTCGGCAATCTGCGCGCCCGCGACTATGACGTGACCTACCTCGGCTACAATGCCGACGGGCGGCTCGGGCGCATCAACCTGACGGCGTCGGCTTATGCGGCGATCGGCGAGGATCGCGACAATATCTTCACCGGCCGGCCCGCCGACATTCGCGCCTTCTTCGCTGCGGTCGAACCGTCCTACGACTTCAACTGGGTCCGGGTGCGGCTGTCGGGTCTCTACGCCTCGGGCGACGGCGATCCCTATGACGACAAGCAGGGCGGCTTCGACGCGATCTTCGAGAATCCGCAGTTCGCCGGCGCCGACACCAGCTACTGGATCCGCCAGACCATCCCGTTCGCCGGCGGCGGCCGCGCCATCTCGGTGCAGGGCCGCAACGGCATCCTCAATTCGCTGCGGTCGTCGAAGGAGCAGGGCCAGTCGAATTTCGCCAACCCCGGCACCGTGCTCGCCGGTATCGGCGCCGACCTCGACGTCACCCCCGAGCTGCGCGTCACCGGCAACCTCAACCATCTGTGGTTCGAAAACACCGCGGTGCTGAAGGCGCTGCGCCAGGAGGGCTCGATTCCCAAGGAGATCGGCTGGGACGCGTCGATCTCGACGATCTGGCGGCCCTATTTCTCGCAGAACGTCGTCATCCGCGCCTCGGCGGCGATGCTCGACCCGGGCAAGGGCTTCTCCAACCTCTTCAGCAACGCGACGGGCGACGACCGCTATTATTCGGTCCTCCTCAACGCGACGCTGACCTTCTAGAGTGGGGGCGATGGGGGGATTGGCGAAACGCTGGGCGACCGGGCTGTGGCTGCTGCTGCTGGCGGCGGTGGCGTTCGGCTCGGCGCAGCTGATCGCCGCCGAGGGCGAGAAGCCGCGCGACATCAAATATGCGTTCACCCCGCCCGCGCCGATGACGCAGACGCGGGCGCAGGCCGACGCCAAGAGCGCCGGCTGCCTGACCTGCCACACCGAATCGGACGCCTATACGATGCACCTGTCGCCCGCGGTGGTGCTCGGCTGCACCGACTGCCACGGCGGCGAGACCAAGGTGCGCGCGCCCGCCGGGCTCGACCCCAAGAGCGCCGAATATGTGAAGCTGCGCGAGGCGGCGCACGTGCTGCCGCGCTATCCCGAGAGCTGGCACTATCCGAGCACCGCCAACCCCAAGGTCAGCTACACGCTGCTCAACAAGGAATCGCCCGAGTTCGTCCGCTTCGTCAATCCGTCGGACTATCGCGTCGCGCGCCAGGCGTGCGGCGCCTGCCACATGGAGGTCATCGAGGCGGCCGAGCGCTCGCTGATGGCCACCGGCGCGATGCTGCTGGGCGGCGCCTCGTACAACAACGGCATCCTGCCCTTTAAGAACTACATCCTCGGCGAGGCCTATACCTCGAACGGCGAGCCGGCCAAGCTGACCTCGCCGGGATCGCCGGGGATGAAGCCAGGCCAGCTGAGCGACGAAGCCAAGGCGCGCGGCGCGCTGCCCGAGCTCTACCCGATCCCGCGCTGGCACACGATCCCGCCGGGCGACATCTTCCGGGTGTTCGAGCGCGGCGGCCGCAACATCAACACGCAGTTCCCCGAGATCGGCCTGCCCAACGCCGTCGGCGCCATCCAGCGCATCGAGGAACCCGGCCGCCCCGACATCCGCCAGTCGAACCGCGGCCCCGGCACCGGCCTGCGCATCGCGGTGCCGGTGATCAACATCCACAAGACGCGGCTCAACGACCCCTTCACCTGGTTCATGGGCACCAACGACCAGCCGGGCGACTATCGCACCTCGGGCTGCGGCGCCTGCCATGTCGTCTATGCCAACGACCGCGAGCCGCGCCACAGCATGACCTGGGCGAAATATGGCCGCGACGGCAAGACCGCGACCGCCGATCCGACGATCCCGAAGGACGAAAAAGGCCACCCGATCAAGCATATGTTCACGCGCGCGATTCCGACCGCGCAGTGCATGAATTGCCACATGCACCAGCCGAACATGTTCATGAACACCTACCTCGGCTACACGATGTGGGACTATGAATCCGACGCGCCGCACATGTGGCCCGAGAAGCAGAAATATCCGACCGCCGAGGAAGTCCGGAAGGTCAACGACCGCAACCCCGAAGGCGCCGCGCCGCTCGGCAAGTGGAGCGACATCGACTTCCTGCGCAACGTCTACGACCTCAATCCCAAATTGAAGGACACGCAGTTCGCCGACTATCACGGCCATGGCTGGAACTTCCGCGCCATCCTGAAGCGCGACCGCGAAGGCAATCTGCTCGACGCCGAGGGCAAGATCGTCGCCAACGACGATCCCGAGAAATGGCGCAAGGGCGACGAGCCCAAGTTCGTGCCCGCCGGCATCAACCCCGGCAAGACCGTCCACCTGATGGACATCCATGCCGAAAAGGGCATGCAGTGCGCCGACTGCCATTTCGCGCAGGACAGCCACGGCAACGGCTATATCTACGGCGAGGTCGCCAACGCGGTCGAGATCGGCTGCAAGGACTGTCACGGCACCGCCGACGCCTATCCCAACCTCAAGACCTCGGGGCCGGCGGCGCGGCCGCAGGGCGCCGACCTGTCGGTGATCCGCAACCCCGACGGGCGCCGCCGCTTCGAATGGGTCGACAAGGCGGGCCGGCGCGCGCTGATCCAGCGCTCGATCATGGATCCCACGGTCGAATGGGAAGTGTCGCTGGTCAAGAATTCGGTCGACCGGAGCCATCCCGACTTCAACGCCACCGCGGCGCGATCGAAGCTGATGTCGAAGACCGGCGCCGAGACCGGCAAATATGGCTTCGGCCCCGGCGTCGCCGCCGCCGACCGGGCGCACAAGGACAGCGAGATGGCCTGCTACACCTGCCATCTGTCGTGGACGACCTCGTGCGGCGGCTGCCACCTGCCGATCGAGGCGAACTGGAAGACGCCGGGCCACAAATATGACGGCGACACGACGCGCAACTACGCCACCTACAATCCGCAGGTGGCACGCGACGAGATGTTCCAGCTCGGCCGCCATCAGACCACCAAGGGCAACATCGTCGCGCCGGTGCGCTCGACCTCGGCGCTGATCCTGTCGTCGACCAACATCAACCGCGAGCGAATCTACGTGCAGCAGCCGCCGATCTCGGCGGCGGGCTTCTCGAGCCAGGCGTTCGCGCCGCACTTCCCGCACACGGTCAGGAAGACCGAGACCAAGACCTGCAGCGACTGCCACCTGTCGGAGGCCAACGACAACAATGCGATCATGGCGCAGCTGCTGCTGCACGGGACGAACTACATCAATTTCGTCGGCCTGAACGCCTGGGTCGGCCTCGACAAGGGGCTGACGTCGGTGCGCGTCACCGAATGGAGCGAGCCGCAGGCGGTGATCGGCTCCTACCTGCACAAATATGCCTATCCCGACTTCTTCAAGGCGCATGTCGAGGGCAACAAGCGCGAGCTGAAGAACTGGCGGCGCGGCAAGGTGTTCGACGCGAAGCTGTCGGGTGAGACGCATTCGGTCGAGGAGTTCGTCAACGTCCACCAGAAGACCGGCGGCGCGACGCAGTGCCTGCAGATGCGCGGCGAATATCTGTTCGCCGCCGAAGGCCGCGGCGGCTTCCAAGTCTATGACATCGCCAACATCGGCAACAAGAGCACCTCGGAGCGGATCGTCACCGCGCCCTTCTCGCCGCTCGGCCACAACGCGCGCATCCGGTCGAAGAACGCCACCTGCATGGCGCTCCCCACCAACCAGTCGATCGCGCCGACGCGCAACACGCCCGAGCTGCGCAAGGCCAACCAGGAGCAGCCGTTCCACCCGATCTACAGCTATGCGGTGATCACCGACTCCGAGGAAGGGCTGATCCTCGTCAACGTCGACACCTTCGCCGACGGCGAGCCGCGCAACAATTTCCTCAAGCGCGCCGCGACCTGGAACGACGGCGGCGTGCTCAGGGGCGCGCGCCACATCACGCTCGGCGGGCATTACGCCTATATCGCCGCCGACGCCGGGCTGGTGGTCGTCGATCTCGACGATCCGCTCAAGCCGCGCCACGTCGCGACGGTGCCGCTGCAGGGCGCGCGCGCCTCGGCGCTGCAGTTCCGCTACCTGTTCGTCACCGACGACGCCGGGCTGAAGGTGATCGACGTCACGCAGCTCGAGCGGCCGAAGCTGGTCGCGGGCGTGGTCGTGCCGCTCGCCGACGCGCGCAAGATCTACGTGGCGCGCACCTATGCCTATGTCGCGGCGAAGCGCGAGGGGCTGGTCATCGTCGACGTCAAGAACCCCGAGCGGCCGGCGATCGCGCAGCGCGTCACCTTCGACGGCCAGCTCAATGATGCCGAGGACGTCATCGTCGGCTCGACCAACGCCTCGCTGTTCGCCTATGTCGCCGACGGCCGCAACGGCATGAAGGTGCTGCAGCTCACCAGCCCCGACAGCCAGCCCAATTTCTACGGCTTCTCGCCGGCGCCGCGCCCCGAGCTGATCGCCTGGGCAAAGACCAAGGGACCGGCGCTGGCGCTGTCGAAGGGCCTCGACCGCGACCGCGGCGTCGACGAGACCGGCGGCCAGATGGCGGTGTTCGGCCGCCTCGGCTCGCGGCCGTTCACCCGGCCCGAGATGGAGCGCTTCTTCCTCAACCGGAAGGGGGTGCCGTACCGGGTGGTCGACCAGGCGCGCATGGAGGACTGGGTGCCGGCGAGGACGGCGTCGAAATAGCCCGACGGCTGTCTCCCAACATCGTCATCCCCGCGAAGGCGGAGACCCAGCACAGAAAATGGCGCGCGCGATAGCGCGCCGGGTCCTTGGTCGGACGGGCTCCCCGCCTTCGCGGGGATGACGATGAATCTTGACGTTCGTGAACGGGCGCGGGCCGGGGCCCGCCGCTACTCCGCCGCCACCGTCGGCCGGCCGTCGCGTTCCTCGAGGAAGTCCTGGACCATCGGCTGGAGCTGCGGCGTGTAGGCGGCGAGCACCGGATGGATGTCGGCGACGCCATAATGGCTGATCAGCGTCTGGCCGTTCCACAGATGGAGACCGTAGCCCGGCGGTTCGGCGACGATCATCGGGCGGCCGTCGGGCGCGGCGGGGTCGATCTCGCGCAGGTCGAGCGCCACCTGCGGCGCGGTCGACGGGCAGACCGAGACTCGCGTCCCCGCCCAGGCGGCGATGATCGGCCGGTGGATATGGCCGGCGAGCACCGCGACGACGTTGCTGTGGCGCGCGATCACCTGCTCGACCTTCGCCGCCCAGGGCTCGTCGGCGGCGATCGTCATCCAGTCGATGCCGGTCTGCATCGGCGGATGGTGCAGGAAGACGACGACGGGGCGGTCGCTCTCCGCCAGCCGCGCCTCGAGCCAGGCGGCGCGCGTGTCGCAGAAGCCGCCGCCGTGACGGCCCATCTCGAGCGTATCGAGCAGGACGAGGCGCAGCGGCCCCTTGTCGACGGCATATTGGATGAAGCCGTCGTGCGTCGGCGTGTCGGGGAAGACCTCGAGAAACGTGTCGCGCAGGTCGTGGTTGCCCATCATCGGCAGCACCGGCACCGGGCAGGCGTCGAACAGCTGTTTGAGCGTCCGATAGTCCTCGACGACGCCATTCTCGGTCAGGTCGCCGCTGGCGACGATGATGTCGGGGCACGGCTGCGCGGCGCAGACCTCGCGCAGCACGGCCTCGAGCCGTGTCCGGTTCATCTCGCGCGGGTTGCCGGCGTCGAAGCCGATATGAAGATCGGTGATCTGCGCGATCAGCAACGGCGCCGTGCGGCCGCCGTCGCGGCGGATCGTGCTCGATTGGATGTCCGGGTCCATGGATCCGGTGCCGCCCCCTCTAGATTGCGAATCGGCCCACATGTCGTCATCCCGGTATAGCATCCCGCGGCAGTTACGCACGAACGGGCTTCCCGGATGATTAACGCGCGGGCCGTGCCCCTTCGCCGTTGACGCCGGTACGCTGTTTCCACTCGATAACGCTGGTCTTCGACGGCCGGTCGGCGCCGACCGGCTTGAGCACCCGCGGCGCGCCGGGGCTCTCATGATAGCTGTGGCAGCTCGAACAGGGCGAGGCGAGCTTGCCGTCCTCGGCGTGCGCGCCGACGTGGCAGTCGCGGCAGACGGCGATTCCGGGCAGCAGCAGGTCCGACGCGCGGTCGGAGGCCTCGGCCTTGTGGCAGGTGGCGCAGTCGGTCACCTTGGTGTCGTGATCGCGATGATCGAACCAGGCGCGCGACATGTAGCGGTCCTGGAGCACCACCGGCGACACCTCGAAGTCGAGCGACCCCGCCGGCGGCATCTTGACGATATGGCAGTCGCCGCAGGCGCCGCCTTCCTCGAACACCGCGCGGATCCGGCCTTCGACGCTGCTGCCGCCGCGCGCGACGGCGCGCTGCGCGCCCGCGCCGGGCCGCTGGCGGTCGGTCATCGATCCCGCGAAGCCGCCGCCGCCGCCGCGGTAATAGTCGCGCAGCTCGGCCACCACCTGCTTGGTATCGCCGTGGCGGAGTGTGCGCACCGTGTCGCCGCTGCGCGCGAACTCGAGCGTGTGGCAGTCGCCGCAGTCGCGCTCCATCTCGATGTCGCGGAAGCGCACGCCGGTGGCGTCGGGCGTGTGGCAGTTGCCGCAGTCGAGCCCGCCCTCGGCGGTGCCGAGCCGCTGCGCCATCTGCGCGACGCCGCCGGTCGGCGACAGGTGCAGCCTGTGCGGGAATTTGAGCCCGGAGCCTTCGCGCGGCGTGCCGGCGAGCGACATTCGGCGCACCGTCGCGCCATCCCAGGTCGACGCCAGCACGATCTCGGGCCGGAATTCGGGATGGTCGTCCTTGAAGTCGCTGGCATCGAGCAGCTTCGTGTCGGGCAGATCCTTCGACAGCTGGCGGTGGCAGTCGCTGCAGAAGCTCTCGGCGGTCAGCGGCATCGCCGTCGCGCCCTCATGCTCCTTGTGGCAGCCGGTGCAGGTCCATTCCTTCAGGCCGAAGGCGCCGCCGACGGTCGAACGCAGCTTCGCCTCGAGCCCGACGTCGGGATGCGCCGCCAGCAGCCGCTTGGGATCGGCATGGTCCTCGAGCTTGACGTGGCAGCCGGTGCAGGTCTCGTCGCGCACCGCGACGAAGGCCTCGACGTGGCAGGCCTGGCAATCCTCCTTGAGGCTGGCGTGCGCCGCCGACAGCGGGCCGCTCGTCCACGGCTGGTCGGCACGGATCGTCCGCGTCACCTGCTCATGATGCGTGATGAAGGCGGCGACCGGCCAGATCAGGAACAGCGCCAGCACCGCGCCGATCAGCCCCCAGGCGAGGCGGCGCTTGCCGGGCAGCGCGCCCGCCAGCGAGAAGATGCGCTCCTCGTCCTCGGGCTGCGCGCCTTCGGAGAGCGCCGCGACACGCTCGACGGTGATGGTGACGTCGCCGGCCGGCGCGTCGCGCTCGAGCGTCAGCCGGTGGCTGCCGATGGTGATCCGCGTCGGCTGCGCCACGTCGAGGTCGGTGCGGTTGAAGAATTTGCCGTCGATCTCGAGCGGGCTGCCGCCGAGCGCCTCGACATGCACCTGCCCCTCGCGCATCGTGATCGTCGCATGATGCGGCAGCACCGCGAGGTCGGCGAGCGCGATGATATTGTCGGCCGCGCGACCGACGGTCAGCAGCGGCACGTCATGTTTGACCGGGCGCACGATCTCGCCGCCGCCGGCGCGCCTCGTGATTTCGCGGACGACGAAGCTCATTCCTTCACCAGTAGAAGAACACGCTGACGATATGCGCGATGAGCGCGGCGATCAGCGCCAGGGTGGCGGGGACATGGACGTAAAGCCAGATTTCGAGCAGCGTCTTGTAGCGGATGTGCCGGCGCGCCTGCGACAGCGTCGCTTCCTTGCGCTCGAGCAGGAAGAGGATCTGCCCGAGCGTTTCCTTGTCGGCCGGGCTCTGGCGCACCAGTTCGCGCAGCTCGAGGAGCGCGGCGCGGTTGCCGCAGCGCGGCTGCTTCGCGGTGAGCCGGGCATAGAGGTTGCCGGCGACGTCGCAATTCTCGAGGCTCTGGCGCACGACCGCGGCGTGCGCCGGCCCGAGCGGCTGCGCGGTGTCGTGGAGCTGGCGGTCGAGCGCGCGCAGCGTGTCGAGCATCTGCGCCTGCGTCGTCTCGGCGCGGTTGAGGCTCATCGCCTCGGGCAACCGCGCATAGGCGATGATGCCGAAGATGCCCGAGGCGATGACGAGCATCATGAGCCCATAGGCGAGCGTGTGGACGTTCCAGCCGAGCTGGAAGCCGGTATGCAGCGTGCCGATGACGATGAGCGCGAGCCCGAGATAGACATGCGCCGAGGTCCAGGCCTTCAGCGACCAGCGCCCCGGCGTCATCGCGCGCTTGCGGATGCCGAGCAGCGACAGCCAGACGATCAGACCGGCGCCGACGGTGCCGAGCAGATAGCCGTACCAGCTGCCGCCATTGTGGCGCGGCGACACGTCGACGAGCAGGTAGATGAGGATCGCGACGAGGCTGACCGCGCTCGCCCATTTCAGATAGCGGCGGCCGGCATAGTCGAGGAAACCCTCGTGCCGCGCCTCGCCGCGCTGCCGTCGTCCCACCTGGGCCCCCCGCGCCATCGCCTCAGCTATCCCCGCGCGAGAGCAGAGCGACCGACAGGAACTCCTCGGGCGAGACTCGGATCGCGGCGCCGGTCGGGCAGGCGCGAACGCAGGCCGGCCCGCCGGCCTTGCCAGAGCACATGTCGCATTTGATCGCTTTCTTGGGCGCCTCGATGCCGGCCTTCTTGGCCTTGGCGTAGGACCAGGCTTTCGACGGTTCGCCGGGGCCGGGGCCGGCGCCGAACGCCAGCCACGACAGCAGCCCGGGCTTCTTGGGCGGCACCTTGTCGAGACGGATCACCCCGTACGGGCAGTTGCGCTCGCAATTGCCGCAGCCGATGCAGGTATCGTCGATGAACACCTCGCCGTCGGGACCGCGGTGGATCGCGTTGGGCGGGCAATCGGCCATGCAGTGCGGATGCTCGCAATGCCGGCACGAGGTCGGCACGTGGAGATGCGCATAGGTGCGCCCCGCCTCGCGGTCGAGCCGCGACAGGCCGTCGTGGCTGTCGGCGCACGCCTTTTCGCAATTGTCGCAGCCGACGCAGAGCTTCTCGTCGATCAGCAGCACGTCGGTGGCTTCGCCGACGCCATTCTCGACAAGGAAGCTGGCGACCGAACTGTACATGTCGACGACGCCGCCGAAGCTGTCCTTCTTGGCCTCGATATAATTGTTGAGGTCCTTGCGCGCCGCCATGTCCGACTGCGCCTTCTTCATCAGCGCGGGCTTGCGCTGCAGCAGCGCGCGGAAGGCGTCGCCGTCGAGCTTGATGACGTCGGACTTCACCGCCGCCTTGACCGTCGCGGTGCGGCGGCCGCCGTCGATCAACGCCATCTCGCCGACATAGGTGCCCGCCGGCACGTAGGACAGGAAGATCGGCTTGCCGCCGATCTCCTTCTGGACGACCATCGAGCCCGAGCGGATGACGAAGATGTCATAGCCATCCTCGCCTTCCTTGATGATCGGCTCGCCGGCCTTGATGGTCTTGACCTCGGCGGTGGCGACGACGTCCTCGATGTCGGAAGGCGTCAGCCCCGAGCCGAACATCTGCAGCAGCAAGCGCTCGGTGGTGATGCGGTTGATCGTGCGCTTGGCGCTCGGCACCGTCGCCATCAGCTTCAATGCCGCGGTGCGCGAGATCTCGACGAGGACCGAATCGGCGCCGGCGCGGATGGTGGCGCCGCGGCGGCGGCCCGAAATCAGGCCGACCTCGCCGAAGATCGACCCGGCGCCGATCGGCACGGTGATCGACGGATCGGTCGGGCTGATCTGGACGAGCACGCCGCCCGAAGCGATGCCGAACAGCGACGATCCGGGCGCGCTGCGCTCGAACACGATGTCGTCCTTGCGGTAGAAGCGCACCTCCGAATCGAGCAGGAACTCGCGCATCTGCAGCGGCGACAGCTCGTTCAGGATCTCGACGTTGGCGCGCAGGAACTCGAGCCATTCGCTGACCGACTTGCGGCCCGGCAGGCCCTCGAGCTTCTTCTCGAGGATCGGCTCGTCGGCGGGCTTCAGCGCGGTGTTGCCGGCGATGAACTCGACGACGTCATAGCCCTGGTTCATGCAGTGCTTGATCAGCGGATAGCCCGCCAGCGCGCCGATGACGAAGATGCCGGGATTGGTGGTCTCGAAGGTCGGCGACAGCTTGGGGAAGGCCTCGCGGTCCTCGCTGGTGAATTCGATGCCGCAGCTTTCGACGAACTTGCGCGGCGCTGCCGATCCCATGCGCGCGATGACCCGGTCGCAGGCGATTCGCGCCTCGCCGTCGCGGGTGTCGAGCGTCATCCAGCCCGGCTCGATCTTCGAGGGCGACGATTCGGTGAGGATGACGATCCGCCCCTGGTCGCGCGCCTGCGTCAGCGCCTTGACGTTGGCGTCCTTGGCGCGCGCGAAATCCGCCGAACGGTTGACGATCGTGACGACGTTGCGCTGCTCGGGGTCGGCGGCGAGGCCGAGCGCATTCTCGATCCCCGCGTCGCCGGCGCCGATGACGACGATATTCTCGTCGACATATTCGGCCGGATCGTCGAGCTGGTACTGGACGTGCGGCAGGTGGCCACCCTCGCAGCGCACCGTGTTCGGGTTGCCCTGGGTGCCGATCGCCAGGATGATCGTCTCGGCGACGAGCTTCTCGCCGCTGGTCAGCACGATCTCGAAATCGCCCTTGGCGCCGGTGATCGCCTTGACCTCGGCGTTGAGCTTGACGTTGACGGGCTTGGCCTGCTCGTCCCAGGTGCCGAGCACCGCCTCGCGCTTGCCGGCGTCGAACGACATGTCGCTGCGCAGGACGAGCTGGCTCGGCGTCGCCATGACGTGCTTGCCGCGCTGATATTTGTAGATGGTGTCCGACAGATGGTCGGTCTTTTCGAGCAGCACATGCGGCAGCCCGCGCGCCGCCGCGCGCGCCGCCGCGCTTAGACCCGCCGGCCCGGAGCCGATGATGGCGATCCGATAACGTTCCGACACTGACCGTAGTCCCCCCTGACCGGAATATACACCGCGAAAACGGCTTGGCGAGCCGCTTTCCGCTGCGTCGTTAAGACAGGCTTACGATCACGACGCGCCGCCGCTAGATTGCCAGCCGCATCAAGGCTATCGGGGACGCCTATGTGGGGGGAAGTCGGACATTTCGCGCTGATCCTGGCCTTCGTGCTGGCGATCGCGCAATCGGCGGTGCCGCTGATCGGCGCCGCGCGCGGCGATCCGGCGCGGATGGCGTTCGGCCGCGCCGCGGCGCTGTGGCAGGCGCTGTTCGTTACGGCGTCGTTCGCGGCGCTCGTCGCGATGTTCGTCGGGCTCGACCTGTCCTACGCGGTGGTGGCGCAGCACACGCATTCGACGCAGCCGCTCATCTACCGATTCGCCGCGACCTGGGGGAATCATGAGGGCTCGATGCTGCTCTGGGTGCTCATCCTCGCCGTTTTCGGCGGCGCAGTCGCCTGGTTCGGCGACAATCTGCGCGAGACGCTGCAGGCGCGCGTGCTCGCGGTGCAGGGGCTGATCGGCACGGCGTTCCTCGCCTTCCTGCTGTTCACCTCGAACCCGTTCGAGCGGCTGTCGCCCGCCGCGCTCGACGGCAAGGAACTCAATCCGCTGCTGCAGGACCCCGGCCTCGCGCTGCACCCGCCGCTGCTCTACTTCGGCTACGTCGGCTTCTCGGTGGCCTTCGCCTTCGCGGTCGCGGCGCTGATCGAGGGGCGCGTCGACGCCGCCTGGGCGCGCTGGGTGCGGCCGTGGGTGCTCGCCGCCTGGACCAGCCTCACCGCCGGCATCGCGCTCGGCAGCTTCTGGGCCTATTACGAGCTCGGCTGGGGCGGCTGGTGGTTCTGGGATCCGGTCGAGAACGCCTCGCTGATGCCGTGGCTGCTCGGCACCGCGCTTCTCCATTCGGCGCTCGTCCTCGAGCGGCGCGGCGCGCTGATCAGCTGGACGATCCTGCTCGGCATCCTGACCTTCTCGCTCAGCCTCGTCGGCACCTTCCTCGTCCGCTCGGGCATCCTGACCAGCGTCCATGCCTTTGCGGTCGACGCCGAACGCGGCGTGTTCATCCTGGCGATGATCATCGGCTTCACCGGCGCGGCGCTGGCGCTGTTCGCCTGGCGCGCGCCGGCGATGAAGTCGGGGGCGATGTTCGCGCCGGTCAGCCGCGAGGCGGGGCTCACCGCCAACAATCTGTTCCTGATGGCCGCGACCGCCACCGTCTTCCTCGGCACCTTCTATCCGGTGATCGTCGACGCGCTCAACGGCGACAAGATCTCGGTCGGGCCTCCCTTCTATGCGGTCACCTTCGTGCCGATCGTGCTGCCGCTGCTGCTGCTGGTCAGTGTCGGGCCGATGCTGACGTGGAAGAGCGACCGGCTGCCGGCGCTGTGGCAGCGGCTGAAATGGCCGGCGATCGCTTCGCTGCTGCTGTTCGCGGCCACCGTGGCGATCGCGGGCATCGGCTCGACGCTCGCCGCCTTCGGGCTCGGCCTCGGGCTGTGGCTGGTCGCCGGCGCGGTGGCGATCCTGGTGCGCCGGGCGCGCGTCGGGCAGGCGTCGGGCGACATCAGCTGGCGGCTGCTGCGCACCACGCCGCTCGCCGTCTACGGCATGGTGCTGGCGCACGCCGGGCTCGGCTTCACCACCGCCGGCGTCAGCGCGATGAGCGCCTGGGAGACGTCGAAGGTCGTGGCCATGCAGCCGGGCGCCACCGAGACGCTCGGCGACCTGCAGGTGACGCTCACCGGCATGCGCCTGCTGCAGGGCCCCAACTATCAGGCCGAGCAGGCGACCTTCCTGTTCCGCCGCGGCTCGCATCTGTTCGAGCTGTCGTCGGAGCGCCGCGTCTATCCGGTCAGCGGCTCGCAGACCACCGAGGCGGGCATCCATGTCGAGCTGCTGGGCAACACCTATGTGGCGATCGGCGAACCGAGCGGCGACGGCGTCGTGGTGCGCGTCTACAATCATCCGCTCGTCGGCTGGATCTGGGCGGGGGCGCTGCTGATGTCGCTCGGCGGCGCGGTCTCGCTCGGCGATCGGCGTCTGCGCGTCGGCGTGCCGCAGCGCCGCGCGGCGGCGGCGCCCGTCGCGGCGATGGCGCCCGCCGAATGAGCCGCTGGCTGTTCCTGCTGCCGGTGATCATCTTCGCCGGCGTCGTGGCGGCGTTCGGCTACGGGCTGACGCGCGACCCGTCGAAACTGCCGTCGATGCTGATCGACCGGCCGCTGCCGGCGCTCGACCTGCCGGGACTGACCGAGGGCGCGCCGCGCCTGCAGAACGCGGCGTTCACGCGCGAGCCGGCGATGTTCAACGTCTTCGCCTCCTGGTGCATGCCGTGCCGCGTCGAGCATCCGGTGCTGATGGACCTCGCCGCCAAGGGCGTGCCGATCTACGGGCTCAACTGGAAGGAAAAGGACGCCGCCGACGGCGCCGCGTGGATCGCCGAGTTCGGCAATCCCTATCGGGCGATCGGCAGCGACGTGTCGGGCCGCGCCGGCATCGACCTCGGCGTCACCGGCGTGCCCGAGACCTTCGTCGTCGATCGCGAGGGGCGCGTGCGCTACAAGCATATCGGGCCGATCAGCCCCGCCGACTATGAGGAGAAGATCGGGCCGCTGCTCGCCAAGCTGCGGGCCGAAGCATGAGGCGGCTGCGGCTCCTGATGCTGGCGTCGCTGTTCGTCGCCGCCACCGCGGGCGCGGTGCTGCCCGACGAGCAGCTCGCAGACCCGGCGCTCGAGGCGCGGGCGCGCGCGATCAGCAAGCAGCTGCGCTGTGTCGTCTGCCAGAACCAGTCGATCGACGATTCGGACGCGCCGCTGGCGCGCGACCTGCGCGTCATCGTCCGCGAGCAGCTGTCGGCGGGCAAGAGCGACGAAGCGACGATGGATTTCGTCGTCGACCGCTATGGCCATTTCGTGCTGTTGAAGCCGCCGTTCGAGCCGGCGACCTGGGCGCTGTGGCTGATGCCGCTGTTCGTGCTGCTGGCGGGCGGCATCGGCGTCGCGCGCTATCTCGGCGGGCGGCAGCGCGCCGCGGCCGGCGGCGACGATCTCACCGCCGACGAGCGGGCGCGCGTCGATGCGCTGCTGCGCGATAGCGATCAATAAGGATTAGCTGCCAATGACCCTGTGGATCATCCTCACCGTCATGGTCGCGCTTGCCGTCGTCGGCGTGGCGATCCCGCTGGTACGCCGCTACGAAGCCGCCGCCGACGCGCGGTCGGCGACGCTGGCGGTGCTCAAGGACCAGCTCGGCGAGATCGACGGCCAGGAAAAGGCCGGCATTGCCAGCCCGGCCGAGGCCGAGGCGCTGCGCACCGAGCTGCGTCGCCGCATGCTGGCCGAGGCGCGCGAGCGCGGCGAGGTGGCGCGGCCCTATGGCGCGCAGAGCCTGGGGCGCTTCGCCTTCGCGATGGCGGCGGTCGTCGCGCTCGCCGCGACCGGACTCTACGCAATGATGGGCCGGCCCGACCTCACCGCGACGGCGACCCCTGCTGCGGCGGGCGCCGGCGCCGCGGCCGAGGGCGCCTCGGACATCGACGGGCTGATTCGCGGTCTCGAACAGAAGATGGCGGCCAATCCCGACGATCCCGAGGGCTGGCGCATGCTCGGCTGGTCCTACTTCCAGACCGGACGCTTCGCCGAATCGGCCAACGCCTATCGCCGCGCCGTGGCGATCGCCCCCAACGGACCCGGCTACCAATCGGCGTTCGGCGAGGCGCTGGTGCAGGCGGCGCAGGGATCGGTGACCCCCGAAGCGGCCACCGCCTTCGAAGCGGCGAAGGCGCTCGACCCCGCCGATGCGCGCGCGCGCTATTTCCTCGCGGTGCTCAAGGACCAGAAGGGCGACCGCGCCGCTGCGCTCGCCGACTGGATCGGGCTGCTCAACGAGGCGCCCGCCGACGCACCCTGGGCGCCCGACCTGCGCGCCTTCGTCGAGCGCATCGCCAAGGAGGACGGCATCGAGCTGGCTGGCCGGTTGAAGCCGGCCGCCGCCGCGCCGATCGCCGGGCCGATGCCGGCGCCCGCGGCCGGCGCCGCGCCGGGGCCGACCCCCGACGACGTCAAGGCGGCGATGGCGATGCCCGAGGGCGACCGCCAGGCGATGGTGCGCGGCATGGTCGACGGCCTTGCGGCGCGGCTGCAGGCGAGCCCGCGCGATGCGGACGGCTGGGTGCGCCTGATGCGCGCGCGCATGGTGCTCGGCGAACCCGCGGCAGCGTCGGCGGCATTGAAGCAGGGCGTCGCGGCGTTCGGCGATTCGCCCGCCGAGCAGCAGAAGCTCCGTGACGCGGCGAAGTCATTGGGCGTGCCGGGAAGCTGATAGCGGGCGCTGGCTGTCTGCGCTTCCGATTCACATCGTCATCCCCGCGAAGGCGGGAATCCGTACGCTGCGCCTCTGGGAGATCGGTCCCCGCGTTCGCGCAGATGACGCTGATCGTATGGGTGAGGTTCCGGCCTAGAAACCGACCAGCGCGGTGACCGTGACGCGGGGGTCGCGCTGCGGCGAGGCGCCCGCGACGGTGCGCGTCGAATCGGCGAAGCGCAGGTCGACAAAGGCGCTCGAGAACAGCCCCAGCCGCGCGCCCGCGCCCCAGGACGCAACCGTCGTGCCGGTCTTGGGCGTCGTGCCATTGGCGAGCGACTGGACGCGGGCGCGATCGAGGAAGCCGTAGAGCTGGAGCGAGTTGACGCTTGGCTGCGTCGGCAGCCTGGCGTCGTAGCGGATCTCGGCGACGCCGCCGAGACCGCGGTCGCCGGCGACGATCGAGGGATCGTAGCCGCGGCCGATCGCGCCGCCGCCGAACGAGATCTGTTCGCCCGACAGCAGGATGTCGCGCGTATACTGGCCCTGCATTGCCACCTGCGCGCTGAAGCGGCCGCCGAGCGGCTGCGTGCGCTGCGCGTTGACGGTGACGCGGGTGAAGTCGGGCTCGAAGCCGCCGACCGACGGCAGCGCCGCGTCCGACTCCATCGAGCCGAGCCACGGCAGGCCGCGGAAGATCGCGACCGCGGCGTTGGTCGAGCCGCCGAGCCAGCCCGCCTGCTGGAACACGAGGCCGAGCTCGGCGACGACGGTCTTGTCGAGGATGATGCGGACGTTCGCCGCCTCGGTGCGCGACCGGTTGGCCGAGATTCCCCCGTCGAGGAACAGCGAGGTCGGGCGGCTGCGGATCAGCGGATGGCGCACGCGCGCCGCCAGCGAGGTAACGAAGCTTTCGATGTCGAGCGCGGCGACCGGCCCGCCCGGCTTGGCGAGCGCGACGAGCCCGCCGAGGCTGGCGACGGTGCCGGCGTGACCGAGCGGCTCGGCGTAGCGCAGGCTGAGCGAGCGCAGTTCCTCGAGATTGTCGCCGGCGCCCGACAGGCCGACGTCGAGCGCGCCGACGCGGCCGAACGGGCGCGTCAGCGTGGCGTTGGCGCCGACCGCCCAGGGGCCGAGCGAATCGGAGCCGGTGTTGTTGAGGCTGACGCTGTAGCTCGACGGCAGGTCGCTCACCGCCAGCGCCAGTTCCGACTGGCCGAGCTCGGCGCCCTGGCGCAGCACGCCGGCGCCCGCGATGCCGGGCAGGTCGTTGACGATGAGCAGCCGCCGCTCGAGCGCGTCGAGCGCGACCGGCTTCACGCCGACGATCGGCTGCATGAGCTTCTGCAGCCGCTCGCGCGTCGCCGCGTCGGGACTGTCGACGAACACCGCGCTGACATAGCCCTCGACGACGCGCACCGTCAGCACGCCGTCCTCGACCTGCTGCGGCGGGACGAAGACGCGCGTCAGGAAGTGGCCGTCGGCGCGGTATTTGGTCTCGAGCGCGGTCGCGGCCCGGCGCAGGTCCTCGAGCACGATCTTGCGGCCTTCGAGCGGCGCGAAGAAGGCGCGCACCTCGGCTTCGGGATAGCGCGTCGCGCCCTCGACGGCGATGCGCTGGATCTCGAACTCGATCTCGTCGACGGCGCGCGGCGTCGCGGCGCGCTCGGGCGACTGGATGCGAAGGTCGAATTCGGGCGTCTCGGGCAGCGGGTCGGGCACGCGGGCCCGCGAAATGTCCGCGGTGCTCGGGATCTGCGAGGGAACCTGCGCCAGCGCGGGAACGGCGGCGCCGGCGAGCAGCAGCAGCGTCAGCAGGCGCGCGGGGCGGCGCGCCGGGAAGGATGTCGAGGTCAAGCGGGGCACCTGGGCTATTTGTCTTCCATCACGACGAGATTGGTGACCGTGCCCTTTTCCACGCGGGCGTGGTGGAAGGCGGTGATCGGATCGTCGGGATATTGCTTGTGGAGCGCGCGCACCGCAGCGGCGGCGTCGGGCGTGCCGAGCTTCAGCAGCTCGTAGGAGGCGGCATAGGCCTTGGCGAGGTCGGACTTGGCATCGTCCTCGCTGACCGGGCAATAGAGAGTCACCGGCTCGGTCTTGCCCTTGAGCACGATGTCGCCGATCGGGCGGAAGAACAGGTTCGGGCAGCGCTTGACCACCTCGTCGGTGCAGCAGATGCGCGTGCCGAAATATTTGTTCACGCCCTCGGTGCGCGCCGCGGTGTTGACGGTGTCGCCGAGCGCGGTGAAGTCCATCCGCGAATGCGAGCCGAAGTTGCCGATGGTGGCGACGCCGCAATGCACGCCGATGCGCGTCACGCCGATCGGCACGCCCGCCTCGTTCTGGCGCTTGCGGAAGGCCTCGGCATAGACGTCGAGCTCGAGCGCGCACTTCACGGCGCGTTCGGCGTGATCCTCCTGCGGGATCGGCGCGTTGAAGATCGACATGATCGCGTCGCCGATGAACTTGTCGATCGTGCCTTCATATTTCAGGATGATGTCGCAGGCGCCGTCGAGATATTCATTGAGCACGTCGGACAATTGCTCCGACCCGAGGATCTCCGACAGCGTCGTGAAGCCGGCGATGTCGGTGAAGATGAAGGTCGCCTCGCGGCGGGTGCCCGAGATGCTGACCGAGCTCGGGTCCTTGACGAGCTGGCTGACGACCGCGGGCGAGACGTAGCGCGAGAAGGCGCCCTGCACGAACTCGCGCTGCTTGCGCTCGGCCTTGCCGATCAGCGCGTCCATCATCCACAGCGACACCGCCAGCGCGAGCGTCGGCGCGAGCAGCGGCACCATCGGGAGGACGCCGGCGGCATAGCCGTACATCGCGGCGACCCAATAGGCGACGACGATCGCTGCGCCCAGCCCCATGTTGAAGGCGACGCCGCGCTTGAACAGGCTGATGACGACGCCCAGCGTCGCGAACAGCAGGCTGAAGCCGATGATTTCGGCCAGCGTCGGCTTGGCGGGTTTACGGCCCTCGAGATACTGGGCGATGCCGTGCGCCTGGACGAGAATTCCCGGCATCATCGCGTCGTCGCCGTCGGCATAGACCGCGAGCGGGGTGCGGTGACGGTCGGTCATCGACACGATCGCGCCGACCAGCACGATCTTGTCGCGGAACCAGTCGTCGGGAAGATAGGCGGCGCCCATCGCCGGGTAGATCGGGAAGGCGGGCGATTCGGCATCGGGCCGCGCACGCCAGGCGATCTCGACCTCCTGCTTGGTGCGCACCGGCTTTCCGGCGAGCTCGAGCGCCTTGTAGACGAAGCCGAGCGGCTCGTCCTTCTTGAGTCCGCCGGTATAGATGCGCCGCACGCTGCCGTCGAACGGATCGGTCAGCAGGTTGGCCGCGGCGCGCCGCTCGGGCGGCACGAAGGCGTTCATGTAGGCGAGCTGGTCCTCGTTCACGACATTCTCTTCGAGCGTGTAGCTGACGAAGAGCGGCGTCTCGAGGTCGCGGATCACCTGCGCGAGTTTCAGATCCTTCGCCTCCTCGGTCGGCTGGTCGAGGATGACGTCGAGCCCGATGACCTTCGCCCCCTTGTTCTGCAGCGCGACGAGCAGGTCGGCGAGGAAGCCGCGGTCGACGGGCGACCGGTAGGGGAATTGCGCCAGCGTCGCCTCGTCGAGCGCGACGACGACGATGTCCTTCGACGCGGGCTGCGCCGGCTGGATCGCGACGCGCAGGTCGTTGGCGGTATTGTCGAGGCTGGTGAGAAAGCTGAGATAGCGCACCCCCGCCACCGCGAGCGCGGCGGCGACGAACGCCACCGCGACATAGGTCGCGACCTTGCCGGCGGTTCCCGACAGCAGCTTGCCCCCCGGCAGCCTCACTGTGCGGTGCTCGCGGTCGCGGCGCTCTGCGCGGTCTGCATGCGGCCGAGCAGCGCGTCGGCCTGCGGGATGCAGCCCTTTTCGAGCATCCACGAGGCGAGCACGAGATCGTCGCCGATATCGCGCGGGATGACGTTGACGCCGACCGCAATCTCCTGGCCGTCGCTGCGCACGATGAAGGTCGTCGTGCCGTCATATTTCTGCAGCGGCGGCGCCTTGAGCTGCGTCTGTCCCGGCGCCCAGGTGAAGTCGGCGCGCCACGAGCGGTCGATCGGGTAGACGGTGAACGCCTGCGCCGCGCCGCCGTCGGGACGCCACCAGATCGGCGCGGTTCCTTCGCGCAGGCAGCGCGGACCGGGTCGGCTGATGTCGATCAGCCACGGGTCGTCGAGCTTCACGGCGCCCGCTCCGGCGCGCACCGCCCCGATCGAGCTGGCGCGCGCGTTGCGCGTGCTGATCAGCGCCGCGAGCGCCTGCCGCGGGTCGGCGGCGCCACCGCCGGCGCCGCGCGAAGCCGGCGGGCCGCTGAACGGCCCGCGCAGCGCCACGGTCTTGCCGTCGGGGCCGATCAGCGTGAGCCGCTCGCCTTCCTTCAGCGACAGCGCGGCGCTGCTCTCGACGCTCATGCCGGGCTTGAGCGATCCGGCGCGGGCGTCGATGACGATCATCTTCGCCGCCATCGCCGTCGCCGGCGCCAGCGCCAGCGCACCTGCCATCAGCCAGTTGTTCAGCCGGATCATTCCGCCGCCCCCGCCGCCGCCGGCGCGGCGGTCGCCGCGCCGTCACCCATTACCACGAATGCCGCCCAGAAAAACGGGTGTGCCGTCTGCGGCTTGGCGATCATCGACAGCTGCGCGCTGCGCAGCGCGTCGGCCGAACCCGTCGCCATCTCGGGGCCGAGACTGGTGAACAGGCTCGACATCAGCTCGGCGGTCGCCGCCGAGGGCACCTGCCAATGGCTGATCAACATGTTGCGCGCGCCGGCGTGGAAGAAGGCCTCCGACAGGCCCGACAGCGATTCGCCGCCGAAGCGCGAGCCGCCCGAGGCGGTGTTGCAGGCCGAGAGCACGACGAGATCGGCGTTGAGCGACAGGCCAGCGACTTCGCTCGCCTCGAGCAGCCCGTCCTCGGCGCGGCTCTGCGCGGCGGCGGGCGGGGTCAGCACGAGGCCAGGCTCGCCCTGGCACTTCAGCTCGCCCGGCAGCAGGCCGTGCGTCGCCAGATAGAGCACGCGGTAGCGCGACAGTTCCTGCGCCCGCAGGTTCGATTCATTGGCGCGGTCGCCTAGGAACAGGCTGGCATCGTCGGCGCGCAGCACGCGCGCGACGTTGCGGACTTCCGACGCGGTGTCGGGCAGCGAGGCCAGCGCGGTGAGCAGCTCGGCCGGCATCGGGCCGTCGACGCGGCAATTGCCGGCAATGCGCGCGAAGGCGGTGCTCGTGGCGGCGCTGGTGGTGCCGGCCCGCACCGGCGTCGCCAGCACCGGATTGCCGAAGGCGAGCAGCGGCCGGTCAGGCGTCTTGGCGGCGCGGGTGGTGCGCAGCGTGTGGAAGGCCTGCAGCGACGGCGAATGCGCGATCGCCGCGCGCCTCGCCAGCCAGGCGGCATCGCCGTAGCGGTCGCTCGCCGGCGCGCTGGTGACGAGCAGCGCGAACGGCAGGCTGGCGAGCGGGCCGGTCGGCACGAAGCTCAGCCGGTCGAGGCTGGCCAGCTCCGGCTCGAGATCGGCGAACAGGTCGCGATAGAGCTGGTGCGCGCGGCGCGTGTCGAACTCGTTGATCGAGCCGCCCTGGATTTCGAGCGAGCGCCGGAGCGCCGTCACCGCGTCGCGAAGCTCGGCCTCGCCGCCCGTCGCCTTGCCGATGAAGATGCCGTCGCGGCGCACCAGCTGGACGAAGGTCGCGTTGCGGCCGATCAGGAAGGAGACGACGCCCTCGCGCTCGGCGATGCGGCTGCGCAGCTCGTCGAGCTGCATCGGCCGGCCTTCGGCCATCGCCGCATAGTCGGGGAAGCTCGCCACCAGCGTCGCGCGCAGCTCGCCGATCTTCTTGTCGGCGTCGGCGATATCGTTCTTGAGGCCGTCCTCGACCTCGGCGCTGCGCTCGCCGTCGGGCAATGAGCCCTCGTGTGCGAGCTTGACGCGCGCGAAATCGGCGACGCGCTCCTGGTCCTGGATCTGGCGAAGCAGCGCCGCGATCTCGGGATTGGCCGCCGACAGCCGCGCCGCCGCCTGCGCGATGGTCTTGTCGACCAGCGGCGAACGGATCAGCTGGAAGGCGTCGAACGCCTCGGCGTACAGACCCTGCCGCTCCTTGGGATCGTCGAGCGTGCGGGCATAATCGACGACGGCGGCGGCGAAGGGCAGCAGGTCCTCGGTGGTCAGCGCCACCGAGTCGCGCGGCAGCGCCTTGGCCGCCTGCATGACGTCGCGAAACGCGATGATCGCCGAGCGGTGCATGCCCTCGCTCTGGTAGGCGCGGCCAAGGATGGCGCGCATGCGCAGCGTTGCGGCGCCCTCGCCCGAGATGGTGTGGCGTTCGGCGAGCGCGTTGCGCAGGTAGGTTTCGGCGGCAGACAGCCGCCCCTGCGCGACGCTGACCTGGCCGAGCGTCGACAGGATGTCGGAGCGCCAGAAGCGCGGCAGCCCCTCGGTCGAATTGACGATCAGCAGCGCCTCGCTCGCCGCCGCATAGGCGGAGACCGGATCGTCCTGGCGCAGCGCCATCAGCGCCTGCAGGTTGAGCGCCATCGCCATCTCGCCACGCGCCATCGTGCGCAGGCCGCCGGGCGAAGCGTTGATCGCATCGGCGCCGCCGGCACCGCCGCCGGCGACCTCGCTCCAGATCTCGGCGGCGGTACGCGCCTGCGCCAGCGCGCCGGCGAAGTCGCCGCGATTGGCGGCCTCGTAGCCGAGGTAGGTGGCGAGGCGCGCGCGGTCGGCGGGGTTCGACGAGCGCTGGATGATCGGCTCGGCGCGGCGGAACAGCGCCGCCGCCTCGTCGGCCCGGCCCTGGTTCGACACGTTGAGCGCCAGATCCATCATGATCTCGGCGGCGGTGACGTCGTTCTCGCTGAACAGCCGCGTCTGCACGTCGAGCGCCTGGCGGAACAGGCTTTCGGACGCGGTATATTTTCCCTGGCCGTTGGCGACGCGGGCGTCGCGCAGCAGCGACTTCAGCTGGTCGATGTCGCCGGCGCTCGCCAGCACCACCGGCTCGCCCCACAGCGCCTGCAGCTGCGCGACGAGCTGCGGCCGCGAGCCTTCGACCGGCTGGCCGACCGCGGTGGCGAGCACGGGGAACATCGAGGCGGCGCCTTCGGCGACGGTCAGCACGCCATTGGCCTCGCGCGCCAGCACCAGCGTCGGCCAGCCGCCGCTGCGCGCGCGGCACGGCAGCGCCAGCGTCTCGCCGATCCAGCCCGGGCTTGCAGTCGAGCCGGCCGCGCGCCAGCTGCCCCGGGCGGCTGGCGTCGAGCGCCGCGAGCAGCGCCGCCTGGCGGGCGTCGCCGGCGGGCAGGCCGGGGGTCTTCGCATAGGCGATCGCGCCGCTGACCTTGCCGTTGCAGACGATGCGTTTCTCGATCGGAAGCCCCGACACGGCGGCGACATCGTCGCGATCGCGCGCGATGCAGGTCTCATCGGCGAGGCTGGCCGCGAGCGGGCTTTCCTGCGCCGACACGGCGCTCGCGGCGACCGTCGCGGCGAACAGCAGGGCGGTAGCGGCGACTCTTACCATTGCGACGGGTTCCCGCTGCCCGAGAAGGCCTGATCGGCGCCGGGCACCTCGGTGGAGCGCGGCGGCGTCGGCAGCTCGACGTTTACGCCGGGCACGACGACGCTGGTGTTGGCGAGCTGACGCTTCTCCTGCGTCGGCTCTTCCTGCTCCTCCGACTCGGCCTCGGCGAGCACGGGGTCGCCCTGGTCGGCGGCGTCGCTCGGCGTCGGCGGCGGCGTATCGCCCACCGGGCTCGGCGGCGTGGCCTCGACGGGCGGACCCGGCGGCGGTGGGGGCGGCGGCGTGCTGTTGCCACCCGTTGCCGACGGCGGGCTGGCCGGCGGCGGCGCTGGCGGCGGTGGCGGTGGCGGTGGCGGGGGCGGGGGCGGCGGCGCTGGCGGCGTGGGAGTGCCGCCCGAACCGCCACCCTGCGGTGCCTGTCCGCCGGTCGAGCCGCCGCCGCCGCCCCCGCCACCGCCCGTCGGCGCGCCCGCGGGGGGCGCCGTCGGTGTCGGCGTGGGCGTGGGGGTCGGCGTCGGCGTCGGCGTCGTGCGGATCGAACTGGTGGCCTGCTGGACGACGCTGTTCGTCACCTGCTGCACCGGCTGCTGCTGTGCCGGCGGGATCGGCGTCGATGGCGTGACGGTGAGCGCGGTCGCATTGCCCGGGGCCTGCACGAAGACGTAATTGGCAGCGGCGAGCCCGCCGCCGTTGATCGCATAGCTGCCCGCCGTGCTCGCGACCGTTGCCGGGCTGTCGAAGGCGAGCGTGCCGGTCGTGGCGCCGGCCTGTGTCTCGCCGGCGACGAAGCCCGCCACCGATCCGGTGAATGCCGGGTTGGCCTCGCCGACCGCCCGCGTCGCGCTGTCGGCGGTGTAGGTGAGCGTCGCCGGGGTGATCGTCCCGATCGCGCCGCTCGCGCTGACCGGCAGCACATAATTGGCGAGGCTGGTGCCGGCGTTAGCGGTGAAGGCGGCGGGGGCGAGCGCGGCAGTGACCGTCAGCCCGCTGCCGACGCCCGGCGAAGCGAAGCTGCCGGTGCCGGCGCCGAGCGCCGCGCCTTCGCCGGCGACGAAGCCGCCGATGGCGTAGTTGGCGCCCGCCAGCGTGGCGGTCACGGTCGCATCATAGATTTTCTGCACGCTGCCGGTAAGCGCCGCGGTCAGCGCCCTCGGCATGATCGTCGCGGTGCCGGCGGCCGGTACGGCGAGCGAGTAATTCCCCGCGTCGGCGCCGGTCAGCGCCGTGCCGGTGGCCGTGACGGCGCGTGTCCCCGCGTCCTTCGCGGCGAAGGTGAAGCTGGTGCCGGACGCGGCGACCGAATCGCCTGCGACGATTCCGGCGAGCGAAAGCGTGCCCGTCGCGGCGGTGCTGCCGTCATAGACCTTGTCGCCGGCGACGACGCTGGCCTGCAGCGCCCTGGCGCTGATGTCGGCGCTGCCCGCCGCCGTCGAGGCGAGCATATAGTTGCCGGCGTCGGTGCCGGTCAGCGCGACGCCGCTGGCGGTGACCGCCTTGCCGATGCCGACATTCTTGTCGGCGAAGGCGAGCGCGCCGGTCGCGGCGACGTTGTCGCCGGCGACGGTGCCGGCGAGCGTCACCTGTCCCTGCGCCGCCACCGTGCCGTCATAGACCTTGCTCGACGCGACGACGGTGCCGCTGATCTGCCGGGCCGCGATGTCGGCGGTGCCGGCGCTCGTCGACGCCAGCATATAGTTGCCGGCGTCGGTGCCGGTCAGCGCGACGCCGCTGGCGGTGACCGCCTTGCCGATGCCGACGTTCTTGTCGGCGAAGGCGAGCGCGCCGCTCGCGGCGACCTGGTCGCCGGCGATGGTGCCGGCGAGCGCCACCTGCCCCTGCGCGACCGTCGTGCCGTCGTAGACCTTGCCGCTCGCGACGACGGTGCCGCTGATCGCGCGGGCCGAAATGCTGGCGCTGCCGACCGCGGGGCCCGACAGCATGTAGTTGCCGGCGTCGCTGCCGCCGAGCGCGATGCCGTTGGCGGTGACGGTCTTGTTGAGGCCGGCGTTCTTGTCGGCAAAGCTCAGCGTCGCGCCCTGCGTGCTGACTTGGTCGCCGGCGACGACGCCGGCGAGGCTGACGCCGCCGGTGGCGGCGGTGGTGCCGTCGTAGACCTTATGGTCGGCATTGACCGCGACCTGCAGCGCCTTCGCGGTGATCGTGCCGACGGCGCCCGACAGCGAGGCGGCCGACAGTTCGTAGTTGGCGGCTTTCGCGCCGGCCAGCGTGAGGCCGGTCGCGGTGACGAGCTTGCCCTGTCCGACGTTCTTGCTGTCGTAGCTGGCGCTGGCGGCCACGGCGGCGAGCTGGTCGCCGTTGACCAGTCCGGTGAGCGCCAGGGCGCCGCCGACCGCAGCGTTGGTGCTGCCGTCGTAGATCCTGGTCACCGGTCCGGCGAAATTGGCGGCGATCACCCGTCGCGCGACGGTGAGCGTGCTGTCGACGAGCTGTAGCGTATAGCCGGTCGGCGCCGAAAGATTGCCGAGGCCGAGCGTCAGCGCATAGCTGCCGGCATCGGCGGCGACGCCCGACCCGGCCGAAGCGAGCGTCGGCGCGCCGAGCAGCTGATCCTGGGTGAACACGTTGCCGAAGGCGGCGGCGTCGACGAGGCCGCCGACGCTATAGTCGCTGCCGAGCGCCGGCGCATTGAGGTTGATCGCGTCGCCGTAGGTCTTGCTCTTGGCGGTGGCGGTGAGCGTGGCCGTCGGCGCCTGACCGAAGGCGTAGCGGTTGCCGCTGGCACCGCCGCCGGGCAGCGCCGCGAAGCCGCTGGCGGCGAGGCTGGTGAAGGACTGGCCCCAGATCGCGCTCTGGTTGCTGAGCAGGCCGCCGAAGCTGTTCGCCGCCGGCGCCGACGAATAGACCAGCCACTGGCCATTGTTGGCGGTGCTCAGCGCGCTGGCGCCCGCTTCGTTGACGAAGCTGCCGTTGCTGATCAGTTCGGCGCGCGCCCCGTCGACGAGATAGTCGAAACCATTGGCGAGCGTGATGCGATCGCCGGCGATGACGCGGATGGTCGCGTTGGCCTCGCTGGTGGCCTGGCCGCGGAGAATGACGCTGCCGCCCACCCCGCTCGACTCGAAGACCGTCAGCGTCGGCTCGGGTGGCGGGCAGGGCCCTTCGCATTCCGACAGCGAGAGGCTCTGCTCTGTCTCGGTGACGTCGACGTCGATCGTCCCGGCCCTGTCGCTGCCGAAGACGCGCGTCGGCGCGAAGATATTCTCGAGCTCGAAGCTCGTGAGCGCGAGCCCGGTGCCGCGCGGCGAGGTCCCGCCGAGGAAAATGTTCCGGCCAGCGGTCCGCGGCGCCACCGCGATCGAGTCCTCCGCGAACACGGCGCCGAACAGGTCGAGGTCGTCGGCATCGAAGCTGAGGTTGCCACCGGCGACGGTGAAGCTGGTCTCCCCTTCGTCGACCGTGATCGAGGTGGCGCCGAAGATCGCATCGCCGGACGCCAGGTCGATCCCGCCGAGGTAGCCATAGCCCTCGCCCATCGGATGCGGGCCGCCGACGGTGATGCCACTCGAAGCGCCGAGCAGGGCGGAGAAGGCGCCGCCCTGAGTGCGCAACAATCCGGTGACTTCGAGCGTGGTGCCGCTCCCGCCGATGATGTCGAGGTTGCCGCCGCCGGTATCGATGTCGCCGGCGAGGTACATCTCGCCGCCGAGGAACCCTTCGCCGGTGTCGATGCCGTTACC
This sequence comes from Sphingomonadaceae bacterium, assembly GCA_030147805.1. Lineage (GTDB taxonomy): Bacteria > Pseudomonadota > Alphaproteobacteria > Sphingomonadales > Sphingomonadaceae > Sphingoaurantiacus. The sequence continues at coordinate 114,590 of JASBUR010000031.1, forward strand.
GACCGCGGCGACGAAGGCGCCGCCGTTGGTGAAGATCGATCCGCCGACGTCGAGCACGGCACCGTCGCCGCCGGTCAGCGAGACATCCCCGGAATAGGCGTCGATCAGTGCACTGGTCTGCAGCTGGCCGTGGTTGCCGACGTTGACGGTCAGCCCGCCGTTGGTCGCCGTCTGCACGCTGCCGCTGGCGATGAACCCCTCGAGCATCACCGCGCCTTCCAGCGCATTGATCGCGATGCCGTTGGTGGTCAGGCTGCCGCCGATCGTGACCGTGCTTTGCAGGTCGGCGTTGATGAGCAGGCTGCCACCGATGTCGTTGAGGCCGGTGAGATTGATGTCGGCGCCGGGGCCGCCATCGATCCGGAAATCGCCCCCCAGCGTGTGGAAATCGCCGCCGTCGCCGCCGCTGCTCAGCGAGGCGCCGAAGCCGAGCGACACCTGGATCGCGCCGCTGACGGTTTCGAAGGTGCCGAGGTTGCTGATTTCCGAAAAGATGTTGGCCTGCGCATTGCCGCTGCCGACCGACAGAGCGATTGCGCCATCCTCGGTCGTCACGGTGCCATATTCGTTGCGCAGGTAGGCGCCGTCGCCGATCGCCAGGTTGATCGTGCCGAGACCCTGCGTACGCGTCTGGCTTTCTGAGCGGAGCGTCAGATTGCCCTCGAGACCGAGCGTGATGGCGATGTTGCCGCCCAGGCTGTCGAAACTCGCGTCGATGATGCCGTTGTTGGTCAAGTTGTGATAGTCGCCGCCGACAAAGCTGATCGCCCCGCCGCCCGAGAAGATCTCGCCGTCATTCTCCATCCCCATCGCGTTGGGAGAAATGCCGTCATATTCGCTTTCGACGAGCACATTGCCGCCGTCCGTCTCGATACTGAAGGCGTTGTAGATGAAGTCGCCGGGCGTGTTGCCGTTGAGGTCGCCGCCGACGATCAGGCTGAGGTCGCCGCCATTGGTGGTCAGCCGGTAGGGCATTTCGGGCGCCGCCTGCAGGTCGATCATATGGCCGGCCTTGACGACGAGGTTCAGCCGTCCCGGCAGCATGGCGTCGGTGGTGATCCTCTCGGCGATGGTGACTTTGGTTTCGCTGACCAGCTCGAGCGTCGAATCGCGGAAGCCGCCGGTGTCGATCTCGCCGGCCACGGTGAGGCCGAAGCCTACGCTGCCGCCGCCGCTCAGCGCTTCGCGGAGGGCGACGTCGGTGGCGCCATAGAGCGGGCCGTTGTCGCCGCCGACGCTGCTGTTGAGCGCCCCGGCCAGCACGCGGCCGTCGATGAAGAAATCGGACGACACGCCGCCGGCCCACAGCGGGCTGGTCGGCGTCGACGTTCCCCCGATGATCATGTTGCGCCCGGCGCCGACCCAGCTGCCGTTGGCGCCGCCCGCCGCGTAGCCGCCGAGATCGATGCCGCTCAGCACGCTGTCGATGTCCTCGACATTCGCCGCACCGGTCACCTGCAGCCGATAGCCGACGGTTTCGAGCCGGCCGCCGTTGCCGCCGCGTGCCGAGATGCCGCCGTCGATGTAGATGCCCGGCGTGGCGCCCTGGTCGCCTTCCATCACGGCCGCCACCGTGCGCACGACGATGGTGCCGCCGGTGCTTCCCGGCGACAGGTCGGCGGCCGAGGCGCGCAGTGAGGTGTCGTGGCCGATCCAGATCTCGCGGGCGAGCGGCTGGCTGCCGACCGCCGGGGCGCCGGCGAGGCCGCCACCGAGGAGGATGGTGCCGCCCTGAACGTTGCCCGATGCCGAGATTCGCGTGTCGTAGCGCTTGTCGACCACCAGTTCGGGATTCTCGTTCGGAATGAAGGTGTGATCGCCTTCGGTCTCGATGCGCTCGGCGGCGATGCGCACGCTGCCGCCGGTGCCGCCGCCGCCGCCGTTGGCGGCGGGCGTCACCGAATTGGCGACGATCGTGCCGCTCGGGTTGAGCTTGAAATAGGGGGTGACGACCTCGACGGTGCCGCCGGTGCCGCTGGCGCCGCCCATGTTGCTCGAATTGCTGCTCGCCTGAACGTCGATGAAACCCGAGGTTTCGATCGTCGGGTCGCTGCCGACCGGTCCGCCGGCGGTGGTCAGGAATATCTGGCCGCCCTGCCGCCCCGTGCCGCCGAAGGCGCGCGCCTGGATTTCGACGATCGGCTGATTGGTGGCGTCGAAGTTGCTGGCCTCGACGTTGCCGATCTCGATCCGGTTGGCGAGCGGCGCGGCGGCATAGTCGGTGCCGGCGAGGCCCCTGCCGATGCTGATGACGCCGCCATTGGCGAGCGCACCCGTCGACAACGCGCCGGCGGTTGCGCTGGCGAGCAGCTTGGCGCGCGCCGTGGTGCCGATCACGATCTCGTCGCCGAGCACGGTGATGCTGCCCGGCGCGGCGTTGATGTTGCTGTTGACGTTGATGACGCCGCCGATCAGCGCTCCCTGGTTGATCTGGTCCTGCTGGGTGCCGTTGATGCGTACGATGCCGTTGGCGCCACCGTCGATCGTGACGGCGCCCGCGACGTCGGTGCCGCTGCTCGCGCTCAGGTCGATCACGCCGCCGACGACGCGCGCGGTCACGGCGTTGATGTTGCCGCCCATGTTGACGACCGACTCGACGATGTTCGACGCCGCGCGCGCCGACATCAGCACGCGGCCGCCGCGCGCCTGCAGGTTGCCGACATTGTTGACGAGGGGCACGAAGTTCGACTGCCCGTCCTCGGAACGCGTGTTGTACTCGCCGCCGACAGCGAAAGTGATCAGCTTGTCGCCATCGAGTGCCAGCGCGAAGACGGGGACGCCCGCGAGTACGACCGATCCGAGGTCCGCAAAGATGTTGCCCATTTGATTGTTGGCGCCATTGCGCACTTCGTGGCCGGCCAGAATCGCATAACCACTGCCTACGTTGATCATCCCCTCGTTGATGACCGCCGCGAAGCCGTAACCGCTGGGGTCGACCGCGGCATCATCGCTGAAGCTGAAATTCTCCGCGAGGAAGTTCTGCTCGGCGATCGTGTGCGTCGTGGCGAGGAAGCCGCGCGCGTTGATGCTGCCGTTGGGGCCGATCGCGACGCCGTTTCGGTTGAGCAGCCACACCTGCCCGTTGGCGACGATGTTGCCGTCGATCGCCGACGGCGTGCTGCCGGTGACGCGATTGAGGATGATCGCAGATTCATTCGGCTGGGCGAAAGTGAGCGTCTGGCCCGCGCCGACGGAAAAGCCGCTCCAGTCGATGACGCTGCGCTGGTTGGTCTGGGTGATCGTCTGGGTCGTGCCGTTCGTCGTGCCGAAACTGATGTCGGAGGAATTGGCAACGACGGCGCCCGGCAGCTGCTGTGCCGCGGCCGGTGCGCCCGCCAGCGCGACGAGGCTCGCCGCCCCGAGTGCGGTGCCCGATAGCCAGGCGTTGCGGCGCCGGCGCGCGACGCGCGGTTCGACGGTCAGCTTCACGATGCTAGGATGAGATGCGTTCATATCGCCGGGCCACTCAGCTTCACTGGAGGTTACACCGGGCTACGCGGCATCCTTGCTCGCTCCGCACGCGCCACGACGCGAGCCGCCGGCCCGCGAACGCTCACGATCGGAGAGAGCAGCGGCGGTCCAAATCCCCACCGTTCGCCAACTGCCCAACAACCCCCCAGCTACGGCAGTATAGTGAATCCGGATGCGCGGCAATGCGCTTCTTAACAAGCGGTTAATGGGATTGCGATTTGCGGCGGCTTGCTGTCGCAATGTCGAAGTAAGCGGCAAGTCGTTTGCGAAGCGCAACAAACGAGATGATCGTAATGAAGGCGAATCGATCTGTCATATTTGTCGATGGTTCAAATGCATATCATGAAATCATCAACCGGCATCCGACGGGAGTTTGCACCGCACTGGCCTGCCGAGGAAAATCATACCATCCAGCGCGACATTACCTTGTTCGCTTCGACGCCGGCGGCGCGATAGCGCTCGATGATCGGCGTATCGAGTTGCAAAGGCTCGTCGAATCGCATGCCGAAGCGCCGATCGCCCTGCCAGCGGATCTCGCCGGCGAAGCGCCGGCCCTCGATCCACACCGTGACCGGCGTCGCGACGCGGAGTGCGACATCGGCCGACGCCATGAGGCCGCCCGCCGACAGGTTGCCGATCTCGATCGGGTACCGGACGCCATCGAGTTCGAGCTCGGCGGCGACCGCCACCGCCTCGCGCGGCTCGGCGCGCCGCCGGTCGGCGGTGACGTCGGGCGACGCGATGAGGCGGTCAAGCAACGTGACGAACATGGCGCGAGGCTAGCAGAGGCGGCGTTAGCGCCGCGTTAGCGGGCGCGGTTAACGCGCCGCTATCGACTCGGCGCCGAACGCGGCGCATCATCGGCGCGCGAACCGGGACGGCCGAGCGAGGGGGAGGCTGCGATGGCGAGTTGTCCGACCTGCCACGCCGCCGGCGGCAACTGGCGGCACTGTCTCGGCTGCGGCGCCTATTGGTGCCTCAACTGCCGGCTGCGCGCCGATCGCGCCGCGGCAGCGCATTGCCCCAGCTGCCGGCACGCGCGGACCGAGGACCGCGGCCCCGAGTCGGTGCCGCCCTCGACCTGAGTCGGAACCGCTCCGCCCCCAGCGCATTGTTGCCGCAGGTATGTTGCGTTGAGTGAGGCAAGTCATGGCGCCTGCAGCCAAGCGAATCCTTTTCCGAACCGCCCGCCGAATCCATGGCGGGCGCCTCGAAGGCCAGCGCGCCGAGGTTTATTACGGCCGCCCCGTGAAGGACTGGCCGCCGTCCTGGATGCTCTAGCGCTTTGACGCGCGGCCGCGGCAGGCGATAAGGGGCGCTCCCGTTCCGCCAGCAAGGCAGCAGTCATGGCCGATGCCGCTCCCCCGGGTGCTTCAGGCGCCGCGATCCAGCCCGTTCCGATGCCGCTCGCGGCGCGCGACCCCGGCCGATTCGCGCAGGCGCTCGGCGACTCGTTCCGCCGCACCGGCTTCGCCGTCGTCGCCGACCACGGCATCGACCAGGCGCTGATCGATCGCGCGGTCGACGCCACCAAGGCGTTCTTCGCGCTCCCCGAGGCGGTCAAGCGCGCCTATCATGTGCCGGGCTCGGGCGGCGCGCGCGGCTATACCCCGTTCGGGGTCGAGACCGCCAAGGATGCCACGGTCCACGATCTGAAGGAATTCTGGCACGTCGGCCGCGAGCTCCCCGCTGGCCATGCCTATCGCCGCTACATGCCCGACAATCTGTGGCCCGCCGAGATCGTGGGCTTCCGCCCGCAGGTGCAGGCGCTCTACGACGGGCTCGACGCGATGGGGGCGACGCTGCTGCGCGCCATCGCGCGCTACCTGGGGCTCGACGCGCGGTTCTTCGACGACAAGGTGCGGCTCGGCAATTCGGTGCTGCGGCTGCTGCATTATCCGCCGGTGCCGGCCGATGCGCCGGGCGTGCGTGCAGGGGCGCATGAGGACATCAACGTCATCACGCTGCTGCTCGGCGCCGAGGAGGCGGGGCTCGAGGTGAAGACGCGCGATGGCCAATGGCTGCCGATCACGCCGCCGCAAGGGGCGCTGGTCGTCAACGTCGGCGACATGCTGCAACGGCTGACCAATCATGCGCTGCCGTCGACCTCGCACCGCGTCGTCAACCCGGCGCCCGAGCGGCGCGGCTTCGCGCGCTATTCGACGCCGTTCTTCCTGCATTTCGAGCCGGAATATCGCATCGAGACCTTGCCGGGCTGCGTGAGCGCGGAGGCGCCCGACCGCTATCCCGAGCCGATCACGGCAGACGAATTCCTCCAGCAGCGGCTGCGCGAGATCAAGCTGATCTGAGGCGCCATTTGAAGGCCGTCATCCTGACTTGCGTCAGGATGACGTGCGCTCTCTGGAGGGAGGACGATGCTCAGTCGTCCTCGAGCGTACAGCCATAGTCGGTCTCGAACCTGGCCGACCTTGCCGCGATCAGCGGCACGGTCGCGGTGATGCGCTTCCGTGCCGGATCCTCGCTGAGCCGAACCATCTCCATCCCCGGCTCGAAATCGGTGCGGCAACTGTCGAGGCTGCGCCGCCCGAGGTAGCGGCAGGCGCAAACGGTGCGCGCGCCATAGCCGACGGCGACCTCGGCCTGCTGGCCGATCGGGCTCGCGCGCAGCGCGAACAGAATCGCCGCGCCGGCCGCCACGGCGAGCGCGCCGATCGCCACCCAACGGCTTGCCTTCATGCGGCCCCTCCCTAACCTGCCCCAATGGCGCTAGAGGTGACGCGATGAGGGGGCTTCGGGCAAGCATGATTTTGGCGGTCGCCGCGGCGCTGCTGGGCGCGGCGGCGGCGGCGCCGTCGGCACCGCCCGGCGCGCGCGCGGCTGCCGATGCCTTCTTCACGCGCGCCGACCTCGCCGATACGCGCGCGCTGATCGTGCTGCGCGACGGCGTGCCCGTCATCGAGCGCTACGCCCCCGACTATGGCGCCGGCAACCGCTTCATCTCCTGGTCGATGGCCAAGTCGCTGACTTCGACGCTGGTCGGCCAGCTGGTCGCCGACGGCAGGCTGCAGCTCGACGCGCCGGCGCCGGTGCCGGCCTGGCATCGCACCGCCGGCGATCCGCGTGCGCGGATCACGCTGCGCCAGCTGCTGCACATGTCGTCGGGGCTCGCGCATGTCGAGGGCGGCGAGCGGCTGCAGGATGCCGACACGGTGCGCATCCTGTTCACCGACCGCGCCGCCGACGCGGCGGCGGCGTCGGTCGCGCAGCCGCTCGAGGCGGCGCCGGGCGCCAACTATGAATATTCGACCGCGACGAGCGTCATCCTGGCCGACATCGTCCAGCGGACGATCGCGCCCGCCGCGAAGACGCCGCAGGCGCGCCGTGCGGCGATGCGCGACCACATGCAACGGCGTCTGATCCGCCCCGCGGGGATGACGAGCCTGGTCTGCGAGTTCGACGCGGCGGGAACGATGCTCGGCGGCTCGCTGTGCCATGCGACGGCGCGCGACTGGGCGCGGTTCGGGCAGATGTATCTCGATGGCGGCCGCGTCGACGGCCGGCAGGTGGTGCCGACCGGCTGGATCGGCTTCGTGCGCACGCCCGCCGCCACCGACGGCGGCTATGGCGGCCATTTCTGGCTCAATCGGCCACGCCCAAGCGGCAGCGACGCGGCGCTGTTTCCCGCGATGGGGCCCGCCGACGCCTATGCGGCGATCGGGCATCTCGGCCAATATGTCGTGATCGTGCCGTCGAAGCGGCTGGTGGTGGTGCGGCTCGGCAAGACGCAGGACGAGGCGCTGGCGCCGGTGCGCGCGGCGGTGGGGCGGCTGGTCAACAGCTTCCCGACGCCGCCATGAGCGATCCGCGCATCATCGACGTCAAGCTCGACGAACGGACGATCATCTGGCGCAGCGCCGACGTCGAGCAGGAGCGGCGCGTCGCGATCTTCGACCTGCTCGAAGGCAATCATTTCGCGCCGGTCGGCCCCTATGAAGACGGCTATGCCGGCCCGTACAAACTGGCGATGCGCGTCGAGGAGGGCCGGCTGGCGATCGATATCGCCGCCGCGGACGACCGCAATCTCGAGACTTTCGTGCTGGCGCTGTCGCCGTTCCGGCGGGTGGTGCGCGACTATTTCGCGATCTGCGACAGCTATTACAAGGCGATCCGCAACGCCTCGCCGAGCCAGATCGAGACGATCGACATGGCGCGGCGCGGCATCCACAACGAAGCCGCCGAAACGCTGCAGGAGCGGCTCGCCGCCAAGGTCGAGGTGGATTTCGATACCGCGCGGCGGCTATTCACGCTGATCTGCGTCCTGCACATCCGATAGGGAGACTTTCGTGGCCGTCATGTCCGACCGCTGGATCCGCGAGCGCGCGCTCGCCGACGGCATGATCGAGCCGTTCGAGGACGGCCAGCGCCGCGCCGGCTGCATCTCCTACGGCCTGTCGTCCTATGGCTATGACGCGCGCGTCGCCGACGAGTTCAAGATCTTCACCAACGTCGATTCGCAGATCGTCGACCCGAAGGATTTCTCGCCCCGGAGCTTCGTCGACCGCAAGACCGACGTCTGCATCATCCCGCCCAACAGCTTCGCGCTGGCGCGGACGGTCGAATATTTCCGCGTGCCGCGCGACGTGCTGGTCATCTGCCTCGGCAAGTCGACCTATGCGCGCTGCGGCATCATCGTGAACGTGACGCCGCTCGAGCCGGGGTGGGAAGGCCATGTCACGCTGGAGTTTTCGAACACCACGCCGCTGCCCGCGAAAATCTACGCCAACGAAGGCGCCTGCCAGTTCCTGTTCCTCGAGGGCAACGAGCCCTGCGAGGTCAGCTATGCCGACCGCGCGGGCAAATATATGGGCCAGCAGGGCGTGACCTTGCCGCGGCTGTAGCGCCGCCCTAATCACAGGCGATGGACAAGATCGTCATTCGCGGCGGGCGGCCGCTCCACGGCAGCATTCACATCTCGGGCGCCAAGAACGCCGTGCTCACGCTGATGCCGTGCGCGTTGCTCACCGACGAGCCGCTGACCTTGCGCAACCTGCCGCGGCTCGCCGACGTCGACACCTTCGGTCACCTGCTCAACGGCCACGGCGTCTCGACGATGATCGAGGGCGCACGCGGCGGCGAGTTCGGGCGGGTGATGACCGCGCGGGCCAACAACATCAGCTCGACAATTGCCCCCTATGACATCGTCCGCAAGATGCGCGCCTCGATCCTCGTGCTCGGGCCGCTGCTCGCGCGCGCCGGCGAGGCGACGGTGTCGCTGCCCGGCGGCTGCGCCATCGGCAACCGGCCGATCGACCTTCATCTGACGGCGCTGCAGGCGCTCGGCGCCGAGATCGAGCTCGCGGCGGGCTATGTGAAGGCGGTGGCGCCGCGCGGCGGCCTGCGCGGCGGCCGTATCGACTTTCCGATGGTGTCGGTCGGCGCGACCGAGAATGCGCTGATGGCGGCGGTGCTCGGCAGGGGCGACACGGTCATCGACAATGCCGCGCGCGAGCCCGAGATCGTCGACCTCGCCCGCTGCCTCGTCGCCATGGGCGCCGCGATCGACGGCATCGGCACCGGTCGGCTGACGATCCAGGGCCGCGACCGGCTGCACGGCGCCACCTATGCGGTGATGCCCGACCGGATCGAGACCGGCTCCTACGCCTGCGCCGCGGCGATCACCGGCGGCGAGCTCGAGCTGGTCGGCGCGCGCGTCGACGAGCTGACCGCGGTCGTCGCGCTGCTGCGCCAGGCCGGCGTCGAGGTGAGCGAGACGCCGCGCGGCCTCAGGGTGAAGCGCGCCAACGGCCTGCATCCCATCAAGGTGACGACCGAGCCCTATCCGGGTTTCCCGACCGACATGCAGGCGCAGTTCATGGCGATGCTGACGCTCGCCGACGGCGATTCGGAGCTGACCGAGACGATCTTCGAGAACCGCTACATGCACGTCCCCGAGCTGGCGCGCATGGGCGCCGACATCAGCGTGCACGGCCGCACCGCGGTGGTCCACGGCGTGAAGTCGCTGGTCGGCGCGCCGGTGATGGCGACCGACCTGCGCGCCTCGATGAGCCTCGTCCTCGCCGGACTTGCCGCCCAGGGCGAGACCATCGTCAACCGCGTCTATCACCTCGACCGCGGCTACGAACGGCTCGAGGAGAAGCTGTCGGCGGTCGGCGCCGATATCGAGCGCATCTCGGATGGCTGAGACGCTCCGCCTGATCGGCCAGGAGGCCGACGACGTGCCGGTCATCTCGGCGCTGATGCAGGACGCCGCGGTGCGCGTCGACGACATCGCCTTCGACGCGCGCGCGCACCGCTTCGCGCTCGTCGCCAACCGCTACCGCTGGGAGGCCGACGTGCCGTCGCGCACGCGGTGCGCGCTGCGCTTCGACGGGGTGATCGGCGCGCAGCGCAAGGGTTGGCCGGCCGACGGTGCCGCGGTGCTCGCGCTGCTGGCGATCCGCGCCGACGCGGGCGGCGTGACGCTCGACTTCTCGGGCGGCGCCTCGGTCCGGCTGGTGACCGAGTGCATCGACCTGGTGCTCGAGGATCTGACCGGTCCGTGGGGTGCCCGCGCCGTCCCGCGGCACGACGCCTGACGCCATGGCGAGCGCCTCCGAACTGCAGGCGCTGTTCGCCCGCGCCAACGCGGCGTTCGCGCGCGGCGAGCTCGAGACCGCACGCGAGGCGGCGCAGGCGCTGATCGCGCAGGCGCCGCGCGTGCCGCAGGTGCGCCACCTGCTGGCGCTGGTCGAGAAGAAGCGCGGCGACGCCGCCGCGGCGCGCACGCAGTTCGCCGCCGCGATCGAGTTCGGCCCCAACGACCCGCAGGTCCACAACAATTACGCCAATTTGCTTTCCGACCTCGGCGAGAACGCGCTGGCGCTCGACCATTATCGCCGCGCCGTCGCGCTGAAGCCCGACTTCGCCGACGCGCTGGTCAACCTGGCGATGGTTGCCGAGGCCGAAGAGCGGTTCGTCGAGGCACGCTCGGCGCTGCGCGCCGCCACCTATCATCAGCCCGGTCTCGCCAAGGCCTGGCAGATGCTCGGGCTGCTCGATCGCGGCGAGGGTGACCTCGACGCGGCGGCGACGGCGCTCGACCGGGCGGTGGCGCTGGCACCCGACGACCGCAAGGCGGCGCTCGGTCGCGCGCAGGTCGAGGCCGAGCGCGGCGGCGACGCGGCGCCGTTCTTCGACCGCGCCGAGGCGCTGTCGCCCGGCGATCTCGACCTGTTCATCGCGCGCAACGCCGCCGATGCGGGCGATCCGCACGGCGCCGAAGCGCGGCTCGCCGCGAAGGTGGCGGCGAATCCGGAGTGGCTGGGCGGGCATATGTCGCTCGCGCAGATCCGCGGCCAGCTCGGCACCACGCCGCCCGAGGCGAGCTTCGACGCGGCGCTCGCAGCGAACCCGCGCGCCCGCGCCATCTGGTTCGCGCTGATCGGCCTGTACAACCGCGCCGAGCGGCACGGCGAGGCGCTCCACACGATCGCGCGGGCACGCGCGGCGCTCGGCGGCGATGTCGACGCCGCCTTCGTGCTCGATCAGCTCGAGGCGATCGCCGCCGACGAGGCGGGCGAGCGCGAGCGCGCGGCGCAGCTGTTCGCGCGACTGCCCGAAAGCGACGACTTCGCGCTGCAGATCGCGCGGGTGCGCCACGCGCTGCGCCGCGGGGCGCCCGACGAGGCCGCCGCCATCGCCCAGCCGTTGACCGCCGGCGGCAGTGCGCTGGCCTGGGCCTATCTCGGCACCGCCTGGCGGCTCACCGGCGATCCGCGCCACGATTGGCTGGCGGGCGACGAGCGGCTGGTACAGACGCTCGACATCGCCGAGGCGATGCCGCCGCTCGAGCAGCTCGCGGCGCGGCTCCGCGAGCTGCACGTGATGCGCGCGCACCCGCTCGACCAGTCGCTGCGCGGCGGCACGCAGACCGACGGCGACATTTTGGTGCGAAGCGAGCCGCTGATGCGCCAGGTGCGGCAGGCGCTCGGCGACGCGATCGACCGCTACGTCTCGCTGCTGCCGCCCCCCGATCCGGCGCATCCGACGCTGAAGGAGCCGCGCAATGGCGCGCGCATCGTCGGCGGCTGGTCGGTGCGGCTGACCAGCCAGGGGTTCCACGTCAGCCATGTCCACCCGCGCGGCTGGCTCAGCTCGGCCTTCTACGTCTCGCTGCCGCCGGGGGTCGGCGACGACACGCACGACGGCTGGCTGTCGCTCGGGGTCCCCCCGGCCGAACTGAAGCTCGGGCTGCCGCCGCTGCGGCTGATCCGTCCGCAGCCCGGGCGGCTGGCGCTGTTTCCGTCGATGATGTGGCACGGCACGCTGCCGTTCGCCGACGGCGAGCGGCTGACCATCGCCTTCGACGTCGCCCCGCGGCGCGGCTAGCCACCGATTCGACCGACGGCGCGTCGCCTTCCACCAACGCCCGTCCCCGGCCTTGTATCGGGCCCGCCGGCGCGTAAGCTGCGGCGAAACAAGGCTGGGCCGAAAAGATGATGCCGACTTGGGGACGAGGGCTCGCGCTGGCCGCGATGCTTGTTGCGGCGCCGGCGCTGGCCGAGGTGCCGCAGCTGCCGACCGGCGAGCTGACCGCCACCAACGAAATGGTGCTCAACACCGCGCAGGACCGGCTGACGCGGATGACGGTCGAGGTCTATGTCAACGGCCAGGGCCCCTTCGCCTTCGCGATCGACACCGGGGCCGACCGGACGGTGATCTCCGAAAGCCTCGCCAAGCGGCTGGGGCTGGTGGGCGACCGGCAGGCGCAGCTGCACGGCATCGCCGGCGTCGATTCGGTGCAGACGACGCGGCTGGCGAGCCTGCGCGTCGGCGCGAAGCAGATCGCCGACATCCGCGCCCCGATCCTTCCCGACGCCGCGCTCGGCGCCGCCGGGCTGCTCGGCATCGATGCGGTGGCGGGCCAGCGCGTGACGATGGATTTCGTCGACAAGCAGATGACGGTACGCCCGACCGCCTACCGCGAGCGCAGCGACCGCGATCCCGACACCATCACCATCACCGCCAAGCGCCGCTTCGGCCAGCTGGTGCTGGTCAACGCCTCGGTCAACGGCCAGCGCGTCTATGCGATCATCGATTCGGGATCGCAGGTGACGATCGGCAACCCCAAGCTGCGCCGGATGATGGCGCGGCGCGAGACCGGCGACGAGGTGTCGACCGAATTGATCAGCGTCACCGGCCGGCGCATCTCCGCCGACTATGGCATGCTGCCGCGGATGAAGATCGGCGACGTGATGATGGGCGACATCCCGATCGTCTATGCCGACGCGCATCCGTTCAAGCGCTATCGGCTGACCAACAAGCCGGCGCTGCTCATCGGCGTCGACATCCTGCGCGCCTTCGAACGCGTCTCGCTCGACTTCGACACCAAGAAGGTGCGCTTCCAGCTCAAGTCGGAGACGATTTCCTGAACAGCACGCGGTCGTCGGGGCGGAAGCCCCACGTCCACATGATCGCGCCGAACGTCAGGATGATCATCGGAATGCCGACCGCGATCTGCCAGAAGTCGGGCAGCGTGCGCGCCAGCAGGCCGATCGCCGCGGCGCCGGCGGCGGCGGGCAGCAGCGCCCAGCGCAGCCCCGCGACCGGCGCGCCGAGCTCCTTCGACAGCAGTCGCGACTTGAGGATCGAGCCGAGCGTCAGCGCCAGCGCCAGTCCCAGCGCCGCGCCGAGGCCGCCCTGGTCGCGCGCCAGCAGGATCGGCACCAGCGCCAGCGTGATCAGCGCCTGCGCCGCGATGGTGACCGACGAGAGGATGAGATTGCGGTGGGGGTTGGTGTAGACGAGCGCCGCCTCGGACACCGCCGCGGTCGCGGCCAGCACCTCGACGAAGAGCAGCAGCCCGAGCACCGTCTCGCCGCCGCCGAACTCGCTGCCGACGAGGTTGAGCACCGCCTCGCCGGGAAGGCCCAGCGCCAGCGCGACGCAGAGCTGCGCGGCGATGATCCAGAAGCCGACCTGGCGGACATGCCCCGCCATCGCCGCGCGGTCGCCGGCGACGAGGCTGGTCGACAGCAGCGGGCCAAGCACCGGATCGAAGCTGGTCTTCAATTTCTGCGGCAGCGACGCGACCTGCTGCGCGACATAGTAGATGCCCATCACGCTCGGCGTCGCGAAGATGCCGAGGATGAACAGGTCGAGCCGCCGCGTGCCCCATTCGATCGCGTCGGCGCCGGCGAGCGAGATGTTGGCGCGCGCCAGCTGGAACAGCCGCTCGGGATGCGGCGTCCAGCCGTGCGGCAGCCCGAACTCGCGGATGCAGGGGCCGAGCGACGCGGCGAGCGCCGCGACCATCGACGCGGCATAGGCGATGATCAGCCCGTCGCGCTTGAACGCCGTGAAGGCGAGCGCGGTGGCGACGATCGTCAGCACCCAGGGCTCGATGATCGAGCGGGCGCGCACCTGCGGGCCGATGCGATGATTGTAGGCGAGCGCAGCGAGGCTGATGTCCGAGCCGACGATCGCCAGCGCGATCGCCGGAAAGGCCTCGTCGAGGCCGGTGACGAAGCTGTTCGGGAACACCAGCCGCGGGAAGTTGGCGAGCAGCGCCGCGCCGAGCGCCGCCACCGCCCAGCCGAGGACGAGCGCGTCCCAGATCACGTGCGAATGCGGCCGGTCGGTCTTGGCGAGCGCGATGGCGAGGCCGCGCTTGAGCCCGAGCGTCGCCAGCTGCGCGGTCAGCTCGACGACGAGCACCGCATAGGCGAAGCGGCCGAGCGTGGCGGCGCCGTAGAGCTGCCCCGCCATGATCAGGAAGGGCAGCCGCGCGCCCAGCCGCAGCAGGAAGCCGAAAAAGTTCAGCCGTCCGCCACGCGCCAGCGCGGCGATCGGGTCAGTGGCTGCTGGGGGAGGGGTCGCTGCCATGGCGCAAGGCCACGGCATCTACACCATCGAACCCGCCGGCGGGAAGCGCCGATCTCGGGCCTAGATCACCCACTCGAGCGCGTCGGGGGCGGTGATCCCACCGGCGCGGGCGCGGCGGCGGTGCGCGATCATGCGATCATGGAGCCCGGTGATCGCCACGCTGCCGGTGCGCACGAACAGCCCGGGCACGACGGCGTGGACGACGAGCGCCAGCCCGGTGACGAGCATCGTCGCCGCGAAGCCCAACGCCACCATGAAATGCTGGGCATAGCTTTCGCCGACGCTTTCCGGGTGATCGACGAACATCTGTCGCAACATTTCGGGCTCCTCCTCTGCGCCGACGATTATAGCTGCCCGATCGAGAGAATCATTGCTTTCCTTGCCAGGAAAACGCCAAAATGGAGAACGGCCATTCCTTTGAAAGGCGATTTTTGACCAGATCGGTCTCGCTCGACGCCACCGACCGCCGAATCCTCGCCGCGCTCCAGCGCGACGCGACGCTGTCGGTGAGCGGCCTGTCGGAGCTGGTCGGCCTGTCGCCGACCCCGTGCTGGAAGCGCGTCAAGCGGCTCGAGGAAAGCGGCGTGATCACCGGCCGCGTGGCGCTCGTCGACCGCGACGCCGTCGGCGTCGGCGTCACCGTCTTCGTATCGATCCGCACCGCCGCGCACGAAGAAGGCTGGTTCGACGCTTTCGCCGCGGGCGTGCGGCGGATCCCCGAGATCGTCGAATTCTACCGGATGGCGGGCGACGTCGACTATCTGCTCAAGGTGGTCTGCGCCGATATCGCCGACTATGATCGCATCTACAAACAGCTGATCCGCGTCGCCAAGCTGCACGACGTCAGCTCGTCGTTCGCGATGGAGCAGATCAAATATACGACCGAGGTGCCGCTATGAGGGCCTGGCTGCCCTGGCTGCTGCTCGCCGCCGCACTGCTGGCGCTCGCCGTCACGCTCTGGCGCCCCGACGCGGTCGCGTGGCGCCTCGGGCTGGGCGACCAGCTGGCGGAACGGCAGAACCGGCTCTGGCAGGGCCGGCTGCGCGCCCATTATCGCCGGCTCGACGGCAGCACGCCGGCGGGCGCGGTGGTGTTTCTCGGCGCCAGCAGCGTTCAAGGGCTCAACGCGTCGGCGGTGCGGTCGTGCACCGCCAGCTTCGGCATCGGCGGCGAGAGCGCGGCGCAGCTCGCCGCGCGCGTCGGCGACTATCGCGCGCTCGACCGCGCCGGCGCGGTCGTGGTCATGACCGGGCTCAACGACGTGCTGCGCGGCGACGGCGCGACGGTCGGCGCCAGCGTCGCGCGGCTGCTGGCGGCGCTGCCGGCGGGGACGCCGGTGCTGCTGTCGTCGACCGCGCGGATCGCCGATCCGGCGCGCGCCGCGGCGGTCGACCGCGCCAACGCCGCCATGCGCGCCGCCTGTCGCCGCCACGCCGCGTGCCGCTTCGTCGACCTGCAGGCGGCGATGACCGATCCGGCGGCGCTCCTCGAACCCGACGGCATCCACCTCAGCCCGGCGGGCTATGCGCTGTGGGCGCGGCTGCTGCGCGCCGCGCTCGACGACGCGGGCGTGCCCGACCGCGCCTGCGCGACCGGCTGAGCTATTCGGCGACGCGGCGCTCGGCGAGCGCCGCCTGCAGCCGCGCGTGCGCCGCTTCGTCGTGCGGCCAGCGCGCGATGATGACCGACGCGGTCGACATCAGCGCGATCGGGGCCAGCACGAAGATCAGCGTCATGCCGAAGATCGCGTCCGCGCTGTTGACCGCGGTCGGCGCCGGATCGAAGCCGATCAGCCCGAGGATCGGGTAGATGATCGCCACCGGCGCGGCGTGCGCGATCTTGAGCGTCGTCGTCAGCACCGCCTGCAGCAGACCGTTGCGGTCGAGCCCGGTCTCGAGCCGGTCGGCATCGGCGACGTCGGCGAGCATCGCGCGCAGCAGGAACAGCGCCGCGGTATAGGGAATGCCGGCGAGCGCCATGCCGATCATCGCATCGCCGACGCCGTCGGCGGGCAGCAGCGCCAGCGCGCCGTGCGTGGTGCAGTAGACGAGGCCGGCGAGCGCGGCGGTGCGATGCTTGCCCAGGCGCGTGGCGATCCGCATCCACAGCGGCGCCGCGGCAAAGCCGGCGACGAAATACACCAGCAGCAGCAGGCTGGCCTCGCTCGCCGAAAAGCCGAGCCGATGCTCGAAATAGAAGATGAACATCGCGCCGGTGATGCCCGGCGCCAGCCCGGCGAGCATGTCGACGACGAGCAGCCGCCGCATCAAGGGGTTGCGTGCCAGCGACTTGAAGTCGGCCCAGCGCACCTCGGTGCGCGTCGCGAGACGCGGCCGTTCGGGCACCATCGCGGCGAGGGCGACGGCGGTGAGCGGCACCAGCAGGATGACGAACCAGCCCATCGCCTGGATGCCCGGTCCGGCCGCCTGCGCGCCGGTGGCGCGCCCGACGAGCCAGGGCAGCATCAGCACGAGGATCATCCCGAACACGCCCGTCGCCTGGTGCCAGCCAAAGACGCGCGATCGCTGGTGATAGTCGGCGGTGAGCGTCGCGCCCCAGCCGAGCTGCGCCACCATCATGATCGAATAGCCGACATACATGAACATCAGCTGCGCGAAGGCGAGATAGGGCGAGATGCCCGGCTCGGCCATGAACACCAGCCAGGCGCCCACCATGGTGATCGCCGCGCCGGCGACCAGCCACGGCCGGTAGCGACCCCAGCGGCTGTCGGTGCCGTCCATCAGATGGCCGAGCAGCGGATCGAGCGGCAGGTCGATCAGCCGGACGAGGAAGAAGATCAGCCCGACGACCGCGAGGTCGAGCCCGAGCCCGCCGGCATAATAGGGCGGCAGGTAGACGATCAGCGGCAGCCCGATCGCCGCCAGCGGCATGTTCGGGCCCGCGAAGGCGGCGAGGGTCGAACGCTTGAGCTTCACCAACATCCTTCCGGCGGCGGCGCGATCATGCCCGAGCCGGCGCGGCGCGCAAGCGGGGCTTGCGAAACCTAGCGCTTTCGCCGGTCGTGGAACCGTACGAAGCCTTGCCCGGCCGGGGGTGGCGTCCTATGCCGGTGCCACACCCACCGGGAGTCCCGACATGACCGCACGCCTTCTGCTCGCCGCCTCGCTTGCCGCGCTCACCGCCGCCTGCACCGCGGCCGATACCGGCCCGGCGACCGCCGCCGTCGCGGCGCCCCCCGCCGCCGTCGCGGCGCCGCAGGCCGATCACGCCGCGCAGCTGAAGACGCTGTTCGCCGAAAGCGACGAGGCCAATCTCCAGCGCAATCCGATCTCGGCGCTGTTTCGCGGCGACCTGCGCTACGCCGACCGCTTCGGCGACTATATCAGCGACGATTATTTCGCCGCCGAGATCGCGGCGTCGCAGGCCGACCTCGCGCGGCTGAACGCCATCCCGCGCGCCGCGCTGTCGGCGCAGGACCAGGTCGCCTACGACGTGTTCAAATGGCAGACCGAGCTCGGGCTGCGCGGCATGAGCCCCGAGATCATGGCGCTGACGGTGGTCCGCCCGATCGACCATTTCTTCGGCTTCCACACCTTCTTCCCCGACATCAGCTCGGGCGAGGGCGCGGCGCCGTTCAAGACGCTCGCCGACTATGAGAACAACCTCAAGCGCATCGACGGCTATGTCACCATCCTCGACCGCTCGATCGGGCGTTTCCGCGAGGGCATGGCGAGCGGCGTCGTCCAGCCGCGGCTGGTCGTCGACAACGTCATCGGCCAGCTCGACACGCAGATCGGCATGGGCGTCGCCGACAGCGTGTTCATGGGGCCGCTGAAGAAATTCCCCGCCGAGATCTCGGCCGCCGATCAGGCGCGGCTGCGCAGCGACTATGCCGCGGCGGTCAAGGACAAGATCCTCCCCGCCTATGTGCGCCTCCGCGACTTCCTCAAGAAGGAGTATCGCCCGGCGGCGCGCGAGGGCGTCGGGCTGGCGCACATGAAGGGCGGCGATACGCTCTACACCTTCCTCATCGAACAGAACACGACGCTGCCGCTGACCGCCGACGAGGTCCACGCCACCGGCCTGCGCGAGGTCGAGCGCATCAAGGGCGAGATGGAGAAGGTGAAGACGCAGGTCGGCTACAAGGGGACGCTGCCGCAGTTCTTCGAGCATCTGCGCACCGACCCCAAGTTCAAGGTCGCGACCAAGCAGGAGCTGACCGACGGCTATTATGCGATCGGCAAGAAGGTCGACCTGCGCATCGGCGAGCTGTTCTCGACGATCCCCAAGTCGCCGCTCGAAATCCGGCCGGTGCCGGCCTATCGCGAGAAGAACGACGCCGGCGGCTCGTACCAGCAGGGCACCCCCGACGGCTCGCGGCCGGGCGTCTTCTACTTCAACACCTACGACCTGCCGTCGCGCACGACGCCGGGCATGGAGACGCTCTATCTCCACGAGGGGTCGCCGGGGCATCATTTCCAGATCAGCCTCGCGCAGGAGAATGAGGCGCTGCCGAGCTTCATGCGCTTCGGCGGCAACACCGCCTTCGTCGAGGGCTGGGCGCTCTATGCCGAGACGCTGGGGCCGCGGATCGGCATGCTTACCGATCCCTACCAATATTTCGGTCACCTCAACGACCAGATGCTGCGCGCGATGCGGCTGGTCGTCGACACCGGGCTCCATTCGAAGAAATGGACCCGCGACCAGGCGATCAAATATATGCTCGACAATTCGTCGATGAGCCGCACCGACGCGGTCTCCGAGGTCGAACGCTACATCGCCATCCCCGGGCAGGCGCTCGCCTATATGACCGGACGGCTGAAGATCCAGGAGCTGCGCGACCGCGCCGAGCGCGAGCTTGGCCCCAAGTTCGACATCCGCGAGTTCCACGCGCAGGTGCTGATGACCGGCGCGCTGCCGCTCGCGGTGCTCGAGGCGAAGATCGACCGCTGGATCGCCGAGAAGAAGGCGGGGTAGCGGGGCGGCGGCTCGCTTTCGCCGCCCCCCCCAGCGCTCATGCTGAGCTTGTCGAAGCAGGATTGGCGCGCCGAGGCGTCTCGGCTTGCTCGCCCTTCGACAAGCTCAGGGTGAGCGCAGGGAGCGTGGCCGGATCGAACGCTACATCAGCGTCCCGAACGGCTGCAGGCGCTTGGCCAGCGCGCGGGCGCCGGCGACGTCCTTCTTCTGCAGCAGCGGCAGCACCTGCTCGGCGTGGCGCTTGAGCAGCGCCTCGAACGCGTCGGCGGGCGTGGCGCGCGTCGCCTGCGCCAGCAGCGCCTGGGCGCGCGTGGCGTTGCCGGCATCGAGCGACAGCAGGGTGAAGGCATAATAGGTCGGCACCACCGCGCCGGCGCCGGGCTTGGTGAGCGCGGTGTCGAACGCCTTGATCGCCTCGCTCTTCTTCGCACCGAGCGCCGCACCGGCGAGGAAGCCGCCGAGCGTCGCCACCGCCTCGCCGTGCCAGCCGCCGAGCGCTGCCCAGGCGAGCGCGTCCTGGGGCATCGCGGTACGCGCGTCGTCCATCCATTTGCGCGCCGCCTTGCCCTTGCCCTGCGAGCGTTCGAGCTTGGCGACATAGCCGAGCGCGATGCCCTTCTGCAGGATCGCGGGGCCCCAGCCGGGCTTCTGCGCCAGCGCCGCGTCGGCGCGCGCCGCGGCCTCGTCGCAGAGCGCGACGGCACGCGCCTTGTCGGCGGTGCGGAAGGCGGCGAGCGCAAGCAGCGCGCGCGCGGCCGCCACCTGCGCCTCGGGCGTGGCCTCCTTCGCACCGGCCTGCGCGGCCTCGGCAAATTTGCCGTCGCGGAACAGGGTAGCGGTGTCGGCGAAGGCGGGGGCGCTCACCGAAAGAAGCGCTGCGGCGATGGCGAATGTCTTCATGCGGCCCGGCGCTCCCTCATCGTCATCCCCGCGCAGGCGGGGACCCACTTTCGACCAAGCCCGACCCAACGCGCTCACCCTGAGCTTGTCGAAGGGCGAGCTCGCCCCACCGTTCCAGCGCGCCAACCCTGCTTCGACAAGCTCAGCATGAGCGCTTGTGGCGTGCAGGCGTGCGTCGCTACCTTCGCCGGGATGACGAGGGAGATAGGGTGGTTGTTCCGCTTACCGCGTCAATGCCTAACCGCGCCCAGTGCCTCGGCGATCAGCTTGCGCGTGTTGCCGATGCCGTAGAGCGCGATGAACGAGCCCATGCGCGGGCCCTGGCTCGAGCCGAGCAGCGTCTCATACACCGCCTTGAACCAGTCGCGCAGCGAAGCGAAGCCCTCGATCTTGCCGGCCTCGTAGACCTCGAACTGGATCGCCTCGGCGTCAGCGTCGGCGGGAAGCGCCGCCAGCCGCGCGTCGAGGTCGGCGAGCGCGGTCGCCTCGACGTCGGTCGGCGCCCGCCGCGCCAAGGTCGGCGCGATGAAGTCGCGCTGATAGGCGATCGCATAGGTGACCAGCCGGTCGAGCTCGGGATGCGTCGCCGGCGAGGCGCCGGGCACATAGCGGCTGATGAAGCCCCAGATGATGTCGCGGTCGTCCGACGAGGCGACGACGACGAGGTTCAGCAGCAGCGCGAAGTTGATCGGCAGCTCGACCTGCGGCGGCGCGCCCGTGTGGATGTGGAACACCGGGTTGCCGAGCTGCTGCTCGGGCGGCTGCTCGGGGAAGTTGGCGAGGAACTGATAATATTCGTCGACCGACTTCGGGATGACGTCGAACGACAGCTTCTTCGCCTTGCGCGGCTCGCGATAGATGTAGAAGGCGAGGCTTTCGGGCGAGGCGTAGGTCAGCCATTCCTCGATGGTGAGGCCGTTGCCGCGCGACTTCGAGATCTTCTCGCCGTTGGCGTCGAGGAACAGCTCGTAGTTGAAACCCTCGGGCGGCTTGCCGCCGAGGATGCGCACGATTCGTGACGACAAGGTCACCGAATCGATCAGGTCCTTGCCCGCCATCTCATAATCGATGCCGAGCGCCATCCAGCGCATCGCCCAGTCGACCTTCCACTGGCACTTCACCGCGCCGCCGGTGACTTTCACCGTCATCGTCTCGCCGTCGTTGGGGTCGACGTAGCTGACGGTGCCGGCGGCCGGGTCGCGCGCGGTGAGCGGCACCTGCAGCACGATGCCGGTCTTGGGGCAGACGGGCAGGAAGGGCGCGTAGGTGGCGCGGCGCTCGGGCCCGAGCGTCGGCAGGATGACGTCGATCACCGCGTCGTAGTTGGCGAGGATCGACAGCAGCGTCGCGTCGAAGCGGCCCGCGGCGTAGCAGTCGGTCGCCGACAAGAATTCGTAATCGAAGCCGAAGCGGTCGAGGAAATCGCGCAGCATCGCATTATTGTGGTGCGCGAAGCTTTCGAACTTGCCGAACGGATCGGGAATGCGCGTCAGCGGCTTGCCGAGGTTGGCGCGCAGCATGTCGCCGCCCGGCAGATTGTCGGGGACCTTCCGGAGCCCGTCCATGTCGTCGGAAAAGGCGATCAGCCGCGTCGGCGCGCCGCCGGTGAGCAGCTCGTAGGCGCGGCGGACATAGGTGGTGCGCGCCACCTCCTGGAAGGTGCCGATGTGCGGCAGCCCCGACGGGCCATAGCCGGTCTCGAAAATCGCCGGCCGCCCCTCGACGCCGCGGGCGACGAGCTTGCGCGCTTCCTCGAACGGCCAGGCCTTGCTGGTCTGCGCGGCGGCGCGTAGTTCGTCGATGTTTCTCATTCGTTCTTTCCGGCTGCGTCCGCCGGGTTATAGTCGCGGAACATGGCCGATCAACCATCCTATCCGGCGCTCGTCGCCAGCCACGCGGGCATCTGGCTGGCGGAAGCCGGCGGCGAGGTGCGCCGCATCGGTCGCGGCGACGCGATCCGCCGCGCCGCCGACACCCCGCTGATCCTGCTCAACGCACCGCTGACCGCGACGCGGCTCGGCTATCCCGAGCTGTCGGGGATGGACCTGCTCGAACTGTTCGCCTTCGTCCATCCGGCGCGCTTCGCGGTGCCGACCGCGCCGGGACTGGCGGCGGCGTTGGGGATCGCGGCGCCCGGCGGCCCGGAGGCCGAGGCCCGCTTCCTCCAGCAGGCGGCGGCGTGCCTGCTGGCGACGCTCGAGCGCCCCGACTGGGCCGAACGGCCGGGCGCCTATGTGGCGGCGGTCGCGTTGAGCCGGCTGCGCTGGTCGTGGGGCAGCGAGGTGGCGGCACGCGTCGCGCGGCCCGACAAGCCCGAGCGGCTGCTGTTCCAGGCGCTGCCCAAATGGGAAGAATCGGCGCCGCGTCCCAAGCCGCGTGACGTTTCGGTCGGCCACGCGGCGATCGATTCGCGACTCGACGCGCTGCTGGGCGCGCATTCGGAGGAGCGGCCCGGGCAGCGTGCCTATGCGCGGGCGGCGGCGCATGCCTTCCAGCCGCGCCGCGCCGCCGGCGCCCCCAACGTCGCGCTGGCCGAGGCCGGCACCGGCATCGGCAAGACGCTCGGCTATCTGGCGCCGGCGTCGCTGTGGGCCGAGGCCGCCGACGCGCCGGTGTGGCTGTCGACCTACACCAAGGCGTTGCAGCGCCAGCTCGATGCCGAGACGGCGCGGCTCTACCCCGATCCCGAGGTCAAGCGGCGGCGCGCGGTGGTGCGCAAGGGGCGCGAGAATTATCTCTGCCTGCTCAACCTCGAGGATGCGCTGCAGGGCGGCTTCATGGGGCGCGCGGCGATGTTCGCGCAGCTGGCGTCGCGCTGGGCGGCGTTCACGCGCGACGGCGACATGATCGGCGGCGACTTCCCCGGCTGGCTGCCGACCTTGTTCCAGCGTTCGGCGCTGTCCTCGCTCACCGATCGGCGCGGCGAATGCGTCTATGCCGGCTGCCCGCATTACCGCCGCTGCTTCATCGAGCGCGCCAGTCGCGCCTCGGCGAACGCCGACCTCGTCATCGCCAACCATGCGCTGGTGATGGTCAACGCGGTGCGCGGCCGCGCCGAGGGCAGCGCCGCGACGCGGATCGTGTTCGACGAGGGGCATCATCTGTTCGATGCCGCCGATTCGACCTTCGCGCTGGCGCTGACCGGCGCCGAGGCGATCGAGCTCCGGCGCTGGATCATCGGCCCCGAGCGCGGCTCGCGCGGGCGCCGCCGCGGCCTCTCGGCGCGGCTGTCCGACCTGCTCGCCTATGACGACGAGGGCGCCGCCGCGCTCGAGGCGGCGGTCGAGGCCGCGCGCGACCTGCCCGCCGACGGCTGGCTGTCGCGGCTCGCCGACGGCCTCGCGCAGGGGCCGCTCGAGGCGCTGCTGGCGGCGGTGCGCGCGCATGTGTTCGCGCGCGCCGAGGCCGCCGACAGCGGCTATGGGCTCGAGACCGAGGTGGCGAACGTGCTGCCGCAGGTCGTCGATGCCGCCGACGCCGCGAGCCAGGCGATCGACCGGCTGGTGAAGCCCTTCGCCAAGCTCGAGGCGCGGCTGGCGGCGCTGCTCGAGGAGGCGCCCGACTGGCTCGACGTCGCGGCGCGCGCGCGCGTCGAGGGCGCGGCGGCGGGCCTGCGGCTTCGGCAGGCGATGCTCGCCGGCTGGCTCGGCGTGCTGGCGCGGCTGGGCGGCCCGGCGGACCCCGACTTCATCGACTGGTTCGCGGTCGACCGCGTCGACGGCTCGGAGCGCGGCGTCGGTATCCACCGCCACTGGCTCGACCCGACCAGGCCGCTCGCCAAGGCGGTGCTCGAGCCGGCGCATGGCGTGCTCGTCACCTCGGCGACCTTGCGATCGCGCGGCAGCGCGCTCGCCGACAACTGGCGCGATACCGAGCTGCGCACCGGCGCGACGCACCTGGCGCTGCCGCCCGAGCGCTTCGCCGCCGACAGCCCGTTCGACTATGCCAACCAGGCGCGCGTGCTCGTCGTCACCGACGTCAAGCGCGGCGACATCCCGGCGCTCGCCGGCGCCTACCGCTCGCTGATCGAGGCGGCGGGCGGCGGCACGCTCGGGCTGTTCACCGCGATCTCGCGGCTGCGCGCCGTCCATGCCCGCATCGCCGATCCGCTCGCCCACGAGGGGCTGCCGCTCTACGCGCAGCATGTCGACCCGATCGACACCGGCACGCTCGTCGACATCTTCCGCGCCGATCCGCATGCGTCCTTGCTCGGCACCGACGCGCTGCGCGACGGCGTCGACGTGCCGGGGCAGTCGCTGCGGCTGGTGGTGATGGAGGGCGTGCCCTGGCCGCGGCCGACGGTGCTGCACGCGGCGCGCCGCGCGGCGTTCGGCGGCGCCGCCTATGACGATCTCGTCACCATGGGGCGGCTGGCGCAGGCCTTCGGGCGGCTGATCCGCCGCGCCACCGACCGCGGCGTCTTCGTGCTGCTCGGCCCCGCGGTGCCGTCGCGGCTGCTCGCCGCCTTTCCGCCGGGCGTCGCCGTCGAGCGCGTCGGGCTGGCGCAGGCGGTGGCCACGGTTCGTGAACTGTTGACGACAGCGCGCGTCGACGCCTGATCGGCGCTTGTCGGGCGGCGGGGTTGGCGGCTATCGAGGGCGCGGTCCGCTACGCTTGGGGAGCGAATGAAGACGCTGACGCTGCTGCGCCACGCCAAGTCGGGCTGGGACGATCCGGTCGAACGCGATTTCGACCGGCCGCTGAACGGGCGCGGCCGCCGCGCCGCGCACCGCATGGGCCGCTATCTGCGCGACGAGGCACTGGCCTTCGACCAGGTGGTCGCCTCGCCGGCGCTGCGCGTCCAGCAGACGATCACCGGCGTCGAGGACGGCTACGGCCGGCCGCTGTCGCCGCTGTTCGACCGCCGCATCTACATGGCGTCGGCGTCGACCCTGCTCGACGTCGTCCACGGGCTCGACGACGCGCGCGCCACCGCGCTGCTGGTCGGGCACAATCCGGGCCTCGAGGACCTGGTGCTGATGCTGGTGCCGCAGGGCGAGGCCGGGCTTCGCGACGAGGTCGAGATCAAATATCCGACCGCGACGCTCGCCGAGATGCGCTTCGACGTCGACCGCTGGGCCGACATCGACGAGCGTAGCGGCACGCTGGTGCGGCTGATGCGGCCGCGCGAGCTCGATCCGAGCCTGGGACCGGACGAGGGGTAGAACCAAGAATCGTCATCCCCGCGCAGGCGGGGTCCTACTCTCGAACAGCTCGACCGCTGGCGCTCACCCAGAGCCTGTCGAAGGGCGAGCTTGCCGAGGAGTTCGCGCGCCATTCCTGCTTCGACAAGCTCAGCATGAGCGCTCGGGGTGTGGAGGAGTGGGTCCCCGCCTGCGCGGGGATGACGACTATGAATAGTGCCTACTTCCCCGCCGGCGCCTTCGGCTGATCCTTGGCGAAGATGTTGCCGAAGAAGCTGCCTTCGTACCAGCGCGGCGCCTGCGGGGCGTCGGCGATCTCGCGGGCGATCAGATAGTTGATCCGCGCGAACTTGGCGCCGGCGTTCCAGTCGAACCTGACCTTCAGGTCGTCGCTGACCTGATGGTAGTGATTGGCCTCGAAATCCTCGTTCGCCGCCTTGCCGGCGCCGCCGTAGCCGGTGACGAGGAACACCGAGGGCACGCCCTGCTTGACGAACATATAATGGTCCGAGCGGGTGAAGACGCCCTGTTCGGGGATCGGGTCGGGCGACAGCGTCACCTTGTCGAGCCCGGCGGCGCGCGCCACGATCGGGCCGAGCGTCGAATGTTCGGCGCCGAAGGCGATGACGTCGGTGAAGTCGTAGGTCAGCACCGGCATGTCGAGGTTGACGACCGCGACGACCTTGCCGTCCTTCACCACCGGATGACGCGCCAGATAGTCGGCGCCGAGCAAGCCATCCTCCTCGGCGGTCACCGCCGCGAACAGGATCGAGCGCTTCGGACGAGTCGGCGACGTCGCCATCGCACGCGCCACCTCGAGCATCGTCGCGATGCCCGCGGCATTGTCCATCGCGCCATTGTAGATCTTGTCGTCGCCGTCGAGCGTCGGGTCGACGCCGTCATGGTCGAGATGGCCCATCAGCAGGACATATTCATCCTTCAGCGCCGGGTCGGACCCGGGCAGCATCGCAACGACATTGGGGCTGTGGACGATCGACTTGCGGCTGTTGCGCTCGATCTTCACCGTCGGCTTCAGCGCGAAGCCCTTCGGCCGCCCGCCCGTCTTCTCCGCCTCGGCGAGCACGCTCTTCAGCGACCGCGGCGCGCCGGCGAACAGCGCTTCCTGCGCCGGGCCGTGAAGCCCGGCACCGGTGCGGATGCCCGGGGTCTCGACGAACGCCTTGCCGTCGCTTTCGACCCAGGTGTAGCCGGGGGCGTCGGCATAGGCGGCGCGACGCTTCCACGGGAAGGCCTTGAGCGAGGTCGGCGTCAGGACGCTGACGGTGCCGATCGCGCCCCTGGCTTCGGCGAATTTCGCCTTCTCGCCGGCGAGGTGCGCGCCGATGTCGCTCGGCATGCCCTTGGGAAAGCCGCTGAGGATGGCGACGAACTTCCCCTTCACGTCGAGGCCGCGATAGTCGTCGATGCCGCGGCTCGGATCGACCATGCCGAAGCCGACGAAGACGACGGGCGCCTCGACCGCCTGCTCCGCCTCGCGCGAACTGGGGCCGAACAGCACGTCGACGCCGTTCTCGAAGCGCCGGCCGCCGATCGTCACCGCGCCGCCGGTGTCGGCGAGGGTCGATTTCTGCAGCGGCACCTGCTGGTACCAGCCGCCGTCGGCGCCGGCGGGGGTCAGCCCGAGCGCCTCGTAGCGGGTGGCGACATATTTGGCGGCGAGGTCGTAGCCGCGCGTCCCGGCATCGCGTCCCTCGAGCAGATCGTCGGCGAGAAAGTCGACATGCGCCTTGACGCGTGCGGGCGAGAAATCGGGCGCGCCCTGCGAAAAGCCCGGAACGGCGATCAGCGCGGCCAGGGCCGCACCGGTGACGAAGCGCATGATGATCCCCCTCGAAAATCGAGCCGCCTGTCTAGGGAGCGCCCCCGCCGCCGTCCATGGCCGGCTGACCGGCGCGCGGCATTTCTCGACGAACGACAGCCGGCCGCGTCAGGCGTCGTCGCGTTCGCGGGCCTTCTTCGCCGCCTTCTTCGCCGCCTTGCGGTCGCGCTCCTGCTGCTTGCGCAGCTCGCGGCCGGCGTTGAGGTCGGCCTCGTCCTGGCTGGTGGTCATCAGGTCGACCGCGCCGCTCGCCGCCTTCACCGGCAGGGTGACGACGTCGACCGCGGCGTCGGCCACCGACGCGACGACGCAGCCGGGCAGCGCCAGCGCCAGCAGAAGCGGCAGGATGATGCGCATGGAGCCCCCTTCAAACCTCGATATAATCGGCGCATGCTGCGGCTTCGTGGCTGAATGATGGCTGACCGGGGGGAGACGCCAGTTGACCGAACGTCATGTGACGCTCGATGCGGTGCGCGGATTCGCGGTTCTCGGCATCCTGGTCATGAACATCGTCGGCATGGGCCTGCCGAGCTACGCCTATATGGATCCCGGCTATGCCGGCGGCGACGGCGGCGCCAACCTCGCCGCCTGGGCGGTCGCCCATGTACTCGTCGACGGCAAGATGCGCGCGCTGTTCACGCTGATGTTCGGCGCGAGCCTGCTGCTGATTGCCGACGCCGCCGAAGGCCGGACGCCGGGGCCGGCCGGCACGCATTATCGCCGGATGGCGTGGCTGCTGGTCTTCGGCATGATCCACGCCTGGGCGATCTGGTATGGCGACATCCTCGTGACCTATGCGCTCGCCGGCAGCGTTGCCTTCCTGCTGCGCCACCAGCCGCCGCGCCGGCTGATCGGCATCGGGCTGGTCATCCTCGGGCTGCTGGTCGCCTGGGGGCTGATGGGGCATTTCCACTTCGCGCAGCTGCGCGCGATGGCCGAGACACCGGGCGCCGCCGCCGAGGTGGTGAAGGCATGGCAGACCGAATCGGCGATGCTGGCGCCGCCGCCGTCGGAGGCGCAGGCCGAGATCGCCGGCTATCGCGGCGGCTTCGCCGACGTCTTCGCGACGCGCGCGAAGATGGTGATCTTCTTCCAGACCTTCCTCATCCCCACCAACTTCATGTGGGAGGCGCTCGGCTTCATGTGCGTGGGCATGGCGCTGTTCCGGCTGGGCTTCTTCACCGGCGCCTGGGACATCCGCATCTATGCGCGGCTCGGCGCGGTGCTGATCCCGGTCGGAATCGTGTTCGGCACGCCGCTCGCCGGCAAGCTGTGGATGGTGCGCTGGGATCCGGTGACGACGCTTGCCACCGATGCGCTGGCGATCCCGGTGCATCTGATCATGGCGATCGGCTATGCGAGCGCGGTGATCGCCATCGTCAAATCGGGGGCGCTGAAAGGCGCGGTCGCGCGGCTGGCAGCGGCGGGACGGATGGCGTTCAGCAACTATCTCGGCGCGTCGCTGATCACCACGACGCTGTTCTACGGCTATGGCTTGGGACTGTTCGGCCGCTTCGAGCGGTTCGAGCTTTACGGCGTGGTGCTGGCGGTGTGGGTGCTGCAGCTGGCAATCAGCAAGCCGTGGCTCGAGCGTTTCCATTACGGCCCGTTCGAATGGGCCTGGCGCTCGCTGGTGAAGTGGCAGCCGCAGCCGATGCGGCGGATTTCGGCGCCCCGCCCCACGGCCTCATCCTGACCTCTCCACCCGCCGTCATCCTGACGAAAGTCAGGATCTCGTCGAGGGTAGCCGCTCATCACGAGAAATCCTGACGTTCGTCAGGATGACGTGTCGTTTTGAGAGGCAAACTCGCGCGAAGGTTCACTTCGCGCGACACCCTAAACCATGAAGCTTTCGCCGCAGCCGCAGGTGCCCTTGGCGTTGGGATTCTCGAACACGAAGCCGGCGGTGAAATCATCCTCGCGCCAGTCCATGCGCGAGCCGATCAGGTAGAGCAGCGAGCCGCCGTCGACGAACAAGGTGCCGCCGGGGGTCTCGATGCGCTCGTCGCCGGGCTTCGGCTCGGGGACATAGTCGAGGCTGTACGACAGCCCCGAGCAGCCCTTGCGCGGCGTCGACAGCCGCACGCCCGCCGTGCCCTCGGGCGCCTTGGCCATCAGGCTGCGGATGCGCTCGACGGCGCCGTCGGTGAGGTTGAGCGCGGCGGGGCGCGGACGCGTGATCGTCGCCATCAGAGCATCCCCAGCTCGAGCTTGGCCTCGTCGGACATCTTCGCCGGGTCCCACGGCGGATCCCAGACGAGGTTGACTTCGGCCGAGCCGACGCCGGGCACCGCGCCGACGCGCATCTCGATCTCGCCGGGCATCGATTCGGCGACCGGGCAGTGCGGCGTGGTCAGCGTCATCGTGACGATGACATGGCCCTCGTCGATGTCGACGCCGTAGATCAGCCCGAGGTCGTAGATGTTGACCGGAATCTCGGGGTCGAAGATCTCGCGCAGCGCCTGGATGACGTTTTCGTAGAGATCGCCACCCGGCTCGGCCGGCGCCGCGGCGGCGGCGGGCTTGCGCAGGAAGCCGTCGAGATAATCGGGGGTGCGGCCGATCGCCGGTGCCTTGGGCACCGCGGGGGGCTCGTCGATGATCTCGACGTCGAACTTGCGGGGTCCCTCGTTCATCCGAAGATCCTGACTATTTTCTCGATGCCGGCGGCGAGCCGGCCGACGTCCTCGTCGATGTTGTAGATGCCGAAGCTCGCGCGTGCCGTCGCCGGGACCCCCAGCGTCTCCATCAGCGGCTGCGCGCAATGATGGCCGGCGCGGATCGCGATCCCCGCCTCGTCCAATATGGTGCCGATGTCGTGCGGATGCACCCCGTCCATCGCGAACGACACGATTCCCGCCGAATCCTCGGGGCCGAACAGCCGGATCGAATTGAAGCTGCGCAGCATGTCGCGCGCCGCGCGCCCCAGCGCCTCCTCGTGACGCGCGATGCGCTCGAGCCCGATCGATTCGACATAGTCGATGGCGGCGGCGAGCCCGAGCGCGCCGACGATGTGCGGCGTTCCCGCCTCGAAGCGCGCTGGCGGCGGCGCATAGGTGGTGCGCGCGAAGCTCACCGTCTCGATCATCGCGCCGCCGCCATGCCAGGGCGGCATGTCGGCGAGGACGTCGCCGTACGCCCACAGCACGCCGATGCCGGTCGGGCCGTAGAGCTTGTGCCCCGAGAAGGTGTAGAAGTCGCAGCCGAGCGCCTGCACGTCGACGGCGAGCCGCGGCGCCGCCTGGCAACCGTCGACCAGCAGCTTCGCGCCGACGGCATGCGCGGCCTTGGCGACGCGCGCGACGTCGGCGATGCTGCCGAGCACGTTCGAGACATGCGCGATCGACACGAGCCTGGTCCGCGGCGTCAGCAGCGCCTCGAGCGCGTCGAGGTCGATGCGGTGATCCTCGGTCAGCGGCGCGACGTCGATCTCGATGCCGGCGCGGTCGCGCAGCAGCTGCCACGGCACGATGTTGGAGTGGTGTTCGAGCGCCGAGATGAGGATGCGATCGCCCGGCTGCAGCCGCCGGCCCCAGCTCTGCGCGACGAGGTTGATCGCCTCGGTGGCGCCGCGCACGAAGACGATCTCGTCGGGCGACGCGGCCCCGATGAAGCGCGCCACGCGCTCGCGCGCGGCCTCATAGGCCTCGGTCATCGAGGCCGAGCGCGCATAGACGCCGCGGTGGACGGTCGCATAGTCGGTCGCATAGGCGCGGGTGATCGCGTCGATCACGACCTGCGGCTTCTGCGCGGTGGCGGCCGAATCGAGATAGCTCCAGCCCTTGATCGCCGGAAAATCGCCGCGGCGGTCGAAGGTCGCGGGCAGGATGGCGGCGGGGGCGTTCATGCCGCCCCCCGCAGCCAGCCGACCGCGTCGGCGGTGACCGCGGCGCGGACCAGCTCCTCGCCGACCGTCGCGAGTGCGTCGCTGATAAAGCTCTCGGTGAGCAGCGCGCGCGCCTCGGCGGGCGGCACGCCGCGGCTGGCGAGGTAGAAGAGCGCGTCCTTCGACAGCTCGCCGACGGTCGCGCCGTGCGCGCACTTGACGTCGTCGGCGAAGATCTCGAGCTCGGGCTTGGAATTGACCGTCGCGGTGCGCGTCATCAGCAGCGCCTTCACCGATTGTTCGGCGTCGGTCTGCTGCGCCGGCCGCGCCACCTCGATCTTGCCGGCGAACGACAGCGTCGACTGGTCGTCGGCGACCGAGCGCCAGGTCTGGCGGCTCGACCCGCCCGGCGCATCATGGGTGATACGGTTGACGACGTCGTAGGTCTGGCGTTCGCGGCCGAGCAGGATGCCGTCGAGGCTGGCGAAGGCGCCGGCGCCGTGCAGCCGCGCCTGGCTCTCGATGCGGACATTCTCGGCATGCGCGAGCAGGCTGGTCGACATGTAGCTCGCGCCCTGGCCGACGCCGGCGTGCAGCGTCTCGGTATGGACGCCGCCCGCGCCGAGCCGGCGGACGGTCCGCATCAGCCGCGCGCCGGTCGCCAGATCGACGTCGACCGCGACGTTGGTCCAGCTGTCGGGCGCGCCGACATAGGTCTCGACGATCGACGCCTGCGCGTCGACGGCGAGGCTCAGCCGGTGGTGGAGATGCGCCGGCCCGCCGGTCGCGACATGGACGAGCTGGATCGGGCCACGGGTAGCATGCTCGGCGCCGAGCCGCAGCGTCGCGCCGACCGCGCCGCGCGTCAGCCGCGACAGCACATGCGCCTCGTCGCCGCCCGAGGTCTCGATCGTCAGCTGCTGCGGGTCGCTGCCCGCGGCGCAGTAGCGGCCGTCGACGAACAGCAGCACCGGCCCGGCGACGCCGTCGATCAGCCAGCCGCGGGGGTCGGGCGCCGCGTCGTTGGCGTGGCCGGCCAGCGCCGCGTCGATCGCCGACAGGTCGGTCCAGCGCCATTGTTCGTGGCGCCGGCCGGGCAGGCCGATGGCGTCAAGGCTGAGCGGCTGGCTCACGCGGCAATCGCTCCATAGCCTTCGCGCTCGAGCTCGTGCGCCAACTCGGCGCCGCCCGACCGGACGATGCGGCCGTCGACGAGCACATGGATGAAGTCGGGCACGACATAGTCGAGCAGCCGCTGATAATGGGTGATGAGGATGGTCGCGCGCGTCGGCGCGCGCAGCCGGTTGATGCCCTCGGACACCACGCGCAGCGCATCGATGTCGAGCCCCGAATCGGTCTCGTCGAGCACCGCGAGCCTGGGGCCGATCACCGCCATCTGCACCATCTCGTTGCGCTTCTTCTCGCCGCCCGAGAAGCCGACGTTCACCGGCCGCTTGAGCATGTCCATGCTCAACCCGAGGTCGTCGGCATGGCGCTTGACCAGCTTCATGAACTCGGCGCCCGACGCCTCCGCCTCGCCGCGCAGCCGGCGCTGCGCGTTGAGCGCGGTGCGCAGGAAGTTGAGGTTCGAGACACCCGGGATTTCGACCGGATATTGGAAGCCGAGGAAGAGGCCGGCCGCGGCGCGCTCATGCGCCTCGAGCGCCAGCAGGTCGCGGCCCTCGAAGCTGACCGAGCCGCTCGTCACCTCATAGCCCTGTCGGCCCGACAGCACATAGCCGAGCGTCGACTTGCCGGCGCCGTTCGGGCCCATGATCGCGTGGACCTCGCCGGCGTTGACGCTCAGCGACAGCCCTTTGAGAATCGACTTGCCGTCGATCCCGGCGTGGAGGTCGGAGATTTCCAGCATCATTCGGCCTTCTGGCTGGGGAGCGCGCGGCTCACATAGGCGGCGATCGCATCGCTGCGGATCTGCGGCTCCAATTGCTGGATCGACGCCTCGGCGACCATCGCGGTCCGCTCGGGGGTGAAGCTGGGGTTGCCGAGCGCGTGGAATTTCTCGATCGCGGTGGCGAGCGCCTCGCGCCGCGGCGCGCAGTCGCGCACCACCTGCGCCACGACCAGCCCGGGCGACTCGCCGAGCGGCGCCGCCTCGGCGCCCTTCACGACGCAATCGGCATAGGCGAGCGTCTCGGCGTCGACGCGCTTGCGCGCCTCGGGCCCCGCGACCGGGGCGCGCGGCGGCGGCTCGCAGGCGGCGAGCGCGAACAGCGCGATGAGCGGGAGCGTGCGCACGATCATCATCCGACCGATCCTTCCAGGCTGATGCCGAGAAGCTTCTGCGCCTCGACGGCGAATTCCATCGGCAGCTGCTGCAGCACCTCGCGGCAGAAGCCGTTGACGATCAGCGCGACCGCCTCCTCGGCGTTGAGGCCACGCGACATGGCGTAGAACAGCTGGTCTTCGCTGATCTTCGAGGTCGTCGCCTCATGCTCGATCTGCGCCGACGGATTGCGCACCTCGATATAAGGCACGGTGTGCGCGCCGCAGTCGGACGAGAGCAGCAGCGAATCGCATTGCGTATGGTTGCGCACGCCTTCGGCGGTCGGGCCGACGCGCACCAGCCCGCGATAGGTGTTGTTCGAGCGGCCGGTCGAGATGCCCTTCGAGACGATCGTCGAGCGGCTGTTCCTGCCGAGGTGGATCATCTTGGTGCCGGTATCGGCCTGCTGGCGGTTGTTGGTGACCGCCACCGAATAGAATTCGCCGACCGATTCCTCGCCCGACAGCACGCAGGACGGATATTTCCAGGTGATGGCGCTGCCGGTTTCGACCTGCGTCCAGCTCACCTTGCTGCGCTTGCCGGCGCACAGCGCGCGCTTGGTGACGAAATTATAGATGCCGCCCTTGCCCTCGGCGTCGCCCGGGTACCAGTTCTGCACCGTCGAATATTTGATCTCGGCATCGTCGTGCGCGACCAGCTCGACCACCGCGGCATGCAGCTGGTTCTCGTCGCGCATCGGCGCGGTGCAGCCCTCAAGATAGGAGACGTAGCTGCCCTCGTCGGCGATGATCAGCGTGCGCTCGAACTGGCCGGTGTTGGCGGCGTTGATGCGGAAATAGGTCGACAACTCCATCGGGCAGCGCACGCCCTTGGGAACGTAGACGAAGGTGCCGTCGGAGAAGACCGCGGCGTTCAAACAGGCGAAGTAATTGTCGCGCGGCGGCACCACCATGCCGAGATATTTCTTCACCAGCTCGGGATATTCGCGCACCGCTTCGGAGATCGACAGGAAGATCACCCCGGCGCGCAGCAGCTCCTCGCGGAAGGTGGTGGCGACCGAGACGCTGTCGAACACCGCGTCGACGGCGATCTTGCGCGCGCCCTCGACGCCGGCGAGCACCTTCTGCTCCTCGATCGGGATGCCGAGCTTCTCGTAGGTGCGACGGATTTCGGGGTCGAGCTCGTCCAGCGACTGCAGCGTCGGCTTGGCCTTGGGCGCCGCATAATAATAGGCGTCCTGATAGTCGATCGGCGCGATCTGCAGCTTCGCCCAGTCGGGACTCTCCAGCTTGAGCCACTGGCGGAACGCCTTCAGCCGCCAGTCGAGCATCCACTCAGGTTCGTTCTTCTTGGCCGAAATGAACCTGACGACGTCCTCGTTGAGCCCCTTGGGCGCGAAGTCGGACTCGATGTCGGAGCTGAAGCCCCATTTATAGGTTCCGGTGGCCTCGTCGACCGCGGCGAGCGCTTCCTGGTTGCGGGCCATATGCTTACGCCTCTTCCAACACGGGAACGGTCTCGACGCCGGCAAGCTCGGCCAGCGTGACCGCATTCAGCGCCTCGCGCACGGTGCGCGTGACGATGCTCAGATGCGGCTTCACCGCGCAGCCGCCCGAAATCGCGCAATCGCTCGTCGTCGCGTCATGCGCGCACGAGGTCAGTGCGATCGGCCCGTCGATCGCTTCGACGATATCGGCGAGGCTGATGTCGCTGGCGGCGCGCGCCAGCCCGAAGCCGCCGGCGACGCCGCGCGACGAGTCGAGCAGCCCGGCCTTGGCGAGGCTCCCCATCAGCTTGGCGACCGTCGGCACCGGCAGCCCGGTGGTCGCCGCCACGCTCCCCGCCGACAGCCGCTGATCGCACGCCTTCGCCGCCGCGGTCATCACCACGACGGCATAGTCGGCAAGGTTGGTCAGGCGGATCATGCAATACCGGATGAAATTGGTCGGGTTTGATCTAGGGTCGCGCGGGCAGAAGTCAACCGCGGCAATGCCGTCTCCCCGCCGGGGGCGGGTGGGGTGAGGGGCCGAGCGAAGCGAGCTGCCGGCGCCGGCACTTGCCTGAGGCGGTCGATTTGCCCTTAGATGCCACCGGCCGAGAAAGCCAGCCGCGTGGGGGTCGCGTCATGTCAGCAGCAGAGGAGCGAGCGGCTCCCGACGTCGGCGCGGCGGTGCGTGCCGCCGAAAGCCGGTCGGCGGCCGTGCTCAGCATCGTCGGAATGGCGATCATGGGCGTCGTGCTGTTCTTCATCCAGACGGTGTTCGACCCGATCGTCCGCCCGGCGTGGCGGCTCGACGCGTGGATGATCTACATGCTCGCCGTCGTCGGCTTCTGGGCGGCGGCGATGCTGGGCTTCCTGCTCCGCCGGCCCGACGACGCCGAGATGGCGCGGCTCTGGAGCCCGATCGGCCGCGCGGCACAGACCGGGCTCAACATCGGCATCGCGCTCTGCCCCTGGGTGCTGCTGCCCGCCGCCGACCCGGCGCTGCGTTCGCTGATGATCGTGCTGCTCGTCTGGTTCGTCGCCACCGAGGTCATGACCAGCAGCCAGGCGACCGCGGTCCCGGTGTGGGAAGTGGTGATGCTGATGGGGTCGACGATCGCCTTCGTGCTGTGGAGCGGCCAGCCCTATGCCGGCGTGCTCGCCTTCTTCCTGGCGATGATCGGGCTGACGATGCTCGGGCTCAGGAGCCTGGTGCGCCAGACGGCGGTCCGCGCCATCGAGGCGAAGATCCTCAGCGAACGCGCCGCGGCGATCACCCGCGCCGAGCGCGACGCCAAGACCCGCTTCATCGCCGCGGCGTCGCACGACCTGCAGCAGCCGATCCAGGCTGCCAGCCTGTTCTTCGAGCAGGCGCTGGCGGGCGAGCCGGCGGCGTCCGAACGCGCGACGGCGATCGCCGGCGCGCGCGCGGCGTTCGCGTCGACGCAGGCGCTGATCGGCGACATGCTCGACCATCTGCGGCTCGAGGCCGGCGCGACGGCGGCGCGCGCCGAGCGCGTCGCGCTGGGGCCGCTGATCGCCGCGGTGGCGACCGAGCAGGCGCCGGCGGCGCGCGCCGCCGGGCTGCGGATCATCGCGATGCCGTCGCGCCTCGCCGCCACCGCCGACCCGCAGCTGCTGCGCCGCGCGCTCGGCAACCTCGTCGCCAACGCGGTGCGCCACGCCGGCGGCGAGCGCATCCTGATCGGCGCGCGCGGCGCTGGCGCCACCGTCACGCTCTGGGTGATCGACGACGGCGTCGGCATCGCCGCCGCCGATGCCGCGGTGCTGTTCGACGATTATGCGCAGGGGCGAAGCCCCGGTGGCCATCGCGGCGGCTTCGGGCTCGGGCTGGCATCGGCGCGCCGCTCGCTCGCGCTGATGGGCGGCGCGGCGGCGCATCATCCCCGGTGGGAGTCGGGCGCGGCCTTCTCGCTGACGCTGCCGCGCGGCTAGTCGGCGTATTTCACGATCATCATCGTCGTCGCGATCTGGTCGCCGTCATCGGGCAGCTGGCTCATCACCAGCACGCCATCGCCGCCGCGCGTCCGGATCTGCCGCGCGACGCTCGCGCTGCCGACGGCATTGCCGCTGAACCGCCCGCTGCCGCGGCGGTCGGTGAGGATGCCGAGGACGCGGTAGCGGCGCGGCGTCTGGCCCGCGGACCAGAAATCGATGCCGTCCTTGGTGAGCGGGGTACCGCCGGTGCCGGTGTAGACGATGTGCGCGTTGACGTCCTCCGGCGCCGGCGCTGCGGCGACGGCGGGGATTGCGGCGAGCGCGAGGGCTGCTAGCAGGAGCGGGCGCATGGCGTGCCCATCCTGTGGCGGCGCCCCTCGCTTCGTCAACCGCAGGGAGCCGCTCGGGCTCCGCGGGGTTGAGGACAGCATCAACGAGACAAAGGAACGACGATGGCCGGCAACGCAAGCGAGGCGGAGTTCGAAAAGCGGGTCGAGGTGCTGAGCGGCGACCTCGTCGAAGTGGTTCGCACGCACCTCGTCCGCGGCGTCCCCGTCGATGCGGTACTCGAGGCGCTCGCCGCGGTGCTCGGCACCACGATCGCCGGCACGTCCAGCAGCGTCGACGAGCTCGAGCGCAGCCTCGAGATCGCGGCGCTGCGCGTCCAGCAGAGCAGCGACGACGCCTTCGTGCAGGGCGCGTCGGCGGCGCGCTAGCGCCGGCGCCGCGCGCGTTCGTGCATTTGCAGTTCAGCCCGCAGCGGCTACTGCTCGCACCATGCGAACGCTTCTCCTTGCCGCGCTGCTCGCCGGCGCCTCGCCGCTCATGGCTCAGACCGCCGCTGCGCCTGCCGCCGCGCCCGCCCCGATCCTGACCACGCCCGAGGCGAAGGACGTCTGGACCTACGCCGCCCCCGAAGTCGCGCGGGTGACGCATGTCGATCTCGACCTTGCGGTCGATTTCGCCACGCAGACGCTCGGCGGCACCGCGACGCTCGATCTGCTCGCGGCGCCGGGGGCGACGGAGATCGTCCTCGACGTCGACGATCTCGACATCGCCTCGATCACCGACGGCGCCGGCAGGCCGCTCGCCTGGAAGGTCGGCGCCGACGATCCCGAGCTCGGCGCGCCGCTGACGGTGCAGCTCGGCGGCGCGAAGCGGCTCGTCATCGCCTATCGGACGAAGCCCGGCGCCTCGGCGCTGCAGTGGCTGCCGCCCGAGATGACCGCGGGCAAGAAGCAGCCCTACCTGTTCAGCCAGGGCCAGCCGATCAACAACCGCAGCTGGATCCCGACGCAGGACAGCCCCGGCATTCGCCAGACCTGGGCGGCGACGCTGACCGTGCCGGGCGACCTCGTCGCGGTGATGAGCGCCGAGAAGCTGAGCGGCGACAAGGGCGAGAAGCTGGCGGACGGCCGCCGCCGCTTCGCCTTCAGGATGGACAAGGCGGTCCCGCCCTATCTCATCGCCTTCGCGGTCGGCGATCTGAAGTTCCGCTCGCTCGGCCCGCGGTCCGGGGTGTGGACCGAGGCGTCGATGCTCGACGCGGCGGCGCGCGAGTTCGCCGACGTCGAGAAGATGATCGATGCGGCGTCGGCACTCTACGGCCGCTATCGCTGGGGCCGCTACGACATGCTCGTCCTGCCGCCGGCCTTTCCCTATGGCGGCATGGAAAATCCGATGTTGACCTTCCTGACGCCGACGATCCTTACCGGCGACCGCTCGAACACCGACGTCGTCGCGCACGAGCTGGCGCACAGCTGGTCGGGCAATCTCGTCACCAACGCCACCTGGTCCGACTCGTGGCTCAACGAGGGCTTCACCACCTATTTCGAGAACCGGATCATGGAGGCGCTCTACGGCAAGGAGCGCGCCGCGATGTACGCCGATCTCGACTGGGACGGCATGATCCGCGACATCGCCGCCAACGGCGGCCCGACCGGCGCGGCGACGCGCCTCCACGGCGACCCCGGCGCCACCGCCGGCCAGCTCGATTATTTCAAGGGCTCCAATTTCCTGCGGATGATCGAAACGACGGTCGGCCGCGACCGCTGGGACGCCTATCTCAAATCCTATTTCGACCGCTATGCCTTCCAGCCGCAGACCACTGCCGGCTTCCTCGCCGATCTGCGCGCCCATCTGCTCAACGGCGACAGCGCGCTCGAACTCAAGCTGCAGCTCGACCGCTGGGCCTATGCCGCGGGGCTGCCCGACAATGCGGTGCGGGTGACGAGCGAGACGCTCGCGGCGATCGACCAGACGCTGGCGGCGTTCAACGCCGGCGGGCCCGCGAAGGCGGTCGACACCAGCGGCTGGAGCACGCAGCAATGGCTGCGCTTCCTGCGCGGCATCGAGCGACAGCAGACGCCGGCGCGGCTGAAGGAGCTCGACGCCGCGCTCGGGCTCTCGGCGTCATCGAACGCCTATGTCCGCTCGGCCTGGCTCGAACTCGCCATCGCCAACCGCTACGAGCCGGCGCTGCCGGCGCTGCGCCAGTTCGCCGGCGCGGTCGGTCGCGGGCTGCTGATCCGGCCGCTCTACACCGGGCTCATGAAGCAGGGAGAGTGGGGGGCGCCGATCGCCCGCGACCTGTTCGAGAAATCGCGCGCCACCTACCATCCGTCGACGGCGGCAGGGATCGAGAAAATCCTGAAGGGCGAGTGAAGCCCTCTCCCCGCTGGGGAGAGGCGTGGGTGAGGGGGGCGGGCACGCAACGCGGCCTCACCTGGGCGCAGCGCCGCGCCTCACCCCGCTCGGCTGGTGACGCTCGACGCATTTCCTGTTGCGTGCACGGGCGCCGCGTAGACTCGCGCCGCCATGAACAGCGCGCCATCCTGGCAACGGTCAGTCCCCGGCCGGTCGGCAGGCACCCCTGCCGACCGGCCGAGGTCTCACAGCACGAAGTCGGTGGCGCGCAGGTCGGGCAGCTCGCCGTCGAGCCGAAGCTCGAAGTCGGCGATGCGGTCGCCGTTCAGGTCGCCCTGAACCAGCGTGTAATGGCCCGAGGTCGCGTCGACTTCCTGCGCGCGCAGCTGGCCATCGACGCCGGTGAACGCCTGCGCGCCGACGAAAGTGAACGCCTGGTTGCCGGCGCGGTCGGCGACGGCGTCGATTCCCGACAGGTCGATCTTGTCCGACCCCGGCGCGAAGTCGAGGATGACGTCGCCAGTGGCGCCCTTGCCGATATGCGCGGCGCTGTTCCAGTCGAACATGTCGGCGCCGGCGCCGCCGACCAGCGTGTCGGTACCGCCTTCGCCCTGCAGGATGTCGTTGCCGGTGCCGCCCTCCAGCCGGTCGTTGCCGTCGCCGCCATAGAGCCGGTCGTTGCCGCCCATTCCCCGCAGGAGATTGTCGCCCGCATTGCCGGTGAGGCCGTTGTAGTCGCCGTTGCCGGTGCCGCCGATGTCGGTGGCGCCGATCAGCTCGAGATGCTCGACATATTGCGTCAGCGTGTAGGAAACCGTGCTCTTGACGGTGTCGATGCCCTGCCAGGCATATTCCGCGATCAGGTCGCGCGAATCATCGACCAGATAGATGTCGTTGCCGGTGCCGCCGAGCATGGTGTCGGCGCCGGTGCCGCCGTCGAGCAGGTCGTTGCCCGCTCCGCCGCTGAGCCGGTCGTCGCCCGCCAGCCCCTTGAGCGTGTCCCAGCCGCCGAGGCCGTCGAGCGCGTCGGCGCCGCTGGTGCCGGTGAGGGCATCGTTGCCGCCGGTGGCGGCCGGGCCGCTCGGCTCGGGCGTTGGCGTCGGGGTTGGGGTTGGCGTCGGCGTCGGTTCGGGGGTCGGCGTGCCCTTCCACGGCGAGGAGATATCGATCGCCGGACGCGAGCCGAGGAAGTCGGTGCCGCTGACCGTCGCCGGGCCCGTGGCCATCTGCCCCGCCGTCAGCCCCCAGACGTCGGTGTCGACGAGCTTCGCCGCAACCGAGGTGCGGTTGACCAGCAGCCGCACGTTCGCCGAGGCATGATCGTCGATGACGACATTGTCGACCATCTCGAGCGCGGTGCCGGCGAGCAATTTGCCCTCGGCGCCGAAGCTGACGATCGCCACGTTGGGCGATCTGGCGTTCTGCTGGATGACGTTGCCCTGCAGCAGCGCATTCCCGCCATTGGGCAGATCGATGTTGTAGCTCGAGATGCCGCTGGTGCCGTCGACGATGCGGTTGTCGATCAGCGTCGTGTTGGCCGCGCGACTCTTCACATGATGGCCGTTGTTGGCGTCGTGGAAATAGGAATCCTCGACGGTCAGCGACTCGATATGGTTGACGTAGAGGCCGTGCGTATAGCCGGTGCCGCCGCCGTTGAACGCGAACTCCGAGTTGCGGATGACGATGGTGCCGTCGGCGTCGCCGTTCGACAGCAGCCCCATCTGGTTGTGATGGAAATAGCTGTTCTCGACGACGAGGTCGCCGCTCTCGTAGCGGATGCCGGCGCCGTTGGCGCTCGATACCTTGGCGCCCGAGAATTCGAGGTTGCGGACGGTCACGTCGGCACTGGTGACCATGATCGCCTTGCCGTTCGCGGGCGCGACGGTGGCGATGAACTTCGCCATGCCGCCGACGCCCTCGATGGTGAGGTCCTTGGCGATGGTGGTGAAGTCGTTGGTGTAGGTCCCCGCCTGGACCTGGATGGTGTCGCCGTCGCTGGCGGCCGCGACCGCTTTGGACAGGCTGCTATATTGCCGGCTCGCGCCAACCGTCAGAATCGCCATGAATTAACTCCCCGCTACACAACAGGCCCGCACCGGAAGACTGCCCGGCGCGGACGTTTCGGGACTCGCGGGCCCTCGGCCGCACGCGGTCATCCGGGTTTACGATTCGATCCCCGGAAGGCCCCCCTTGCGATCATCTACACGCCGATGACCGCGAACCCCGATCCGGGCCGTAGCGGGCTGCCGCGCGGAGCGTGAGCGCCAAGCTGCGAGCGGTGGCTGGCGCGCGCCGGATTGCAGGCGGGGTGGCCCCTCTCCCCGGCGGGGAGAGGGTTCGCCAGCTCACTCGCCCTTGATCCAGGCGTCGACATTCTCCTCGAGGATGTCGAGCGGCACCGGGCCCGAGAGCAGCACGGCGTCGTGGAAGCCGCCCATGGTGAAACGGTCGCCCATCGCCGCCTGCGCCTTGTCGCGCAGCTCGCTGATCTTGAGCCGGCCGACCATATAGGCGGTCGCCTGCCCCGGGTTGACGATGTAGCGCTCGATCGCCTTGACGATGCCGCCGGGCGCGTCGGCGCTGTTGTCGGCGACGTACTGGATCGCCTGTTCGCGCGTCCATTTCTTGTGGTGGAGGCCGGTGTCGACGACGAGGCGGATGGCGCGGTGGAGTTCGAGCTGCAGCCGGCCGAAGTCGCGGTACGGGTCGGTGTAGAAGCCCATGTCCTTGCCGAGCTTCTCGGTATAGAGGCCCCAGCCCTCGCTATAGGCGGTGAAGCCGCCGAAGCGGCGGAACGGCGGCACGTCCTTCAATTCGGTCTGGATGGTGCGCTGGAGGTGATGGCCGGGGACGCCCTCATGATAGGCGAGCGCCTCGATCTCGGTCGTCGGCATGTCGGCCATGTCGTAGAGGTTGACGTAATAGGTGCCGGGGCGCGAGCCGTCGGGCGCCGGCCGCTGGTAGAAGGCCTTGCCCGCCGATTTCTCGCGGAACGGCTCGACCGCCTTCACCGTCAGCTTGGCCTGCGGCAGCGTGTCGAAATATTGCGGCAGCTTGGCGTACATCGCCGCCATCACCTTGTCGGTCTCGGCGAGATAGGCGGCCTTGCCCTCGGGGGTGTTGGGGAAATAGAATTTCTTCGAGGTGCGCATCTCCTCGAAGAAGGCCTGGAGGTCGCCGGTGAAGCCGACGCGCTTCATGATGCCGCGCACCTCGTCATGGATGCGCGCCACCTGCGCGAGGCCCAGCTCATGGACCTGGTCGGGGGTCATGTCGGTGGTGGTGTAATAGCCGAGCCGCTCGGCATAATAATCGGCGCCGTCGGCGAAGCGGTGGACGCCGTCGACGGTGCCGGCCTCGGCCTCCTGCTTCCGCATCAGCGCGATCAGCCGCTCATAGGCGGGCTTGACCGAGGTCAGCAGCGCCTGCCGGCCGTCGGCGATCAGCGCGTCCTTTTCGGCCTGCGGAATGTCGAGCTTGCCGACCTTCGCCTTCAGATCGGCGTAGAGCGCCGAATCGGCGCCCGGTCCGTAGGGCGCGCCGCTGATGACGTTGCGTGCGTCGGAGATGACATAGGGGAAGACCCATTTCGGCGGCAGCACCGCATCGGGCGCCTGCGCCTCGGCCATCACCTGGTCGAGCACCGGGCCGAGGCCCTCGAGCCGCTTCACATAGGCTTCGGCATCGGCCCTGGTCTCGACGCGGTGGATGTTGATGAGGAAGGCGGGCGCATCGCTCTGCGCGCCGTTCATCTGGTCGAAGACATAGCCGAGCTTGCGGTACTTGAAGGCCGCGTTCGAGCGCTCGACCTCCTTTTCGAACAGGCGGTAGGAGAGCCGCGCCTGCGGCGACAGGTCGGCGGTGGCGAATTTGGCGCGCATCTCGGCGAGCGCGGCGTTCGCCGCCTGGTTGCGGCGCACCGCCTCGGCATCCGATTCATCGTCCCATTTGTCATAGTCGGTCTTGATGCCGCGGTACGACTGCGCGACCGGCGAGCGCGCGAGCTGCGCCTGGTCATAGGCCTCGAAGAATCCGTTGAGCGCGGCGGACGCGTCCCATGCCGGGGCAGGCGCGGCGGCGGGCGACACGGCGGGCGCCTGCGCGATCGGGGTCGTGGTGCAGGCGGAAAGCGTCAAGGCGGTCGCGGCGAGCAGCAGGATGCGGGTCATGGGGTCTCCGGGGGCAAGGAATGGCCGAACGCTAGCGGGGCGGAGGCGGTAAGTCACCCCGCCGGGCGCGATCCTCCCCTGCAAGGGGAGGGGGACCGCCCCAGGCGGTGGAGGGGTACCAGCGCC
Organism: Sphingomonadaceae bacterium; assembly: GCA_030147805.1. Lineage (GTDB taxonomy): Bacteria > Pseudomonadota > Alphaproteobacteria > Sphingomonadales > Sphingomonadaceae > Sphingoaurantiacus. The sequence continues at coordinate 158,182 of JASBUR010000031.1, forward strand.
GAGACCCCTCCACCCTGCTGCGCAGGGTCCCCCTCCCCGTCCCGGGGAGGATCAGCAGCGTCTTTGACCCGCCCTCCGCGCCCCGCCATAAGCGGCGCATGCTCGCCTATGCGCTCGCCCGCCCGCTGCTGTTCGCGCTCGATCCCGAGACGGCGCACGGCCTCACCATCCGCGCGCTGAAGCTCGGGCTGCTGCCGCCCGCGCCCGCCGACGATCCGATCCTCGCCACGAGCTTCGCCGGGCTGGCGCTGCCCAACCCGATCGGCCTCGCCGCGGGCTTCGACAAGAATGCCGAGGTGCCCGACGCGATGCTGCGGCTGGGCTTCGGCTTCGTCGAGGCGGGGACGGTCACGCCGCTGGCGCAGCCGGGCAACCCGCGGCCGCGGATGTTCCGGCTGGTCGAGGACCGCGCGGTGATCAACCGGCTCGGCTTCAACAACGCGGGCCTCGACGCCTATGCGGCGCGGCTGCGCGCCCGCGCCGGACGGCCGGGGATCGTCGGCGGCAACGTCGGCGCCAACAAGGACGCGACCGACCGCATTGCCGACTATGTCCGCGGCATCGCGGCGGTGCGCGACCATGTCGGCTACATCACCGTCAACATCTCCTCGCCCAACACGCCGGGGCTGCGCGCGCTGCAGTCGCGCGACGCGCTGGCCGAGCTGGTCGGCAGGTCGATGGAAGCGCGCGGCGCCGGCGGCGTGCCGCTGTTCGTCAAGGTCGCGCCCGACCTGACGCCCGAGGACGTCGCCGACATCGCCGAGGTGTGCGGCGCCGGCGGGGCCGACGGGCTCATCGTGTCGAACACCACCATCACCCGCGAGGGGCTGCGCAGCCGCCACGCCGGCGAGACCGGCGGGCTGTCGGGGGCGCCGCTGCTGGCACGATCCACCGCGGTGCTGCGCGCCTTCCGCCAGGCGACGCCGCTGCCGCTGATCGGCGTCGGCGGCGTGGCGAGCGGCGCCGACGCCTATGCCAAGATCCGCGCCGGCGCCGGCGCGGTGCAGCTCTATACCGGGCTGGTCTATGGCGGGCCGGGGCTGGTCGCGAAGATCAAGCGCGAGCTGGCGGCGCTGCTGCGACGCGACGGGTTTGCGAGCGTGGCCGATGCGGTCGGCGTCGACGCTTGAGAAGCGTGCTGCGCCAAGGTCTTTCTTCCTCCCAATATCGTCATCCCCGCGCAGGCGAGGACCCGCCAAGCCACAGCCCCAAGCGCTCATGCTGAGCTTGTCGAAGCAGGATTGGCGCGCTGAGACGGTGAGGCAAGCTCGCCCTTCGACGAGCTCAGGGTGAGCGCGGAGGGCAGGGCTTGGTCGGGAGTGGGTCCCCGCCTTCGCGGGGATGACGATGTCGAGAAAGGCGCGGCGAGGTTGAAGATGCCGCTTCAGGGTTGGCGAGGCTCCCGCCCCGCGCCTATGGTGCCGCAACTGTCGAGGGGAAGTGCGTGAGGATCGTGACGCGTCTGCTGCCGTTGCTGCTGCTGGCAGCCTGCACCGCCACTACTGTCGCCAAGGGACCGGCCACCGCGCCGGCGGCGTCGACCAGCGCGGCGGTCTCCGCCGCCGATCCGCGCGCCGCCGAGGCGGGGCGGCAGATTCTCGCGAAGGGCGGCTCGGCGGTCGATGCCGCCGCTGCGGTCATGCTCGCGCTGACCGTCGTCGAACCGCAGTCGTCGGGGATCGGCGGCGGCAGCTTCATCGTCTATCACGACGCGAAGACCGGGCTGTCGACCTACGACGGCCGCGAGGAAGCGCCGGCCTCGGCATCGCCGACCTGGTTCCTCGACGCGGCGGGCCAGCCGCCGGCCTCGTTCAACGCGGCGCGCGCCGGCGGGCGCAGCGTCGGTGTGCCGGGCAACCTCGCCAACATCGCCGCGGCGCACAAGGTGCACGGCAAGCTGCCGTGGGCGGCGCTGTTCGAGCCGGCGATCCGCCTCGCGCGCGACGGATTCGCGGTGACGCCGCGCTTCCTCGGCGTGCTCGAAAGCTACAACAGCTTCCTGGCGGAGTCGCCCGCGGCGCGTGCGCTCTATTATCAGGCCGACGGCAGCCCCAAGCCGCTCGGCACGATCATCACCAATCCCGAGCTGGCGCGCTTCCTCGAAACGGTGGCGGCGAACGGTCCCGACCATCTCTACCGCGGCGCCGGCGGCGAGCGGCTGGTCGCCGCGGTGCGGTCGAGCCCGCGCAGCCAGTCGACGATGACCGCGGCCGATCTCGCCGCCTATGAAGCGCGGCCGCGCGCGCCGGTGTGCGGGACCTACCGCGTCTACAAGATCTGTGGGATGGCGCCGCCGTCATCGGGCGGGCCGGGCGTCTATGCGATCCTCAAGCAGCTCGAACGTTTCGACCTGCCGTCGAAGAAGCCCGACGACGCGACGACCTGGCATCTGATCGCCGAATCGATGCGGCTCGCCTATGCCGACCGCGCCAAGTGGATCGCCGACCCCGACCATACGCCGGTGCCGACCGCCGGGCTGATGAGCGACGCCTATCTCGTCGAGCGCTCGGCGCTGATCGCCGCCGACAAGCGGATGGCAAAGGCCGAGGCCGGCACGCCGCCGGGCGCGATGGCCATCGCGGCGGCACCCGACACCGAGGTGGCGGGCACCTCGAGCTTCTCGGTCGCCGATGCGGCGGGCAACGTCGTGGCGATGACCTCGACGATCGAGGCGCCGTTTGGCTCGGGCGTGCTCGTCGACGGCTATGTGCTCAACAACGAGCTGACCGACTTCAACCTCGTCCCCGACGTCGACGGCGTGCCGACCGCCAATCGCGTTGAGGGCGGCAAGCGGCCGCGCAGCTCGATGGCGCCGATGATCGCCTATGACGCCGCCGGCAAGCCGGTGCTGTCGATCGGCGCCGCCGGTGGCACCACCATCCTCGCACAGGTAGCGAAGGCGATGATCGGCGTGCTCGACTGGAAGATGAGCGTGCAGGAGGCGATCGCCATGCCGCAGCTCGTCGCGATCGGCGACCTGGTGCGGATCGAGAAGGGCACCCGCCTCGAGGCGCTCGTACCGGCGCTCGAGGCGATGGGGCACAAGGTCCAGGCGACGGCGCTGCCGCTCAAGGCGAACGGCGTCGAATGGACGGCGCAGGGCTGGCGCGGCGGTGCCGACCCGCGCTCCGAAGGCGAATCGCTCGCCTTCGGGCAGGCGGTACTCAATCCCTGACTCAACGAAGCGGGGGAGCCTTGGGGGGAGCAAGGGCATGAACACAGCGGCGACGTGGCCGAACCTGGTCACGATGTTCTTCGACCAGGCGGAGCGGCGCGGCGACGCGCCCTTCCTGTGGCGCAAGACCGAGGGGCAGTGGCGGTCGACCTCGTGGCGCGAGGCGGCCGCGCAGGTCGCGAGCCTCGCCGCGTCGCTGAAGGCGCTCGGCATCCTGCCCGGCGACCGCGTCGTGCTGGTGTCGGAAAACCGCCCCGAATGGTGCATCGCCGACCTCGGCATCATGGCGGCGGGCGCGATCACCGTGCCGACCTACGTCACCAACACCGAACGCGACCATGTCCACATCCTCGAGAACAGCGGCGCGCGCGCGGCGATCGTCTCGACCGCGAAGCTGGCCAAGACGCTGCTGCCCGCGGTCTACCGGTCGAACAGCTGCACGACCGTGATCGGCATCGAACCGCTGCGTATCGGCCAGTCGTCGTCGGCGCAGCTCCACGACTGGCCGAAGCTGCTCGCTGCGAATCCCGGCGACGTCGCCGCGACGCGTGCGGCCGCGGCCCGCATCAAGCGGTCCGATCTCGCCTGCCTGATCTACACCTCGGGCACCGGCGGCGCGCCGCGCGGCGTGAAGCAGCATCATGGCGCGATCCTGCTCAACTGCGAGGGCTGCCTCGACATCATCGAGAACGACTTCACCAAGGACGAGCCCGAGACCTTCCTGTCGTTCCTGCCGACGAGCCATGCCTATGAGCACAGCGCCGGCCAGTATCTGCCGATCGCGCTCGGCGGCGAGATCTATTATGCCGAAAGCCTCGAGAAGCTTGCCGCCAACATCGAGGAAACCCACCCGACGATCATGGTGGTGGTGCCGCGGCTGTTCGAGGTGCTGCGCCAGCGCATGGCGAAGACCATCGAGAAGCAGGGCGGGCTGGCGGCGAAGCTGCTCGACCAGGCGCTGCGGCTGGGGCGCAAGAAATATGACAACGGCCACCGGCTGGCGCTGTGGGACCGGCCGCTCGACCTGCTGCTCGAGCGCACCATCCGCAGGAAGGTCGCGACGCGCTTCGGCGGCCGGCTGAAGGCGATGGTCGCCGGCGGCGCGCCGCTCAATCCCGAGGTCGGCATCTTCTTCTACTCGCTCGGCGTCACCTTGCTGCAGGGCTATGGCCAGACCGAATCGGGGCCGGTGATCTCGTGCAACCGGCCGAGCGCCAACATCAAGATGCACAGCGTCGGCCGCCCCTTGAAAGGCGTCGAGGTGCGCATCGCCGACGACGGCGAGATCTGCGTGCGCGGCGAGCTGGTCATGCACGGCTATTGGCAGAATGACGAGGAGTCGGCGCGCGTCCTCAAGGACGGCTGGCTGCACACCGGCGACATCGGCCACATCGACGAGGACGGCCATATCGTCATCACCGACCGCAAGAAGGACATCATCGTCAACGACAAGGGCGACAATGTCGCGCCGCAGCGCGTCGAGGGCATGCTGACGCTGCAGCCCGAGATATTGCAGGCGATGGTGCACGGCGACCGGCGGCCGCACCTCGTCGGGCTCGTCGTCCCCGACCCCGAATGGGCGGGCGAATGGGCGGCGGCCAACGGCCGCGACGCCGACATGGCGGCGCTGTGCGCCGACCCGGCCTTCCATCGCGCGGTGATGGCGGCGGTCGACCGCGTCAACACGCAGCTGTCGGTGATCGAAAAGGTCCGCCGCATCACGCTCGCCGACGCGGCGTTCAGCGTCGAGAACGAGATGATGACGCCATCGCTCAAGATCCGGCGGCATGTGATTCGGCAGGCCTATGGCGCGAAGCTGGACGCGCTGTACGGGTAACGCCGCGGGGATCCGCTTCCGCGCACCCCTCAGCGCACATGCTGAGCTCGTCCAAGCAGGATGGGCGCGCTGGGACGTTCGGGCAGGCTCGCCCTTCGGCCGGGTCCCACGAAAAAATTACTGTCGTGGGTGCCCGACTTGCTCAGGGTGAGCGCCCGGGTTGGGCCTGGCCCGACCCGTGCCCTGCCTTCGCGGGGATGGCCGATTGGGAAAAGCCCGGCGTTGGTGCATAGGCGGAACCGTGCCGTCCCGGAGAGCTTGATCCCCGCATGAGTTCCAGCCCGACCCGCGCCGGCCCGCGCGACCTGACCCAGGGGCCGATCGCGAAGACGCTCGCCGCCTTCGCGCTGCCGGTGCTCGGCGCCAACATCCTCCAGTCGCTGAACGGTTCGGTCAACGCGATCTGGATCGGCAACCTGCTCGGCGAGGCGGCGCTGACCGCGACCTCGAACGCCAATCTCGTGCTGTTCCTGCTATTGGGCGCGGTGTTCGGCGTGTCGATGGCGGCGACGATCCTGATCGGCCAGGCGATCGGTGCGCGCGACGTCGACAAGGCGAAATGCGTCGTCGGCACCGGCGCCAGCTTCTTCTTCGGCATCTCGATCGGGCTGGCGGTGGCGGGCTGGTTCCTGACGCCGACGATCCTCGGCTGGCTCGGCACGCCCGGCGCGGCGATGGCGCTGGCGACCGACTATCTGCGCGTCATCTTCGTCGCGGTGCCGGCGATGAACGGCTTCGCCTTCGCGATGGCGGCGCTGCGCGGCGCCGGCGATTCGAAGACGCCGTTCAAGTTCATGGCGCTGGCGGTGGCGCTCGACATCGCGCTCAACCCGCTGCTCATCCGCGGCTTCGGGCCGATCCCCGCCTTCGGAATCGCCGGCTCGGCGCTCGCGACGCTGATCGCGCAGGTCGTGAGCTTTGCGGCGCTCGTCAGCCTGCTCTACGCGCGCCAGCATCCGCTGCTGCCGCGCCGCCACGAGCTCGGCCATTTCCGGCCGCGGCCGGCGCTGCTGTCGGCGATCGTCGTCAAGGGGCTGCCGATGGGGCTGCAGATGATCGTCATCTCGGGCGCGGCGCTGACGATGATGGGGCTGGTCAACGGCTTCGGGATCGAGACCGCGGCGGCGTACGGCGTCGCGGCGCAGCTGTGGACCTATGTGCAGATGCCGGCGCTGGCGATCGGCGCCGCGGTGTCGTCGATGGCGGCGCAGAATGTCGGCGCGGGGCTGTGGGACCGGGTCGGCAGGATCGCCGGCGTCGGCGTCGGCTTCAATCTGGCGATGACCGGCACGATGGTCGTCATCCTCTATCTCGTCGACCGGCTGGCGCTGGGGCTGTTCCTGCCCGAGGGCAGCGCGGCGATCGAGATCGCCGTCCACATCAACGACCTCGCCAGCTGGTCGTTCGTGCTGTTCGGCATCACCATCGTGCTGTTCGGCGTGGTCCGTGCCACCGGCGCGGTGTTCCCGCCGCTGATCATCCTGTTCATCTCGCTGCTGCTGGTCCGGCTGCCGTTCGCCAGCCACCTCGTCGACCGGCTCGGCGCCGACGCGATCTGGTGGAGCTTCCCGCTCGGCTCGGGCGTCTCGGCGGTGCTTGCGCTCGCCTATTACCGCTTCGGCGGCTGGCGCCAGGCGCGCTTCCTGCCCGAGGAGCCGGCGACCGGCGAGGCGGCCGACACCGGCGTCGCGGCGCCGACGATGGACCGCGACCCCGACTATCAGGCGCCTCAGTCGAGGTAGAAGTCGATCGTCGTCACGACGCGGACCTTCTGGAACGGCGTGTCGGCGCCGGCGCGCTCGCCGCCTCCCTCGCCGTCGCGCGGCCCGACCGAGAAATAGCCCTGCGCGGCATGCTTGATGCCGCCGACGTCGGACCCTGAATCCTTGGCGAACTGCTCGGCGCCGCGACGCGCGTCCTTGGTCGCCTCGCCGATCATCGCCGGCTTGATGCTCTCCAGCCTGGTGAAGCTGTAGACGACGTTCGACCCTTCTTCGAGCGCCACGCCGGCGCGCACCAGCTCGGACACCGCGGCAGCGGCGCGGCGCGCCTCCATCACCTTCGTCGTGCGCAGCTGCAGCCGCTGGCGCACAGTGACGTTGCGGCGCCCTTCGGGGCCGTAGGCGGGGTTGTTGTCGACCCATTGGTTGACCGATACGCCCGACATCACCACCTCGGCCTCGGTGAAGCCGAAGCGGGTGAGGAAGGCGCGGATCGCCGCGGTGTCGCGGTCGATCTTCGCCTGCGCCGGCGCGACGTCGTTGCCGCTGGCGGTATAGGCGAGCGTCCAGGTGGCGAGGTCGGCGGTGACGTCGCGCTCGGCGAGGCCGCGCACCGTCACCGACCGGTCGGCGAGCCGCGTCGCGGCGATGTTGTGGCCGAGCAGCCAGCCGCCGCCGACGAGGCCGAGCGACAAGATGGCTGCGGCAATGACGAGGCTGTTTCGCGGGGCGGTCTCGGGCATGGAAGGCTCGATCGTTGAGGGGCTGATGACGCTGGACTAGGATCGCCGCGTTGAACAGCGGCTGAATGTTTCGGGAGAGATACGGGTGCCGAGAGAAGATTTCCGCTTCGCGTTCAAAAAGCGCGTGCGCTTCGCCGAGATCGACGCGCAGGCGGTGGTCTTCAACTCGCGCTATCTCGAATATTTCGACATCGGCATCACCGAATATTGGCGCGCCGCCGGCATGTACGACAAGACGCCGGTGACCGGCGAAGGCGCCGCCGAATTCCACGTCGCGAAAGCCGTCGTCGAGTTCAGGGCGCCGATCCTGCTCGACGAGGAGATCGACATCTGCGTGCGCTGCGCACGGATTGGCACCAGTTCGATGACTTTCGCGTTCGAGCTGCACGGCGCCGGCCACGACGATCTGCGCGCCAGCGGCGAGGAGGTGTCGGTCCATGTCGCCGAGGTGCGCGGGCGCCCGGCGCCGGTGCCCGACTGGGTGGTAGCGCTGTTCGAGGCCTATGAAGGGCGCGCCCTGCGCGAAAGGAAGGCGGCATGAAGTTCCTGCACACGATGGTGCGCGTCACCGACCTCGACGCGTCGCTCAGATTCTACGAGCTGCTCGGGCTCTCGGAGATGCGCCGCATCGACAATGAGAAGGGGCGCTTCACGCTGGTCTTTCTCGCCGCGCCCGACGATGCCGAGCGATCGGCGGCCGAGCGCGCGCCCGAGGTCGAACTGACCTATAATTGGGATCCGGAAGACTATGGCGGCGGCCGCAACTTCGGCCACCTCGCCTATGCGGTCGACGATATCTACGCGTCGTGCCAGCGGCTGATGGACGGCGGCGTCACCATCAACCGACCGCCGCGCGACGGCCACATGGCGTTCGTGCGCTCGCCCGACGGCATCTCGGTCGAGCTGCTGCAGAAGGGCGAGCGGCGGCCGCCCGCCGAGCCGTGGGCGTCGATGCCGAACAGCGGCGTCTGGTGAAGCTGATCGTCAACATCGACGTCGCCGACCAGGCGGCGGGCGAGGCCTTCTACACCAGGGCGCTCGGGCTGAGCGTCGGGCGGCGCTGGGACGGCATGGTCGAGCTGCTCGGGCTCGAGGCGTCGATCTACCTGCTGCAGAAGGACGCCGGCAGCGCGATCGGCCCGGCGGCCGGCGCCGCGCGCGACTATGCGCGCCACTGGACGCCGGTGCATCTCGACGTCGCGGTGGACGATCTCGACGCCGCGGTCGAGCGGGCGCTGGCGGCCGGCGCGGTGCAGGAGGGCGCGACGCGCGACGGCGCCTGGGGCCGGATCGCGATGTTCGCCGACCCGTTCGGCCACGGCTTCTGCCTGCTGCAGTTCAAGGGACGCGGTTATGACGAGATCCCCCATGCTTGAGGTCGTCCAGGTCCCCGTCCTCTCGGACAACTACGTCTATCTCGTCCACGACGCGGCGAGCGGCGAGACCGCGGTGGTCGACCCGGCGGTGGCCGAGCCGGTGCTCGAGGCGGCAGCGGCGCGCGGCTGGCGGATCACGCAGATCCTCAACACCCACTGGCACCCCGACCATGTCGGCGCCAATGCGGCGATCAAGGCGGCAACCGGCTGCACCATCACCGGTCCGGCCGGCGAGGAATCTAAGATCCCCGGTATCGACCGCGCGGTGCGCGAGGGCGACACGGTGGCGATCGGTGCCGAGACCGGCCGCGTCATCGACGTGCCGGGGCACACCGCCGGACACAATGCCTATCATTTCGCGAGCTCGGGTCTGCTGTTCTGCGGCGACACCTTGTTCGCGATGGGCTGCGGCCGGCTGTTCGAGGGGACCCCTGAGCAGATGGTCGGGTCGCTCGGCAAGCTGATGGCGCTTCCCGACGACACGCTGGTCTACTGCGCGCATGAATATACCGCCTCGAACGGCCGCTTCGCGCTGACCGTCGAGCCCGACAATGCGGCGCTGCAGGCGCGCATGGCCGAGGTGGTCGCCGCGCGCGAAGTGGGGCGGCCGACGGTGCCCTCGACGATCGGGCTCGAACGCGCCACCAACCCCTTCACGCGCGCCGCCGACGTCGCCGATTTCGCGGCGCGGCGCGCGGCCAAGGATTCGTTCCCCGGCTGAAACTGTCGCCGCTTTTTACAGTGGCGACTCCGCTGCGGCGGCAAGTGATTGATTCGATTGGCGACGAACAATTGGCATCGTCCTTGCTGATAGATGCTCATCCGTTCGGGAGAGGGGCAATCTCATAGCGGATACGCATCCGGTTCGCCGCATGCGCCAAAGGGCGACCGCTGGGGGCAGCGGTCGCCCTTTTTATTTGCCGCCACGCCTCGGCGCGCGCCATAACCCGTCGCACACAGCGCGAGGGAGTGGCGGATGAAGCGGTTCGGGCAGGTGCTGGCGGCAGCGGCGATCATCGGGCTGGGTGGTGCGGCGCACGCCGCCGAACCCGCGATCAAGGACCAGGGCGACCGCATCTCGGGGGCGCCGCAGGCGACGCGGTCGGCGGTGCTCGCGACGCAGGGCATGGCGGCGACCAGCCAGCCGCTGGCGACGCAGGTGGCGCTCGACGTGCTCAAGGCCGGCGGCACCGCGGTCGATGCGGCGATCGCCGCCAATGCGACATTGGGGCTGATGGAGCCGACGGGCAACGGCATCGGCGGCGATCTGTTCGCGATCGTCTGGGACCCTAAGACGCAGAAGCTGCATGGCCTGAACGGCTCGGGGCGCGCCCCGATGGGGCAGAGCCTCGCGCAGTTGAAGAAGGCCAATGGCGGCAAGGCCGAGCTGCCGCCGCACGGCTGGATGCCGGTGACCATCCCCGGCACCGTCGACGGCTGGTTCGAGCTGCACGCCAAATTCGGCAAGCTGCCGATGGCGCAGGTCCTCGCGCCCGCCGCCGGCTATGCCGAGCGCGGCTTCCCGGTCAGCGAGGCGATCGCCTATTATTGGGCGCGCGGCACCGCGGGCTTCGAGAAATCGGCGGCGAGCGGCATGCTGCAGGAAGTCGCCAACATGCGCTCGGTCTATCTGCCGGGCGGCAAGGCGCCCGCCGAGGGCGAGCTGTTCAGGAATCCCGATCTGGCGCGCACCTTGCGCACGCTCGGCGAGAAGGGGCGCGACGCCTTCTACCGGGGCGAACTCACCGACCACATGGACGCCTATTTCCGCCGCATCGGCGCGCCGCACCGCAAGGCCGATTTCGCGGCGCACAAGTCCGAATGGATCGAGCCGGTGTCGGTCAACTACCGCGGCTACGACGTCTGGGAACTGCCGCCCAACGGCCAGGGCATCGCGGCGCTGCAGATGCTCAACATCCTCGAAGGCTATGACCTGAAGGCGATGGGGCGGCAGTCGCCCGATTTCTGGCACCTGATGGTCGAAGCCAAGAAGCTCGCCTTCGCCGACCGCGCCAAATATTACGCCGACCCGGCGTTCGTGAAGGCGCCGGTCGCCGAACTGCTCTCCGACGACTATGCCGCCGAGCGGCGCAAGCTGATCCGCATGGACGCGGCGGCCAGGTCGGTCGACGCCGGCAAGCTCGACAGCACCGGGCGCGACACGATCTACCTGACCGTCGCCGACAAGGACGGGATGATGGTCAGCCTCATCCAGTCCAACTATCGCGGCATGGGATCGGGGCTGGTGTCCGACGGGCCCGACGGGCGCACGCTCGGCTTCATCTTCCACGACCGCGGCGAGATGTTCGCGCTCGATGCCAGCCACGCCAACGTCTATGCCCCGGGCAAGCGGCCCTTCCACACCATCATCCCGGCGTTCGTCACCAAGGACGGCAAGCCGTGGCTGTCGTTCGGCTTGATGGGCGGCGGCATGCAGCCGCAGGGCCATGCGCAGATCGTCGTCAACATGGTCGACTTCGGCATGGGGGTGCAGGCGGCGGGCGACGCGGCGCGCTTCCACCACGACGGCTCGACCGAGCCGCTCGCCGGCGCGCCGATGAGCGACGGCGGCAAGCTCGAGCTGGAAAGCGGTGTGCCGGCGAGCGTCGCCGCCGAGCTGACGCGCCGCGGCCATCAGGTCGATTATGTCACCGGCGCCTTTGGCGGCTACCAGGCGATCCTGCGCGACCCGAAGACCGGGGTCTATTGGGGCGCTTCGGAATTCCGCAAGGACGGGCAGGCGGCGGGCTACTGACGCTGGCGCAAATCCGGACGCCCATCGTTCCGGCATTCGCCCGAATGCCGGGGCGTCTTAGGGCGTGCTGCGCGTTGTGCTAGGATCGCCCCTGCCCGAAGGAGTCCTCCGATGCTGAAGTTCGCCGTCCCCGCCGCCGCCCTGACGCTGGCCGCCTGCGCCGCCTATGCCGCCGCACCCGGCACCAGCGCGCTCGACCGCCGTGCCGAGCGGCAGCAGCTGGCGCTGCAGGGCAAGGTCGTCGGCGAACCGCAGTCGTGCCTCACCACGCGGCAGATCGAGGACATCAACGCGGTGAGCGACCGCGTCCTGCTGTTCCACCTGAAGAACGGTCGCACCTATCGCAACGACCTGCCCGCCGCCTGCCCGCAGGCGACGCGCAGCGGCACCGCCTTCTCCTATCGCACCACGGTCAGCCGGCTGTGCGCGGTCGACGTGCTGCAGATCGCCGAGCCCGCGTCGGGCTTCGCCTATGGCGGCTGCCCGCTCGGCAAGTTCACGCGCTACGAGCTGCCGCCGGGCCTCAACAAGCGGTCGTTCTAAACCGACCGCGCCGCGCTATTTCGCCGGCGTGCCGTTCGCCGCCAGCGCCTTGGCGGCTTCCTGGCCGGCGGGCGTGTCCGGCGCGGCCTTGACCACCGCCTCCCAGAAGCGGCGCGCCGCCGCGGGGTCGCCCTGCGCGCCGGCGATATTGCCCTGTTCGAGCATGATGTCGGGGTCGTCGGGCACCAGCTTTGCCGCCTCGGCGATCTCGGTGGTGGCGCGCAGATACTCGCCCTGGCGCCGCGCCAGCGTCGCGCTCAGCAGCCACGCCGCCGGCTCCTTGGGCATCAGCCGGGTGGCGGCGTCGAGATCGGTGCGGGCATCGCCCGGCCGGCCGAGCTCGACGCTGGCGCGGGCGCGGTCGATGAGCAGCTGGCCGCGGCGCTGGCCGTCGGGGCCGGCGCCCGACAGCGCCGACGACAGATAGGCGTGCGCCTTGACGGTGTCGCCGGCGAGCAGCGCGGCGTTGCCCGCCTGCCCCCAGAGGTCGGCGGCGGCGGGGTCGCGATCGGCCTCGGCGGCGCGCGCCGCCTGCTCGTGCGCGACGGCCGCAGGCGCGAATAGCTCCTGCGCGAGATAGGCCATCGCGAGGCAGTGGCGCGCCGGCAGCCCGCCGCCGGCGGCGCGCCAGCTGTTCGCGGTCTCGATCGCCCGCGTCGCGTCGCTGCGCGTCTCGGCAATGCAGCGCTGGTAGCGCTCGCGGTCGCCCGGTCCGCGCTGCGCCTGCGCGGCGGTGGCACCAAGGCCGATCAGCAGGGCAACGCTGAGCATCGGGGCGGTCAGGTGGCGCATATCGTCTCCAGCAACGAGTCGAGCGTGGCGGTCAGCAGCGCCAGATCGGGCGCGCGCGACAGCCGATGATCGCCATCCTTTAGCAGAACCACCTGCACGTCGGATGAATTCAGCCGCTCGGCGATGTCGAGCGCCAGCCGCCACGGCACGTCGGGGTCCCGCTGCCCCTGCAGCAGCCGCACCGGCCCGGCATAGGCGATCGGCCGGTCCATGACGCGATTGGCGCGGCCGTCCTCGACCAGCGCGCGCGTATAGACATAGGGCTGGTCGCCATAGTCGCTCGGCTGCTCGAGCCTCCCGTCGCGCATCAGCGTCTCGCGATCGGCCTCGCCGAGCCCCGCCCACAGCCCCCAGTCGACGAAGTCGGGCGCGGCGGCGACGCCGACCAGCGCTGCGACGCGATCGCCGAGCTCGGCGGCGAGCAGCAGCGCGATCCAGCCGCCCATCGACGAGCCGACCAGCACCAGCGGCCCCGGCGCCGCGGCGTCGATCACCGCGCGCGCCTCGTCGCGCCAGCGGCCGATGGTGCCCTCCTCGAAGTCGCCGCCGCTGGCACCGCAGCCCGAATAGTCGAGCCGCAGGAAGGCGCGCCCAGTCGCCGCGGCCCACGCATCGAGCGCCTCGGCCTTGCTGCCGCTCATGTCGGACATATAGCCGGAGAGGAAGACGATGGTGGGGCCGTCGCCGGTGCGATGGCAATAGGCGAGGCGGGCGCCGTCATGATCGAGATAGGAAATCGCCGTCATCAGATCGGACTATCAGGCGCGGAAGGCAGCGACAAACATCGTTGAAGTGACATCCCATGGGATGTATATTCGCATCGTGCAGGTCGTGCTCGATACACCGGTGGTGGTGTCGGCGTTTCGAAGCCGCCACGGCGCATCAAACGCGGTCATGCGGCAGGTGGCAGCCGGCATCGTCATCCCGCTCGCGACGCCGGCGCTCTTCCTCGAATATGAGGATGTGCTCAAGCGACCAGCGCAGCGTGCGGTGAGCGGATTGTCATCGGCCGATGTCGATCGCGTGCTCGACGCGCTGGCGCGCGCGATCCTGCCGATCGAGACGCATTTCATGTGGCGACCGCAGTTGCGGGACGCGAACGACGAGATGGTGCTGGTGGCGGCGGTGATTGGACGCGCCGCAGCGATCGTAACGCATAACGAACGCGACTTCATGGCAGCGGCGGCGCGCTTCGGACTGGAAGTGCTGACGCCGCGCCGGCTTATGGAAAGGTTGGAGGAATGAGCAAGGCCACCTACCCGCTGAAGCTGCCTGCGTCGGTCAAGGCAGCGGCGACCCGTCTGGCCAAGGAGGACGGCGTGTCGCTCAACCAGTGGATCTCGACAGCCGTCGCGCAGAAGGTCGGCGCGGTCGAAACCGCGGCGGACTTCTTCGCACGGCGTGCGGGCACGGCAACGCCGGCCGATTTGCTGACCTTCCTCGATCGGGCGCCCGATGTGCCGCCGGTGCCGCAGGATCGTTAGCTTCGCTTGACAGGGAAGGCTTCGCCCCTAGGTTGCGCCGCAACAATATCCCCAGCCCGAAAGGCCGTTTACCCGTGCCCGACATGATCCGCGTCACGCTTCCCGATGGTTCCGCGCGCGAGCTGCCGCGCGGCACCACCGCGGGCGACGTCGCGCGGTCGATCGGCGCGGGGCTGGCCAAGGCGGCGCTGGCGGCGCGGATCGACGGCGAGATCCGCGATCTCGAGCGGCCGATCGAGGCGGATGCCAGCCTGGCGATCGTGACGGCGAAGGACGAGGCGGCGGCGCTCGAGCTGGCGCGGCACGATTATGCGCATGTGCTCGCCGAAGCGGTGCAGAATCTGTTCCCGGGCACGCAGATCACCTTCGGGCCGGCGACCGACGACGGCTTCTATTATGATTTCGCGCCGAAGGACCGGCCGTTCACCGACGAGGACCTGCCGGCGATCGAGGCCGAGATGCGCCGAGTCATCGCGCGCGACGAGAAGCTCGTCCGCGAGGTATGGACGCGCGACCAGCTGGTGAGCTGGTTCAGGGAGCATGGCGAGAGCTTCAAGGCCGAGTGGGCGGCGGAGCTTCCCGCGGGCGAGGAGCTGACGATCTACCGCGCCGGCGACTGGCTCGACATGTGCCGTGGCCCGCACCTGCCGTCGACGGGCAAGCTCGACCCCAACGCCTTCAAGCTGACGCGCGTGTCGGGCGCCTATTGGCGCGGCGACCAGGCCAACGCGATGCTGAGCCGCGTCTACGGCACCGGCTGGCTCAACAAGAAGCAGCTCGACGAGCATCTCGTCCGCCTCGAGGAGGCGGCGAAGCGCGATCACCGCAAGATCGGCCAGGAGATGGACCTGTTCCATCTCCAGTCGGAGGCGCATGGCTCGGTGTTCTGGCACCCCAAGGGCTATATGATCTGGCGCCAGCTCGAGGCCTATCTGCGCCGCCGGCTCGACGCCGCCGCCTATGTCGAGGTGAAGACGCCGCAGATCATGGACGCCAAGCAGTGGGAGCAGTCGGGCCACTGGGGCAAATATCGCGAGAACATGTTCGTCATCCCCGACGAGATTCCCAACGTCGACGACGAGGGTCCGGTGCTGTCGGGCGAGTCCGACCTGATGGCGCTGAAGCCGATGAACTGCCCGGCGCATGTGCTGATCTTCCGGCAGGGCATCACCAGCTACCGCGAGCTGCCGATCCGCATGGCCGAGTTCGGCTGCTGCCACCGCAACGAGCCGCACGGCGCGCTGCACGGGCTGATGCGCGTGCGCCAGTTCACGCAGGACGACGCGCACATCTTCTGCCGCGCCGACCAGCTCGTCGAGGAGGTGGCGCAGTTCTGCGACCTGCTCGACCGCGTCTACAAGGACCTCGGCTTCGAGAAATATGCGATCAAGCTGGCGCTGCGCCCCGAGAAGCGCTTCGGCTCGGACGAGATGTGGGACTGGTCGGAGCAGTCGCTGCGCGACGCGGTGAAGGCGACGGGGCGCGACACGCCCGAGTTCGGCTGGGAAGAGCTGCCCGGCGAGGGCGCCTTCTATGCGCCCAAGCTCGAATTCCATCTGACCGACGCGATCGGCCGGACCTGGCAGGTCGGCACGATCCAGACCGACACGGTGCTGCCCGAGCGGCTCGACGCCAGCTACATCGCCGAGGACGGCCAGCGTCACCGGCCGATCATGCTCCACCGCGCGATTCTCGGCTCGTTCGAGCGCTTCATCGGCATCCTGATCGAGCATCACGCCGGCCGCTTCCCGGTGTGGCTGGCGCCCGTCCAGGCGGTGGTCGCAACGATCGTCTCCGACGCCGACGGCTATGCGCGCGAGGCGGTGGCGAAGCTGCAGGCGGCGGGGCTGCGCGTCGAGGCCGATCTGCGCAACGAGAAGATCAACTACAAGGTGCGCGAGCACAGCCTGGCCAAGGTCCCCTATCTGCTGGTGGTCGGCAAGCGCGAGGCCGAGGAAGGCACCGTCGCGGTGCGCAAGCTGGGCGCCGAGGGCGGGCAGGAGGTCGTCAAGCTCGACGATTTCGTCGCGCGGCTGGCGCGCGAGGCGCTGGCGCCCGACCTGGCGCGCGCCGGCTAGCGGGCGAAAGCGCCACAATCGGGCATGAAACGGAACCGCGCGGTTGCGCGGGCCTTTCATGACAGGGCGATCCGCATTAAATGCGGGCGTTGAATAACGGTCCCACTTCAGGAGAACACGCCATACCACCGCCCTATCCCCGCCGCGGGCTCGCGCCCCCACCGCCCCTGACCGGTCCCCGCTTCAACGAGCATATCGTCTCGCAGAAGGTGCGCGTGATCGACCATGAGGGCGAGAATCTCGGGGTCATGTACACCAAGGAGGCGATCGCCTCGGCCGCTGAAGTGGGTCTCGACCTCGTCGAGATCAGCCCGAACGCCGATCCGCCCGTCGCCAAGTTCCTCGATATCGGCAAGTTCAAGTACGAGGCGCAGAAGAAGGCTGCCGCCGCGCGCAAGAACCAGAAGACGCAGGAGATCAAGGAGATCAAGATGCGTCCCAATATCGACGACCACGACTACGACACCAAGATGAAGGCGATCCACCGCTTCATCGACGAGGGCGACAAGGTGAAGATCACCCTGCGCTTCCGCGGTCGCGAGGTGACGCAGGGCCATATCGGCATGCAGCTGATGCATCGCGTCCAGGCCGACACCGCCGAGGTCGCGAAGGTCGAGCAGCATCCCAAGATGGAAGGCCGTCAGATGCTGATGGTCATTTCGCCCAAGCTGCAATGACCGTCTGATCCGTCAACGAAAAAGGGCCCGGCCGCCATCGCGACCGGGCCCTTTTTCATGAGGTGCGCCGTCAGGCCGCCTGCTGATCGCCATGGCGCGGATAGTCCGAATAGCCTTCGGGCCCCGGCGTGTACCAGGTCTTCATGTTCGATTCGGCGAGCGGCAGGTCCCGCGCCAGCCGCTCGACGAGGTCGGGGTTGGCGATGAACGGCCGCCCGAAGGCGATGCCGTCGGCGCGGCCGCTTTCCACCGCGTCGATCGCCTCGGCGCGGCTGTAGTCGCCGTTGAGGATCAGCGGGCCCTTGAACAGCTGGCGGAGGTGCGGGCTGACCGGCGGCACGTCGCTCTGACCGAAAGTCCCGTCGGGGCGCTGCTCGCGCAGCTCGAGGAAGGCGATCCCGCGGCGGTCGAGCATCTGCGCCGCGGCGCTGAACAGCGGCAGCGGATCGCTGTCGTCGACGCCCTGCGTCTCGCCGTTGGGCGAGAAGCGCACCGCGGTGCGGTCGGCGCCGACCGCGGCGACGACCGCATCGGTCACTTCGGTGAGGAAGCGGATGCGGTTCTCGATGCTGCCGCCATATTCGTCGGTGCGGAAGTTGGTGTTGTTCCGCAGGAACTGGTCGATGAGATAGCCATTGGCGGCGTGAATCTGCACGCCGTCGAAGCCGGCGCGGATCGCGTTGGCGGCGGCGCGGCCATAGTCGACGACGACGCGGCCGATCTCGGCGACGGTGAGCGGGCGCGGCACCGAATAATCGATGCGCTTGCCGTCGCTCTTGTAGGTGCGGACGTTGCCCGGCGCCTGGCGGTCGGACGACGATACCGGCGCGGCACCGTCGAGGAAGTCCGAATGCACCAGCCGGCCCATGTGCCAGAGCTGCAGGAAGATGCGCCCGCCGTCGGCGTGGACCGCCTCGGTGACCGGCTTCCACGCCTCGACCTGCGCCTCGCTCCAGATCCCCGGCGCGTCGACCCAGCCGAGACCCTCGCGGCTGATGCCGGTCGCCTCGCTGATGATCAGCCCGGCGCTGGCGCGCTGGCGGTAATAGTCGATCTTGTGGCGGGTCGGCACGCCGGCCTCGTCGGCGCGGCCGCGCGTCAGCGGCGCCATCAGGATGCGGTTGGGCGCGTCGATGGCGCCGAGCTTGATCGGGTCGAAGAGCGTGGGCATGCGCGAAATCTCCTGTTCGTCCCTCGCAGGTGGCGACGGGTGGACGGATCGACACCTGCCTGCCACAGCAGGGCAGCCATGCGCGACGGACAAAAGGTTGAGGTTTGAACAGCCGAGCTATCGCCTTCCCGAGTTTCCTGCTCGGCAGCGCCATCCTGTCGGCGGGGCCGCTGCTCGTGCGGCTGGCCGACGTCGGCGCGGTGCAGTCGGCGTTCTGGCGCGTCGCGCTCGCCGCGGCGCCGCTGCTGCTGCTGGCGCGGCTGACCGCGAAGCCGGCGTCGGCGGGCCCCGCGGGCGCGACGACGCATTATGGCTGGTTCGTCGCCGCGGGCTTCTTCTTCGCCGCCGATCTCGTCGCCTGGCATCTCGGCATCGAGCGCACAACGCTCGCCAATTCGGCGCTGTTCGCCAACTCGGCGAGCTTCATGTACCCGCTGTGGGGCTATGCGGTGGCGCGCGCCTGGCCGAGCCGCAAGGCGACGGGCGCGCTGCTGCTTGCCGCGCTCGGCATCAGCCTGCTGATGGGAATGTCGGCCGAGGTGTCGCCGCGCCACCTCGCCGGCGACCTGCTCTGCCTGCTGGCAGCGGTGTTCTACACCGGCTACCTCGTCGGCATGGACCATGCGCGCGGACGGACGTCGGCGCTCGCGGCGCTCGGGCGGGCGACGCTGGTCAGCGCGATCATGCTGCTGCCGGTGGCGCTGCTGGCGCCCGGCGCCTTCTGGCCGACCGACTGGACGCCGCTCGTGCTGCTGGCGCTCGGCAGCCAGGTGATCGGCCAGGGGCTGGTGATCTTCGCGCTGCCGCACCTGGCGCCGGTCGCGGCGGGCGTCGGGCTGCTCGTCCAGCCGCTGCTGGCGGCGGGCTTCGGCTTCGTCTGGTTCGGCGAGCGGCTGAGCGCGCTCGAGGCCGCGGGCATGGTGGCGATCCTCGTCGCGCTGGTGCTCGTCCGGCTGCCCGAACGGCGGCCAGTGGCGTGAACCGCGCCGGCAGGCTATCGACGCGCGTGGCCCGCCGCCGTCCCCTTCGCAAGTCGCGCGATCATCTGGTGCTGCGCGCGCCCGAACGGCTCACGCCCTGGCAGTCGCTCGGCGTTCGCGCCGGGCTGGTGCTGCTGCTGATCGGCATCGCGCTGGCCGGCCACTGGATCGACCGCGACGGGCTGCGCGACAACATCGACGGGCACATCACCTTCCTCGACGTCGTCTATTTCACGATGATCACCGTCACCACCGTCGGCTATGGCGACATCGTGCCGGTGACGCCGAGCGCGCGGCTGTTCGATACCGTCGTCGTCACGCCGGTGCGCATATTCGTCTGGCTGATCTTCCTCGGCACGGCCTATAGCTTCGTGTTCAGACGGACCTGGGAGCGGTGGCGCACGCAGATGATCGAGCGGAACCTGAGCGGGCACATCATCGTCTGCGGCTTCGGCAACGGCGGATCGGCGACCGTCGCCGAGCTGCTGCGCAAGGGCTGCGACCCGCGGACGATCGTCGTCGTCGATCCCGACGAGGCGCGCGTGACCGCGGCGGTCGACTGCGGCGTGATGGCGCTGAAGGGCGACGCGACGCGCAACGCGACGCTCGATGCGGCCGGCGTCGAGCGCGCCGCGGCGGTGATCGTCTCACCGGGCCGCGACGACACCACCGCGCTGATCGTGCTGACGGCGCGCAAGCTCGCGCCCAGGACGCGGATCAGCGCCAGCGTCCGCAATGCCGAAAATGAGGATGTCGTCCACCAGGCGGGCGCCGACACGGTGATCAACCCGATCGATTTCGGCGGCCACCTGCTCGCCCAGTCGATCTCGGGCGGCCACGCCGTCGACTATCTCCACGATCTCGCCACCGCCGACGGCCAGGTGGTCATCCGCGAACGGCCGGTCGCCGCCGCCGAGATCGGCCGGCCGCTCGCCGACATCGGCACCGGTCTTGGCGTGCGCATCCTGCGCGACGGTGCGGCGCATGGCTTCTGGGAGCTCGCCGCCGCGAAACTGCAACCCGGCGACATCATTGTCGAGGTCGTGCCCACCGACGAAGCGGTGCGCGCCTAGCCAAACCGGTCGAAGGGCTGCTACCGCCCCTGCGACCTTAACCAACGCGGGTGAACGATGCGCCTTACGATGATCGGCACGGGCTATGTCGGGCTGGTGTCCGGCGCCTGCTTCTCCGAATTCGGGCATCAGGTCGTCTGCGTCGACGTCAACGCCGACGTGGTGGCACGGCTGGAGCGCGGCGAGATTCCGATCTTCGAACCGGGTCTCGCCGATCTCGTCGCGCGCAACGTCAAGGCGGGGCGGCTGAGCTTCACCACCGATCTGGCGGCGGGCGTTGCCGGTGCCGAGGCGGTGTTCATCGCCGTCGGCACGCCGACGCGGCGCGGCGATGGCCATGCCGATCTCAGCTATGTCTATGCCGCAGCGCGTCAGGTCGCCGAAGCGGTTACCGGCCCCTGCGTGCTGATCAACAAGTCGACCGTGCCGGTCGGCACCGCGCGCGAGGTCGAGGAGATCGTGCGCAAGGTGGCACCCGACAAGGCGATCGAGGTGGCGTCGAACCCCGAATTCCTGCGCGAGGGCGCGGCGATCGAGGATTTCATGCATCCCGATCGCGTCGTCTGCGGCGTCGACGGCGAGCGCGCGCGCGCCGTTCTGGCCGCGATCTACCGGCCGCTGTCGCTGCGCCAGGTGCCGATCTTCTTCACCGGCCGGGAGACCGCCGAGCTGATCAAATATGCCGCCAACGCCTTCCTCGCGGTCAAGATCAGCTACATCAACGAGATGGCCGATCTGTGCGAGGCGGTCGGGGCCGACGTGCAGGACGTCGCGACCGGCATCGGCATGGACAAGCGCATCGGCTCGAAGTTCCTGCACCCGGGCCCCGGCTACGGCGGCTCCTGCTTTCCCAAGGACACGCTGGCGGTGCTGCGGACCGCCGAGGACGCCGGCGTGCCGCTGCGCATCATCGACGCCGCGGTACGCGTCAACGACGAGCGCAAGCGCGCGATGGCGCGCCGCGTCGTGGCGGCCTGCGGCGGCAGCGTGAAGGACAGGGTGATTGCGGTGCTGGGCCTGACCTTCAAGCCCAACACCGACGACATGCGCGACTCGCCGTCGCTGGTGATCGTGCCGATGCTCCAGGCGCTCGGCGCGACGGTGCGCGCCTACGACCCCGAGGGCATGGCCGCAGCGACGCCGCTGCTCCCCGATGTCGCGTTCGCGGCCGGGACCTACGAGACGCTCGACGGTGCCGACGCGCTGGTGCTGCTGACCGAGTGGAACGAGTTCCGCGCGCTCGATCTCGCCGAGGTCCGGCGGCGGATGCGCGGCGCGGCCTTCGTCGACCTGCGCAACGTCTACCGGGCGGCCGACGTCGCGGCGGCGGGCTTCGCCTACACCTCGATCGGGCGCCCCTGAGCTATTCGCTGGCGAAGCCGAACGGCGCCGTCGTGCGCAGGAAATCGTCGGGGAGCAG
Organism: Sphingomonadaceae bacterium; assembly: GCA_030147805.1. Classification (GTDB taxonomy): domain Bacteria; phylum Pseudomonadota; class Alphaproteobacteria; order Sphingomonadales; family Sphingomonadaceae; genus Sphingoaurantiacus. Next base: position 180,007 of record JASBUR010000031.1, read on the forward strand.
CGTGCGGCCGATCGGCGGCGCCGAGCGCGCCGGGCATTCGCTGCGATGGCAGAGGCGGCAGGTGACGCCGATCGGCGTTGCCGCCGACATCGCCGCCGCCGGCTGGCCCTGCGTGTAGATGAGCTTTCCCGCATGTTCGGCGGCGCAGCCGAGCGCCACCGCGCGCATGATGCGCGGCGCGCCGTAGGTGCCGCCGCCGCTGGTCACCGTCCGCGCGATCGAGAAGAAGCGCTCGCCGTCGGGAAGCTCGAGCCATTGCGTGAGCACCTCGCCGGGGGTGCGGAAGGCATGGTGCAGCGTCCAAAGCGGGCAGCCGCCGCCGTGGCGGGCGAAGGGGAAGCCGGCGCCGTCGAGCCGCTTCGACACGTTGCCCGCCGCATCGACGCGGATGAAGAAGAAGGGCACCCGCTGCTGGCCGGGCTTCTGCAGCGTGGTCAGCCGGTGCGCCACCTGCTCGAAGCTGGTGCCGAACTGCCGCGACAGCGCCTCGACGTCGTAGCGCCGGTCCTCGACCGCCTTGGCGAAGGCGGCATAGGGCATGAGGATCGCCGCCGCGCCGTAGCTGGCGAGCGCGCGGCGCGCCAGCCGCTCGCCGCTCTCGGTCCGGAAGCTTCCCTGCCGGGTCTCGGCGGCGATCTCGTCGCGCATCTCGAGATAGGCGAGCTGCAGCGCCAGCTGGAAGCGCTGCCCGGCGCCGTCGAGCGCGTCGCTCAGCAGCACCGCCTCGCGGTGGCGGTCCATGCGGCGGATGAAGCCTCCCATCACCTCGGCGGGCAGCCGGCGGACGCGCAGCCGGTGGCGTTCGCGCAGCCGGTCGGCGAGCCGTGCCGGGTCGCCGACCGCCTCGGCGATGCGCTCGGCGGCCTCGTCGATCGCCGGGAAGCAGTTCTGGCGCGCCGCCAGGAAGCTCCGCGACTCGGCGATGGGGTCGCGCGCCTCGACCTCGTCGGAGCCGCCGCCGGGCTGGGCACTGCTGTCGGCGAGCGCCGACTGCTCCTCGCGATAGGCGGTGTAGAGCCGCAGGATCGCCTCGGTGACGCCGGCATAGTTGTTCGACACGTCGGTGGTGTCGAGCGGCGGGATGTCGATGTCGGCGAACATCGGATCCTTGAACACCGCCTGCAGCCGGGCGCGATATTCGGCGCTGTCGTCGCGCGCGATCGTCGCGACGTCGAGCTTGTAGGTGCGCGCCAGCCGCAGCAGCAGGTCGGCGGTCAGCGGCCGCTGGTTGCGCTCGAGCAGCGCGACATAGGAGGCCGAGATGCCGAGATCCTCGGCGACGTCGCTCTGCTTGAGGCCGAGGTCGCGGCGCAGCCGCCGCAACCGCGGCCCGACATAGACCGAGCTTTCCCGCGCCACCGCCGACTCCTTGCCTGTGCAGACATTACAACTTTACACGAAACTTTTGTAAAGTGTGACAAGTGAACTTCATTTCGCTTCGGCCGGTGCGGCGGAAATGCTTGGGTACGGGTTATTCGATCACCCCGACCGAGGAAGCGAACCGTGACCTACCAGAATGAGACGACGCAGGCTGACGCGCTGATCCGCGGCTTCAACGGCACCTGGGACGGGATCAATGCCGAATCGGTCGCGCGCATGCGGCTGCAGAACCGCTTCAGGACCGGGCTCGACATCGCCAAATATACCGCCGGCATCATGCGCCGCGACATGGCGGCCTATGACGCCGACCCGGCCAACTACACGCAGTCGCTCGGCTGCTGGCACGGCTTCATCGGCCAGCAGAAGCTGATCTCGATCAAGAAGCATTTCGGCTCGACCAAGGGGCGCTACCTCTATCTGTCCGGCTGGATGGTCGCGGCGCTGCGCTCCGACTTCGGGCCGCTGCCCGACCAGTCGATGCACGAGAAGACCAGCGTCCCGGCGCTGATCGAGGAACTCTACACCTTCCTCAAGCAGGCCGACGCGCGCGAGCTCGGGATGATGTTCCGCGACCTCGACGCGGCGCGCGCCTCGGGCAACCAGGTCGAGGAGCAGCGCCTGCTCAACGCGATCGACAATTACGAGACGCATGTCGTGCCGATCATCGCCGACATCGACGCCGGCTTCGGCAATGCCGAGGCGACCTACCTGCTCGCCAAGAAGATGATCGAGGCGGGCGCCTGTGCGCTGCAGATCGAGAACCAGGTCTCGGACGAGAAGCAGTGCGGCCACCAGGACGGCAAGGTCACCGTGCCGCATGACGTCTTCCTCGCGAAGATTCGCGCCTGCCGCCATGCCTTCCTCGAGCTCGGCGTCGAAGACGGCGTCGTCGTCACCCGCACCGATTCGCTCGGCGCCGGCCTCACGCAGCAGATTGCCGTCAGCCACAAGCCCGGCGACATCGGCGACCAGTACAACAGCTTCCTCGACTGCGAGGAGATCACGCCGGAGAACGCCCGCAACGGCGACGTCGTCATCAACCGCAACGGCAAGCTGATGCGTCCGAAGCGGCTGCCCTCCAACCTCTACCAGTTCCGTCCCGGCACCGGTGCAGACCGCTGCGTGCTCGACTGCATCACCTCGCTGCAGAATGGCGCCGACCTGCTATGGATCGAGACCGAGAAGCCGCATATCGAGCAGATCGCGAAGATGGTCGACCGCATCCGCAAGGTGGTTCCGAACGCGAAGCTGGCCTACAACAACTCGCCCTCGTTCAACTGGACCCTCAACTTCCGTTGGCAGGTCTACGACGCGAT
>JASBUR010000044.1 GCA_030147805.1 Sphingomonadaceae bacterium
CGTGATCGGCGCCGGCGGCGTCGAGAAGATCGTCGAGATCAAGCTCAACGACGAGGCGAAGGCCAATTTCCAGGTGTCGGTCGACGCCGTGAAGGAACTGCTGGTCGCCTGCCGGAACATCGACAGCAGCCTCGCTTAATCACAACTCCGTCATCGCCGCGAAGGCGGGGACCCAGCACGGAAAATGAGCGCCAGCGAAGCTGGCAGGTCGCTTGTCTAGGACTGGGTCCCCGCCTTCGCGGGGATGACGAAAAAGGCAGAAGGTGGACGAATGAACATCCACGAATATCAGGCCAAGGAATTGCTCGCCAGGTTCGGCGTGCCGATCCCGCAGGGCATCGCGGCGCTGACCGTCGACGAGGCGGTCGCGGCCGCCGGCAAGCTCCCCGGGCCACTCTATGTCGTGAAGTCGCAGATCCACGCCGGCGGGCGCGGCAAGGGCAAGTTCAAGGAGCTCGGCCCCGACGCCAAGGGCGGCGTCCGCCTCGCCAAGTCGGTCGACGAGGTGAAGAGCCACGCGACGGACATGCTCGGCAACACGCTGGTGACGATCCAGACCGGCGACGCCGGCAAGCAGGTCAACCGGCTGTACGTCACCGACGGCGTCGACATCGGCAAGGAATATTATCTGTCGATGCTCGTCGACCGCGCGACCGGCCGCATCGCCGTCGTCGCCTCGACCGAGGGCGGCATGGACATCGAGGCGGTGGCACACGACACCCCCGAGAAGATCACCACGATCACCATCGATCCGGTCGCCGGCTTCCAGCCGCACCACGGCCGCACCATCGCCGGCGCGCTCAAGCTCGGCGGCGATCTCGCCAAACAGTGCCAGAAGCTGGCGAAGCAGCTGTACGACGCCTTCGTGGCGCTCGACTGCGAGCAGATCGAGATCAACCCGCTCGCCGAAAGCGGCGGCAAGCTCATGGTGCTCGACACCAAGATGAGCTTCGATTCGAACGCGATGTTCCGTCACCCCGAGCTTGTGCCGCTGCGCGACGAGACCGAGGAGGACGCAATGGAGCTCGAGGCGTCGAAGTACGACCTCGCCTACATCAAGCTCGACGGCAACATCGGCTGCATGGTCAACGGCGCCGGCCTCGCGATGGCGACGATGGACATCATCAAGCTGAACGGCGCCTTTCCGGCCAACTTCCTCGACGTCGGCGGCGGCGCCTCGAAGGAGAAGGTGACCGCGGCCTTCAAGATCATCCTCGCCGATCCGGCGGTGAAGGGCATCCTCGTCAACATCTTCGGCGGCATCATGCGCTGCGACATCATCGCCGAGGGCGTGGTGGCGGCGGCGCGCGAGGTGAAGCTGTCGGTGCCGCTGGTCGTCCGTCTCGAGGGGACCAACGTCGCCGAAGGCAAGAAGATCATGGCCGAGAGCGGACTGCCGATCGTGTCGGCGGACGATTTGGGCGATGCGGCGCAGAAGATCGTCGCCGAAGTGAAGAAGGCCGCCTGACCGATGAGCATCCTCGTCAACAGCAACACCAAGGTCATCACGCAGGGGTTCACCGGCAAGACCGGCACCTTCCACGCCGAGACCGCGATCGCCTATGGTACCAAGATGGTCGGCGGCGTCGCGCCCGGTAAGGGCGGTTCGACTCATCTCGGCCTGCCGGTGTTCGAGACCGTGGCCGAGGCGCGCGACGCCACCGGCGCCGACGCCAGCGTCATCTACGTGCCGCCGCCCGGCGCCGCCGATGCGATCCTCGAGGCGATCGACGCCGAGATTCCGCTGATCGTCTGCATCACCGAGGGCATTCCGGTGCTCGACATGATCCCGGTCAAGCGCGCGCTCGTCGGCTCGAAGTCGCGGCTGATCGGCCCGAACTGCCCGGGCGTCCTGACGCCCAACGAATGCAAGATCGGCATCATGCCGGGCAACATCTTCAAGAAGGGCTCGGTCGGCGTCGTGTCGCGCTCGGGGACGCTGACCTACGAGGCGGTGCACCAGACGACGGCGGTCGGCCTCGGCCAGACGACCGCGGTCGGCATCGGCGGCGATCCGGTCAACGGCACCAACTTCATCGACATTCTGGCGCTGTTCCTCGCCGACGACGAAACCAAATCGATCATCATGATCGGCGAGATCGGCGGCTCGGCCGAAGAGGAAGCCGCCGAGTTCATCAAGTCCGAGGCGAAGAAGGGCCGCAAGAAGCCGATGGTCGGCTTCATCGCCGGCCGCACCGCGCCGCCGGGACGCCGCATGGGCCACGCCGGCGCGATCGTGTCGGGCGGGAAAGGCGGCGCCGAGGACAAGATCGAGGCGATGATGTCGGCCGGCATCCGCGTCACCGAGAGCCCGAGCGCGCTCGGAACCACGCTGGTGGAAGTTCTTAAGGGCTGATCCCCTATAAGAAGGAAGGTCATCCTGACGAAAGTCGGGATCTCCAGTCGGGAGCCGCGCCGCTGGAGATCCTGACTTTCGTCGCGATGACGACTTTGAATGTCATGCCGTTGGGGTGACGCGCGAAGGCAAAGCGCTTATGTGGGCGCGGCGCAGGCGATAGGACTGGGTTCGATGAGTTACGAAGGTGATCTCCCCGAGGCACTCGAAGGTGTCGGACCTTCGTTCGTCGAAGCGCTGTACCAGCGCTACCTCGACGCGCCGGGCAGCATCGATGCGAGCTGGCAGCGCTATTTCGCCGGCCTCGAGCACAGCGTCGCCGTCGGCCCGTCCTGGGCGCGCCGCAATTGGCCGCCGACGCCGACCGACAGCCTGACCGCGGCGCTCGATCCCATGCAGATGGAGATCGAGGCCAAGCCGGCGAAGAAGGGGCGGGACGCTGCCAGCGCACCGGCCGCAGCCGCGCCGGCCTCGACCGCCGACATCCAGCGCGCCGCCGATGCGTCGATCCGCGCGATGATGCTGATCCGCACCTATCGGGTGCGCGGCCATCTCGCGGCGAAGCTCGACCCGCTCAATCTCGAGAAGCGCAGCGAGCTGCCCGCCGAGCTCACCCCCGAGCACCATGGCTTCACCGGTGCCGACCTCGACCGGCCGGTGTTCCTCGGCGGCGCGCTCGGCGTCGAGCAGGCAACCGTCCGCGAGATCGTCGAGACGCTGCGCCGCAACTACTGCGGCAACGTCGGCGTCGAATATATGCATATCAACGACGTCGAAGAGCGTCGCTTCATCCAGGAGCGCATCGAGGGGCGCGAAAAGGCGATCGAGTTCACCGAGAACGGCAAGAAGGCGATCCTCGCCAAGGTGATCGAGGCCGAGCAGTTCGAGAAGTTCCTCGGCCGCAAATATGTCGGCACCAAGCGCTTCGGCCTCGACGGCGGCGAATCGATGATCCCGGCGCTCGAAAGCGTGATCAAGTACGGCGGCGCGCTCGGCGTTCGCGAGATGGTCATCGGCATGGCGCACCGCGGCCGGCTGAACGTGCTCGCCAACGTCATGCAGAAGCCGTTCCGCGTGATCTTCCACGAATTCGCCGGCGGTGCCTCGACGCCCGAAGACGTCGGCGGCTCGGGCGATGTGAAATATCACCTCGGCACCTCGACCGACCGCGTCTTCGACGACGTCCCCGTCCACCTGTCGCTGACCCCCAATCCATCGCACCTCGAGGCGGTCAATCCGGTGGTGCTCGGCAAGGTGCGCGCGCAGCAGACGGCGCGCGGCGACAGCACGCGCACCGAAGTCATGCCGGTGCTGCTGCACGGCGACGCCGCGTTCGCGGGGCAGGGCATCGTCGCCGAATGCTTCGGCTTCTCGGGTCTGCGCGGCTACAACACTGGCGGCACCGTCCATTTCGTCATCAACAACCAGGTCGGCTTCACCACCTCGCCGCAGTTCGCGCGCTCGTCGCCGTATCCGTCGGACATGGCGAAGGTCGTCCAAGCGCCGATCTTCCACGTCAACGGCGACGATCCCGAGGCGGTGACCTTCGTCACCAAGGTGGCGACCGAGTTCCGCCAGAAATTCAAGCGCGACGTTGTCGTCGACATGTGGTGCTATCGCCGCTTCGGCCATAACGAGTCGGACGAGCCGGCCTTCACGCAGCCGTTGATGTACGCCGAGATCCGCAAGCACCCGCCGGTCAGCGAAGTCTATGGCGAGCGGCTCAAGCGCGAGGGCGTCGTCGACGATGCCTGGCTGAAGACTACCGTCGACCAGTTCGTCGCCAAGCTCGAGGCCGATTTCGACGCGGCGCCCTCGTACAAGGCGAACAAGGCCGACTGGTTCGAGGGGCGCTGGTCGGGCCTCGGTCGTCCCGCCGATCCGGTGACCGCGCGTCGCGCCGCCGACACCGGCGTGTCGCCCGACCGCATCGCCGAAGTCGCCGAGGCGATCTCGACGGTGCCCGCCGACTTCAACATCCACAAGACGCTCGCGCGCGTCGTCGAGGGGCGCGGCGAGGCGATCCGCAACGGGCAGGGCATCGACTGGGCGACCGGCGAGGCGCTGGCGTTCGGCACGCTGCTCCAGGACGGTTATGGCGTCCGCCTGTCGGGACAGGATTCGGGCCGCGGCACCTTCAGCCAGCGTCACGCGGTGTGGGTCGACCAGAAGAGCGGGAATAAATATGTCCCGCTTCAGCAGCTTGCACCCAACTTTGAAGTTCTCGACTCACCGCTGTCCGAATTCGGCGTGCTGGGCTTCGAATATGGCTATTCGCTCGCCGAGCCCCGCACGCTGACGCTGTGGGAAGCGCAGTTCGGCGACTTCGCCAACGGCGCGCAGGTGATGATCGACCAGTTCATCGCTTCGGGCGAGATCAAGTGGCTTCGCGCCAACGGCCTCGTGATGCTGCTGCCGCACGGCTATGAAGGGCAGGGGCCCGAACATTCGTCGGCGCGCCTCGAACGCTATCTGCAGCTCTGCGCCGAAGACAATATGCAGGTCGCCAACTGCACGACCCCGGCGAACTATTATCACATCCTGCGCCGGCAGATGGTGCGGCCGTTCCGCAAGCCGCTGGTGATCATGACGCCGAAGTCGCTGCTGCGCCACAAGGCGGCGGTATCGAGCCTCGACGAGTTCACCGGCGAGAGCCACTTCCGGCGAATCCTCAGCGATCCCAATGCGCCCGCCGACGAGGCGGTCGAGCGGCTGGTGCTGTGTTCGGGCAAGCTGTTCTACGATCTCGCCGAGGCGCGCGATGCCGCCAACGACGGCAAGACGACGATCGTCCGCATCGAACAGCTCTATCCGTTCCCGTCCGACGCGCTCGTCGTGCGCCTGAAGCGCATGAAGAAGCTCAAGACCGTCGTCTGGGCGCAGGAAGAGCCCAAGAACGCCGGCTCGTGGTTCTTCGTCGAGCCGCTGGTCGAAGCATCGCTGATCGAGGCCGGCGTCGCGCCGAAGCGTCCGGTCTACGCCGGCCGCGCCGCGGCCGCCGCGACGGCCACCGGCCTTGCCAAGCGGCACGCCGCCGAGCAGGCACAATTGATCCAAGCGGCGCTCGGCGCCTGAGTTGAACGAGGAACGAATGGCAACCGACGTCACCATCCCGCCGCTCGGCGAGTCGATCACCGAAGCCAGCGTCGGCCAGTGGCTCAAGCAACCCGGCGATGCGGTCAAGGCCGACGAGCCGATCGTCAGCCTCGAGACCGACAAGGTCGCGGTCGAGGTGCCCTCGCCGATCGACGGCGTGCTGACCGAGCATCTCGCCGCCGTGGGCGACACCGTCGCCGTCGGCGCGGCAATCGCCCGGGTCGACGCGTCGGGTGTCGCCGCGGCACCGAAGGCCGCGCCGGCCGCGCCCGCCGAAGCTCCCAAGCCCGCCGCCGAGACCGCGAAGCCCGCCGCCGCCGCACCGGCGCCCGCCGCACCCGCGGCCGAGGCCGAGCCCGCTGACTATGACGCCATTTCGCCGGCGGTGCGTCGCCTGCTCGGCGACTACAACCTCGACCCGGCGTCGATCAAAGGCTCGGGCAAGGACGGCCGGCTGACCAAGGCCGACGTGCTGTCGGCGATCGACAACGGCACCGCGAAGCTTGTCGCCTCGGCAGCGAAGCCCGCTGCCGCCGCCGCGCCGTCTGCACCGTCGGGCGGTCGCAACGAGGAGCGCGTCCGCATGACGCGCCTGCGCCAGACGATCGCGCGCCGGCTCAAGGAAGCTCAGAACACCGCGGCGATGCTCACCACCTTCAACGACGTCGACATGACGGCGGTGATCGAGGCGCGCGACCGCTATCGCGACATGTTCGAGAAGAAGCATGGCGTGCGCCTCGGCTTCATGTCGTTCTTCGTGAAGGCGGTGACATTGGCGCTGCGCGACGTTCCCGCGGTCAACGGCGCGATCGAGGGCGACGAGATCGTCTATCGCGACTATGCCGACATCGGCGTCGCGGTGAGCTCGCCGGGCGGCCTCGTGGTGCCGATCCTGCGCGATGCCGACAAGCTGTCGTTCGCCGAGACCGAGAAGGCGATCGGCGACTTCGGCCGCCGCGCGCGCGACGGCCAGCTGAAGCTCGAGGAGCTGCAGGGCGGCACCTTCACCATCTCGAACGGCGGCGTCTTCGGCTCGCTGATGTCGACGCCGATCCTCAACACGCCGCAGTCGGGCGTGCTCGGCATGCACCGCATCGAGGATCGCCCGGTGGTCCGCGACGGCCAGATCGTCGTCCGTCCGATGATGTATCTCGCGCTGAGCTACGATCACCGGCTGATCGACGGCCGCGAGGCGGTCACCTTCCTCGTACGCGTCAAGGAAGCGATCGAGGATCCGGCGCGGCTGCTGCTGGATATGTGACCGCGGCATGGCTGCCCGTCGCCGAAAGCAGGCGGCAGGGCGGCCATCGAGCGCTATATGAGGCGCAACTGACCGAAGCTTGGGGTGCCTGATGGCTGACTATGACTATGATGTTCTGGTGATCGGCGCCGGCCCCGGTGGCTATGTCGCGGCGATCCGCGCCGCGCAGCTCGGGCTCAAGACCGCGTGCGCCGAAAGCCGCGAGACGCTCGGCGGCACCTGCCTCAACGTCGGCTGCATTCCGTCGAAGGCGCTGCTCAACGCGTCGGAGAAGTTCGCTGAAGCGTCGTCGGGCGCGCTCGCCAAATTTGGCGTGAAGATCGAGAACGTCAGCCTCGACCTCGACGCGATGCACGGCCAGCGCCGCGACGCGGTCAAGGGCCTGACCGGCGGCATCGAATTCCTGTTCAAGAAGAACAAGGTCGAGTGGCTGAAGGGTCTCGCGACCTTCACCGCCGCCGACACCGTCAGCGTCGGCGGCAGGACGGTCCGCGCGAAGAACATCGTCATTGCCACCGGCTCGTCGGTAACGCCGCTGCCGGGCGTCACGATCGACCATGAGGTGGTGCTCGATTCGACCTCGGCGCTCGAGATCCCCCAGGTCCCGAAGCATATGGTCGTTATCGGCGGCGGCGTGATCGGCCTCGAGCTCGGCTCGGTGTGGAAACGCCTCGGTGCCAAGGTGACCGTCGTCGAATATCTCGATCAGGTCCTGCCCGGCATGGACGGCGAGGTCCGCAAGGAGGCCGCCAAGATCTTCAAGAAGCAGGGCCTCGACATCAGGACCTCGACCAAGGTCACCAAGGTCGAGCGCCGGGGCGGCAGCGCGACGGTCACCGTCGAGCCCGCCGCCGGCGGCGCTTCCGAGACGATCGAGGCCGACGCGGTGCTGGTGTCGATCGGCCGCCGCCCGAACACCGAGGGCCTCGGTCTCGACAAGGCGGGCCTCGCGGTCAACAAGCGCGGCCAGATCGAGACCAACCATGATTTCTCGACCAGCGTCCGCGGCGTCTGGGCGATCGGCGACGTGATCCCGGGGCCGATGCTCGCCCACAAGGCCGAGGACGAGGGCATCGCGGTCGCCGAGAACATCGCCGGGCTGACCGGAATCGTGAACCACGACGTCATCCCGTCGGTGGTCTACACGCACCCCGAGATCGCCGGCGTCGGCCTCACCGAGGAGGACGCCAAGGCGAAGGGCGAGGTGAAGGTCGGCAAGTTCCCGATGCTCGCCAACAGCCGCGCCAAGGCGATCGACGACACCACCGGCTTCGTCAAGATCATCGCCGACGCCAAGACCGACCGCGTTCTCGGCGTGTGGATCATCGCGACGCCCGCCGGGACGCTCATCGGCCAGGCGGCACAGGCGATGGAGTTCGGCGCCTCGTCGGAAGACATCGCCTACACCTGCAACGCGCATCCGACGCACAATGAGGCGATCAAGGAAGCGGCGATGGCGGTGCTCGGCAAGCCGATCCACGCCTGACGTGAGCCCGCCGGCGATCGATCCGCTCGCCGCCACCTTCGCGCTGCTCGACTATGCCGGCGTGGCGCTGTTCGCCGCGACCGGCGCGCTGAGCGCAGCGCGGCACAAGCATACGATCGTAACCTTCGCCTTCTTCGCGGCGGTCACCGGCGTCGGCGGCGGGACGCTGCGCGACCTGCTCATCGGCGCGCCGGTGTTCTGGGTGCAGAACCAGACCTATCTCGCCGTCTGTCTCGCGATGGCGCTCGTCGTCTGGGTGACGCGTGCCGATCGCTGGCCCGCCGCGACGCTGCTGTGGCTCGATGCGGTCGGCATGGGAGTCTATGCGACCTTCGGCGCCGCCAAGGCGATGTCGTTCGGCGTACCGCCGCTGCCGTCGATCGTGATGGGCGTGCTCACCGCGACCTTCGGCGGCATCGTGCGCGACGTGCTCGCCAACGAGCCCTCGGTGCTGCTGCGGCCCGAAATCTACCTGTCGGCGGCGGCGCTCGGCGCGGGGGTGTTCGTGCTGCTGGCGTCGCTCGGGCTCGCGCCGCTGTTCGCCGGTGCGATCGGCGCGGCGGCGGCCTTCGCGCTGCGCGCCGGGGCGCTACGCTTCGGCTGGACACTCCCCGGCTACCGTCGCGTCTGAGGCGTCGGGCTGCGCATAGGCGCGCTCGACGCGGGCGACATGCGTCGTATAGGCGGCATACCAGCGCCGCTGGCCGGCAGCCTGCGCGGCGCGGTGCGCGCCGACCGCCTTCCATGCCGCGATGGCCGCGTCGTCGGTCCAGTAGGAGACGGTGATCCCGAGCCCGTCGGCGCCGCGCACCGAATCATGCCCGAGATAGCCCGGCTGCCGCTCGGCCAGCGCCACCATCGCGTCGGCGGTCTGGCCGTAGCCGGCATCGTCCTGCGCGGTGCGGCTGTTGACGAAGATCACCGCGATATAGGGCGGCGCGAACGGCGGCGTCGGCAGCATCAGTCGACGATCCCCTGCAAGGTGGAAAGCCAACCGCGCGCCTGGCGCGCGGCGGGCAGGTCGAGGCTCAGTCCGGCGCAGCTCAGGCAGCGTGCCTGCATCGTCGGGCCCGCGGCGACCTGCGTCGCGGCGACGAACGAGCCGGCGGCGCGAAGCTGGCTGGCGCGCGTCAGGCGCGCGAAGGCGTCGGTCCCCGGCTGCTGCTCCTGGTCCTGCGGGGCCATGAAGCTCTCGAGCAGCTGGAAGGGCAGCGACGGCCGCACCTCGATCGCGACGACGCGTGCATCGGCGGGCAGCCCGGCGCGCTTCGCCGCCGCGGCGATCGCCTCGTCGAGACCGCCGAGATGGTCGACGAGCTTCAGTTGATGCGCGGTGCCGCCCGCCCAGACGCGGCCCTGGCCCAGCTGGTCGACGCGCGCGACGGGCAGGCCGCGCGCCTTGCCGACCAGGCCGGTGAAGCGGCGGTAGATGTCCTCGACCGAGGCCTGCAGCAGGCTCTCGACCTGCGGGCTCAGTCCCTGCAGGACGTCGGGTTCGCCCGAGAAGGGCGTGCTCTTCACCCCGTCGGCGCCGATGCCGAGCTTGTCGAGCGTGCGCTCGAAGCTCGGGATCATCGCGAACACCCCGATCGATCCGGTGATCGTCGACGGCTCGGCGTAGATCTCGTCGGCCGCCGTCGCCACCCAATAGCCGCCCGACGCGGCAACGCTGCCGAACGAGGCGACGACCGGCAGGCCGTCGGCCTTGGCATCGACCAGCGCCTGGCGGATTTTTTCCGAGGCGGTCACCGAGCCGCCGGGCGAGTCGACGCGCACGACGAGCGCCTTCAGATCCTCGTCGGCGGTGGCCTCGGCGATCAGGTGCGCGATGGTGTCGCCGCCCGCGGTGCCGCGCCCGGCCTTGCCGTCGATGATCTCGCCCGACACGTAGACGACACCGACCGTGCCGCCGGTGCGGTTGCGCAGCGGCGTGGTGGCCCGCAGATAGTCGCGGTAGTCAACCTGGTTGTAGGTACCCGGACGGTCGCCATCGCCGTCGCCGACGCGCTTGGCCATCGCCTGCCCGAAGTCGACATAGGTGCCGATCTTGTCGACCAGGCCGTCGGCGAGCGCCTGCCGGCTGAAATCGCCATTGGCGGCGCGGACGCGGTCGGTGAAATTGCTGGTGATCGCGTCGACCTTGACGCGCGGGCGCGCGGTTTGAACGTCGGTCGTCCACACATCCCACAGCGTGTCGACGAGCGCCTGGTTGGCGGCGCGCGCCTCGGGCGAGGCTTCGGTGCGGGTGAAGGGCTCGACCGCCGCCTTGTAGGTGCCGACGCGGAAGACGTTGACGTCGACGCCGAGCTTGTCGAGCGCGTCCTTGAAATAGAGGCCGGCGCCGCCGGGGCCGGTCAGCAGCACCGCGCCGAGCGGATTGAGCCAGGCTTCGGTGGCGTGCGCGCCGAGATAATAGCTGTCGTCGACATAGGCGCTCGAATAGGCATACACCGGCTTGCCCTCGGCCTTGAACGCCTTGAGCGCGGTCCCGATCGTCTGCAGATTGGCCATGCCGGTGCCGTAGAAACCGTCCATCTGCAGTACGATCGAGTCGATGCGCTCGTCTTCGCGGGCGCGATCGATCGCGGCGACGACGTCGCGCACCTGGATCTCGGGCATCAGGTCGGAGCGGCCCGCGACCACCTCGAGCGGCGAGCGTTCGCTCGCCTGGTCGACGATCACGCCGTCGAGGTCGAGCAGCAGCGCCGAGCCGGTCGGCACGGTCAGCGGCGCCGACGATCGCGTGAGGCCGAAGATCAGCACGAAGATCAGCAGCAGGAAGAGCAGGGCCAGCGCGTCCTTGACGCCGACCAGGAAACGCCAGACGCCGCGAAGGAAACTCATTCGACGCACCTCGGTTCGGATGTGAGGCGGATATAGCGGTCGCCCGTCGAAAGTCCAACGCGGCACACTGGACCGCGCCGCCCGGTCCGGCCTATTGACTATGGCAAATCGGCCCCCGACCTATGGGGGCCATCCTTTGGAGATTTTCATGATCGACCCTCTCGCCGGCCTGGTTCCTGTCGTCATCGAGCAGTCGAGCCGCGGCGAACGCTCGTTCGACATCTACTCGCGCCTGCTGCGCGAACGCATCATCTTCGTGACCGGTCAGGTCGAGGACCATATGGCCTCGCTGATCACCGCGCAGCTGCTCTTCCTCGAGTCCGAGAACCCGAAGAAGGACATCTTCATGTACATCAATTCGCCGGGGGGCGTGGTGACCGCCGGCATGGCGATCCACGACACGATGCAGTATATCCGGCCGCGCGTTGGCACCGTCTGCATCGGGCAGGCCGCGTCGATGGGCAGCTTCCTGCTCGCCTCGGGGGAGCCGGGCATGCGCGTCGCGCTGACCAACGCGCGCATCATGGTTCACCAGCCGTCGGGCGGCGCGCAGGGCATGGCGACCGATATCGAGATCCAGGCGAAGGAAATCCTGCGCATCCGGCACCGGATGAACGAGCTCTATGCCAAATATACCGGCAAGCCGCTCGAGGAGATCGAAAAGGCGATGGATCGCGACAAGTTCTACTCGGCCGACGAGGCGAAGGAATTCGGCCTCATCGATCAGGTATTCGACAAGCGACCGGGGCCGGTCGAGGGCGAAAACGCGCTCAAGGCGGCGTAACTGAGGCGTTACGCCCCATGGCAACGCCGGGCCGAAACGGGCGTTAATGCGACGTGAAGGCGACCTGCTATAATATGTAATGATGCTCGCGTGTCGCATCGAGGCGAGGGAACGGCTCGCCGAATAGTCCGGTTTTCGGATTGTGGCGGCCGGAAACCCGGCTAGGATGCGAAGCGAGCGGGCCGGGGTATCGGCCGGGAAGGGTAGCGATGACGAAACTCAGCGGCGGGGACTCGAAGAACACGCTCTACTGCTCGTTCTGCGGCAAGAGCCAGCACGAGGTCCGCAAGCTGATTGCCGGGCCGACGGTGTTCATTTGCGACGAGTGCGTCGAATTGTGCATGGATATTATCCGCGAGGAGCACAAGTCGACTTTGGTCAAGGCGCGGGACGGCGTGCCGACCCCGACCGACATTTGCACGGTCCTGGACGATTACGTCATCGGTCAGGACCACGCCAAGCGCGTCTTGTCGGTCGCGGTCCACAATCATTACAAGCGCCTCAATCAGGGC
>JASBUR010000056.1 GCA_030147805.1 Sphingomonadaceae bacterium
CATCATCGGCAGCCCCAGCTGCTCGACCCGCGCGCGGGTCATCGACAGGCAGATGAGACCGCGACCATGCTTCGCCATGAAGTTGATCGCTTGCGGAGTCGCCATCTGCGCCGGAATGACCAGGTCGCCCTCGTTCTCGCGATCCTCGTCGTCGACCAGAATGAACATCCGGCCGTTCTTCGCCTCGTCGATGATCTCCTCGGGCGAGGAGATGCCGGTCGAGCGGCGGGCAAGCGATTCGATGGCGCTCAAATAGGTTTGCGCGTCGGTAGCCGTTCGTTCACGAGCGATGCCGGCGTCGGGCACTTTTAGCATGTTGCGCTCCTCCCCAGGCACATTGGGTAGCGCAAGGCGAGTTAATTTGTCTATCTTATATATTAAAGAGGAAAGAGGGAGCGGAACGACCATGCGCAATTCCATCGAGAGCATCCCGCTGAAGCGGATCGACGGCACGCCGGCGAGCCTCGGCGACTTCGCGGGGCAGGTGCGTCTCGTCGTCAACGTCGCGTCGAAATGCGGGCTCACGCCGCAATATGAGGGGCTCGAGGCGCTGTACCGGCGCTATCGTGACCGCGGCTTCGAGGTGCTCGGTTTCCCCGCCAACGACTTCGGCGCGCAGGAGCCGGGGAGCAACAGCGAGATCGCCGATTTCTGCACGACCAACTTCGGCGTCGACTTCCCGATGTTTGAGAAGATCGCGGTGACCGGCCCCGAGCGCCATCCGCTGTACGATGCGCTGGTCGAAGCGCAGCCGGCGGCGACGAGTGCGTCGGGCAGCGACTTCAAGGCCAAGCTCGCCGGCTACGGCATCACGCCGAAGAGCGAGACCGACGTGCTGTGGAATTTCGAGAAGTTCCTCGTCGGCCGTGACGGCGCGGTCGTCGCGCGATTCGCGCCCGACACCGCGCCCGACGCCCCGATCCTGGTCGAGGCGATCGAGGCGGCGCTGGGCTGAAAGGCAGACCCGGCCTGGCCACACTCCCAGCGCTCATGCTGAGCCTGTCGAAGCAGCATTGGCGCCGCCGTGACGCCTCGGCTTGCTCGCCCTTCGGCAGGATCAGGGTGAGCGCGGGAGTCGGGGCGGCGCACAGGGCAGGTGCCGCCCCGCGCGCCGGCCGCTACGCGACCTCGGGGTGGAACTGCTTGTACCAGTCGCGATATTTGAGGATCGGCCCGTCGGCGGCGCTCAGCAGCGGCTTCTCGACATAGGCCTTGTACGGCCAGATCTTGCCGTCGCTGTGCTGTTCCTTCAGCCCATGCTCGCGCGACAGCGTGGTGAAATGCTCGATCTGCGCGTCGGTCATCGGGCAGTCGTCGTCCTTCAGGAAGAACTGATGGACGAAATAATGGCTGAGCGTCTCGTCGACCGGGGTCACCGACACATAATAGACGGTGACGATGCCCTGCGCGCTCGGCGTCCGGCTCTCGACGCGCGACAGCCCGCCGCCGATCACCTCCGAATCGACCGTCGAGCCGACGTCGACGCCGGTGACCGGGCCCTCGTAGTTCGCCGGGAGGATGCGCACCGGGCTGGCGAAGCGATGGCCATCGGCGCGGATCGTGCCGTTCGACACCGCGCGCCCCGTCGAGTGGACGCCCGGGAAATGCGCGAAGTCGACGCCGTTCTCGAACACGTCCTGCGGATGCGCCGCGCCGAAATCGTCGTGCAGCTTGCGGAACCCCGCGCCGGGGATGATCCGCGATTCGTCATAGTCGGGCAGATCATACTGCGGTTCGGCGCCATGCAGGTCGTGCCAGATGAAGATCATGCCGCCGCGCTCGGCGGTCGGCCAGACGCGGACCTTGGCCTGCGGCGGCACGCTCTTGGCGAACGGCACGTGGACGCACTTGCCGCCGGTGTCGTAGCGCCACTGGTGGAACGGGCAGACGATCGTCTCGCCATCGACCCAGCTGTCGTAGCCGAGATGCGCGCCGAGATGCGGGCAGTGCGCGTCGGTCACGACCGCAACGCCGGCCTGGGTGCGGAACAGCACCTGGTCGGCGCCGAAGTAGCGCAACGGGCGCACGTCGCCCGGCTTCAGATCGTCGGCGAAGCCGACTGCGAACCATCCCGTCGGATAGGGATGGAACGGATAACGGGTGTTGAACCGGCTCAAACGCATGATAGAGACCTCCCCAAGTTGGCTAACTTATATATGAAGGATGGGCGCGCACAATCCGGATGTCGGAGGCCGCGCCGGTACATCAATGCTGGTAAACGCACCTGCGTCGGCTACTTTACCGCCGATAAGCACCAAGCACGGCGAGGGGAGAGGCGCGGTGAGAGGCGGAGGGGTCGCGCTGGGGATCGTCGGCGCGGTGGCTGCCGCCGCAGCCGCCCGCGAGCTGGCGTCGATCCTCGTGCCGCTGGTGATCGCGATCTTCCTCATGCTCATGGTCGAGACGGTCGCCGGCGTCGTCGACCGGCACGTCCCGGCCATCCCGAAGGTCGGCGGCCGCATCATCGGCGTGCTGGCGCTCGCCGCGGCGCTCGCCGGCTCGGTGTGGGTGGTCGGCGCCTATGCCGCTTCGCTGGTCAACCAGGCGGCGGCGGTGTCGGGCCGCCTCGACCGGCTGCTGGCCGAGATCGCGCTGCGCTTCAGCGTTCCGCCGGTGCGGCTCGACCGGCTGGTCGGCGAGGAGCAGATCACCGCGATCGGCACGCGCCTGCTCGGCGAGGTGCAGGGCTTTGCCTCGGGCGTCCTGTTCGTCGCCATCTATCTCGGCTTCCTGCTCGCTTCGCGGCGCAGCCTGGCGCTCAAGTTCGGCCGGCTGTTCGCCCGCGACGGCGCGCGGCCGAACGCGCGCCGGGTGATGCACCGGGTCCAGGATGCGACCGAACAGTATATCTGGGTACAGACGGTCACCGGGATCGCCATCGCCACCGCCTCGTGGGCGGTCATGGCGATGGTCGGCCTCGCCAGCGCGCCGCTGCTGGCGTTCATCATCTTCCTGACCAGCTATATCCCGGTCGTCGGGCCGTTCCTCGGCGTGATCATCCCGCCAGTGGTCGGCCTTGCGCAGTTCGAGGGGCTGGCGCAGCCGCTGATCCTGCTCGTCGCGCTTCAGGCGATCAACTTCGCGGTCAACAACGTCATCGTACCGCGCATGCAGTCGGACCGGCTCAACCTCGATCCGATCGTCGTGCTGCTGTCGCTGGGCTTCTGGACCTGGCTCTGGGGCATGCCGGGTGCCTTCCTGTCGACGCCGCTCACCGCGCTGGTGATGGCGGTGACCGCCGAGATTCCGTCGGTGCGCTGGGTCGCCATCCTGCTGTCGAAGGATGGCGAACCGACCGTCGCCGCGCCGCGAACCGCCACCTGACGTCAACCATCTCAAGAGGAATTACATGCGCGAAGCAGCCATCGTCTCGACCGCCCGTACCGGCGTCGGCAAAGCCTATCGGGGCGCGTTCAACGACACCGAGGCGCCCGTCCTCGCCGCGCATGTCGTCAACGCCGCGCTCGCGCGCGCCGGCATCGATCCGGCGCGGGTCGACGACGTCTATCTCGGCGTCGGCAATCACTGGAACACGCAGAGCTACAATCTTGGCCGGCTCGCGGTGCAGACCTCGGTGCTGCCCGACAGCACCGGCGGCTTCACGCTCGACCGCAAATGCTCGTCGGGGCTCAACGCCATTGCGCTCGCGGCGCGCGGCATCATCGCCGACGAGATCGACGTCGCGGTCGCCGGGGGGATGGAGAGCATCTCGCTGACGCTCAACAAGCACACGCCGGCCTTCCGCAACCGCTCGACCGCCGTCATCGCCGCCGAGCCGCACGCCTATATGGCGATGATCGAGACCGCCGAGATCGTCGCCGACCGCTACGGGATCAGCCGCGAGGCGCAGGATGAGTTCGCCGCGGAAAGCCACCGCCGCGCCGCCGCGGCGCAGGCCGCCGGCGCCTTCGACGCCGAGATCGCGCCGATCACCGTCACCAAGGCGTTGTTCGAGAAGGACGGCACCGAGGCGGGGAAGGAAGAGGTGACGCTCGACCGCGACGAGGGCGTGCGCGCCGGGACGACGGTCGAGGCGCTCGCCGGGCTGAAGCCGGTGTTCAGGGACGGCCTCGTCATCAAGGAAGGCCGCCACATCACCGCGGGCAACGCCAGCCAGCTGTCCGACGGCGCCTCGGCGCAGGTCGTCATGGACCGTGCCACCGCCGAGCGCGAGGGGTTGCCGATCCTCGGCATCTACCGCGGCTTCCAGGTCGCCGGCTGCAAGGCCGAGGAGATGGGCATCGGCCCGGTGTTCGCGATCCCCAAGCTGCTGGCGCGCGCCGGGCTCAAGATCGACGATATCGACCTGTTCGAATTGAACGAAGCCTTCGCCAGCCAGGCGCTCTACTGCCGCGACACGCTCGGCATCGATCCGGCCAAGCTCAACGTCAACGGCGGCGCGATCGCCATCGGCCATCCGTTCGGCATGAGCGGCAGCCGCCTCGTCGGCCACGCGCTGATCGAGGGCAAGCGCCGCGGCGCGCGCTACGTCGTGGTGTCGATGTGCGTCGCGGGCGGCATGGGCGCCGCGGGGCTGTTCGAACTGTCGCGCTGAGCGCGGCGGCCGCCGCGAGGGGCTGTCCGGTTGCGGACGGCCCCTGTCCGGAAACGGACGCTCCCGCCGCTCGGTGGAAGGCTCTAAACGTACTAAATAGCCGGAATGTCGCGGAACCCTGATCTGGCGCGCTCTTTGCTAGAGATTTCGCCGGATCAAGGGGAGGCGATGATCGATGGCCGAACTCGACGCCGATTGCCGGATCGTGGCCGGCACCGGCGCTTTCAACTTCGCGACGATCGGGCCGGTCGCGCTCGGCGCCGCAGGCCCGCCGGCGACGGGCCGCCCGTCCGGGTGGCGCGATGAGTCCGTCGCCCGCGAGACGGCGCGCGACGATCATGAATGTCGCAAGCCGCTCTGCGAGCCGGGCGTGCCGGCGCGATCGCCGTCGCCGCGGCGGCTTCCGACCGGCCTCTATTGATCGCCCGCCGCGCGCCTTGTGGTTGATCCGGCGCGCCGGCGCCCGCGGCGCCGTCGCCGAACGGTTGCTCCGGTAGGACGAAACGTCGCCGGAATTTACAGTCGATCGCCATCCGATATCTCTGAATCGTTGCATTCCAACAGGTTAATGAATTGGCACGCCTTGTGCTGATAGGTCCGGCGCATGGCGCCAGCGAGCCTGGCGCGAACACGGGGCATCATATGATTCGCAAGATCGGGTTTATCGCGGCTGTGGCAGTGGCCGCGACGTCGGGCGCCGCGTTTGCGCAGGCATCGGCGACGGTGTCGACCACCGGTACGACGCGTATTCTCCAGGCGATCACCATCACCAAGAACAGCGACCTGGCCTTCGGCTCGATTGTCCGGTCGGCGACGGCGGGGACGAATACCGTCACGATCAACGCGACGACGGGTGCGCGCACCATCACCGGCGCGGGCGGTGGCGTGCTCGCCACCTCGACCTCGGGCCGCGCGACCTACACGGTGAGCGGCGAGGGCGGCCAGACCTTCTCGATCACCCCCGACGCGACCTTCAACATGACGCGCGTCGGCGGTTCCGAAACGATCACCGTGACGCCGACGGCGTCGTCGGCGACCGGCACGCTCAGCGGCGCGATCGGCAGCTCGGGCACGCTGGCGATCGGCGTCGGCGGCTCGTTCCCGGTGACCAACACCACCGTGACGGGCAACTACACCGGGACGTTCAACCTGGTTGTCGCCTACAATTAGCCGCGACGACGGCGCGGCGCGGCGATCGAAGGGGTGCATCCGCCGGGCGGGGAGGGGGAGCGCCCGGCGGAAGCGTTCGAGCGGCTCATGCGCGCGTCGGCGCGAGCAGCAGCGCGTCGTCGACCGTCGTTGCAATGCAGCGGCGACGTTCGCGCTGTTCGCGGACGCCGCGCCCCGGCGCCCCGCAAACCGCTTCGGCGGCGGCGTTGATGCGACGCGTCAGCGTGTCCCGTCCGGCCGGCTTCGACAGGTCGAGATCGGCGACCGCAACGCGCGCGATCGGCGAGGCGGCGTTCGCCGGGCCGGCGGCAGCGGTCATGAACGTCAGCGAAGCGGCGACGGCGCCGATCGTGCAGATCAGGTTCTTGGCGAAAGTCGGGGCAGTCATGGCATTCATCCTTCGAATGTAGAGTTCGCGACGGGCGATCTGCCCGTGCTCGCTCCATCGCAGGAGGCGTGCCAACCGCGCTAACGGTCTGAAATACCAGGAATCGACCGAAGGTGAGGGCTACTTTTGTAGCGCCAGGGCTGTCCATTTTCGGACAGCCCTGTTCGCTTCCGGGCAGTCGGCGCTGCGGCGTGCTAGAATGTGCGGCCCACCTTGAGGCCGATCAGCCGCGGCTGCGTGATCTGCGTGTAGAATTTTCCGCCGCTCGCCGTGATCCCGTCCGGGTCGCCGCACACCGTTTCGACACACTGGACGTTGCGATCGATCTGGCCGCGCTCGTCGAACAAGTTGGTGACGAAGAGCTCGGCGTTCCACGCGTCGGCGGCGACGCCGAAGCTAAGGTCGACGCCGGCATAGGGATCGAGGTCGCCGATGATGCCGCGTTCGGCGAGGCGAAGGTCGGTGGTGCGCCGCCCCTCGTAGACCACGCCCGCCTGGAAATGGGCGTCCATCGCACCGAGGCCGAACTCGAAGCGGCCGAGCAGATTGCCCTTGAGCTTGGCGGTGACCGGCAGCCGGGTGCCGTCGGGCGCCAGCAGCGCGTTCGCCTCGCCCGCCGGACCCGGCAATGCGCAGTCGAACGACGCGTTGGCGATGCGGCAGAAGGGCTTGGTGATCTGCGCGTCGTTGTAGGCGGCGCCGGCGGACAGCGTCACGCCGTCGGCCGGACGGATGCTGAGGTCGGTTTCGACGCCGCGGATGCGCGCATTGCCGGCGTTGCGAATCTCGGTGAGGCCGTTGGCACCGAGGAACGACAATTGGATGTCGGTCCAGTCGAGCTGGTAGACCGCGCCGTTCCACCGCACCGTCCGGTCGGCGAAGCTGGTCTTCCAGCCCAGCTCGTAATTGTCGATGAAGTCGGCGGCATAGGGCGGCAGCGTGCCGCGCCGGTTGATCCCGCCCGGGCGGAAGCCGCGCGAATAGGTGGCATAGACCAGCGCGTCGTCGGTCATCTCGTAGGTGAGATTGGCCTTGTAGGTGACGTCGGTCTTCTTGGTCGCCTTGTCGACGTTGGTGCACGGCGATCCGTCGACGACCGCCGGACTGAGCGGCCCGACGAGCCCCACCGGCGTGCGGCAGCCGGCGATGCCGGTACGGCTGCTGTAGCCATCGGAAAAGCCGAAGAAGCCGACGAGCGAATTGTCGTAGCGGAACACGCGGCCGCCGGCGGTCGCCTTGAGCTTGTCGGTGAGGTCGACGGTCAGCTCGCCGAACGCCGCATAGTCGCGGTCGACGCGAAATTGCTTGGTCAGCCAGATGTTGCTGTCGGTGCCCGGCACGGTGATCGCGTCGGCGATGCCGTCGATGATGTAATTCTGTTCGATATTGTGCGTCTGGCGCTGGTAGAACAGCCCGCCGATGAAGCGCACGCGGCTTTCCGCCGGCGATGCCAGCCGCAACTCGTGGCTCTGCTTGGTGAAGCGGTCGACGAACTCGATATACTGGTTCGGGTTGACCGGGTTGCCGGCATTGTCGGTGAAATAGGCGCCGTAGCCGGCAAGCGCGTCGTAGAAATAGGCATAGTCCGAATAGTCGGTGGCGCCGGTCACCTTGCGCTTCAGATAGGCGCCGGCATAGGTCAGGTCGAAATTGCCGATCTTGCCCTGGATGGTCAGCGCCGCCTGCGCCCATTTATCGCGCGACAGCTCGGGGTTGTACTGCTCGGTCTGGTAGCGGCCGAGGCCCGATTCGACCTGGAAGCTGCCGTCGGCATCCTGCTTCTGCGCCATGATCTGCGGCAGGATCGTCCAGGTCTCGTCGAGATCGATCTTGAGCGACGCGCGCGCGCCGTAGGTGTCGACCTCGTTGAAATCCTCCTTCGCCAGCGCGTCGTTGCACTGGGTGACTCCCGAGGTCGGATAGGTGCGGCAGCCCTGGACGTTGTCGATGTAACCGCCGTCCTTGTCGTACCAGCCGACGAGCCGGATCGCGGCATTGTCCGACACGGGCAGGTTGGTGAAGCCCTCCATCACATAGCCGAAGTCGCCATGCGCGACGCTGTTCACCTCGGCGTCGACCGCGCCGTAGGTGCCGCTGGTGTCGGGCTTGTTGGTGATCAGCCGGATGGTGCCCGCCTGGCTCGAGGCGCCGTAGAGCGTGCCCTGCGGTCCGGCGAGCGCCTCGACGCGGCTGATGTCGTAGACATGCATGTCGAGCGCGCCGGTGATCGTGGTGATCGGCTGCTCGTCGAGATAGATGCCGACCGAGGGCAGCGACGCCGAATGATTGGCGTTCTCGCCGCTGGCGACGCCGCGGAAATAGACCTTGGCGAAGCCCGGGCCGCCGGTCTGGTAGGAGACGCTCGGCAGATAGCGCGCATAATCCTCGAAATCCTGCACCTGCAGCTCGTCGAGCTTCTCGGTGCCGAACGCCTGGATCGACAGCGGCACCTTCTGGAGATTCTCGCTGCGCTTCTGCGCGGTGACGATGATCTCGCCCTCGTCGTCCGCAGCAGCCGCGACCTGCGCTTCCTGCGCGATCGCGCTCGTCGCGAACATCGTCGAGGCGAGCAGCGCCGCCATGGTGACCCTCGTGCCACAGTATCGCGTCGCTGCCATGGTTGCTCTCCCTGCCGCCAATTCCAGCAGGCTGACGCACATCGCGACGCCGTTCAATCCGGGTCCGTAATGTTTCGCTTTGGTGATGCGGCCGGGTAACAGTCGAGCGCCGGCCCCAGCGCCGCCTTGAGCGGATCGAGCCAGGGTTCGTAGGCACGCCACTGGTCGGCGGCGTCGGTGAAGATCGGCTGGCGCACCTGCTCCGAACTCGGGGTGCGCACCGCGCGGTCGGTTTCCCACCAGCGCAGGCAGGCGTCCTCGAACGGCAGGCCGAGATGATCGAGCAGCGCGCGGATCTCCGTTTCGGGATCGGCGATCATCCGCTCGTAGAGGACTCGATGCACCGCGCCGGGCGCCACCGCGTCGACATGCGCCATCAGCTCGACATAGTCGGCATAGTAGCGGCCGAGCTCGGTCAGGTCGTAGGTGAAGTTCTGGCCGCGCGCGAAATGCTGCTTGTAGGCGGAGAAACAGCCGCCGAGCGGATGTCGCCGCGCATCGATGATCTTCGCCTGTGGCAGGATCAGCCGGATCAGCCCGACATGCGCGAAATTATTGGGCATCTTGTCGATGAAGAACGGCCGGCCGGTCTTGCGTTGGATGCGCGTGCCGTCGAGGTAGCGGCGGCCGAGCGCCGCCAGCTGTTGCGCGTCCAGGGTTGCCAGCGTTGCCGGATAGCGGCGCTGGTCGTCGTCGGCACCGCGTTCGCCGAGGCTGCGGGCGATGGCGATGATGTCGGGCAGCTCATGTGTGCCCTCGACCATCGAATGGCTGGCGAGAATCTGCTCGATCAGCGTCGATCCCGCGCGCGGCAGTCCGACCACGAAGATCGGGTCGGGATCGGCGCAGCCCTGTCCGGCGCGGTCGGCAAGGAAGTCGCGGGTGAACAGCGCTTTCGAGCGCGCGACATGCGCTTCATTCTCGTCGGCGTCATAGTCGATGCCGGCGCGGCGCAGCGCATTGCCGTCGCGGTAATGCGCGAACGAGCCCGCATAGTCGGCAGCATCCTCGAGCGCCTTGCCGAGCGCGAAATGCAGGTGGAAGCGGTCGTCGTCGCCGATGTCGGCGCGCGCCAGCTGCTCGCGCATCGTCGTCAGGTCGGTGTCGGTGAAGCGGAAGGTCTTGAGGTTGGCGAGGCTCCACCACGCCTCGCCGAACTGCGGCGCCAGCGCGGTGGCGCGCCGATACGCCTCGATGCTCTCGGGCGTGCGCGCCACGGTCTTGAGCGCATGGCCATAGCTCATCCACACCTTGGGCTGGTTCGGGTGCGCGGCGAGCACCCTGTCGTAGACCTCGATCGCCCGGCCATATTCGCCGATGCGGGCGAAGGCGGCGGCCTGGAGGTTGCGGTAGCCGGGATTCGCCGGGTCGGCGGCGAGCAGCGTCTCGAGCTCGGCGAGCGCTTCGGCGTGGCGGTTCTCGCGATAGTGGAGCGTCGCCAGATTGTGCCGCGCCGCCTCGAAGCCCGGTGCCAGTTCGAGCGCGCGCCGGAGCAGCGTCTCGGCATCGGCGACGCGGCCGATGCGCGCTGCGACCTCGGCCAGCATGCGGATCGCCGCGACATCGGTCGGCGCGGCCTTGAGATGATCGCGCAAGCTGCGTTCGGCGACCGCCAGCCGGTCCTCGCACAGCGCCGTCGCCGCCGCGACGAGCCGCGGATCGGTGGTCGAGGCGCGGATCAGCTGCGCATAGGCGGCATCGGCGCCCGCCGCATCGCCGCTCGCCCGCAGCTCGTCGCCGAGCGCGCGCCACGCCGCGGCGAGGTCGGGCTTGATCCGCGTGGCGGCGCGCAGCGCCGCGATCGCCGCGTCGGCGTTGCCGACGGCGGCGCGCACCAGCCCGAGCTCGAGCTGCACGCCGGCGACCTGCGGGTGCGCGCGGGCGAGCGGTTGCAGGACCGCGGCGGCCTCGGCGAGGCTGCCGCTCAGCCGCAGCGCGGTGCCGAGGATCAGCATCGCCTGCGGCTGCCCGGGCAAGACGTCGAGAATCGCCTGTGCCTGCCGCGCCGCGAGCCGCGGATCGCTCGACAGCAGGCGTGCGGCGTGCTCCAGCGCCGTTGCCGCATCCGCCTGGGTCCCGCTGCTCGCCACCTCACCCCCGCTCGCTGGTGGCCGTCAGCAAAGACCAGCCGCGACGGCGGGTCAATGCACGGCGCCGCGGCGCTATCCCCAGATCTTCACGCGGTCGGTGGTCAAGACGGTCAGCGACCGCCGAGCAGCTCGCCCTGCTTGACGGCGACGCGCACCCGCTTCAGCGCCCCGAGGTCGTCGATCGGATTGCCGTCGAGCGCCAGCAGACTGGCCTCGGCGCCCTCGTGGAACGCGCCGATCGCGCGGCCGGGGAACATCAGCTGCGGCGTGTCCGACGTCGCGACGCGCAACAGCTCGGCGCGCGGCATGACGTTCAGCCGGTCGACGGACTCGATCTCGTCGAGCACCGATCCGCCAAAGCTGTCCGAGCCCAGCGCCAGCTTCACGCCGGCAGCGCGCAGGCGGCGGATGTTGTCGCGATAATTGGCGGTGATCGCCGCCCGGGTCTCGGGCTGACGCTGGATCGCGAAGCGTGACGCGGCGGTGGTGGTGATGACGGTGACGCCGCGCCGCGCGGCCGCGGCGATCGTCGCGTCGTCGATCCGGTAGTCGGCGGGCGCGTTGAACCTGCCGATCCGATAGCCGGGCAGATGGGCGACGACGTCGGCGCCGCCATCGACCGCCACCTTGAAGTCGGCGGCGGTGTCGGCGTGCGCGATCAGCCGGGCGCCGACACCGCGCGTGCGGCGGACGATCTCGGGCACCAGCGCCGGGTCGATGCCGTTGCGCCCGAACAGCTCGGGCTTTCGCCGGTTGGCCGCATAGTTGGCGCTGTCGATCAGGATGACCTTGATCATCTTCGGCCGCGCCGCGGCGATCCGTGACCATTTGGCGTCGAGATCGGCGGCGCTGTCGATCGACCAGTAGAAGCGGTCACGTGCCGCTTCGGGCGTCAGCGTCTCGCCCATCGGCCCGGCGCTATCGAGGATCATCGCCAGCGGGTGTCCGTCCGAGGCCGACAGCAGCGCCTCGGAGAAGGCGGCGTCGACCGAACCCGGCTGGCCGAGAAAGTCGCGATAGGGCGCGATGTCGGCGGGCAGGCCGGCAAGCTGCACGGTGTAGAAGATGCCGCGCGCCATGTAGTTGCGCGCCATCTTTCCGGCGTGGTGGCCGTTCTGGAGATCATGCGCATGCGCCTCGGCGAGCGGCGGGATGACGTGGCGCCCGGCGAGATCGATCGTCGCGTCGATCCGTGCCGGGCGGCGCTGCGTGAGCCGGCCGTCGACCGCATACCAGTGCATGGGGCGGAAGACGGCGCCATCGAACCACTGGCCGCCCGTCAGCTGCAGCGTCGGCGCGGCGAGTGGCGGGCCGGCGAAGGGATAGGGGGGCGGTTCGTCGGCCGCAACGGGGCTCGGCAGGGCGGCGAGGAGTGCGGCAATCAGCAGGGGTCGGCGCATGAATCTGGCTCCGGTCGATGACAGGGTGCCGGGAAAGCGCGATTGACGGCGTGGCGCCAGCGGCCTGGCGCGAGCGGTGCGCGCCATGTCGCGATCCGGGCGGGCGACGCTATTTCCGCGCTGCGGCGAGCCGTCGTTCGACCTCGACGCGATAGCTGCGGCTGAGCGGAACGCGGCCGCCGCTCGTCAGCTCGACGTCGCCATCGCCGTTGCGACGGTCGACGATCGCGGCGATGCGGTCGACGCGCACCAGCGCCGAACGATGCGTGCGCACGAACGCCGCGCCGAGCCGCTGGGCGAGCTCGGCGATCGGCGTGCGCAGAAGATGCACGTCGTGCCCGACATGGACGCAGAGATAATGGCCCGCGGCGTCGACGTGATCGATCGCCGTCAACGGCACGAAGCGCGTGCGCCCGTTGTCGCGGATCTCCAGATGCGCCAGACCGGCGGCGGCGGCTTGCGGCGGCGGCGCGAGCGCGCGGCGAACGCGGTCGAGCGCACGCGCCAGTCCGTCGGCGCTCGCCGGCTTGAGCAGATAGTCGAGCGCTTCCACCTCGAAGGCGGGCAGCGCGTGCTGCGGAAAGGCGGTGAGGAACACCAGTGCCGGCCGGGGCGCTGGCAGGCGACGCGCCAGCTCGATGCCGTCGAAATCGGGCAGCTGGATGTCGAGAAAGATCAGCGCCGGCGTCAGCGTCTCGGCGAGCTCGAGCCCGTCGGTGGCCGACGCGGCCTCGCCGACGAGTTCGACATCGGGATGCGCGGCGAGCAGGCGCAGCAGCGCCGCGCGCGCGAGCGGCGCATCCTCGACGACCAGCGTTCGTATCATTGCGCGTCATCCGCCAGCCGCAGCGGCAGGGCGAGGCGCGCCGCAAAGTGCGTCGGGCCGGACTCGAGCCCAAGCGTCGCCGCGTCGCCGTACAGCGCCGTCAGCCGCTGGCCGACGTTCGACAGGCCGATGCCGAGGCCGCGCGAAGGTGCCGACACCGCCGGGCGCGCGTTCGCCACCTCGATCGTCAGGCGCTCGCCGACGGCGGTGGCGGTGATCGACAGCCAGGCGCCGACGGTGAGCCGCGACAGGCCATGCGTCACCGCATTTTCGACGAGCGGCTGCAGCAGCAGTGCCGGCACCATGGCGCGCCACGCCGCCGGGTCGATCGACAGCTGCAGGTCGAGCGGCGCAGGCATCAGCAGGCGGTGCAGCTCGACATGATCCATCACCGTCGCGATCTCGGCCGACAGCGGCACCTCGGCGGCGTCGGACGCCAGCGTCGACCGCAGCACGTCGGCCAGCCGCGAGATCGCCTGCTCGGCGCTGTCGGGATCGCGGTGCGTCAGCTGCGCGATGCTGCCGAGGGCGTTGAACAGGAAGTGCGGGTCGATCTGGGCGCGCAGCGCCGCCAGCCGGGCGCGGGCGAGCAGCCGCTCGCGCGTGCGGGTGCGATCGACATAGACGAGCGCCTGTCCGACGCCGATCACTGCGACATAGGTCGGTACCGAGAAGAAGGCGTTGATCGTCGCGGCGTCGAGGAGGCGATCGACGCTGATACCGAGGCGGCCCGAAGATAGCAGCGACATCGCGAGGTGCCCGAGCGTGGTGCCGGCGAGCGCCAGCAGCGGCAGCGTCGCCAGCCCGGCGAGCCCGAACAGTGCGACACGCCGTGCGTCGGCCCCCGAACCGAGCGGCGCCGCCGCGCACAGCCGGATCAGCGGCCGCGTCGCCAGCGCCCAGGGAAGGAAGCCGACGGCGACCAGTAGGAACGCCATTGGCCAGGCGCGTGGGACACCGGTCTGGTTCATCAGAACGACCGGCGGCGTATAGGCCAGCGCGACGACTCCCCATGCGATCGAGATCGCGCGCGGACCCGGCATCAGGTCGGGAGGGAGGCGATAGGCGTCGGTCACGGATGGGCGCCAGCATCACGCGCACGTCATCGCTTGGCAAGCCGCCGATCCGCCGCATCGAAACAGATGTTGCGCTACAGAAGCAGGAGTGCAACATTTGTCCCATTGTCGGATCGTCGGAGGGCATCGGATCGATGACGTCGCAACTGGTGAGGCGCCTGACGCTGGCCGCGGACCGCCTTCCGCTACAGTTGTCGACGGCAGCGCGCTATGTCGCCGCCCATCCCTTCGATGCCGCGAGCCTCCCGATGCGGGCGCTCGCCCGCACGACGGCGCAATCGCCGACGACCTATACGCGCCTTGCCCGTTCGCTCGGCTTCGCCGGCTGGGATGACCTCCGCGCCGAGCTGATCGCCGAAGCCCGCGACGATCTCGACGCCGCGCGTGCGGCGCCCTTCTCGAGCCGGCCGCGCCCGGCGAGCAACGGCGACGACGTCGCGACGCGCATGCTCGCGGTCGATCAGCGCTCGCTCGCCGCGCTCGATACGCCCGCGCTCGAGCCGGCGGCGGCGATCCTCGAATCGGCGCCGCGCGTGTTCGTCGCGGGTTTCCGCTCCTGCCACGCGCCGGCGATCCATTTTCACTATCTCTACCGGCTGTTCCGTCCCGAGGTGACGCTGATCGGCGGCGCCGGCGCGCTCGATCTCGACCTCGGCGACCTGCGCGACGGCGACGCGGTGGTGCTGTTCGGCTTCGCGCCCTATTCGCGCGACGGGCTGCTGACCGCGCGGTCGGCGGTCGCGGCGAAGGCGCGGCTGGTGGCGCTGGTCGACCATGCCGACGCGCCGCTCGCCCGCCAGGCCGACGCGGTGCTGACCTTCGGCACCGGAACGCCGAGCTTCTTCCCGTCGCTGACCGCCTGCACCGCGCTGCTGCAGGCGCTCGCCGAGACGCTCTATCTTCGCGCCGGCGACACCGGCCGGCAGCGGCTGCGCGCCTCGGAGCGCCGCATCGCCGCGCATACCGCCTATATCTCCGAGGCCGCGCCATGAGCGGGCTGCTGCATCGCCGGCTCGATCGGGCGCCGCCGCGCGCGGTGGCGGCGTCGGGCCTGATCGTGCGCACCGCCGACGGCCGCGAGGTCATCGACGCCTCGGGGGGCGCGGCGGTGTCGTGCCTCGGCCATGGCCATCCGGCGGTCGTCGAGGCGATCCAGCGCCAGGCGGCGACGCTCGGCTACGTCCACTCGGGATTCTTCACCTCGGAGCCCGCCGAGGCGCTCGCCGACCGGCTCGTCGGCCATTCGCCCGGCGGGCTGTCGCGGGCGCTGTTCGTCAGCGGCGGCTCGGAGGCGATGGAGGCGGCGCTCAAGCTCGCGCGGCAATATTTCCTCGAAGCCGGCGAGCCGCAACGGTCGCGCTTCATCGCGCGGCGGCAAAGCTATCATGGCAACACGCTCGGCGCGCTGGCGCTGTCGGGCAACGTGGCGCGGCGCGCGCCTTATGAACCGATGCTCGGCGACGCCTTCAGCCATGTGTCGCCGGCCTTCGCCTATCGCTATCGCCGCGCCGACGAGGACGACACGGCCTATGTCGCGCGGCTCCGCCAGGAACTCATCGACCATTTCGAGGCGCTCGGCCCCGCGACCGTGGCGGGATTCGTCGCCGAGACGGTGGTCGGGGCGACGTCGGGCGCGGTCGCGGCGCCGCGCGGCTATTTCCGGGCGATGCGCGAGGTCTGCGACCGCTACGGCGCGCTGCTCATTCTCGACGAGGTGATGTGCGGCATGGGCCGCACCGGCACGCTCCACGCCTGGGAAGCCGAGGGCGTCGCGCCCGACCTGCAGATCGTCGCGAAGGGCCTGGGCGGCGGCTACCAGCCGATCGGCGCGCTGCTTGCCGGCGGGCGGATCGTCGAGGCGATCGCGCGCGGCTCGGGGGCGCTGATGCACGGCCATACCTATATGGCGCATCCGATCGCCTGCGCGGCGGCGCTGGCCGTGCAGCGCACCATCGCCGACGAACGGCTGCTCGACGCCGTCGTGGCGCGCGGGCGCCAGCTCGCGGCGCAACTGCAGCAGCGGCTCGGCGATCATCCGCATGTCGGCGACATAAGGGGACGCGGCTTGCTGATGGCGGTCGAGCTCATCGCCGACCGGGCGACCGGCGAGCCGTTCGCGCCGCGGCAGCGCATCGCCGAGCGCCTCAAGGCGGCGGCGTTCGAACGCGGCCTCGCCTGCTATCCCGGCAGCGGCACGATCGACGGCGAACGCGGCGATCATGTGCTGATCGCGCCGCCCTTCATTGCGACCGAGGCCGACATCGCGGCGATCGTCGAGCGTCTGGCGGCGTCGGTCGATGCCATCTGCGGGGGGGAGGACCATGGGCCTGTCGCGACGTGAGCTGCTGGTGACCGGAGCGGCGCTGGCGACCGCGGCGGCCGCGCCGCGCGGCCGGGGGCCGCGCCTGGCGGTGGCGATGCTCTCGCACGAGGGCAACAGTTTCGCGCCGGTGACGATCGGCCTCGACGCCTTCGAAAGCAGCGTCTGGGCGAAGGGCGACGCGGCGCAGCGCTTCGACGGCACCGCCACCGAGCTTGGCGGTGTGCTCGACTTTGCCGCCGCCAACCCCGACTGGCAGGTCGACTTCCTCAGGCTGGCGCAGGCGACGCCGTCAGGGCCGGTACGCGCCGACGTCTTTGATGCGATCGTCGCCGAGGTGGTCGGCGATTTGAAGGCGCGCGGCCCCTATGACGCGGTGCTGCTGATCCTGCATGGCGCGTTGCTCGTCGAGGGCCGCGACCTCGCCGATCTCGCCTTCGTGCAGGCCGTCCGCGACGCGGTCGGGACCGGCTGCGCGCTCGGCGCGAGCTTCGATCTCCACGCCAACATCGACCCGCGCCTCGTCGCGCTGCTCGACGGCGGCAGCGGCTACAAGACGCATCCGCACGTCGACCAGGCTGACGCGGCCAAGCGCGCGCTGGCGATGCTGCGCGGCAAGGTCCGCGGCGAACTGCGGCCGGTCGGCGTGCTGGTCAAGGCGGGCGCGATCCTGCCGTCGATCAACATGCGCACCGCCGAGGGGCCGATGGCCGAGCTCGAGGCGGTCGCCGCAGCGATGCTCGGCGGAACGCTGCTCGACGCGGTGCCGTTCGGCGGCTTCTCCTATGGCGACAGCGTTGCGGCGGGCGCGTCGGCGATGGTGTTCACCGATGGTGACCCGGCGCTGGCGCGATCCGCCGCGACCAGGCTCGCCGGTGAGATCGATGCGCGCGCCGACCGTTTCTTCGTCGCGCTTCCCAAGCCCGCCGAGGCGATCGCGCGCGCCGTCGCCGCGCCGAAGCCCGCCGCCATCGTCGACGCCGGCGACAATCCGCTGTCGGGCGGTGTCGCCGATACGCCGGGGCTGCTGCGCGCGCTCATCGACGCCAAGGTCGCGCTGCCGACGCTGTTCGCCTTCTTCTGGGATCCGGGCGTGGTCGCCAGGGCGCGCGCCGCCGGTGTCGGCGGCCGCGTATCGGGAACGCTCGGCGGGCGACTGACGCCCGACTTCGGCGCACCGGTGCCCTTCGCGGCGACGGTGCTCAGGCTCACCGACGGCCGGTTCACCGCGCAGCCGCCGTTCATCATCGGCACCCGGCTCGATTTCGGCCCGACGGCGCTGCTGCGCCTCGACGGCACGATGATCGACGTCATCGTCACCTCGCTCTGCGCCTCGCCGCACGACCCGGGACTGCTGGCGCTGCACGGGCTGAAGATTGGCGACCATGCGCTGCTGGCGATCAAGGCGAAGAACCACTTCCGCGCCGCCTATGCCGCGCATCTAAAGACCATCGTCGATACCGATGCGCCCGGGCCGGCAGCGCTCGACATCGCGAGCTTCCCGTTTCGCCGCGCCCCGCGCCGCTTGCGGCCCCTGAACGGAAACCCCTCATGATCCGCTGGCTGCTGCTGATCGCCGCGATGCTCGCGAACCCGCTCGTCGCGCGCCCGTTCACCGCGATGGATCTGGCGACGATGGAGCGGGTATCCGATCCGCAGCTGTCGCCGGACGGGCGCTGGCTCGCCTATGCGCTGCGCACCGTGGCCTATGACGCGGGCGAGGTTCGGCAATCGGTGTGGGCGGTCGATCTGCGGAAGCGCGGGGCTGCGCCCGTGCGCCTCACCGCGCCGGCCGCTGGCGCGCCGCGCGCCCGGTGGGGCAGCGGCGGGACGCTCCATTTTCTCGCTGCCGATGCGAGGGGGGTGAAGCAGCTCTGGCGCACCACGGTCGGCGGTCAGCCGGCGCAGCTGACGCAGTCGCCGATCGACGTCGGCGCCTATCGGCTCCCGCCCGGCGGCAAGCACGCGGTGGCGGTGCTCAAGGTCTTTGCGGACTGCCCGACCTTGGCCTGTACCGCTGACCGGCTCGCCGAGCGCCAGCAGCGGCGCACCGCTTCGCAGCGCTATGACGATCTCAGCGTGCGCTTCGCCGACAGCTATGGCGACGGGCGGCGCAGCGCGTTGTTCCAGCTCGACCTGGCGGGGGGCGAGGCCGTGCCGCTGATGCGCGGCTTCGACGCCGATATCGATGGCGACCATGACTTCGATATCGCCGGCGACGCGGTGATCTTCTCGTCGTTGGCACCGGGCGTGTCGGCGAACGTCAGCGCCCTTCAGCACCTCTATCGCGTGCCGATCGACGGCAGCGCGGCGCCGGCACGGCTGGCGCCCGACGAGCGCGGTTCGTCGTTCCGGCCGGCGATCTCGCCCGATGGCAAACGGCTCGCCTATCTGCATCGCGGCGGCAACGGCTCGGACGGCGAGCGCAGCCGGCTGATGGTCGCCGACCTCGCCGGCGGGGCGCCGCGCGAGCTCGGGGCGGCGCTCGACCGCTGGCCGATGGAGATCGCGTGGAGCGGCGACGGCCGCAGCCTCCTCGGCTCGGTCGATGACGATGGGCAGCAGCGCATCCTCGCCTACGATCTGTCAGGCGCCATTCGCAGGCTGACCGGCGACGGTGCTGCCGCCAGCCTCAGCACGGGGGGGCGCGCGATCGCCTATGTCGCCAGCCGCTTCGACGCGCCGCCGCAGGTGTTCGTGCTCGAAGGCGCGCGGCCGCGGCAGGTGACGCGGGCCGCGGCCCCGCAACTCGCCGACGTGCCGATGGTCAGGGCCGAGAGCATCACCTTGCCCGGCTGGAACGGCGAGCCCGTGCAGGCCTTCGTCACCCGGCCGACGGTCGAGCCGGGCCGCAAGGTGCCGGTGATCTTCCTCATCCACGGCGGCCCGCACAGCGCCTACAGCAACGAGTGGACCTATCTGCGCAATCCGCAGATCTGGGCGGGACGCGGCTATGCGACGGTGATGGTAAACTTCCACGGCTCGGTCGGGTGGGGGCAGGCGTTCGCGCGGTCGATCGTGCGCCACCGCGGCGACCGGCCGCTCGAGGATTTCCAGAAGCTCTGGCCGGCGATCCTGGCGCGCTATCCCGACCTCGACGGCGACCGCGCCTGCGCGATGGGCAGCTCGTTCGGCGGCTATCTCGTCAAGTGGATGGCGGGCGTCTGGAACGCGCCGTGGCGCTGCTTCGTCGCGCATGCCGGCGCCTTCGACACGCGCGCGCTCTCCTATTCGAACGACATCTTCTACCACAACGACCAGCTGATCAGCGGCGCGCCGCCGTGGGAGCGGCCCGACGAGGTCGAGCGTTTCAACCCGGTCAACCATGTCACCAACTGGCGAAAGCCGATCCTGATCACCCATGGCGCGCGCGACTATCGCGTGCCGTTCGACCAGGGGCTGTCGGCGTTCGTCGCCGCGCAGCGCCGTGGCGTGCCGAGCCAGTTGCTGGCCTTTCCGGGCGAGAGCCATCTGATCAGCGCGCCGCAGGCGACGGTCGAATGGTATGAGGCGGTCAACGCCTGGCTCGACCGCTGGACCGCACCGTGAGGCGCTGGTTCGCGACGCCGCTGTGGCAGCGCATCCTGCTGGCGATCCTGCTCGGCGCGCTGGCCGGCTGGCTGCTCGGCGAGCGTGCCGCGCACATCAAATGGATCGGCGACCTGTTCATCCGGCTGATCCGCATGATGGTGGTACCGCTGGTGCTGGCGATGATCGTCACCGGCGTCGCGGCGCTCGGCGACCCCCGGCGGCTTGGCACGATGGGCGGTCGCACGATCGGGCTGCTGATCGCGATGACCGCGCTGGCGGTGTGCGTCGGCCTCGGTCTCGGCACCTGGCTGCAGCCCGGCGCCGGCGTGCAGCTGGGCGAGGTCGGCGCCGGAACGCCGGCGGTCGCGCGGCCGATCGGCGAACAATTGCTGGCGATCGTGCCGGTCAACCCGTTCGCGGCGATTGCCGGGGGGGAGATGCTGTCGATCATCTTTTTTGCGATGGCGATCGGGCTGGGGGCGCTGCTGGTCGGCGAGCGCGGGCGGCCGCTGGTGGCGCTCGCCGAGGGCGCGGCGGCGATCATGCTGCGCCTCGTCCATCTGTTCATGGAGCTGGCGCCGTTCGGCGTCTTCGCGCTGATCGCCGCGACCGTCGGCACCCATGGCCTCGCGGTGTTCGGCGCGCTGTTCTGGCTGGCGGCGGCGTTGGTCATCGGCACGCTGTTCCAGATCTTCGTCGTCCAGGCCGGCCTCGTCGCCGTTGTCGCGCGCTACCCGATCGGTCGCTATTTCCGCGGCATCGTCGAAGCGGTGCTGATGGCCTTCTCGACGACGTCGAGCGCCGCGACGCTGCCGACCACGATGAAGGTCGCCGAGGAGAAGCTGCATCTCGGCAAGCCGATCGCCTCGGCGGCGATCCCGCTCGGCGTCGGCATCGCGCGCGACGGCACCGCCGTCTATGTCGGGCTGCTGACGATGTTCGCGGCGCAGATCTACGGCGTCGCACTGGCGCCCGGCGACTATGCGGTGCTGGTGCTGGCGGCGACGCTGCTGGCGCTCGGTGCGGCGGGGGTGCCGTCGGCGGCGCTGTTCATGCTGACCGGCGTGATGTCGATGATCGGCGTCGACGACCTGCAGACCGCCGCCATCGTCGCCTTCATCCTGCCGTTCGACCGGCTGCTCGACATGGTGCGGACCGTACCCAACGTCACCGCCAACCTCGCGGTCGCGACGACCGTCGCGCGCTGGGAAGGCGAACTCGACCTCGAAAGGAAGCCGCATGCGTAAGCTGATCCTCGCCGCGTTGCTCGCCACGCCGTCGGCGCTCGCCGCCGCGCCGCTCGGCGACGCGCAAAGCGCCCAGATCATCCGGGCCGTCGAGGCGCGCAGCGCCTCGATCGAGTCGGCGGCGCTCGACATCTGGCGCTTTGCCGAGGTCGGCTACCAGGAGTCGAAGAGCAGCGCGCTGCTGCAGAAGCAGCTGAAGGACGCCGGCTTCGAGGTGACGGCCAACGTCGCCGGCATGCCGACCGCCTTCGTCGCCACCTTCCGCGCCGGGGCGGGGCCGGTGATCGGCCTGCTCGCCGAATTCGATGCGCTGCCGGGCCTGTCGCAGGCCGCCGCGCCCGATCGCAAGCCCGTCGTCGCCGGTGCCGCCGGCCATGGCTGCGGCCATAATCTGTTCGGCGCGGCCTCGGTCGGCGCGGCGATCGCGATCAAGAGCTGGATGCAGGCGAACGACGTGAAGGGCGAGCTCCGCCTCTACGGCACGCCGGCGGAAGAGGGCGGCGGCGCCAAAGTCTATATGTCGCGCGCCGGGCTGTTCGACGATGCCGCGACGGTCATCCACTGGCATCCCGACGACGCCAACAGCGCCGCGCAGGATTTCGCGATGGCGAACATCAGCGGCAAGTTCCGCTTCCGCGGGGTCGCGGCGCATGCCGCGGCGGCGCCCGACAAGGGCCGCTCGGCGCTCGACGCGCTCGAGATCATGGACGTGGCGGTGCAGTTCATGCGCGAGCATATCCCCGATGGGGTGCGCATCCACAGCATCGTCACCAATGGCGGCGCCGCGCCCAACGTCGTCCCCGACTTCGCCGAATCCTATTACTACGTCCGCCACAAGGATCCCGAGGTGGTGCGGCAGGTGCTCGAGCGGGAGAAGAAGGTCGCCGAGGGCATCGCGATCGCCACCGAGACCCAGGTCGACTTCGAGCTGATGAACGGGGTATTCGCGCTGCTTCCCAACGATACGCTCGGGCGGGTGATGGACGCCAGCCTGCGCCGCGCCGGCACGCCAGTGTGGACGCCGCAGGAGACCGCGTTCGCGCGCGGCATCGCCAGGTCGCTTGGCAACGCCGCCAAGCCGCTCGAGACCGCGTCGGCGATTCCGGCCTACAGCTCGGGCGGCCCCGGCGGCGGCTCGACCGACGTCGGCGACGTGAGTTGGGTGGTGCCCACCGTCGGCCTCAACGTCGCCACCTATGTTCCCGGCACCTCGGCGCATTCCTGGCAGGCGGTGGCAGCGGCGGGCACCGGCATCGGCACCAAGGGCGCGGTGGTGGCGGCCAAGGCGATGGCGCTGACCGCCGGCGCGCTGTTCGCCGACCCTGACCTGCTGGCCGCGGCCCGCGCCGAATTCGACGAGCGTCGCGGAAAGGGCTTCACCTACAAGCCGTTGATCGGCGATCGTTCGCCGCCGCTCGACTATCGGAAATAGAATCTTTGTATCGTCGCCGTCGCTGCGGGATATATCGGCGCGGGGCCGGAGTTGTGATCGGCGTCGCAACCGACGACGAGAGAGCATGACCGGCGAATTCGATAGTCTTTGGCGTACCGACAATGCGACGCGTGCCAGCGTGATCGTCGATGCGGAGGACTATTTCCATTTCGCGCGCCTCGCCATGTTGAAGGCGCGCAAGCGGATCATGCTGATCGGTTGGGACTTCGACGCGCGCATCCGCCTCGACTATGGCGACAACACGCATCAGGCGCCGACGACCGTCGGCGACTTCATCTACTGGCTGGTCAAGCGGTCGCCCGAGCTCGAAATCTGCCTGCTGCGCTGGGACGTCGGCGCGCTCAAGACGATCTTTCGCGGCACCACCGTCTTCACGCTGCTCAAATGGATGATGCACAAGCGCATCCACACCAAGCTCGACGGTTTCCACCCGACCGGCGGGTCGCATCACCAGAAGATCATCGTCATCGACGATTGCGTCGCCTTCTGCGGCGGCATCGACATGACCGGCGGCCGATGGGACACGCGCAGCCACCATGACGATGAACCGCATCGCGTCTTTCCGACCGGCGCGTCCTGCGAGCCGTGGCACGATGCGACCACCGCGCTCGAAGGCCCGGTGGCGGCGGCGCTCGGCGAACTGGCGCGCGAACGCTGGCAGCGCGCCGGCGGGCATGAGCTGGCGCCGGTCACGGGCGCGTTCGACTGCTGGCCCGACGATCTCGAGGTCGATTTCACCGACATCGACGTGAGCATCGCCCGCACGCTCCCCGAGATGCCCGGGCGCCCCGAGGTGCGCGAAGTCGAGGCGCTGTTCGTCGAGGAAATCGCCAACGCCAAGCACAGCATCTACGCCGAGAGTCAGTATTTCGCTTCGCGCCGGATCGCCGAAGCGATCGGCAAGCGGCTGGTCGAACCCGATTGCCCCGAGATCGTCCTCGTCAATCCGCTGAGCGCGCAGGGGTGGCTGGAACCGGTCGCGATGGACACGGCGCGCGCGCGGCTGGTGGCGGCGCTCCGCCAGCTCGACGTGCATGGACGCTTGAAGCTCTACCACCCGTTCACCGCCGGCGGCCTGCCGATCTACGTGCATGCCAAGGTGATGATCATCGACGGCCGCTCGATCCGCATCGGCTCGGCCAACATGAACAACCGGTCGCTCGCGCTCGACAGCGAATGCGACGTGCTGATCGAGATCGACGACGCCGACCGCGCCGAGGCGGCGCGCGTGCGCGCCATCCGCGATGGACTGATTGCCGAGCATCTGGGCCTGACGGCGGAGCAGGTCGCCGCCGAGATCGAGGCGCGAGGCTCGCTGATCGCGACGATCGAGGCGCTGCGCGGCGAGGGCAAGACGTTGCGGCCCTACGCGATTCCCGAGCTCAACGAGGTCGAGAAATGGCTCGCCGACAACAAGGTCCTCGATCCCGAGGGGCCCTCCGAAATGTTCGAGCCGGTGTCGAGCCGCCGTCGATTGATCGGCCGCATTCGCCAGCTCCGCCACCGCAACGCCTGGCGGCGCAGGCCGAAAGCTATGCTTTCGCCTGCGCCCTGACCCAGTCGGCGACGACGCGCTCGAGCACCGCCAGCGGCATCGCGCCCTTGCGCAGCACCTCGTGGAACTGGCGGATGTCGAACCGGTCGCCGAGCTTCGCCTTTGCATCGTCGCGCAGCTGCACCCAGACGGTGTGGCCGACCTTGTAGCTGGTCGCCTGGCCCGGCCAGACGGTGTAGCGGTCGATCTCGCCCTGGCTGCGGCCGCGGGCGATGCCGGTGGTGGCGATGAAATAGTCGGTCGCCTTCTCGCGCGACCAGCGCTTGGCGTGCATGCCTGAATCGACGACGAGCCGCGTGGCGCGGAACAGCAGCGACTGGAGATAGCCCGCCTGGCCGAGCGGGTTGCCCTCGTACATGCCGATCTCGTCGGCGAGCTGCTCCGAATAGAGCGCCCAGCCCTCGCTGTACGCCGAATAGCCGCCACGGCGGCGGATCATCGGGATCGCATCCGATTCCTGCGACAGGCTGACCTGCAGGTGATGGCCGGGAACGCCTTCATGGTAGGTCAGCGTCGGCAGGCCGTATTTGGGCCGGTCGAAGGTATCGCGCTGGTTGATCATATAGGCCGCCCGGCGGGTGCCATCCATCGAGGCGGCCTCGTAATAGGCGCCCGCCGAACCGGCCTGGATGAACACCGGCACGCGCTTCACCTCGAGCGCCGCCTTCGGCAGCGTCGCGAACAGTTCGGGAAGGCGCGCCTCCATCCGTTTCACCTCGCCGCGGATGTAGCTGAGCATCTCCTCGCGGCCGGGATCGGTGTTCGCAAAGAGCTGCGACGGATCGCGGTTGAGCGCGGCGAGGCGGGCGCCGGGCGTGCCCTCGGTGTAGCCCT
Organism: Sphingomonadaceae bacterium; assembly: GCA_030147805.1. Classification (GTDB taxonomy): domain Bacteria; phylum Pseudomonadota; class Alphaproteobacteria; order Sphingomonadales; family Sphingomonadaceae; genus Sphingoaurantiacus. The sequence continues at coordinate 25,064 of JASBUR010000056.1, forward strand.
GCGCGCGCAGGATCTTGTCGAGCCGGTCGGAGATCATCGCCACCTGCTCGAGCCCGAGCCGGTGGATGTCGTCGCCCTTCATGCCGGTCGTCGTCGCGGCGCGGACCGACGCGTCGTAATAGGCCTCGCCGTCGGGCAGCCGCCACACGCCGGCATCGTGCGTCGCCTTGGCGCGCAGCGCTTGGACCAGGGCGATCTGGCGGTCGAGCGCGGGGAAGACCTCCCGCGTCACGATGGTCTCGGCGCGCGCGCCATAGCCGTCGGCGAGTCCGGCCTCCTTGGCCTTGCGCACCAGCGACGCGACGAGGATCGTGCGGGCGGGCGGCTGGTCGCGCAGCGCCTTCAGCTGGCCGAGCGTGGTGTCGAGGATATAGTCGGGCGCGAACACGCCGCGTGCGGCGTCGGCCTTCTGGCGCTCGAGGCTCTGGTCGAGCGCGACGGTGAAGGCGCCGAGCCGCGCCAGATAGGCGTCGGCGTCGGCGGCGTCGCGAACCCGATGCCGCGAATCGAGAAAGTCGGGGATGTCCTGATAGGGGCCGGTGAGCTGGCTGATCACATAGGGGGCGAAACGTCCGCCGGCCGAGCCGAAGCTGAAGCGTTCGTTGTCGGCGATCAGGTTCTTCAGCCCATATTCGACGACCTCATAGTCGAGCGCCGCCGCCGGGCCGAGCTTGGCGCGGTCGATCGTCGCCAGCGCCGCCAGTTCGCGCCGGGCGCGCGCCAGGTCGTCGGCCTTGCCCTGCGCCGAATAATCGTCGAGCCGGCGCTTGAGCGGGGCGCGCCGGCCGGTGTCGAGGCCGAGGCTCGAGGCCTGTTCGGGGTTCGAATCGATCCGCGTGTCGAAGAGGCGGTCGAGCAGCAGGCGCAGCTTCGCGTCCTCGCCGTCGGCCGCGTAGGCCGCCGCCGGGAGCGAGGGCGCCAGCGCCAGCGCCCCCGCCGAAATCATGAACGAACGCCGATCCATACCACCTCCCCGTACCAGTCCTGCTCAAGACTAGGGGGCGGCCCGGCCGCTGTCCACGCGCCGGCCACGACCGGGTGCCCGGAATGGGCCGGTCCGACGACGGCACGGCATCGATGAACCGTGGACAGCCGGCGGCGTTAGGATAGCGTGGCCTCGATGCAGCCAGACGCCCCGCCTTCGCCCGATGCGCTCGCCGACCGCTTCGCGACGGTTCGCACGCGCAGCGTGGCACTCGCCGCGCCGCTCTCCGACGCCGACGCCAGCGTCCAGTCGATGCCCGACGCCTCGCCCGCCAAATGGCATCTCGCGCACACGACCTGGTTCTTCGAGACCTTCGTGCTGCGCGACCATGCGCCGGGCTACCGGGCCTTCGATGCGCGCTTCGCCTATCTGTTCAACAGCTATTACGAAGCCGAGGGCGATCGCCATCCGCGCGATCGGCGCGGGCTGCTGACGCGGCCCGATCTCGCGGCGATCCTCGCCTATCGCGCGCACGTCGACGCGGCGCTGCTCGCCGCGATGCCGTCGTTCGGCCGCGATCTCCGTGCGCTGATCGAGCTGGGCACCCATCATGAGGAGCAGCATCAGGAGCTGCTGCTGACCGACATCCTCAGCCTGTTTGCCGAAAATCCGCTGGCGCCGGCCTATGCGCCCGACGCGCCGCGGCCCGCCGCCCGCGGCGCCGCGACCGGATGGATCGACCATCCCGGCGGCATCGTCTCGATCGGCGACGCCGGCGGCGGCTTCGCCTTCGATTGCGAGGGGCCGGCGCACCGCGTGCTGCTGCAACCGTTCCGGCTCGCCGACCGGCTGGTGACCAACGAGGAGTGGACGGCGTTCATCGCCGACGGCGGGTATGCGACGGCGGCACTGTGGCTCTCCGACGGCTGGGCCTGGGTACGAAGCGAAGGCGTGACCGCGCCGCTCTACTGGCGCCGCGACGGGAAGACGTCGTTCACGCTGCGCGGCGACCAGCCGATCGACCCGGCCGCGCCGGTCACGCATGTCAGCTATTACGAGGCCGATGCCTTCGCGACCTGGGCGGGCGCGCGGCTGCCGCGCGAGGGCGAATGGGAGACGATCGCGCGGACGCGGCCCGAGACTCCGCAGCTCTTCGACAGCAACTGGCAGTGGACCGGCAGCGGCTATCTGCCCTACCCGGGCTTCCGCGCCGCCGCGGGCGCGGTCGGCGAATATAACGGCAAGTTCATGTCGGGGCAGTTCGTGCTGCGCGGCGGCTCCTGCGCGACGCCGGCCCGCCATTCGCGCGCCAGCTACCGCAACTTCTTCTATCCGCACCAGCGCTGGCAGTTCACCGGCGTCCGGCTGGCGAAGGACGGCTGACGATCGGATCCACGCGAAGCGGCCGTTCCGGGATGAATTTTGTCTTGAGGGCGCAACGAAGCGTGCAAATACTCGTTTCCGAATGATGCTCGATCTCAAATCCTCGACGCTTTCGACCCCCTTCGCACGCGATGTCGTCGCCGGGCTTTCGCAGCCGCGCAAGGTGATCCCGGCGCGTTATTTCTATGATCGGCGCGGGTCGGAATTGTTCGAGGAAATCACCCGGCTCCCCGAATATTATCCGACCCGAACCGAGATAGAGCTGCTCGAACGGCATGGTGGCGACATCGCGCGGCTGACCGGAAAGCGCCGCGTCGTCGTCGAGTTCGGCTCGGGCTCGTCGACCAAGACGCCGCTGCTGCTCGCCTGCGTCGACCCCGCCGCCTATGTGCCGATCGACATTTCGGCGGATTTCCTGCGCGAGTCGGCGGCGGTGCTTGCGGCGCAGCATCCGGGACTCGAGGTGCTGCCCGTCGCTGGTGATTTCACCCGCCCGCTGGCGCTGCCGCGCCAACTGCGCGACCGGCCGATGCTCGGCTTCTTCCCCGGATCGACGATCGGCAATCTCGACCCCGCGGCGGCGGTCGACCTGTTGCGGGCGTTTCGCGCGACGCTGGGCGACGAGGCGCGGCTGGTGATCGGCATCGACCTGCGCAAGAATCCGCGACTGCTCGAGGCGGCCTATGACGATTCGGCGGGGATTACCGCCGCGTTCAACCTCAACCTGCTCGACCGCCTCAATCGCGAGCTTGGCGGCGACGTGCCGGTGGAGGCGTTCGAGCATCGCGCGACGTGGAATGATGCACTCGGGCGCATCGAAATGCACCTCGTCGCGCAGCGCGACCTGGCGTTCAGCGTGGCCGGCCGGCGCTTCACGATGGCGGCCGGCGAGACGATCCACACCGAGAACAGCCACAAATATGCGCTCGAGGAGGCGCGGCTGCTGGCGCGCACCAGCGGCTGGACGCCGCTCGCCGCCTGGACCGATGCGCAGGCGATGTTCTCGCTTCACGTCTGGGGCGCCGCCCCCGAGCAGCTGCAGCCCTGAAAAAATAGGCGCCGGCGCCCAGTTTGGGCAATTTGACGTGCGGCGATTGGACGCCCTTTGATGCAGGCTCCATGGCGAGGGGGAGCATCATGAGACATTCCAGGCTTGCACTGATCCTGGCGCTGGCGGCGGCGCCGCTCGCGGCACAGCCGGCCGAGCCGCTCAAGCTCGCCGCCGTGCCGACGGTGCCGGTCGCCGACGGCTTCACCTTCGCCGCGGTCGGCGACATCATCTACCTGCGGCCGATGCTCGCGACCATCGAGCAGCGGTCGCCCTCGATGCTGAAGCTGCTGCGGTCCGCCGACGTCACCTTCGGCAATTTCGAAACGATGGCGCTCGACCTCGGAACGACGAAGGCGTCGCCGCAGGCGGAGTCGGGCGGAACCTGGATGCTGGCGGCCCCCGGCGTGCCGAAGGACGTGGCGGCGATGGGCTTCGACATCGTCAGCGTGGCGAACAACCACGCGACCGACTGGGGGGCGGAGGGGCTGTTCGAGACGATGGCGCGGCTCGACGACGCCGGGCTGGTCCATGCCGGCGTCGGGCGCTCGCTGTCGCTGGCGCGGGCGCCACGCTACGTCGACACGGCGGCGGGGCGCGTCGGGATGGTCTCCGCCAGCTCGTCGTTCACGCCGATGTCGCGCGCCGCCGATCCGCTCGGCGAGGTCCCGGGGCGGCCCGGCCTCAATCCGGTGCGCGTCGAGAGAACCGCGCTGGTGGCGCCGAAGCATTTCGACGCGCTGGTCGAGATCGCCGCGACCGCGCCGACCCCCGCCGTGCCGAAGGACGGCGTCGTCCGCCTGCTCGGTACCGCCTATCGCGCGAGCGACCGCCCCGATGGCAGGATCGGCTTCACCTACACGCCCAACGCCGCCGACGTGGCCGGCAATCTGCTGGCGGTGCGGCAGGCCCGGCAGAACGGCAATTTCGCGCTGTTCACGCTGCACAACCACGAGCCGAGCAATGCCAGCGAGACGCCCGCCGACTTCGCCATCGCGCTCGCCCGGCAGGCGATCGACGCCGGCGCCGACGCCTATGTCGGCCATGGCCCGCACATCCTGCGCGGCATCGAGATCTACAAAGGCAAGCCGATCTTCTATTCGCTCGCCAACTTCGCGATGATGAACAACTCGCTCGATGCGGTTCCCGCCGACATGTACGAGCAATATGGCGTGACGCCGGGATCGGCGACGACGCCCGAGCTGCTGGCGGCGCGCAACGCGCGGACCTTCGCCGATCCGGCGCTCTATGAATCGGTCATCGCGATCAGCCGCTACGCCGGCGGCCGCGTCGCCGAAATCCGCCTCTACCCGATCGACCTCGGCGTGGCGGTGCAGGGCGCCGGGCGCGGCGTGCCGGCGATGGCCGACGCCGCGGTCGGCCGGCGCATCCTCGAGCGGATGCAGCGGCTGTCGGCGCCGTTCGGGACGACGATCAGCATCGAGAAGGGCGTCGGCGTGATCCGCGTATCCGCCGAAGGGAAAGAATGATGATCGACACGCGCCGCCGCGCCTTCACGCTCGGTCTTGCCGCGTCCGCCGCGCTCGCCGCCACGCCGTCGCTCGCCCGCGCCGAACGGCGCTGGTCGGAGGCCGGGCTCGACGCGCTGACGCGCGAGGCGCGGGCGCTCGGCGTGTCGGGCCTCGTCGTGCGCACCGGCGGGCAGGTGATCCTGTCCGACGGCGACGTGGCGCGACCGTCGCGTATCGCCTCGATCCGCAAGTCGTTCCTGAGCGCGCTCTACGGCATGCTGCCCCCCGAACAGCTGCGCCGCGACGCCACGATGGCCGAGCTGGGCATCGACGATTACACCGCGCTCACCGCGGCCGAGAAGCAGGCCACCGTGCGACAGCTGCTGCAGGCGCGCTCGGGCGTCTATGTACCGACCGCGGCGGAATCGCCGGCGATGAAGGCGGCGCGGCCGCCGCGCGGCAGCGCCGCGCCGGGGACGCGCTGGTACTACAACAACTGGGACTTCAACGTCGCCGGCGACATCTACCAGCGGCTGAGCGGGCACGGGCTGTTCACCGCGCTCGAGCGGCAGATCACGCAGCCACTCGGTTTCGAGGATTTCGACCCGATGGCGCATACCCGCTGGTCGTTCGATGCGGAGTCGCCGCGCTTCCCGGCGTATAATATGTGGATGTCGGCGCGCGATCTGGCGAGGTTCGGGCAGCTGTTCCTCGACCGCGGCCGTTGGGGCGGCAAGCAGCTGGTGCCCGACGCCTGGGTCGCCGAAAGCACGCGCTCCTATTCCGAGACCGGGCGCAGCGGGCTGATGGCGGGCTACGGCTATATGTGGTGGGTGAGCGGCGGCGCCGAGCTGCCGGCCGGCAGCTATACCGCAGCGGGCAACGGCGGGCGCTACATCACCGTGCTGCCGGCGCAGCAGACGGTGATCGCCGTTCAGCCCGACGAGAAGCAAGGCCAGCCGCCGGTGCCGCTCTACGCCAAACAGGGTGCGTACGACGGACTCGTCCGCACCCTGCTTGCGGCCTGGAAAGGCTAGACGCGCTCGATGATGATCGCGGGGGCCATGCCGCCCGCCGCGCACATCGTCACCAGCGCATAGCGGCCGCCCGACCGCTCGAGCTCGTCCAATGCGGTGCCGATCAGCATCGTGCCGGTCGCGCCGATCGGATGGCCGAGCGCCATCGCGCCGCCGTTGATGTTGACCTTCTCGCGGTCGAGATCGAGGTCGCGGATGAACTTCTCGGCGACGACGGCGAAGGCCTCGTTGATCTCCCAGACGTCGATGTCGTCCTTGGTCAGACCGGCCTTCGCCAGCACCTTCCTGGCGGCCGGCACCGGCGCGTTGAGCATCAAGGTCGGATCGTCGCCGACGTTGGCGGTGGCGACGACGCGGGCGCGCGGCTTCCAGCCCTGCTTCTCCGCATAGTCCTTCGACGCGAGCAGGATCGCGCCGGCGCCGTCGACGACTCCCGACGAGTTGCCGGCGTGATGGACGCCCTTCCACTCGAGGTCGGGGTAGCGGTCCTTGATCAGCTGGCGGAAGGTCTTGCCGTCCTCCTGGATCGAAGCGTCGGCGACCGCATCGAAGCTCGCCTTCAAGCCGGCGAGGCCCTCGGCGGTGGTTTCCGGGCGCGGGAATTCCTCGCGATCGAGCGCGACCGAGCCGTCCTCGTTGAGCACCGGCACGACGCTCTTGGCGAAGCGGCCTTCCTTGATCGCCCGATCGGCGCGGCGCTGGCTTTCGAGCGCCAGCGCGTCGACCGCCTCGCGGCTGATGCCTTCCTTTGCCGCGATCGCGTCGCCGCACACGCCCTGGTGCGACTGCGGGTGCATCGCCTGCAGCGTCATATTGCCGGCGCCCATGCCGAGCGGCCTGATGCCGGCGGCAAGATCCTGCGCCGCCAGTTCCTGATGATAGGACATCATCTCGACGCCGCCGGCGACGACGAGGTCCTCCATTCCCGACATGATCTGCGCCGCGGCGAGATTCACGCTGGTGATGCCGCCGCCGCAGAAGCGGTCGAGCGTCACGCCCGACGCCTTGGTGTCGTAGCCGGCGAGCAGCGCCGACATGCGGCCGATGTCGCCGCCCTGCTTGCCCTTCTGCGCGCTGGTCGAGAAGATCACGTCCTCGACCTCCTCGGTCTTCAAATTGTTGCGCTCCTTCAGCGCCTTCAGCACGGTCGCGCCGAGATGCTGCGGGTGGAGGTGCGACAGCGCGCCCTTGCCCGGCTTGCCGACGCCGCGCGGCGTGCGGACGGCGTCGATGATATAGGCCTCGCCCATGCTGATCCTCTCGTGCTGCTTATTCAGTTGTCTAATCGAACTTGTCTATTCGCGCCGCCGAACGCAACCCGCCTATTTTCGCAGCGCCTGAGCCGTCAGAGAAACCCGTCCAGCTCGGCCATGAAGCGGTCGAACTGATCGTGGTGCAGCCAGTGCCCGGCGTTCTCGAACTCGACGACGCGCGCGTTGCGGAAATGCGCGATGCGGCCGTCGCGCTCGGGGTTCGAGGCCCAGCTGTCGGCGCCGTAGAGCAGCAGCGTCGGGCAGGTGATCGCCGCCCACAGTGCCTCGATCTCGGCCTGCGGGATGTCGGTGATCGGCCAGACGTTGAGGTGATTGTCGAACTTCCAGCTCCAGCTGCCATCCTCGTTGCGGTTGACGCCGTGGACGGTGAGGTGGCGCGCCTGCTCGTCGGTCAGATGGCTGTTCTCCGCCTTCATCCGGGCGTAGGCATCCTCGATCGTCGCATAGCGTTTGGGCAGCCGGCCGGCTGCGGTGCGCTTGTCGGCGATCCACTTCCGCCAGCGGTCGGCGAACGATGTCTGCGCGCGCTCGGCGAGCACTTTGGGCGAGGGGCCGAGCCCCTCGATCGACACCAGCTTGCGCACCTTGTCGGGATAGAGGCCGGTGAAGCGCGTCGAGATGTTGCCGCCGAGCGAATGCGCGACGATCGTCACCTGGTCGACGTCGAGCTGGTGCACGAGCTGCGCGAGGTCGTAGACGAAGGCGGTCATCTCGTAATTGCCGTCGGGCGCCCAGGCGCTGTCGCCGTGTCCGCGCAGGTCGGGGCAGATGACGTGCCAGTCCTGCTGCAGCCGCTCCGCCACCCAGTCCCAGCTGCGGCCATGGTCGCGACCGCCATGGACGAGCAGCAGCGGCGGCGCGCCGGCGTTGCCCCAGTCTGCATAGTGCAGCCGCAGCCGCTGCGAAACGAAGCTCTGCGAGGTCGGACCGTGATACTGCATGTCGCCAAATCTCCCGCTGGTGATGATCGTGGCGTCGACCGCCCAGCGTAACGCCGCAAAACATCAGTTGCCATCCGGCGATCGGCCCCGCCTAATCGGAGGCCAAGCGAAACGGGGAGCAGGATGGCGGACGCGTTCAGGGACAAGATTCTCGCCGGGAAGGTGGCCTATGTCGCCGGCGGCTCGAGCGGCATCAACCTCGGCATCGCGCAGCGGCTCGCCGAACAGGGCGCGCGCCTGGCGATCGTCAGCCGCAGCCAGGACAAGATCGACGCGGCGGTGAAGTCGATCACCGACGCCGGCGGCACCGCCTTCGGCGTCAGCGCCGACGTGCGCGACTATGCGGCGGTCGAAGCGAGCCTCAAGGCGACGCACGAGCGCTTCGGCGACATCGACGTGCTGGTGTCGGGTGCGGCGGGCAATTTCCTCGCGCCGGTGGTCGGCATGTCGGCCAACGCCTTCAAGACCGTCGTCGACATCGACCTGATCGGCACCTTCAACGTGCTGCGCGCCAGTTTCGACTTCCTGAAGAAGCCCGGCGCCTCGCTGATCTCGATCACCGCCGGACAGGGCAGCCACCCGATGATGTTCCAGGCGCATGCCTGCGCCGCGAAGGCCGGCATCAACATGCTGACGCGCTGCCTGGCGATGGAGTGGGGCCCGGCGGGCATCCGCGTCAACGCCATCTCGCCCGGGCCGATCGCCGAGACCGAGGGCATGGCGCGGCTGGCCGCGACCCCGGCCATGGAAGCGGCGCTGAAGGCGCGCATTCCCTTGCGCGACTATGGCGCCAAGCGCGACATCGCCGACATGGCGCTCTATCTCGCCAGCGACAACGCCGTCTATATCACCGGCGCGATCATGGACGTCGACGGCGGCTCGTCGCTCGGCGATGCGTCGGCCGACGCACTGACCGCGCGCCGCTGACCCAGCTTCAGACATCACGGAGACGATCGAACCATGACGTTCACCATGACCGCGCGGCTGCGGCCGCTTGGCCTCGCGGCGGCGCTCCTTCTCGGCGCCACCGCGGCGGTGGCCCAGCCGACCCCGCTCTCGCACCTGCGCGAGGTCGAGGACGCCGCGGCGCCGGCGCCCGCGGTGCTGCCGCTCAAGGAGCAGGCGCGCATCCGTGATGCGTGGCTGAAGGAGCGGCTCGACACGATCGTCCCGGCGCTGATGCGCGAGCAGGGCGTCGACATGTGGGTGATGATCGCGCGCGAATATCTCGAGGATCCGGTGCTCGCGACGATGCTCAACGCGACGAGCCTGCGCGCGCGGCGGCGGACCATCCTCGTCTTCTTCGATCCCGGCGACGGCAAGCCGGTCGAGCGGCTGACCGTCAGCCGCTACGGGCTCGGCGGGCTGTTCGAGGCGGCGTGGGAGCCTGAGAAACAGCCCGACCAATGGGCGCGGCTCGGCGAGATCGTCGCGGCGCGCGACCCCAGGCGCATCGCCGTCAACACGTCGCCGCTCACCGCCTTCGGCGACGGGCTGACGCTCAGCCAGCATCAGGGGCTGATGGCGGCGCTTCCGGAAACCTATCGCACGCGCGTCGTGCCGGGCGAGGCGCTCGCCGTCGGCTGGCTCGAGACGCGCCTCCCCGCCGAGGTCGCGGCCTATCCCGACATCGTGCGCATCGCGCATTCGATCATCGCCGAGGCCTTCTCCGACAAGGTGATCACGCCGGGCGTCACCACCGCCGACGAGGTGGTCTGGTGGATGCGCGAGCGCGTCGCCGAACTGAAGCTCGCCACCTGGTTCCAGCCGTCGGTCGGCATCTTCCGGCAGGGCGAGAAGGAGGAGCTCGACGGCGATACGGTGATCCGGCCGGGCGACATGCTGTGGACCGACTTCGGCATCGTCTATCTGGGGCTCAACACCGATACGCAGCATCTCGGCTATGTGCTGAAGCCGGGCGAGACCGACGCGCCGGCGGGGCTCAGGGCCGGGCTGGCGGCGAACAACCGGGTGCAGGACGCGCTGACCTCATCCTTCCGCACCGGGCTCAGCGGCAACGAGATACTGGCGGCGGCACGGGCGAAGGCGATCGCGCAGGGGTTGAACCCGACGATCTATTCGCACCCGATCGGCTACCACGGCCATGGCGCCGGCGCGGCGATCGGCTTCTGGGACGATCAGCAGCCGAGCGAGCGCGGCGCGCACCAGTTGCGGCCCAACACCGCCTGGTCGATCGAGCTGTCGCAGACGCAGGCCGTGCCCGAATGGGGCGGCCAGCAGGTCGTGTTCCGGACCGAGGAGGACGCCTTTTTCGACGGGGTGCGCGTGCGCTACCTCGACGGCCGGCGCACCGGCTTCCACCTTATCGGCGCGCGCCGGTAAGCAGGCTGAGCGCCATCGCCGCGACGATGCCGGTCGTGGCGAGGCCGAGCCACTGCGAGCCGAGCGCCGCAGCCGACCACAGGTGGACCGCAACGGCGACGGTGAGGGCAGATGCCGCGATCGCCGCGCGCCTCGCGCGCGACGCGGGCGGCGGCGTGGTCGCTTCAGGGCTCGCCATCCACTCGGGATGGATGCGCAGCGTCACGCCCGGCTGGCGGGTGCCGAAGGCCGGCGGGGCATCGAGATCGAGAAAGGCCATCGTCCGCTCCTAGGCTGCGCAGCGCGCGGCGCCGGTGGTGCGGAACAGCGTCCACAGCGTGTGCAGCTGGAGGTCGCTGACCCCCGCGCTGCGTGCCGCCTTGAGCTGGCGCGGCGACGGCGTCTGCGCGTGGCGCAGCTGGACGGCGAGGCGGCGGAGCGCTTCGAGATGGTCGTTCGCCAGCGGCAGCCGGCGCTCGCCGAGCAGCCAGCGGCCGAGCCGCGAGCGGGCGCTGTCGAGCGAGCTCAACGGATCCGCCGCGCCCAGCCGCACCGCCGCCGCTTCGACCGCGTCGAACACCGGCGTGGCGGTGGCGGGGGTGGCGGACAGGGGGCGGGCAGGCTCGAACATCGCGCGGTTCCTCGAACGGGCATGCCGGCGGGGGCAGCCGGCACGCGTTGTTACGGGACAGACCGGTTAACGGATGCAGGGGCGACTGCTTTAGCTGCGTGCGGCGATATTTTATCCCGCGCGTTGCGCCGCGATCACCGCGAGCGTCATGCGCGACAGGCAGACGAGGCGGTCCTCGTCGTCGGTGATGCGCACCGTCCAGACCTGCGTGGTGCGGCCGATCGATTCGGCCTTGGCCAGAGCGGTGACGAAGCCGTCCTTCGCCGGACGGATGTGGTTGCCGTTGATCTCCATGCCGACGACGGCGTTGATCGCCGGGTCGACGGTCTGCGATCCACCGACCGAGGCGATCGTCTCGACGAGCGCCATCGACGCGCCGCCGTGCAGCCGGCCGTAGGGCTGCCGCGTGCGCGCGTTCACCGGCATACGCGCCTTCAGCCAGTCGTCGCCGGCGTCGATGAACTCGATGCCGAGCAGACCGGGCATCGAATCGGCGCCCGTTGCCGTCAGCTGTGCGAGATCGACCGTGCCGCCGTGCCAAATGGCCATATGCGCTGCTTTCCTGCTGCCTCGTCGGCGTTCCTATGCCGCACCGGCGGCGGGGCTGCGAAGGGGCAAAAGCATCAGCGCCGGTAGAGGCGGGCGATCGGCAGGCCGACGCGTCGTGCCGCCCGATAGGCCGGCGTGCCGGGCAACGGGACGCGGTCGGCGATCGCGCCGAGCGCGCGCACCGCGCGTCGCTGGCGGTCGCCGAGCCGCCACGCGGCGCCGAGCTCGAGCCGTTCGATCAGCCAGTCGGGCAGCAGCTCGACGCCGGCGCGCACCAGCAGCCGCTGCAGCGGGCGCAGCGGCCCGGGCGGGCCGATCCGCGCCGTCATGATCTGGAGGAACTCGTCGACGATCGGATGCGGTTCGAGCCCGGGGCGCATCGCCTCGAACTGCGCCGCGCATTCGGCGGCCGAGCGCGGCGCGCCGACGGCACCGAACAGCTTGGCGGCGACCTGCGATTCGGCATAGGCCTGGTCGCGCTCGGCAGGCGTCAGCCGGTGGGCATAGGCCGCATAGGCCTCGATGAAACCATAGGAGGCGGTCGCCTGCACCCAGTCGAGCAGCACCGGGTCGTTGGCGGCATAGCGCAGGCCGCCGGGCGTCATGCCTTCGACCCGATCGTGCATGCGGACGACGCCGCGGATCACCTGGCGGGCCACCGTCGCCGGGGCGTAGAGCGTGACGTTGGTGACGAATCCGGTGCGGCGGATGCGCGTCATCGGGTCGGTCGGGAAGATCGAATGGCCCCAGACGCCCGAGCGCACGCGCGGCTCGGCCAGTTCGAGCAGAACGGCGGCGACGCCGCCGATGAACAGCGTGACCGGGTTCTTGTAGACGCGCCACGACACCGAGTCGGCTGCGAACAGCGCCGGCGCGCCCCTGGGCCGCGCGAAGTCGATCCGCGGCATCGGCGTGACGGCGCGCGCGCGGCGGGCGTCGGGCGGCTCGGCGTCCATCGCGTCAGCATCGCCGCCGCGGGGCGCGGCTGCAAGCGCGACGCCAAGCTGCGAGCTGTCGCAGCTGGCGGGCGGCGCGCAGATCGCGCATCCTGGCGCCGACGAGGACCTGGGGAGGCCGACCGAATGACCATCGATACGCTCGACCGCGCGCCGACTCAGCGCTGGCACGACCCCGGCGAGATGACGACGCTCGGCGACATCGCGCGCTATCATGCGGCGGTGCGCCCCGACGCGACCGCCTTCGAATTCGAAGGGCGCGTGACGAGCTTCGCTGCCTTCGACGCCGCCACCAGCCGCGTCGCGCAGGCACTGATCGCCGCGGGGCTGACGCCGGGCGACCGCATCGCCTATGTCGGCAAGAACAGCGACCATTATTTCGAACTGCTGATCGGCGCGGCGAAGGCCGGCGTCGTACTCGCGCCGGTCGGCTGGCGACTCGCCGGGCGCGAGATCGCCTATATCGTCGCCGACACCGGCGCGCGGCTGCTGTTCGTCGGTGCCGAGATCGCCGACGTCATCGCCGCCGAGGCCGCCAAGCTCCCCGCCGTCGAATCGTTGATTGCGATGGAGCAGTCGGCGCCCGGCTGGCCGCTCTATGAGCGCTGGCGCGATGCGCAGCCGGCGGCGGACCCGGACCTGCCGGTTTCGTCGCGCGACGTGGTGATCCAGCTCTACACCTCGGGCACCACCGGCCATCCCAAGGGCGCGATGCTGACGCACGCCAACATCATCGAGGGGCGCAACCAGACCTCGACAGACGACGATCCGCGGCTCGCCTGGTCGAAGTGGGACGCCAGCGACGTCAGCCTCGTCGCGATGCCGGTGTCGCACATCGGCGGCACCGGCTGGGGGCTGGTCGGGCTGTACAACGGCGCCAAGGGCATCGTCGCGCGCGAGTTCGACCCGTTCAGGGTGCTCGACTTCATCGAGCGCGACCGTATCTCGAAGATGTTCATGGTGCCGGCGGCGCTGCAGATCGTCGTCCGCCAGCCGCGGGCGCGCGAGGTCGACTACAGCCGGCTGCGCCACATCCTCTATGGCGCGTCGCCGATCCCGCTCGACCTGCTGCGCGAATGCATGGAGGTGTTCGGCTGCGGCTTCGTCCAGCAGTACGGCATGACCGAGACCACCGGCACGATCGTCTACCTGCCGCCCGAGGACCATGACCCGGCGGGCAACCAGCGGATGCGCGCCGCCGGGCTGCCGATGCCGGGCGTCGAGCTGTGCATTCTGGGGCCCGACGGCGAGCGGCTGCCGCCGAACGCGGTCGGCGAGGTGGCGACGCGGTCGAGCGCCAACATGGCGGGCTATTGGCGGCTCGACGAGGCGACGAAGAAGACGATCGACGGCGACGGCTGGCTGCGCACCGGCGACGCCGGCTACCTCGACGAGGACGGCTACCTGTTCATCCACGACCGGGTGAAGGACATGATCATCTCGGGCGGCGAGAACATCTACCCCGCCGAGGTCGAGAGCGCGGTCTACGGCCATCCGGCGGTCGCCGAGGTGGCGGTGATCGGCGTTCCCGATCCGCAGTGGGGCGAGGCGGTGAAGGCGGTCGTCGTCGCCAAGCCGGGCATGGCCATCGACCCCGCCGACATCATCGCCTTCGCGCGGACGCGCATCGCGGCGTTCAAGGCGCCGAAGTCGGTGGACGTCATCCCCGCGCTCCCGCGCAACGCCTCGGGCAAGATCCTGCGGCGCGAGCTGCGCGCCCCCTATTGGGAGGGCCGCGAGCGGCAGGTGAACTGATGCAGATCGAGCTGACCGATGCCGACCTGGCCTTCCAGCAGGAAGTCCGCGATTTCATCGCCGCCGAGCTGACGCCCGAACTCCGCGAGGCGGGCCGACGCATGACCAGCGTTTTCGTCGACAAACAGTGGAGTCTCGCCTGGCAGCGCATCCTGCACGCGCGCGGCTGGGCGGCGCCGGCGTGGCCGGTCGAATTCGGCGGGCCGGGCTGGACCGACACGCAACGCTACATCTTCGACGCCGAATGCGCGCGCGCCGGCGCGCCGCAGCTGTCGCCGATGGGGCTGAAGATGGTCGGCCCGGTGATCATGCGCTACGGCACGCCCGCGCAGCGCGACTTCTACCTGCCGCGCATCCTCGCCGGCGACGACTATTGGTGCCAGGGCTATTCGGAGCCGGGCGCGGGCTCGGATCTCGCCTCGCTGCAACTGCGCGCGGTCGCCGACGGCGACGACTATGTGCTCAACGGCTCGAAAATCTGGACGACGCACGCGCATTTCGCCAACCGCATCTTCTGCCTCGTGCGTACCTCGGGCGAGGGCAAGCCGCAGCAGGGCATCAGCTTCCTGCTCGCCGAAATGGACACGCCGGGCATCAGCGTTCGACCGATCATCACGCTCGCCGGCGAGCATGAGGTCAACCAGGTGTTCTTCGACGAGGTGCGTGTGCCGCAGGCCAACCGGCTCGGTGCCGAGAACGACGGCTGGACCGTCGCCAAATATCTGCTCGAGTTCGAGCGCGGCGGCGGTGCCGCACCCGGCCTCTACGCCGCGCTCGACCGCGTGCGCGCGATCGCCGCGGTCGAGGGCGTCGGAGATGCCGATTTCCGCCGCCGCCTCGCCGAGGTCGCGACGACGGTCGACGCCATCGCGATGACCGAGCGGCGCCTCCTCGGCGCGCTCGCCAGGGGCGCCAATCCCGGCCCGATGTCGTCGATCCTCAAGATCCAGGCGACCGAGACGACGCAGCGGCTCGACGAGCTCGCGGTCGAGGCGAGCGGCGTCTTTGCCGCCGCCCAACCCGTCGTGCACGCGCCCGGCCGCAACGAGCGCGGCGTCGGCCCCGACCATGCCGGGATCGCCATCGCCCGTTACCTCAACAACCGTGCCGCCTCGATCTACGGGGGCTCGAACGAGATCCAGCGCGGCATCATTGCCAAGACGATGCTCGGGCTCTAGAAAAGTGAGAACCATTCTCAACTAGAGCGCGCTGCCCATGCTGACCGCCATCCCCGACGTGCTGACCGCCGACGAGGTCGCGCGCATCCGCGCGATCATCGACGCCGCCGAGTGGGTCGACGGCAACGCCACCTCGGGGCCGCAGGCAGCGCTCGCCAAGCGCAACGAGCAGCTCCCCGAAGGATCGGCCGCTGCGCGCGAGGCCGGAACGCTGGTGCTGACCGCGATCCAGCGCTCGCCGCTGTTCATCGCCGCGGCGCTGCCCGCCAAGGTCTATCCGCCGCTGTTCAATCGCTACGGCGACGGGCAGGGGTTCGGCACGCATGTCGACAATGCGATCCGCCAGCTGCGCGGCACCGACTTCCGGATCCGGACCGATCTTTCGGCGACGCTCTTCCTCGAGGATCCGGAGAATTATGACGGGGGCGAGCTGACGATCGAAGGCACTTTCGGCACGCAGACCGTCAAGCTGCCCGCCGGGCATATGATCGTCTACCCGTCGACCAGCCTGCACCATGTCACGCCGGTGACGCGCGGCGCGCGCGTCGCCGCCTTCTTCTGGCTGCAGTCGATGGTGCGCGACGACGGCAAGCGCACGCTGCTGTTCCAGCTCGACACGGCGATCCAGCGGCTGACGAGCGAGCGCGGCGGCGCCGACACCTCGGTCGTCGAACTGACCGGGGTGTACCACAATCTGCTGAGGCGCTGGGCCGACGCGTAAAGCGGGTCCGCGCCATTTTCATCGCTCGTCATCCTGGCGAAAGCCAGGATCTTCCGAATGTTGCGGCGGTGCCCGCACCCGATGAAAATCGTGGCTTGCGTCGGAATGACGGCGCTTTGAGGGGCATCGCCTGACAAGCGTCCGCTCCCGCCAACCTCGTCCACGCACCATCCACCCCCGAAACGGAAACCGCTTGACGAATCTGCAAACGCCTCGCAATAGCCTCGTAACTGAGTTTCATTCGCAAAAAGGGGGCGGGGCCACATGAGCCAGGATCACCACCAATCATCGAGCTATCTCGCGCTGACCTGCGCGGGTTTCGTCGCCATCCTGGCTCCCGCCGCCGCATCGGCGCAGGACGCGGCGCCGACGCAGCTCAAGGGCGTTACCGTCACCGACACCGCGATCGAGGACGAGACCAAGTCGGAGCAGCTGGAATCGCCGCGCTACACCCGCCCGTTGCTCGACATTCCTCAGACCGTGACGGTCATTACCGATCAGGTTCTCCTCGAACAGAATCTGCTGACGCTGCGCGACGCGCTATCGACCGTGCCCGGCATCACCTTCGGCGCGGGCGAAGGCGGCGGCGGCTATGGCGACAGCATCAACCTGCGCGGCTATTCGGCCAACGGCGACATCCTCGTCGACGGCGTGCGCGACAGCGCGCAGTACACGCGCACCGATCCGTTCAACCTCGAGCAGATCGAGGTGTCGAACGGCGCCAACAGCGTCTATTCGGGAACCGGCTCGGTCGGCGGCACGATCAACCTCGTCACCAAGACGCCGGGGCGTCGCGACAGTACGACGCTGACCGCAGGCATCGGCACCGACAATTATTATCGCGCGACCGCCGACGTGAACCGCGCCTTCGGGAACCTCGGGGTACGGCTCAACGCGATGTGGCACGAGAATGACGTGCCGCGCCGCGACGTCGAAACCTACAAGCGCTGGGGCATCGCGCCCTCGGTGACGCTCGGGATCGGCGAACCGACGCGGCTGACGCTCGCCTATCTGCACCAGGAGGACGACAACACGCCGCAGTATGGCCTGCCCTATTACAAGAACGCCACCTACGACGGCGTTCTGCCGGGCGTCGATCGCGAAGGCTACTATGGCTATGCCAACGTCGATGCGCAGGAGACGACGGTCGACAGCATCACCGCCACCTTCGCGCACGACTTCAGCGAGACTTTGGGCGTCCGCAATCTCGCGCGCTACCAAAAGGTGAAGCAGTTCACGCTGGTGAACCCGCCTCAGGCCAGTGCGACCAGCAACGTCTGCCTGGCAAACGGCAGGAACCAGCTTGGCGATCCCTGCGCGACCGGCCAGCTGCCCGGCCTCTATTATCCCTCTGGTCCGCGCGGCAATACCCGCGACACGGTCAACGACCTGTTCTACAACCAGCTCGACTTCAACGCCGAGGTCGATACCGGCGGCATCACCCATTCGCTCGTGCTTGGGGGCTCGTTCTCGAAGGAGGACTACCACCTCGACACCGGCAATTCGCTGCGCAACCCGGGTGGCGCGCTGCCCAATCCGACGCTTCCGCCGATCAACATCACCGATCCGAACCCGATCTACGCCGGCCCGGTCAACTTCATCCGCAGCGGCGCGACGGAAGGCGAACTCGAGGCCTATGCCGTCTATCTCTTCGACACGATCGCGCTGAACGAACGGTTCGAGGTCAACGGCGGCGTCCGCTATGAAAAGACGGACAATTCGGTCGCCACGGCGTCCTACGCCACCAGCGGCGCGCTGACCGGTGCGCCGGTGCGGTTCGGCGGCGACGACAGCCTGTTCTCCTACCGTGTCGGCCTCGTCTACAAGCCGGTTCCCAACGCCTCGATCTATGTCGCGACGTCGAATTCGGAGAACCCGTCGCGCACGAGCGTCAACGGCGGCTGCACGCAGAACGTCACCGTCGGCGGCAGCACCGTCACCGTGAACCTCTGCAACATCGAGCCCGAGCAGGCGAAGAGCTACGAGGTCGGCGCCAAGTGGAACCTGTTCGAGGACCGGCTCCAGCTCAATGCCGCGATCTTCCGCAACGAGCGCAGCAACTACCGCGTCGCCTCGAACGATCCGACGCTCCCCGATCCGGTGCTCGACGGCAAGTCGCGCGTCGACGGGCTGGCGCTCGGCGCCTCGGGCGAGGTCAGCGACCGCTGGACGATCTTCGCCAACTACACCTACCTCGACAGCGAGGTGCTGCAGAACATCTCCGACCGGTGCCGCGACAATCCGGCCGCGGCGGGCTGCGGCGGCCTGCTCGACGTCACGGCCGGCAATCCGCTCCTCAATACGCCCAAGCATTCGGGCAGCCTCTGGACCACCTATGAGATCCTCGACGGGCTGACGCTCGGCTATGGCTTCACCTACCAGGGCAGCTTCTTCCTGAACAACGGCGCCGCCCCGCTCTACAAGTCGGATGACTATT
Source organism: Sphingomonadaceae bacterium (assembly GCA_030147805.1). Lineage (GTDB taxonomy): Bacteria > Pseudomonadota > Alphaproteobacteria > Sphingomonadales > Sphingomonadaceae > Sphingoaurantiacus. The sequence goes on from JASBUR010000056.1 coordinate 43,693, forward strand.
GGGTTCACCGCGCCTACGCCTCCTACGAGATCACCGAGGGGGCGAGCCTGCAGCTCAACGTCACCAACCTGACCGACGAAACCTACTACACGCGCATCCGCAACAATGGCTGGGCGACGCCCGGCGACGGCCGCGCCGCGGTGCTCACGCTCAACTACAGCTTCTAAGGCGAGCCTCCCCTCGTCCCAACCTGGGCCCCGCACGCCACGTGCGGGGCCCTTTTTCTTGTCGGCCCGCCACCGTCTTTCGCCGTCCGCCAAGCGATATTGAGATTGATATGCAATAGGAGCGGGGCTATCATTAGCGGCGCAGGGCAAAGGGCGTTCTTCGGCATGGCGAGTCTGGCGGCATCATTCACAGGCGACAGCGTCGCCTCGGTCGATGAGCCGGTACGCCTGGCCGTGCCGCCGCGCGAGCCTGCGATGACGCGCCGCGCCGCGGACGAACCCGCTGCGGGCTTCACCGCCAGCCGCCGCAACTGGGGCGCGATTGCGACCATCGGCGCGGTGCACGCCGCGCTCGTCGCGCTCCTGCTGACCACGGGCGCGATCCACATCGGCGAGGCGCCGCCGGCGGTGGCCATCGCCTTCGTCCAGGAAATCGCCGAACCGATCGAGCCGACGGTCGCCCCCGAAGCGGCGCTCGAGCCCGTGCCGACCGACATCTTCGCTCCCGACGTGATCGTCGAAACCAACGTCGCCCCGGCGCCGACCATCACCGCCACCGACGTGCCGCCGCCGCCCAGGGCAATCGCCGCGCCGACGACGGCGAAGGGCAACGGCGACGCGGCGGTCGTGCCGCCCGATTTCAGCGCCGACCAGCTCAACAACGCCGGCCCGCGCTATCCGTCCGCCTCGCGCCGCGCGCATGAGGAAGGCACGGTGATGCTCAAGGTGCTGGTGTCGCCCGACGGCCGCGCCCAGGATCTGATGGTCGCCACCTCGAGCGGCTTCGCTCGCCTCGACGACGCGGCGCTCGCCACGGTGAAGCGCTGGGCCTTCCTCCCGGCGAAGCAGGCGGGCCGGCCGGTCTCGGCCTGGGTGCTCGTGCCGGTGACCTTCGCGCTGGGCGACGAGCCGCGGACCGGCCGACGCGGGCGCGGCGACCGCGGTCGTCGCGAACCTGACGAGCGCGGCCCGGGCCCGCAGGGCAGCGAGCCGGTTCCCACCGCCACCTGAGCGCCCGTAGAACCTAGTCGAGCATCGCGCCGAACGCCGGCGTCATCCGCTCGACGAAGCCGCCTTCCGCCGCGATCACGAAATGTGCCGCGATGCCGTGCAGGCTCGCGAAGGTGAGACCCCCGTCGGGGCCGAGCACGGTCAGCGCCGTCGCCATCGCATCGGCGGCCATGCAGCTCGCGTGCAGCACCGTCACCGATGCCAGCCGATTGTCGACCGGCCATCCGGTGCGCGGATCGATCGTGTGCGCGAAGCGCCCGCCGTCGGCGTCGAAGAAGCGACGATAATTGCCCGAGGTCGCGATGGCGAGGCCATGCAGCGCGGCGACGATCGGGGTGATCACGGCACCGGGTGGCGCCTCGATCTCGACCCACCAGGGCGTGCGGTCGGGTTTCAGCCCCGCGCCAAGCAGCTCGCCGCCGACCTCGATCAGGAAATGCGCGACTCCGGCGGCGCGCAGCGCTCGGGCGGCGGCATCGACGCCATAGCCCTTGGCGATCGAGGCGAGGTCGAGCCGCAGCCCGCCGGGCTGGAGCGCGCCGCGCCGCGCCGGGTCGAGGGTGGCGCGCTCCCAGCCGGTCGTCGCGCGGGCCGCGGCGATATCGGCTTCGGAGGGAGGCAGCGCCGACGCCGGCGTCGGGCCGAAGCCCCACAGATCGACCAGCCTTCCGGCGGTCGGATCATAGGCGCCCTCGGTCGCGGCGGCGAGCGCCAGCGCATGCTCGAGGACGGCGAAGAAGGCCGGCGGCAGCACCTGCCAGGTCCCCGCCGGCGCGCGGTTGAAGCGGCTGATGTCCGACTCCGGCTCCCAGTCGCTCATCTCAGCGACCACGCCCGCGAGCGACGCCTCGATCGCCATGCGAAGCGATGGCACCCGGGCCTCGTCATCGACGACGACGCGCGCGGTCCAGCTGGTGCCCATCGTCTCGCCTGCCAACACGGCGACGCGCCCCGCCGGGGCGATCCCGGCGGAGCGCGTCAGCACACGCGGTAGGAGGATGCGACGGCTGGCTATTGCGACATCACCTCGAGCGTCGCGACATAGGTCAACCGGCGCTGCTTGGCCTGCGGCACCGAGGTCTTGGCGTCCTGCGTGGAGGCTTCGATCCAGTACATGCCGGGCGTCGGCCAGGTGACGCTGAACCTGCCGTCGGCGCCGGTCTTCATCTTCATGTCGTTGAGCTTGTCGCGATAGCGGATGCCGCCGGGAACGACCTCGACCTCGATGTCCTTGGCCGGCGCGCCGTCGATCAGCAGCTGGAACGTCGCGGCTTCGCCGGCGACGATGTCGTTGGGGTGGGTGACGGGCACCATTTCGAGTCCCTTGCCGGTGGCCTTCAGCGCCCCGCTGCTCGGTGCCTTGGTGGTCACGAAGGTTTCCACGCGGCCGGCCATCTGCGAGACGGTCAGCCCCTCGGCGTCGGCGGGCACCTCGGCGGCGAATTTCTCCGGCGTGCCGCGCCAGCGCTTCGGCTGGCCGCCTTCCTTCCAGCTGGCAAACAGCCCGGCGTTGACGCTGGCAATGCGATAGGTGCCGGGCTGCGTCAGCTGCACATCGAAGGTGCTGCGGTAGCGGCCGGTCGACTTGTTGGTCGGCTCGACCGGCTGGCCGTCGGGGCCGATGACGACGAGATTGTCGAGCCTGAGCGGCTGATGCTCGAAATAGAAGAGGTCGTTCGAGACCGCGGCGTCGACCGTCACCCAGTCGCTGTTGCCCGACAGCACGGTCGCCGACGGAAGCAGCCACTGCCGGTGCGCGGCGGCGGGCGCGGCGAGCGCGGTGACCGCCAGCGCGGCGATCGTCAGATGGCGGAAAATCTTCATGGACGTGACTCCCTTCACGGCTTGATGTCGAGCGCGATGGCGCCGAGTTCGCTGGTGCCCCGGGCGCCGGCGGTGGTGCGCGCCCTGGCCGGCCAGTCGAACGGCACGCGGACGATCTCGCGGCCGCCGACCTCGCGCGCCGCTTCGACGACGAGGTTGTACTTGCCGGGCGTCAGCGGCCTGAGCCGGGCGGCGCCGAAGCTCTGCTTGTGGCTGCCGGGGGCGCGCGTCGCGCCGGTGAGGCCGTCGACCGGGAAGCTGAGCTCGCGCCCCGCCTTGCGCCACCAGGTCCGAAGGTCGCGGAGCCACTTGGTGCCCTCGTTGTCCTTCATGTCGAAATCATACCAGACGGCGAGGTTGGCGGCGACGCTCTGGTCGGGCTTCTCGATCCACATCGCCACATAGGGCTTGTGATATTCGGCGACGGCCAGCCGCGGGATCTCGACCGAGACGGTCAGGTCGGCGGCAGCCGCCGGCGCGGCGGCGAGCCCGGTCAGCAGAAAGGTGGCGGCGACACGCATCGATAAGGCCTCACAGATGGATGAACAGGACGGCGATCAGCACGGGAACGACCAGGCCGAGACCGACGGTCGGCCAGGTCATCGGCCGGTGGCGGGCGTGGAGCTGGAGCAGGATCAGCCCGGTGAGGCAGAAGGCGAGGCAGGCGACGGCGAAGACGTCGATGAACCAGCGCCACGCCTCGCCGGCGTTGCGGCCCTTGTGCAGATCGTTGAGGTAGGAAATCCAGCCGCGGCTGGTCAGCTCGTAGGCGACCGCGCCGCTGCCGCGATCGATCGACAGCCAGGCGTCGCCGCCGGGGCGCGGCAGGCCGACATAGACTTCGTCTTCCGACCACTCGCCGGGCTTGCCGCCAAGATCGACCGACAGTTCTGCGGCGATCCAGTCGCGCACCACCGGTGGAACGACGGCCTTCGCGTCGGTCGTGGCGTTGAGCGTCGCGAGCAGCGGCGGCGGCAGCGTGGCGGCGCGTTCCGAAACGACGGGGTCGGCCTCGATGGCGCCGGCGTGGTTGAGGGTGATGCCGGTGATCGCGAACAGCAGCATCCCGACCAGACATATGGCCGAGCTCACCCAGTGCCAGGTGTGCAGTTGCTTCAGCCAGAAGCTTCGCGCCGCCTTCGCCTGCTTGCTCATCGTCCCGCTGATCGATTCCCCGTTCGACCGCTTTCATAGCTCAGTTAAATGTAAGCGCAACTCATTCTCAATAACGCCATGTCACTTTCGCGCTGCGTCGTTCGTCAGCGTCGCAGGAGGTGATCGATGGTTGATGCGCAAGGGAGTGGAGCGAGCGGCCGCGTCGCGACGGGGCTGGCGCTGGCGGTGGGGACACTGGCCGCTGGCAATGGCCTCGCCATGCTGACGGTGCCGAAAACATGGTTCTGGTCGGTCGACGGCGTGTCGCTGACCGGCGGCTACAATGCGCATTTCGTGCGCGACATCGGGATGGTCTATCTGCTGGCCGGTGCCGCGATGTTCGCCGGTCTGGCCCGGCCGGCGCAGCGCGGCCTGCTGTGGAGCGCGGCGGCCGGCTGGCTGCTGATGCACGCGCTCTTCCATCTATGGGAAGTGGCGGCGGGAATCTGCGGCCCCGACGCGCTGGTCCGCGACTTTCTCGGCGTTACGCTGCCCGGGCTCGTCGCCACCGGGCTCGCCGTCTACGCCCTGCGGCGCGACGGACGCCCCGCCGGTTGACGGGCGGGGCGCGGCCGATCGTTACTTCCCGCCGGCGTTCGCCGCAGCAGCCTGCGCCAGCTGCAGGCTCGCCGCGCCGCTGCCCATCACATAGTCGACGGGTTGGCCGTCCCAGGTTCCGACGACGCGGCCGGCCGGGGACACCTTGACCTTGAAGGTCTTGCCGCTCTCGGGATGGCGGCCCGAGACGCGCAGCCAGCCGCCGACGTCGCGCGTTTCGACGACATAGCCGCTCTTGTCGTCGACGTAGCGCGACGAATAATGGGGGAAGGCACCCGCGGCGGTCGCGGTGAACGCCAGCGCGAGCATCGTGGTACGGACGAGCTTCAGCATGGGGAGTCTCCTTGTTGCATTCGCCAGAACCCCAGCGGCCCGGCTTTTGTGCGTTGCAACATAGTGCGCGCATTGCCGGCGGGGGCCATCGCGCTTCGCGCAAGTCGCTTTGCAGCGGCGGCAACGATCAGCGACGCGGGCGGAAGGCCTTGCCAAGATCACGCTGCGCTGCAACAATAATTAAAAGAGCGAGCATGAATCCGGGTTGGACGTCGGGCTTCGGCACCGGTGGAGGGGGTTTATGTTCATTGCGTTGGTCGGCGACGACGGTTTCATCGAAATGATCGGTCCGCATTCGATCGTGCGCGTCGCGCCGCAGGCCGGCGGCTCGCTCGTCGTGCTCAACGACGGGCGCCAGGTGCCGACGCGCGACGACATCGCGACCTTGCGGCGCCGCGTGCGGTCGGTCAGCCGGTCGGCGCCGGGTCGTCGCCGTCTGCTGCGCCGCCTCTGGGTGACGGGCGTGTGGCACGCGGCCCGCCACCGGCTGCGCCTGCCGTCGCGGCGGGCGGTTCGATAGATCATGCGTCGCATGCCACCGATGGGGGCGCTCGAGGCGTTTCTCGTCGTCGCCCACAATCGCACGCTGGCGGCCGCATCGACCGAGCTGAGTCTCAGCGTCTCGGCGCTGAGCCGCCGTATCCAGGCGATCGAGAATTACGTCGGGCGACCGCTGTTCGAGCGGCTTCATCACGAACTGAAGCTGACCAGCGACGGCGAATGGCTGCTCGAGCAGACGCGCCCGGCGTTCGAAGCGCTGGCGCAGGCGCTGGGCGATCTCAGCGAGAGCGACGCGCGAAGCGTGACGCTCGGTGTGCCGCCGTCGTTCGCCAGCGCCTGGCTGTTCCCGCGATTCGGCCGCTTCAAGGCCGCACATGCCGACATCGACGTGAGCTTCGATTCGTCGGGCGCCCCCTTCTCGAAGCTCGGCGTCAGCCTCGACGCGGTGATCGTCTTCGCCGAACAGGTCGTGGGCGACTTCTATGCGCGCGAGCTGCTGCCGCAGGCCGCCTTCGCGGTTTGCGCGCCCGGCTACATGCCCGCCGGCGAGGATGTGCGCACGCTCGTCGAAACGCGGACCTTCCTGCTGCACGACGGGCTGCCCAAGATCCTGCCGTTGTGGCTGGAGGCCATGGGGGCGGGCGGCGCGCAGCCGCGGCATATCGAATATTACGACAGCGGGCCGATGCTGCTCGCCGCGGCGGAGAGCGGGCTCGGCGTCGCGCTGACGCTCGGCGATTCGGTACGCTTCTATCCGGGCGAAGGACGGCTCGAGCAGCCCTATGGCGAGGCCATCGCCACGCCCTACAGCTATTTTTTCGTCTCGAAGCAGTCGGCGCTCAGGGGGCGGGCCCTCCGGCGCTTTCACGACTGGATCTTCGCCGAGGCGTCGGCGGAGGCGCAGGTGCGCGCGTCGCTCGCCCTCTAACGGCCCGCCGGGCCTCGCGTGCCGCGCCGGACGAAAAAAGGCCGGGCAACATGTGCCCGGCCTCGAGTTCATATTCCTTGGGGAGGAATGAGCCCATTGTGCGTCGCAGCAGAAAAAGCGCGAGCGCATTGAACGCAACGGCCGTTGCAGAACGTGCAAGGTTCCCGCGGTACCCGTAACAACTCCACGCAAACTGTTGCAGGTGCGCAACAGAAAATGTGTGGCGGTGTGTCTGTGGCAATTTTGTTGTTGTGCGGCGCAGCAATGCTGGCAGGTTGCGCCTCGGAGGTCGCCGACAAAGAGTGACCCCACGACCCGAGCGAGCCGACCTGGATGGATCTAGGAAGGTGGGTTTAATGAAGAATCTTACGAAATTGGCGGCCTTGCTTCTTGCCGCGACCGCCGCGACGGCTACGCCGGCCCTGGCTCAGGAAGAGGCGGCCGATTCGATCACGCTCGCCGGTTCCGCGGGTCTGGTTTCACAATATCGCTTCCGGGGTATCTCGCTCTCCGACGAAGAGCTGGCGGCGCAGGCCGGCATCAGCGCGACGCATGAGTCGGGCTTCTATGTCGGCACCTGGGCCTCGAGCCTGGCCGGCTTCGGCTCGTTCGGCGGCTCGAACGTCGAAGTCGACATCTATGGCGGCTATTCGACGGCGCTCAGCGAGAGCACAACGATCGATGCCGGCCTGCTCTGGTATCTCTACCCCGGCACCGACGGCACCGACTATGCCGAGCCCTATGCCTCGATCAAGACGACCTTCGGCGCCGCAACGGCCAAGCTCGGGGTCGCCTATGCGCCCGACCAGGACGCCATCGGCTCGGGCGACAATCTCTACGTCTACGGCGACCTGTCGACCGGCTTTGCCGAATCGCCCGTCGTGGTGAAGGCGCACCTCGGCTATTCGACCGGCGATTCGAGCCTGACGCCGACCGGCGACTATCTCGACTGGCTCGTCGGCGCCGACTTCACCTGGAAGTCGCTGACCTTCGGCGTCGCCTATGTCGACACCGACATTTCGAGCGGCGATGCCGCCGCTGCGGCGTTCGATCGCGACATCGTCGATTCGGCGGTGGTCTTCTCGCTGACCGCCGCCTTCTGACCGGGCGACCGGCGCGCGGGAGGGGCGCGCGCCGGTCGTTACGGAGCGTCGCGGGCGCCGGGGGGCGCGACGCGGGCCGGCGCCGCTAGGTCGGGCGCCGGCCTCGCGCCCTATCAGGCGGCGAACAGCGCGCGCGCGCGGGCGAGCGCCGCGATACCGGCATCGAGCGTCGCCTCCTTCTTGGCGAAGCACAGCCGGACGAGATGGCGCACCGGCGCGGTTTCGTAGAAGGCCGACAGCGGGATCGCGGCGACCCCGGCCTCGCGCACCGCGCGTTCGCAGAAGTCGACGTCGTCGGCCTCGATTCCCGACCCGCGGAGGTCGACCAGCAGAAAATAGGTGCCGGCCGACGGCAGCGCCCGATAGCCGGTCGCGGCGAGTCCCGCAGCCAACCGGTCGCGCGAGCGCTGCAGCCCGGTGCGCATCGCGGTGAAATGGTCCGACGGCTTGCCGAGACCATAGGCCACCGCCGCCTGCAGGTTGGGCGGCGTCGTGAAGGTCAGGAACTGATGGCTGCGCGCCACCGCCTCCGCGAGCGGCGGTGCCGCGATCGCCCAGCCGACCTTCCAGCCGGTCAGCGCGAAGATCTTGCCCGCCGAGCCGACTTTCACGGTCCGGTCACGCATGCCGGGCATCGCCATCAGCGGGCGGTGCCGGCGGCCATCGAACAGCACATGCTCCCAGACCTCGTCGCACAGCGCGATCGCGTCATGGCGGACGCAGGCGTCGGCGAGCAGCGCCAGCTGCGCGTCGTCGTAGACGACCGCCGCCGGGTTGAGCGGGTTGGTGAGGATGACGAGGCGGGTCTGCGCACTGAACGCCGCGTCGAGCGCCTCGCGCGTGAGCCGCCAGTCGGGCGGCGATAGCGTCACCAGCCGCGGTATGCCGCCGGCGCGGCGGACGATCGGCAGATAGCTGTCGTACAGCGGCTCGAACAGCACCACTTCGTCGCCCGGTTCGACCAGGGCGAGGATGGCCGAGGCCAGCGCCTCGGTGGCGCCCGAGGTCACGACGACCTCGTCGGCGACGAGATCGAGGCCCTGGTGGCACCGGTAATGTTCGACCAGCGCCTCGCGAAGCTCCGGCAGGCCGCGCATCGGCGGATATTGGTTCGACGCGGCGGTCAACGCCTCGGCAGCCTTCGCCACGACGTCGTCGGGCCAGCCGTCATCGGGGAAGCCCTGGCCAAGGTTGATCGCCCCCAGCGCGCGCGCCAGCCCCGACATCCGCTCGAAGATGGTCGTGCCGGCGGTCATGCGGCGTGGTTCTGCCGCAGCGGCGCGAGCGCCACGAGGCTGATCAGCCCCGCCGCCGCCAGATAATATCCCACCCAGTGCAGGCCGCCGCGCTCGGCGAGCGCCTGCGCGACGATCGGCGTCAGCCCGCCGCCGAGGATGCCGCCGACGTTGAACGCCATCGAGGCGCCGGTATAGCGAACCCGCGCCGGAAACAGGTGCGGCAGGAAGGCGCCGAGCGGTCCGTAGGTCAGGCCCATGACCGCCAGGCTCAGCGACAGGAACAGCCAGATCAGTCCGAGCGAACCGCTCTCCATCAGCGGCGCCAGCAGCAGGCCGGCGGGGACGGTCAGCAGCGCCCCCAGCATCAGCACGCGCCGCGGCGTCGTGCGGTCGGACAGGATGCCCGCCGCGACGATGCCCGCGGCAAGGAACAGGATCGCGCCGAGCTGGACGAGCAGGAACCGCTCGCGCGGATAGCCGAGCGTTACCGTGCCGTGGCCGAGCGCGAAGGCGGTGGCGAGATAGAAGATCGCGAAGCAGGCGACGACGGCGAAGGTGCCGCCGATCAGCTCGCGCGGATGGTCGCGCAGCACGACGGTCAGCGGCACGCGCGGCGGCGGCGCCTCCTTCATCGCCGCCGCGAAGGCCGGCGTTTCGGAGAGCCGCGAGCGCACCCAGAGACCGATGCCGACCAGCACGGCGCTGAGCAGGAAGGGGATGCGCCATCCCCAGTCGATGAACTCCTCGGGCGACAGCGTCAGCCCCAGGATCAGGAACAGGCCGTTCGAGGCCAGGAAGCCGACCGGGGCGCCGAGCTGCGGGAACATGCCGTAGCGCCCGCGCCAGCCGGGCGGCGCGTTCTCGACCGCGAGCAGCGCCGCGCCGCCCCATTCGCCGCCCAGCCCGAAGCCCTGGCCGAAGCGCAGCAGGCAGAGCAGCAGCGGCGCCGCCCAGCCGACCATCTCGTAGGTCGGCAGGAAGCCGATCGCCAGCGTCGACCCGCCCATGATCAGCAGCGAGGCGACCAGCGTCGACTTGCGGCCGATGCGGTCGCCGAAATGGCCGAAGGCGACCGCGCCGATCGGCCGCGCGACGAAGGCGACGCCGAAGCTCGCATAGGCGGCGAGCAGCTGCGCCGACGCCGAGCTCGAGGGAAAGAACAGCGGTCCGAACACCAGCGCCGCGGCGGTCGCATAGATGTAGAAATCGTAGAATTCGACCGCGGTGCCGACGAGGCTGGCGCCGAGGATGCGGCGGGCGGGCGGACGGTCGGGCGAGGGCGGAGTCATCGCCGTCTGATTGCGGGCAAGTGCCGCAAACATCAACGGCAATCGCGCCGCTAGGCCGCGGCGCGCTCTGCCGCGGCGGGCGCCGGCAGCGCCCGGGGGGGCACCGCGGCCCAGCGGCCCGCGATCGCGCGCGACGCCGGGTCGAGCTTTCGCCGGTCCTCGGGCGCGCTCTCGATGATATGGCCGTCGTCGGTCAGGTCGGCCGACCACAGCCGGCCGAGGATCGCCGCGGTGACCTGCCAGGCGCCGGGCCGCAACACATTCTGTTCGATGCGGCCGGTGAACAGATGGACGATCAGCCGGTCGCGCTCGGCCTCGTCGGCGAACTCGAACACCACGCCCAGCCGTCCCTTGGCGCGGACCACCTTGCCGCCGATCGCGCCGACGCCGGCGATCGCAACCCTGACGCGATCGCCGACGCCGAATGCCGGCGCCTCGGGGCGGAGGCCGACGCCGAGCCCCGACAGCGACATGTCGCCCTGCGCCGTCGCGAACCAATCGCCGGCCTCGTTGAAGATCGTCACCTCGGACGCCAGCGGAAAGCGCTCCTCGGCGCGCAGCGGCGACTTCTGCAGGCACATCATCGCGACGAGCAGCAGCACGACGATGTTGAGCGCCCCCCAGAACACCATCATCGGCATCAGCGCCTGCTCGTCGATGATGCGGAAGTCGGGGTGGGCATTGAGGCCGAGGCCGACGACGGTCAGCGCGATGAGGACGCTGGCGGCGAACCAGATACCGGTTTCCCAGCCGGCGCCTCCCGCGGCCGAGCCCTTGGGCGTCACCTTGAAGATCAGTCCCTTGGGGCGGAACAGCGTCTGCAGCGCGACGGGCAGGATGCGGAAGCTCTGGAACGAGCCGAGGATGTGCGATGCCGCCGGGAAGTAGCGGCCCGCTGCCAGCATGGTGATCCCGCCGACCAGCCCGACGATCATCGGCACCGCATAGTGGATGATGCCGGCGAGATCGACGCCGACCATCGGGGCGAGATTGAGCCACATGAAGACGATCGGGGTGACGAAGGAGAAGATCGTCATCAGGCTCTGGCTGAGCCACGAGGTCGGCAGGAACAGCAGCCGGTGGATCAGCCCGATGCCGGGGCCGAGCGGCCCTTCCTTCAGGTGCAGGATCTGGATGCCGCCCTGCGCCCAGCGCTGCCGCTGGACGAAGAAGGCCGCGACGCTTTCAGGGGCGAGCCCGTGCGCCAGCGGCTCGTTGAGATAGCGGGTGACATAGCCGTTCCTGAGGCTCGCCAACGTCAGCAGCATATCCTCGGTGATCGAGCCTTCGGGCAGCCCGCCGCCGATGTCGTCGAACAGCTTGCGGCGCGTGACCGAATTGGAGCCGCAGCAGAAGGCGCCGTCCCAGGCGTCGCGCCCGGGCATGATCGCTTCGAAGAAGAAGCGCTGGTCGTCGGGCATCGAGCCGCGCAGCGACAGGTTCGATTGCATCGGATCGTGGTTGTAGAAGCTGTGCGGCACCTGGACGATGCCGATCTTCGGATCGTCGAAGAAGCCCATCGTCCGCATCAGGAAGTCGCGGCGCGGGATGAAATCGGCGTCGAACACCGCGACGAACTCGGCGCCGGTCACCTCGAGCGCATGGTTGATGTTGCCCGCCTTCGCGCCCTTGTTGTCGGGGCGGGTGATGTAGCCGGCGCCCTTCGCCTCGCAATAGTCGCGCAGCCACACGCGACGGCCATCGTCGAGCACCCAGACGCGCGCGTCTGGCCAGTCGAGCGCCAGGCAGCCGAGGATGGTCTTCTCGAGCACCTCGCGCGGTTCGTTGTAGGTCGCGATGAACACGTCGACGACCGGCAGCGCCGACGGCGGCGTCGCGCGCAACCGCGCTTCGCCGGCGTCGGCCTCGCCGCTGCGGTCGGCGCGACGGGTGAGCGCCAGATAGAGGATGGCGGCATCGAACAGCGACACGATTTCGATGAACAGGCAGAGCGCCGGCCAGCCGAAGGTCCAGCCGGTCTCGCCCCACGGCATGGTCACCGTCAGCCGCCAGTGGAGATAGTAGAAGACTGCGGCCCAGGTGGTGAGCGTGATCCCCAGCCGCCATTTGAGCGCATGGCGGAACAGCAGGTGCCCGGCGATGACCAGCGCCAGCGGTGCCAGCGTCACCGCGTCGATATAGGGCACCGCCTGCCGTCCTAGCCGAAGCGGACTTCGGCGAGCCGCCCGACGTCGCAGCGCCGCTCGGGCGAACCATGCGCCGGCGTATCGAGCAGCACCTCGACGCTGATCTCGCGATCGTCGGGGAGCGACGATCCCTTGGCGGCGAACAGCGTGTCGCTGCGCTGCGCCGCCGCGCCGGCGACGCGGGCGATGCGCCCCGGCTGCCATTCGTCGGCGCCGATCAGCCGCACCCGCGCCTTGCCGCCGGCGCGGATCGCCTCGGCGCGCCGCTCGGGCAGCGCCACCTCGACGAAGCGGCGGCGGCAGTCGATCAGGTCGAGCACCGGCTCCCCGGCGCGTACCGCCGCGCCGGGGCTCGCCATCTGCGCCCAGACCAGCGTGCCGGCCGGCGCGGCGAAATGCGCGCGCGCATTGGCCTCCGCCCAGCGGCGCAGCGCCTCGGTTCGCTTCGCCGTCTCGTCGACGACCACCTTCTCGAGCATCTGGCGCTGCAGCATCAGCCGGTCGCGCTGCTGTTCGGCATAGGGGGCGTCGTTGTAGCCGTCGCCGAGATAGACGCCCTTGGCGGCGGCATCGCGCATCGCCTGGAACGAGGCGAGACGTGCGCTCTCGGCATCGCAGTTGCTGGCGGCGAGCGCCGCCGCCGACTTGGCGCGGTCGAGTCCCGCAGCCGACATGAAGCCCGTCGCCACCAGCTTCTCGGCGCGCACCAGCGCTGCCTGGCTCGCCGACTTCTCGGCATCGCAGGCGCGCGCCGCCGCGCCCGTGGCGCGCATATCGGCGTTGAGGCGGCGCGCCGAGGCGCTCGAGAAGATGTACGAGCGCTGCGCCATGCGCACTTCCTCATCCGAAAGTTCGGCGAGTTGCTTCTGCGCGAGCGTCAGCGCGGCGGTCGCCAACTCGGCCTCGGCGCGAAACTGCGCGACCTCGCCGGTATCCTCCGATGGCGTGACGACGGCGACTCGCGCCGGTGCGGCGAAATAGCTGCCGACCGCGGGCAGTTCGGGCACGGTGCCTTCGACGACCGCGGTCAGCCGGATGACCGGGGCGTTGACGGCAGCGCGCGTCGAGACGTCGCCCATGACATAGGGGGCGAAGCTCCAGCCGCCGAAGGTCGCAAGCGAGACGATGAGCGCGACGCGGACCGGACGGGACCGTGCGACGCCTTCGAGCCTTCCCATGGTGTGCCCTGACGAAACTTGAGGAAGACGCACACGCAACCATGACTCGCGACGCCGCACCATCGGCGCCGCACTCAAACCGGCGGCGTCCGCAGCCGGCGGACACCGCGACCCTCCGGATCCGGAAGACGCGCGGGACGCGCTCTCGGTTCGGCAGATCACTTGTGGCTAGTAACGCCCGGCGGGGCGGTTTCTTTAGGCGGTGCGTTCGGGCACGAGCCGCGCGTCGTGGACGACGTCCGCGGTGGCGGCGAGCGCCTCCCACGGGAAGACGAACCAGTCCTTGGTGACGGTGCGGTCGATCGTCCGCGCGCGATAGTCGACGCGCGCGGTCGAGACGATATTGTCGATCAGCACCGCGAAGCGCACGCGCTCCATGTCGGCGCCGGCATCGCCGAGTTCGCGGCGCAGCCGTTCGATCGTCCCGCCGGTATCGTTGATGTCGTCGACGAAGATCAGCCGCTCGCCGTCGCGTGTCCGCGCGGCAAGGCGGGCGATCAGCGCGGCAGCGAATTCCTCGACGCCCGACGAATAGTCGACCGACAGCATCGGCAAATGCGTCGCGTGCGACAGATAGGTGCACGGGGCAAGGCCGCCGCGGCCGATGCCGACGAGATGGTCGGCCCGCCAGGCGGGGTCGGCGGTGACCAGCCGCGCCAGCGTCCGCACGTCGGCGACGAACTGCGAATAGGCGATCGAGGTGAGGACGGGATCGCTCATGCCGCGCCGGCGCCCTCGACATAGGCGTCGAGCGCCGCGAGATGCCGGGTCACCTCGGCGTCGGAAAGGAACGAGCCG
>JASBUR010000061.1 GCA_030147805.1 Sphingomonadaceae bacterium
GACGGTGCCGTGCGCCGCCTCGGCCTCGACGGTCTTGCCGTCGGGAGTGAGCAGCACCGAGGTCATCAGCCCGAGCGAGCCGAAGCCCTGCGCGACGGTGTCCGACTGGACGTCGCCGTCGTAGTTCTTGCAGGCCCAGATGAACTTGCCCGACCCCTTCAGCGCCGATGCGACCATGTCGTCGATCAGGCGATGTTCGTAGACGATGCCAAGTTTGTCGAACTGCGCCTTGAATTCCTTGTTGAAAACTTCCTCGAACAGATCCTTGAAGCGACCGTCATAGGCCTTGAGGATGGTGTTCTTGGTCGACAGGTAGACCGGCCACTGGCGCGCGAGGCCGTAGTTGAAGCTGGCGCGGGCGAAGTCGCGGATCGAATCGTCGAGATTGTACATCGCCATGGCGACGCCCGACGACGGGAAGTCGAACACCTCATGCTCGAGCGTCTCGCCATTCTCGCCGACCCATTTGATCGTCAGCTTGCCGGCGCCGGGGACGAGGAAGTCGGTCGCCTTATACTGGTCGCCGAAGGCATGGCGGCCGATGACGATCGGGTCGGTCCAGCCGGGCACCAGCCGCGGCACCGACTTGATGACGATCGGCTCGCGGAAGACGACGCCGCCGAGGATGTTGCGGATCGTGCCGTTGGGCGACTTCCACATCTTCTTGAGGCCGAACTCCTCGACGCGCTGCTCGTCGGGGGTGATCGTCGCGCACTTCACGCCGACGCCATGCTCCCTGATCGCGTTGGCGGCCTGGACGGTGACCTTGTCTTCGGTGGCGTCGCGATTCTCGATGCTCAGGTCGTAATAGTGAAGGTCGACATCGAGATAGGGCAGGATCAGCTTTTCGCGGATCCACTGCCAGATGATCCGGGTCATCTCGTCGCCGTCGAGTTCGACGACCGGCTTCGCTACCTTGATCTTCGCCATCCGATGTCCCTTGCGAAAGACGCGACAACGCGCTGTCTGAAATGAGTCCGGCGTCGTTTAGAGGCGACGCGCTTTTATATCAATCTTTCAGCGAGCGCTTCGAGCCCGGGGAGCTCCTCGACGATGTCGAAGAGGTCGTCCGGGGCGAAGCCCTGCGCGTCGAGGTGGCGCAGCAGCGTCATGAACGGCGCCCAATAGTCGTTGGCGCCGAGCAGCAGGATCGGCTTGGCGTGGATCGACAGCTCGCGCCAGGTCAGCGCCTCGAACAGTTCGTCGAGCGTGCCGATGCTGCCGGGCAGCGCGATGAAGGCATCCGAATGGAGATGCATCAGCGCCTTGCGCTCGTGCAGCGTCTCGACGACGATCAGTTCGTCGAGACCGACCTGCGCGATCTCTTCGCGCATCAGCGTCCGCGGAATGACCCCGACGACCTGTCCGCCTGCGGCCTTTGCGGCGCGCGCCGAGATCCCCATCAGCCCCACGGCGCCGCCGCCGTAGACCAGCTTCACGCCGCGTTCGGCGAGCAGGATGCCGAGCGCTTGAGCGGTCGCGGCATGCGCCGGGTCGCGTCCGGCGCGCGAGCCGCAGAACAGGCAGAGCGAGGGAATTCGGGTCATATCTTGCGCCTATGCGCGCGCCGCTGGACCATGGGAAGCCTCCGCGCGTTGTCATGCAGTAACCGAAGCGGCTATTGAAGGACGCATGACCTCACTCGAACCGCAGGGCGTCCCGACGCCGACCGTCAAGTACCGCACGCCGTCGGTACATCCCGAGGGAATCAAGTTCGTGGTCATCGCTGCGGCGATCACCGCGGCGCTGTGGTGGCTGTTCGACTGGGACGTGTTCGGCTGGCTGATGGCCGGCATCACGCTGTGGGTCGCCGCCTTCTTCCGCGATCCGATCCGGGTGACGCCGCAGGGGCCGGGGCTGATCGTGTCGCCTGCCGACGGCCTCGTCTGCCAGATTGCCGAGGTCGAGCCGCCGCGCCAGCTCGCCGCCGACAACGGCCTCGCGCCCGGCCGCTATACGCGCGTGTCGATCTTCATGAGCGTCTTCGACGTCCACATCAACCGCTCGCCGATCGCTGGCACGGTGCGTCGGATCGTCTATGTGCCGGGCAAGTTCGTCAACGCCGACCTCGACAAGGCGAGCGAGGACAATGAGCGGCAATATTTCGTCGTCGAGACGGCCGAAGGCGTCCGCATTGCCTTCACGCAGATCGCCGGGCTCGTCGCCCGCCGCATCATGCGCTTCGTCAAGGAGGGCGATACCGTCGCCGCCGGCGCCCGCGTCGGCCTGATCCGCTTCGGCAGCCGCGTCGACGTGTTCCTGCCGGCCGGCACGGCGCCGACGGTCGCGCTCGGCCAGCGCGCCATCGCCGGCGAGACCATTCTCGGCCGCCTGGGCAGCGGCGAATCCACGATCGGCATCTCGCAGTGATCGTCGAGGAACCGCCGCGGCGGCTTCGCCTGCGCCGGGTGCTGCCGATGCGCGCGATGATCCCCAATGCGATCACGCTCGCCGCGCTGTGCTTCGGCCTGACCGGCGTCCGGCTGGCGATCGCCGGCGATTGGGAACGCGCGATCGCCGCAGTGGTGCTGGCAGGCGTCCTCGACGGCATCGACGGCCGGCTGGCACGGCTGCTCAAGGCCGACAGCCGCTTCGGCGCCGAACTCGACTCGCTGTCCGACCTGACCGCGCACGGCGTCGCGCCGGCGCTGATCATCTATCTCTGGTCGCTGCAATATCTGCCCGGCATCGGCTGGATCATCGCCCTGGCGCACGCTGCCTGCGCGGCGCTGCGCCTCGCCCGCTTCAACGCCCACCTCGATCTTGACGAGGGGCCGCACAAGCAGGCGGGCTTCCTGACCGGCGTTCCCGCCCCGGTCGGCGCCGGCCTGGCGCTGAGCCCGCTGGCGCTCGACCTATGGCTCGAGACCAATTTCTTCCGCGAACCCGTCGTCGCCGGCGCGATCGTCGCCGCCACGGCGCTGCTGATGGTGTCGGCGCTGCCGACCTATTCGTGGAAGCGCGTGCGCATCCGCCGCGAATGGCGGCTGTTCGTGCTGCTCGGCGTCGCGCTCTATGCCGGCGCGCTGTTCTCGATGCCGTGGATGACGCTGTCGCTGACGATTCTCGCCTATGCGGCGTCGATCCCGTTCAGCGTGAGCAGCTACGCCCGGATCAAGCGGCAGCGCGCCGCAATGGCTGAAGCCGAACCGGCGCCGGCCACGCCTGGCGCAGCGCCGCCGGCCGCCTGAGCCGCGCCGGCGCCAGCGTCGGGCGGACACCGTCATCGAAGGCGAGGGCAGCCGCGATCTGCGGCCAGCGGCGCCGGAACTCGCTGTACACGACGGCCATCGCGAACGATGCAATGGCCAAGCTCACGAACGCGCCGACGAAAACCGCTGCCATTTCTGCCTCCGCTCAACCCTGTGGATAAGCTCGGGATCAACCCGAAGCCGAATCGCTTGTTCCGTATGTTCCTGATTTGTTCCGGATCGTCAAGCCCGCCGGTTGCCGCGACGCGCGCAAGCGAGACCGAACGGGTCGCGATGGGCCGCGCCGGATAATCGACGAGCCGATGGCGCCGCACGAATTTCGTTCACGACAGCGAAAGTCGCGCGCCCTATGTTTCGAGTCATCACAGGGTCGGGGGACCGGAATGGACTGTGTTGATACCGACATGATGGGCGCCGGACGCCCCGTCGCCGTACTCGAGCCACCGGCGGAAGCCGACGTCGACCTGGCGATCGCCGCCAATGGCGGCAAGGTCGTGCGAATGCCCGGCCGCTTCCAGGTCATCGACGGCGGTCGCTCGCCCGATGCGCCCGCCGCTCCGCGGATGTGGCTGTGCCGCACCTGCGAGGACGACATCGGCGTCGCCACCTCGGTCGTCGAGCCGGTCTGGCAGGGGCCGGTGCGCGAGAACGGCCGGGTGCGGCTGTCGTCGGGCACCAAGCGCATCGTCTGTACCCACTGCAAGATGCGCGGCAAGCTGACGTTCGCGGATTGATCGCGCGCCGCACGCTGGCTAGCCTTCCGCCAAGAAAATTGGGGAAGGGAATCACCTGAGATGTTCGGCGCGATGCAGAACTGGCCGCTGCTGGTCTCGAAACTGATCGACCATGCCGCGGTGGCCTATCCGACGCGCGAGATCGTCACGCAGACGGTCGAGGGGCCGCTCCACCGGTCGAACTGGCTCGAGGTGCAGCAGCGGTCGAAGAAGATCGCGCAGGCGCTGACCCGCCTGGGCATCGCGCAGGGCGACCGCGTCGCCACGCTCGCCTGGAACACGCATCGGCACATCGAATGCTGGTACGGCATCTCGGGGATGGGCGCGGTCGCGCACACGATCAACCCGCGGCTGTTCCAGGACCAGATCGCCTATATCGCCAACCATGCCGAAGACCGGGTGTTGTTCTTCGACCTGACCTTCCTCAAGCTCGTCGAGGAACTGGCGCCGCGCTTCGAGACGATCGAGCACTATGTGCTGATGACCGACCGCGCGCACATGCCCGCGGAGAGCAGCCTCGACCTGCTCTGCTACGAAGATCTCGTCGCCGCCGAAGACGGCGACTTCGCCTGGCCCGCGCTCGACGAGAATACGCCGGCCGGCCTCTGCTACACCTCGGGCACGACCGGCAATCCCAAGGGCGTGCTCTACAGCCACCGCTCGAACGTGCTGCACACCTTCGCCGCCTGCCAGATCGACGCGCTGGCGGTGTCGTCGCGGACGACGGTTCTGCCCGTCGTGCCGATGTTCCACGCCAACGCCTGGGGGGTGCCCTATGCCGCGGCGGCGGCCGGCGCCAAGATCGTCATGGGTGGTCCCAACAACGACGCCGAGACGCTGCACCGGCTGATCGTCGACGAGGGCGTGACGCTCACCGCGGCGGTGCCGACCGTCTGGCTCGGCATGCTCCAATATCTCGAATCGACCGGCAAGACGCTCGGCCAGCTCGACCGGGTGGTGATCGGCGGCTCGGCGGCGCCGCGCTCGATGATCGAGGCGTTCGAGCGCGACTATGGCGTCACCGTCGCGCACGCCTGGGGGATGACCGAGATGTCGCCGCTCGGCTCGGTCGGCATGCTGTGCGCCGGCGGCGCCGCCGAGCCGCACGACAAGCAGCTCGATCTCAAGTGCAAGCAGGGGCGCGCGCTGTTCGGCGTCGAGATGGCGATCAAGGACGACGAAGGCCGCGAGCTGCCGCGCGACGGCCAGGCTTTCGGCAATCTGATGGTGCGCGGACCGTGGATCGTCGACACCTATTTCAAGGGCGACGGCGGCCAGGTCCTCGACGGCGACGGCTGGTTCGATACCGGCGACGTCGCGACCATCGACTCGCGCGGCTACATGCAGATCACCGACCGGTCGAAGGACGTCATCAAGTCGGGCGGCGAGTGGATCAGCTC
The DNA here is from genome assembly GCA_030147805.1 of Sphingomonadaceae bacterium. Lineage (GTDB taxonomy): Bacteria > Pseudomonadota > Alphaproteobacteria > Sphingomonadales > Sphingomonadaceae > Sphingoaurantiacus. Next base: position 5,347 of record JASBUR010000061.1, read on the forward strand.
GATCGAGCTCGAGAATGCCGCGGTCGGCTGCCCGGGCGTCGCCGAGGCGGCGGTCATCGGCCTTCCGCATCCCAAATGGGACGAGCGGCCGCTGCTGATCATCATCAGGAAGCCCGGGGCGAGCGTTTCGAAGGACGAAGTCCTTTCCCACCTCAGGGACAAGATCGCCAAGTGGTGGATGCCCGACGACGTGGTCTTCGTCGACAGCATCCCGCACACCGCGACGGGCAAGATCCAGAAGACCGCGCTGCGCGAGCAGTTCAAGGACTACCGGCTGCCGACCGCCGCCTGATCGACGCTAGGACGCGATCCGGAAATAATAGCTGTAGCTCGTCGGCGTGCCGTTCACGACGACGTTGGCGATCGTCACGTCGTAGGTGACCTCGGGCTGCAGCCCGGCGACGTTGAACTGGACGCTGTTGGGCAGGCCGTAGCCGACATTGTCGGCGGCGACGTTGGACACCGCGAGGCTGTCGCCGCCGCGCTGGCGCACGGTGATCGTCGCGCGCGAGAGATCGACCGCAGCATTGGCGTTCCGGTTGGTCGCGCTGGCGATCACGCCGAACGACAGCAGCGCATCGGCATCGAAGAAGCGCGCGGGATAATCCTCGTAGGGATAGGCGACGAACGCGGGCAGGCCGCCGGGCGGGATCATCGCCCCCGTGGTGCCGATCACCTTCAGCGCCGCCGAATCGACGCGGCCGGATGGCGACCCGGTCAGCGCGACGCGGCCATAAGCGACGTTGCCGAGGAAGGGATCGAGCAGCCAGCGGCGGTGGCCGATGTTGTTGGCGATCGCATTGTTGGTATCGGTGAGCCAGCCGACGACCAGCGCTTCGTCGCTCTCGAAGGCGAGGCCGGTGCCGATGCCGCCGTAGAGATTGCTGGTCCGCGTGCCGTTGAGCGCCGCCGTCGTGAAGCAGCGGAAGCTCGGCGGCGGCTCGTGCGTCAGCGCCTCGTTGGCGGAAAGCACGAGCGACGCGGCCATCACCGTCGGATCGTCGGCGGTCGAATAGCCGACCGCGGGCAAGCGATGCAGCCGGCGGATCTCGTTGAGCGTGTCGAGCACGCGGCGCGTGACCTCGGGCTTGAGCCGGCCGGCGCGGCAGGCGGCGAGGTCGGGCGCTTCGGCATAGAGCGCCGCGGCGCGCGCAGCGAAATCGCCGCTCGGCGCCGGAATAGGCGTCGGCGTGGGAGAAGGCGAGGGCGCCGGGGCGGGGGCCGGAGCGGGGGCCGGAGCGGGGGCCGGGCCCGGCGTCGCGGTCGGCGGCGTGCCGCTGCTGCCCCCCGAATCGTCACCGCCGCAGGCGGCCAGCAACGGCAGGATCAGCCACAGCAACGGCCTTTGCATGGCCAACTCCTCACGCAACTGCTGCGATCTGAACCCGCCGCCGCCGCAAAGGTTGCGGCCGCGTCAGAAGAGCCCGAGCTGCTCGGGGCCCGGCCGGCGGAAGCGGCTGGTGTCGAGCGCCAGCCGCTCGTGCCCGAGCCCGTGTTTGCGGCAGGCCTTCTCGAAGCGGGTGCGAAGCATGGCGGCATAGGCGCCCTGCGGCCGGAAGCGCGTATGGAAATTGCCGTCATTGTCCTTGCCGCCGCGCGCCTCGCGGATCAGCCCCATCACCTTGGCCTTGCGGTCGGGAAAATGCGCATCGAGCCAGGCGCGGAAGATCGGCGCCACCTCGTGCGGCAACCGCACCATCAGCGAGAAGGCGCCGCGCGCGCCGGCCTCGGCCGCAGCCTCGACGATCGCCTCGATCTCGTGATCGGTGATCGCCGGCACCACCGGCGAAACCGAGACGAAGACCGGAACGCCCGCCGCCGACAGCTCGCGAATGGCACGGAGGCGCTGCTGCGGCGCCGAGGCACGCGGCTCGAGCGTACGGGCGATCTTCGCGTCGAGCGAGGTGACCGACATCATCACCGCGGCCAGCCCTTGCGCCGCCATCGGAGCCAGGATGTCGAGATCGCGGGTCACGCGTGCCGACTTGGTGGTAATGGTGAACGGATGATCGAATTCCTGCAGGATCTCAAGGATCTGTCGGGTGATCTTCCAGTGCTGCTCGATCGGCTGATACGGGTCGGTGTTGGTCCCCATCGCGATCGGCGCACAGACATAGGCCTTCTTCATCAGCTCGGCGCGCAGCAGCGCCGGCGCCGACGGCTTGGCGAACAGCCGGCTCTCGAAATCGAGCCCCGGCGACAGATTGTGAAAGGCGTGCGTCGGACGAGCGAAGCAGTAGATGCAGCCATGCTCGCAACCGCGATAGGCGTTGATCGACCGGTCGAAGGGAATGTCGGGCGAGCGCTGGTAGGTGATGACCGACTTCGGCTTTTCGACCGTCACCGTGGTCCGGAGCCGCGGTGCCTCGCCATCGATGTCGTCGCGCGCATCGAGCCAGTCACCCTCGTCTTCGCGGGCGCTGTCATCGAAACGAGCCGAGCGGGCGTTGAGCGTTGCGCCGCGGCCATGCACGGGTGGGGGAATCGCCATCGCGCCATGATAGGCGCATCGCGGAACACAACAAGAACGAATTGATCTAGGAGGCGGCCGGACGGAAACGGTTGGTCGCGGTGTCGAGCACGTGGAGAATGCCGTCGGCGATGGCGAAATAGGCACCGTGCAGCCGCAGGCGGCCCGCCTGCTCGCGCACGGGAATGCACGGGAAGGTGCGCAGGTTGGCGAGGCTGACGCGCACCGCCGCTTCCTCAAGCGCGCGCTGCGGGTTGGCGACGTCGGACGCCTCGATCTCGTCGCGCGCCGCATCGAGCAGGTCGATCCAGTGGCGGATGAAATAGCCTTCGCCGACGCCGGCGTCCTCGAAACGATGCGCGAGCGACGCGGCGACGCCGCCGCAGCCGCCATGGCCCATCACCACGATGTCCTCGACCTCGAGCTGGGTCACCGCGAATTCGAGCGCCGCCGACACGCCGTGCCGGCCGCCGCCGGTCTCGTAGGGCGGCACCAGGTTGGCGACGTTGCGAACGACAAACACCTGTCCGGGCTCGACGTCGAAGATCAGCGCGGGATCGACGCGGCTGTCCGAGCAGGCGATGATCATCGTCTTGGGGGCCTGACCGTCGCGAAGCGCGTCATAGCGGGCGCGCTGCTGCGGATAGCCGGTGGTGCGGAAGCGGCGATAGCCGTCGAGGAGATGCGAGAAATCGGCCATGGCGGCGACGTAACGACGCGCAGCCGGCCGTGCAACCCTTCAGCGCAGTCGCAGGCTTCCCATCATGCGATCGACGTAGAAATTGCCGCCGATGCGAGCGGCCTCGGCCTGGGCGCGCTCGCGTTGGCTGTCGCCGTCACGGGTGACGACCGCGGCCTGCGGCCCCACCGCGCCGAAGAGGCTGGCCGGACGGCGGCGCGAGGTAACCGGGCGTATGATCTTGGCGGCAGTATGGGGCATCGTCGTCTCGCATTGTCGACGGCCATGTGCACAGCCGTCGGGGGCGACCACACCCATACACCTTTCCGCGGCGTTAAGCATCGCCGAAATGACCGGGGCGCATCGGTTGGCACGGCGGCGTGTTGTCGCTATCTAGCCCGCATGTCTGATACCGCCCCCGCGATCCGCGTCCGCAAGCCCGACTGGCTGCGCGTCCGCGCCCCGACCAGCACCGGCTTCGCCGAGACGCGCAAGCTCATGCGCCGCCTCAACCTCAACACCGTGTGCGAGGAAGCGGCCTGCCCGAACATCGGCGAGTGCTGGACGCAGAAACATGCGACGGTGATGATCCTCGGCGACACCTGCACGCGCGCCTGCGCCTTCTGCAACGTCAAGACCGGCATGCCGCGCCCCGTCGACCTGCTCGAGCCGGTTCACGTCGCCGAGGCGGCGGGCGAGCTGGGCCTCGAACATATCGTCATCACCAGCGTCGATCGCGACGACCTGCCCGACGGCGGCGCCTCGCAGTTCGTCAAGGTGATCCGCGAGCTCCGCGCCCGCGCGCCGAAAACGACGATCGAGATTCTGACCCCCGACTTCCGCAACAAGGCCGACGCCGCCGTCCAGGCGATCGTCGAGGCGCGGCCCGACGTCTACAATCATAATCTCGAGACGGTGCCGCGGCTGTATCCGACGATCCGCCCCGGCGCGCGCTATTATCATTCGCTGCGGCTGCTCGAATCGGTGAAGAAGCTCGACCCGACGATCTTCACCAAGTCGGGCGTGATGGTGGGCCTCGGCGAGCAGCGGCTCGAGCTGCACCAGGTGATGGACGACATGCGGTCGGCCGACATCGATTTCCTCACGATCGGCCAATATCTCCAGCCGACGCCACGCCACGCCAAGGTCGAGGAGTTCGTCACCCCCGACACCTTCCGCGCCTATGGGTCGATCGCGCGGGCGAAGGGCTTCCTGCTGGTGGCAGCGACGCCGCTCACCCGGTCGAGCTACCACGCCGGCGCCGACTTCGAGCGGATGCGCGCGGCACGGATGGCCCAGATCGGTGCCTAGGCACGCCGAGACGCGCCATCTGCCCTACACGCCGGTGCAGATGTTCGACATGGTCGCCGACGTCGCCCGCTACGACGAATTCCTGCCGTGGGTGATCGGCGTGCGCGTGCGGTCGCAGAGTGAGACGGCGCTGGTCGCCGACCTCGTCGTCGGCTTCAAGATGCTGCGCGAGACCTTCACCTCGCGCGTGACGCTCGAACGGCCGCGCCACGTCCACGTCGACTATCTCGAAGGCCCGCTGAAGCATCTGTTCAACGACTGGGTGTTCGAGGAGGCCCCCGACGGCGGCACGCTCGTCCACTTCGAGGTCGATTTCGAATTCCGCTCGCGGATGTTCGAGGCGCTCGCCGGCGCGGTGTTCGCCGAGGCGCTGAAGAAGATGATCGGTGCGTTCGAAAGCCGGGCGCAGCAGCTCTACGGCGCGGGCATCAGCAGTTCGAGCGCGCAGCGCACCGCCTGATCGCGGACGCCGCTGCGGCCGAGATCGCCGAACTGGCGCTGGTCGGCGACGATTTCCTTGGGGTCGGCACCGCGGCGCGCCCGCGCGAACACCACCGTGCCGACCGGCTTCTTGTCGCTCCCGCCGCCCGGCCCGGCGACGCCGGTGATCGCGACGGCGACGTCGGCATCGCTCTTCGCCAGCGCCCCCTGCGCCATCGCCCAGGCGACGGCGATCGACACCGCGCCGAAGGTGTCGATGATCTCGGGGCTGACGCCCAGCATCTGCGTCTTCGCCTGGTTCGAATAGGTGACGAAGCCGCGGTCGAAGACGTCGGACGAGCCGGGAATCTCGGTGAGCGCGCCGGCGACGAGCCCCCCCGTGCAGCTTTCGGCGACCGCGAGCATCTTGCCCGCGGCGCGATTGGCATTGATCACCGCTTCGGCGAGCTTGAGCAGGTCCGGTTCGAAGGTCATGGCCTCTCCTCGTTCGGCACGCGCACCGTCGCCACCGCCTGCGCCGCGATCCCTTCGCCGCGCCCGGTGAAGCCCAGCGCCTCGGTCGTCGTCGCCTTGACGCTCACCGCCGCGACGCCGATTCCCAGAATGTCGGCGATGCGTTGCCGCATTGCGTCACGATGCGGCCCGACCTTGGGGCGTTCGGCGATGATCGTCACGTCGACATGATCGATACGCGCGCCCCGCGCCGCGACGCGCGCCGCGGCATGCGCGAGGAAGCGGTCGGACGACGCCCCCTTCCATTGCGGATCGCTCGGCGGGAAATGCTGACCGATATCGCCGTCGCCGATCGTGCCGAGGATCGCGTCGGTAAGCGCGTGCAGCCCGACGTCGGCGTCGGAATGGCCGATGACCCCCTGGCGGTGCGGCACCCGGATGCCGCACAGCCAGAGGTGGTCGCCGGGGCCGAAGCGATGGACGTCGAAGCCCATGGCGGTGCGCGACGTCATGGCGCCCGCCAGCGCCGCCTCGGCGCGGGCGAAATCGCCCGGCGTGGTGAGTTTGACATTGGCTTCCTCTCCTTCGACCAGTGCGACGTGCCCGCCCGCGGCGCGCAGGACCGCCGCGTCGTCGGTGGCCCCCGCGGCGGCCGACCGATGCGCGGCGCGGATGAGGTCGAAACGAAAGCCCTGCGGCGTCTGCACGCGGTACAGGCCGTCGCGATCGACCTCGGCCTCGACGTGGCTGCCGCCGCGCCGCAGGCTGTCGCTGACGGGCAGGGCAGGGACAGCCCCCTCGTCATGCGCCAGGGCGTCGAGGACGCGGTCGATCACCGCTGCGGCAACGAAGCAGCGCGCCGCATCGTGGATCAGCACCCGGTCGGCATCGATCGCTTCGAGCCCGAGCCGCACCGACTCCTGCCGCGTCGCGCCGCCGGCGAGGGGCTCGGGGAGGGAGAGGCCGGCGGTCGCAGCGTCGTAGAGGGCGCGATCGGCCGGGTTGATCACCACCTGGACGGCGTCGACGCGCGGATGATCGAGGAACGCGGCAAGCGTCCGGCGCAGCACCGACTGGCCGCCGACCTGGCGATATTGCTTGGGAAGGCCTTCGCCGGCGCGCTGGCCGCGGCCGGCGGCAACGATGAGCGCGAGGGTGGCGGGGCGCGGCATGGCGGCGCTCTTACCGCGCCCGCGCCTTGCCGAACAGGGCCATTGGCTCTATCTGCCAAGCCTCATTTTTAAGCAGATCGAGCCCATGCCCAAGCTGTCGCCCATCGCCATCGGCCCGATCCGGATCGACGAGCCGGTGATCCTCGCGCCGATGACCGGCGTCACCGACCTGCCGTTCCGGCGGCTGGTCAAGCGCTACGGCGCCGGCCTGACGGTCACCGAGATGATCGCCAGCCAGGCGATGGTGCGCGAGACGCGCCAGTCGATCCAGAAATGCGCCTGGGACCCGATCGAGGAGCCGGTATCGATGCAGCTCGCCGGCTGCGAGCCCGGCGTAATGGCCGAGGCGGCGAAGCTCAACGAGGACCGCGGCGCGGCGATCATCGACATCAACAAGGGCTGCCCGGTGAAGAAGGTCGTCAACGGCGACGCCGGCTCGGCGCTGATGCGCGACCTGCCGCTCGCCGCGGCGATCATCGACGCCACCGTCAAGGCGGTGAAGGTGCCGGTGACGCTCAAGATGCGGATGGGCTGGGACCATTCGAGCCTCAACGCCCCCGAGCTGGCGCGCATCGCCGAGGACCTCGGCATCCAGCTGATCACCGTCCACGGCCGCACGCGCTGCCAGCTCTACAAAGGCACCGCCGACTGGGCGTTCGTTCGCAACGTCAAGAACGCGACGCGGCTGCCGGTCGTCGTCAATGGCGACATCTGCACGCTCGACGACGTCGACGCGGCGCTCGCACAATCGGGCGCCGACGCGGTGATGATCGGCCGCGGCGCCTATGGCAGGCCGTGGCTGCTCGGCCAGGCGATGGCCTGGCTGGCGCGCGGCGAGCGCCTCGCCGACCCGTCGCTCGCCGAGCAATATGACCTCATCGTCGAACATTACGACATGATGCTGTCGCACTATGGCACGCTCAATGGCGTCAACCTCATGCGCAAGCATCTGGGCTGGTATACCAAGGGCTTGCCGCAGTCGGCCGAGTTCCGGCATCAGGTCAACCAGCAGGAAGATCCGCAGCGCGTGCTGGCGATGGTCGAGCATTTCTACGCGCCGTACCGGTTGCGGGCCGCCGCGTGAGCCCGCTTGCATCGCCGGCCTATACGCGGGCGATACCCAATGCTGCCGACGTCCTGAGCTTCCTGCCGACCCCGGTCCTCATCATCGACCCCGACGGCCGCATCGCGCAGGCGAACATCGCCGCCGAAAGCCTGTTCAACACCTCGCAGTCGGCGCTGCGCGACCGCGGCTGGGACGCGCTGCTCGCCGCCGATAGCCCGTTCCGCTCGCTGCTCGCCGAGGCGACGGGCGGCGAGGGCAATTTCGCCGCCTACGACCTCGACCTCAACCTCGTCGGCGGCACGCGCTTTCGCGCCGACGTGCTGATCGCGCCGATCGGCGACCATCCGGGCTGGCTGACGGTGGCGCTGCAGACGCGCGCAGTGGCGTCGCTCGTCGACCGCCAGCTCGTCCACCAGGGCGCCGCCCGCTCCGCGGTCGGCGTTGCGGCGATGCTGGCGCACGAGATCAAGAACCCGCTGTCGGGCATCCGCGGCGCAGCGCAGCTGCTGGCGCACAATCTCGACGAGGACGGCCGCGAGCTGACCGACCTCGTCTGCACCGAGGTCGACCGCATCCGCAATCTCGTCGACCGGATGGAGAGCTTTACCGACACGCGCCGCGTCGAGCGCGCGCCCGAGAATATCCACGCCGTGCTCGGCCACGTCCGTCGCGTCGCCGAACAGGGCTTCGCGCGCGGCGTGACCTTCCGCGAGCGCTATGACCCGTCGCTGCCGCCGGTGCTCGGCAACCGCGATGCGCTGGTGCAGGTATTCCTCAATCTGGTGAAGAATGCCGCCGAAGCCGTTGAGGCAGGCGGAGAAATCATGATTACGACCGCCTACCGTCACGGCCTGCGCGTTGCGGTGAAGGGCTCCGAGCGCCGCGTTTCGGTGCCGCTCGAGGTGTGCGTGATCGACAATGGTCCGGGGGCGCCCGCCGACATGGAGGAGCATCTGTTCGACCCCTTCGTCACCTCGAAGCGGTCGAGCCAGGGGCTGGGGCTGGCGCTCGTCGCCAAGATCATCGGCGAGCATGGCGGCATCGTCGAATATGAGCGTACGCAGGTGCCGCCGCGCACCATCTTCCGCGTGCTGCTGCCGATGCAGGACGGCAAGTCATGACCGAAGCCGCCACCGTCCTCGTCGCCGACGACGACGCCGCGATCCGCACCGTCGTCCGCCAGGCGCTGGTCCGGGCCGGCTACAACGTCCGGACCACCGACAGCGTCGCCGGGCTGTGGAAGCTCGTCGAGGACGGGCAGGGCGACGTCGTCATCACCGACGTCATCCTGCCCGACGCCAACGGGCTCGACGCCATCCCCGGGCTGCTCGACAAGCGCCCCGGCCTGCCGGTGATCGTGATGAGCGCGCAGAACACGCTGGCGACCGCGGTGCGCGCCACCGAACAGGGCGCGTTCGAATATCTGCCCAAGCCGTTCGACCTCGACGAGCTGACGCGCGCCGTCGCCAGCGCGCTGGCGCAATCGCGCGCCGCACGCGTCAAGATTGCCGACCCGCGCGCGCCTGACGACAATCTGCCGCTGATCGGCCGGTCGGCGGCGATGCAGGACGTCTACCGCACCATCGCGCGCGTCGTGCCGACCGACCTCACGGTGATGATCCTCGGCGAATCGGGGACCGGCAAGGAGCTGGTGGCGCAGGCGCTGCACGACCTGGGGCCGCGGCGTACCGGGCCGTTCGTGCCGGTCAACATGGCGGCGATCCCGCGCGAGCTGATCGAATCCGAGCTGTTCGGCCATGAGCGGGGCGCCTTCACCGGCGCCGCCGCGCGTGTCTCGGGCCGTTTCGAGCAGGCGCAGGGCGGCACGCTGTTCCTCGACGAGATCGGCGACATGCCGATGGATGCGCAGACGCGGCTGCTGCGCGTGCTGCAATCGGGCGAGTTCACCACCGTCGGCGGCAGCCGGGCGATGCGCGCCGACGTGCGGATCATCGCCGCCACGCACAAGGACCTGCGCCGGCTGATCGACGCCGGCCAGTTCCGCGAGGATCTGTTCTACCGGCTGAACGTCGTGCCGATCCGGTTGCCGCCGCTGCGCGCCCGCGCCGACGATATCGGCGAACTGGCGCGCCACTTCCTCGCCCGCGCCGAAGCCGAGGGGCTGCCGCGCAAGCTGCTCGACCCGTCGGCGATCGAACGGATGCGGTCGCACAGCTGGCCGGGCAACGTGCGCGAGCTCGAAAATCTGATGCGCCGGCTCGCCGCGCTCGCCCGCGAGGAAACGATCACCGCCGCCGCGGTCGAGAATGTGCTGAGCGAGAGCGGCCGGCTGCCGGCCGAGGCCGATGCCGGCGACGGGCGGGGCATGGCCGCGTCGGTCGAGGCACATTTGTCGCGTTATTTCATGACCTTCGGCGACGATCTTCCGCCCGATGGACTGTACGATCGCGTGCTGGCCGAGCTCGAGCGCCCGCTGCTGACGCTCAGTCTGCTCGCCACCAACGGCAACCAGATCCGCGCCGCCAAGCTGCTCGGCATCAACCGCAACACGCTGCGCAAGAAGCTCAACGACCTGCGCATCGACGCGGCGACGCTGCGCGGCGCGCGGTGAAGAGTCACGTCCGGGCAACAATGTGTTTAACGGGCCACGAACTTTGCTAGTCTGGGCGCGATGACGCCGCCCGTTCCCTCCGGAGCTACTTCGCGCAGATGGCGCATGCTGCGCCGGCGTTTCAATCGCTGGGTGTCGCGCGTCGACCTCTACCCGCGGCTCGAGATCGGCTTCGCCGTCGTCGCGATCGCGCTGGGCTTTGCGGGCTATGCCGTCCTGACCGGCGAGCGCGCGCCCGCCGAGGGCTTCGACCCGTGGATGGTGACGCTGCTGCTCGTTGCCATCCTGCTGCCGCTGATGGGGCTGATCGTATTGATCGCGCGGCGCTTCGCGATCCTGCTCAGCAAGCGCCGCGAAGGGCAGGCGGGGGCGCGGCTGCATGTGCGGCTCGTCGCGCTGTTCGCGGCGATCGCGGCGGTACCGACGCTGCTCGTCGTGGTGTTCGCCTCGCTGCTGTTCCAGTTCGGCGTACAATTCTGGTTTTCCGACCGCGCGCGCACCGTGCTCGAGAATGCCGACCGCGTCGCGCAGGCCTATGTCCAGGAGAACAAGCAGCGCATCGTCGGCGATATCCTGCCGATGGCCGCCGATCTGCGCGCCAACACCGAACAATTCGGGCTGCTCAGCGAGGATTTCAGCGACAATCTCGACCTGCAGGTTCTCTATCGCAACCTGACCGAGGCGGCGGTGTTCTCGCCGCAGGGCAACGACTACATCGTCTATGCGGCCTCGGGGCTCGACGGCCGGCCGCTCGAGGATCGCATCCTGTCGATCGACCTCCAGCGCGCGCGCTCGGGCGAGGCGGTGGTGATCGCCAGCGCCGGCGACCGCGTCGAGGCGCTGGCGCGCATCGACCCGATCTTCGAGCGCTACGTCTACGTCAGCCGCAAGGTCTCGCCGCAGGTGCTCAACCAGGTGGCGCGGACGCAGAATGCGCTCAGCGAGTATAAGTCGCTGATCGAGCGCTCGCGCGGCATGCAGTGGCGCTTCAACCTGATGCTCGTCGTGGTGTCGCTGCTGATCCTCGCGGCAGCGATCTGGTTCGCGCTGTGGCTCGCCAACCGGCTGGTCGCGCCGGTCAGCCGCCTGGCGCACGCCGCCGAGCGCGTCGGCGCCGGCGATTTCGCGGCGCGCGTACCGGTGCGCGGCAGCCCCGACGAGCTCGGCACGCTGGCGCGCACCTTCAACCGCATGACGACGCAGCTGCAGGCGCAGAAGAATGCGCTGGTCAGCGCCAACGAACAGCTCGACCGCCGCCGCGAGTTCACCGAGGCCGTGCTGTCGCGCGTCTCGGCGGGCGTGCTGTCGATCGATACCGACGGTATCATCCGCATCGCCAACCAGTCGGCGGCCGAGCTGCTCGAACGCGAGACGTCGGCGCTGACCAACAAGTCGCTGACGCAGGCGGTGCCCGAACTCACCGAGCTGCTCGACGAGGCGGCGGCGGCGGGTCATTCGCGCGGCGAGGCGCGCATCGTGCGCGGTACCGAGACGCAGACGCTCGCGGTGCAGGTCGCCGCCTTCGCCGCCGGCTTCGTGCTGACCTTCGACGACATCAGCCAGCAGCTCGCCGACCAGCGCCGCGCCGCCTGGGCCGACGTCGCACGGCGCATCGCACACGAGATCAAGAACCCGCTGACGCCGATTCAGCTCTCCGCCGAGCGGCTGCAGCGCAAATATGCCAAGCAGATCCACGAGGATCCCGAGACCTTCGCCAGCCTGACCAGCACGATCATCCGCCAGGTCGGCGACCTACGGCGCATGGTCGACGAATTCTCGTCGTTCGCGCGGATGCCCAAGCCGGTGTTCCGCCCCGAGCCGGTGCTCGACATCGTGCGCCAGGCGCTGTTCATGCAGGAGGTCGCCCATCCCGGGATGAGCTTCACGCTCGACGTGCCCGAGGCGCTGCCGGTGCTGATCTGCGACCGGCGCCAGCTCGCGCAGGCGTTGACCAACCTGCTGAAGAACGCTGCCGAAGCGGTGGCGGCACGGCAGGAGCGCGAGGGCGGGGAGGGGCGGGTGCGGCTGTCGATCGAACCCGGTGCCCAGCGGCTGGTCATCGCGGTCGTCGACAACGGCATCGGGCTGCCGTCCGATTTGCGTGATCGCCTCACCGAGCCCTATGTGACGACGCGAGCGCGCGGCACCGGGCTCGGCCTCGCGATCGTCAAGAAGATCGTCGAGGAACATGGCGGCACGCTCGACCTCGCCGACGCGCCAGGTGGCGGCACCACCGCGCGGATGTGCTTCGACCTCAAGGCGCTGGTCGAGCGAATGGAAATGGTCGAGGGCGGCGAGATGCCTGAGCCGAAACGGGGACAGGGCTGACATGGCATTGGACATCCTCATCGTCGATGACGAGGCGGACATTCGCGAGCTGATCGCCGGCGTCCTCCAGGACGAGGGCTACGGCACGCGCACCGCCGCGAACAGCGACGAGGCGCTGGCGGCGCTGCGCGAACGCCGCCCGTCGCTGCTGGTGCTCGACATCTGGCTGCAGGGATCGAAGATCGACGGGATCGAGCTGCTCGAGCAGGTCAAGGACAGCGATCCGACGCTGCCGGTGATCATCATCTCGGGCCATGGCAACATCGAGACCGCGGTCGCAGCGATCAAGCGCGGCGCCTATGACTTCATCGAAAAACCGTTCCAGGCCGACCAGTTGCTGCTGGCGGTTCAGCGCGCGACCGAAACCGAGCGGCTGAAGCGCGAGAATGAGGAGCTGCGCATCCGCGCCGGCGTCGACACCGAACTGTCGGGCGGCTCGGCGACGATCAACAACGTCCGCGCCACCATCAAGCGGGTTGCCGTCACCGGCAGCCGTGTGCTGATCACCGGGCCTGCCGGCGCCGGCAAGGAAGTCGCGGCGCGGCTGCTCCACCAATGGTCGTCGCGCACCGACGCGCCCTTCGTCGTCGTCTCGGCAGCGCGGATGACGCCCGAACGCGTCGAGGAGGAGCTGTTCGGCCGCGAGGACGGCGGATCGCTGGCCCGGACCGGGCTGTTCGAACAGGCGCACGGCGGCACCTTGTTCCTCGACGAGGTCGCCGACATGCCGCTGACCACGCAGGGCAAGATCCTGCGCGTGCTCACCGACCAGGTGTTCCAGCGGGTCGGGGGACAGCATAATGTGCGCGTCGACGTGCGCGTGATCAGCTCGACGGCGCGCGACCTGGCGCAGGAGATTGCCGCCGGCCGCTTTCGCGAGGATCTCTATTACCGACTGAACGTCGTGCCGGTGCGCATCCCGCCGCTGCAGGAACGGCGCGAGGACGTTGCCGACCTGGTCACCTATTTCCTGGCGCGCTTCGCCTCCGAGCGGCGACTGCCGACGCCGTCGATCAGCGACGACACCATTGCCGCGCTGCAGGCCTATGACTGGCCGGGGAACGTCCGCCAGCTGCGCAACGTCGTCGAGCGCACGCTGATCCTGACGCCGCCCGAACGCATCGGCCGCATCGAGATCGATATGCTGCCCGCCGAGGTGACCAGCGAGCCGGCGAAGCTGTTTCCCAATCAGGCGGCACGCTCGATCATGGGGACGCCGCTGCGCGAGGCGCGCGAGGCGTTCGAGCGCGAGTATCTGCGCGTCCAGATCCGCCGCTTCTCGGGCAACATCTCGCGCACCGCCGCCTTCATCGGCATGGAGCGCTCGGCGCTGCACCGCAAACTGAAGGCGCTCGGGCTGACCGACGGGGCACGCGACGGCGACGAGGGCGAAGAGCCGATCATCTGACGTCCTATTCCACCGGTCCGGCGCCTTTTCGGATTGTCCGCTAGCGTACCCTTCGCTACTCCTTGAGTCGGCGCAGGTTCAGCCGCCAACCGCCGACGCCGATCAACGGTGCGGGCGCAAGCCAGTGCAGTTTGCCAAGAACAGAAAGGCCGAAAATGGCTGATAAATCAAACAACTTGCAGGATGTCTTCCTCAACACGGTGCGCAAGTCGAAGACGCCGGTGACGATGTTCCTCGTCAACGGCGTCAAGCTTCAGGGCGTCATCACCTGGTTCGACAATTTCTCGGTCCTGCTGCGCCGCGACGGTCATTCGCAGCTGGTCTACAAACATGCGATCTCGACAGTGATGCCGGCCAGTCCTATCCAGTTGTTCGAAGGGGCGGGGGCCGAAGAAGAGGAATAAGCCCCTGTCCGACGCAATCCCCGACGATGAGAATGTTGCGACCGACAAGCCGCAACGCCAGGAAATCGCCGAACGCGGCGGCTTCGACGCCGCGCGCGGCATCCGCACCGGCAGCACCGCCATCGTCATTCTGCCCGACCACGCCCGCGATGCGGGCCGGGGAGAGGAGGGGCGCGACGCCGAGGCCAAGCTCGCCGAGGCGGTCGGGCTCGCCGAGGCGATCCAGCTCGATGTCGTCCACAGCGAAGTCGTGCGCATCCGCAAGGCGCAGCCGTCGATGCTGTTCGGCAAGGGGCAGGCCGAGCGCATCGCCGCCGCCGTCGCCGCGCTCTGCGCCGAGATCGTCGTCATCGACGGCACCGTGTCGCCGATCCAGCAGCGCAACCTCGAAAAGGCGCTCGGCGCCAAGGTCATCGACCGCACCGGGTTGATCCTCGAGATCTTCGGCGAGCGCGCCAGCACGCGCGAGGGAACGCTGCAGGTCGAGCTGGCGCATCTCAACTATCAGGCGAGCCGGCTGGTGCGGTCGTGGACCCACCTCGAACGCCAGCGCGGCGGCTTCGGCTTCCTCGGCGGCCCCGGCGAAACGCAGATCGAGGCCGACCGCCGTCTCATCCGCGACCGCATCGCCAAATTGAAGCGAGAGCTCGAGGACGTGAAGCGCACGCGCGCGCTGCACCGCACGCGCCGGCAGAAGGCGCCCTCTCCGGTGGTGGCGCTCGTCGGCTACACCAATGCCGGCAAATCGACGCTGTTCAACCGGCTGACCGGCGCCGAGGTGATGGCCGAGGACCTGTTGTTCGCGACGCTCGACCCGACGATGCGCGCGATCGAGCTGCCCGGCTTCGACAAGGTCATCCTCAGCGACACCGTCGGTTTCGTCTCCGAGCTGCCGACGCAGCTGGTCGCGGCGTTCCGCGCCACGCTCGAGGAGGTGCTCGAAGCCGATCTCATCGTCCATGTCCGCGACGTCGCGCATCCCGACACCCAGGCGCAGCTCGCCGACGTCAAGGGCGTGCTGCGCGACCTCGGCATCGTCGACAGCGGCGAGGCGGCGTCGCCGATCATCGAGGCGCTCAACAAGATCGACCTGCTCGACGACGAGAACCGCGCGCGCATCCTGGCGCAGACGCCCGACGACGCCGTCGCCATCTCGGCGCTGACGGGCGAGGGGGTCGACAAGCTGCAGGCGCTGATCAGCGCGATGCTGCAGCGTTCGGCGCGCGTCTACGACTATGTGCTGGGCCCGCAGGACGGCAAGCGCGCCGCCTGGCTCTACGAGCATGGCGAGGTGGTCGAACGCCGCGACGCGGACGACGGCAGCCTGTTCCTGCGCGTGCGGCTCGGCGACGAGGAGCATGCGCGTTTCGAAGGCCGGCGTTAACGCCTTTCCGCTGCCTTCGCAGCGTCCCACAGCGCTTCCTTGCCATCGAGGTCGAGCGCGGCGAAGCGATCGCCGGCGGCGGCCTCCATCGCCGCGAAGCGCCGTTCGAACTTGCCGTTGGCGCGGCGCAGCGCTTCCTCGGCGTCGACGCCGAGATGGCGGGCATAGTTGACGACCGCGAACAGCAGGTCGCCGACCTCGTCGGCGCGCTCGTCGTCGCTCGCCTCGGCAACTTCCTGCAATTCCTCGACGAGCTTGGCGCGCGGCCCGTCGGCATCGGGCCAGTCGAAGCCGGTGCGCGCCGCGCGCTTCTGCAGCTTCTGCGCGCGCATCAGCGCCGGCAGCCCGAGCGCCACGCCGTCGCGCGCGCCGGCGCGCGGCTTCTCGGCGGCCTTAAGCGTTTCCCAGGCGACGGTCTGCGCCGCGGCGCTGGCGACGTCGACGTCGCCGAACACATGCGGATGGCGGCGCACCATCTTGTCGGCGATGCCGGCGGCGACGTCGGCGAGGGTGAAGGCGCCGGTCTCAGCCGCCATCTGCGCATGGTAAACGACCTGCAACAGCAGGTCGCCGAGTTCTTCGCGGAGCTCACCCATGTCGCCGCGCGCGATCGCGTCGGCGACTTCATAGGCTTCCTCGATGGTGTAGGGCGCGATCGTCGCGAAATCCTGCTCGAGATCCCAGGGACAGCCGCCGTTCGGATCGCGCAGCCGGCGCATGACCTCGGCGAGCCGTTCGAACGCGGCGCCGGCGGGCTCGTCGGGCGCTGCAGGGGGCCTTGTCGTCATCGATCCGCCAGTCTGATAATATATATTATGTAAAATGAGTATCGGTCTCAGGGGCGCATGATGAGGGTTTCGCCCTCGACGCGCCAGCCACCGAGCGTGCGCAGGAAGTCCATGCCGAGCAGATTGGTGTCGAGCGCGCCTTCGGTGACGCTGACGCGCATGTTCGTCCGCACGATCGGCCCGACCTCGAACGTGGCGACGCGCGTGCCGGCAACGCGCACGCTGCCGTTGGCGGTCTGCGCGACTCCGTCATAGGCCAGCCGCGCCGGATCGATGCCGACGCGCCGCGCCGCGTCCTCGGTCAGCATGACGCCGCTGGCGCCGGTGTCGATCAGGAACAGCAGCGGCTCGCCGTCGATCGACGCGCGCACCCAGAAATGCCCGTCGTTGCGCGAGCGGATGTGAAACTCGTTGCCCTCGACATGGCCGCGCGCCGGATCGACCGCGCCGGTCAGCCGGCCGAACACCCCCCTGGCTGCGTCCTGATAGGTGGTCGCGACGATGATCACCGTGAAGATCGCGACCCAGGCGGCCGCCATGGCGCCGCCGCGCCGCCAGCCGACGCGGCGCAGCGACAGCGAGCCGACGAGCACCGCGACGAGGATGATCGACAGATAGAGCGCGTTCGCCCGATCCATGCCGTCGAGACCGTCGAACATCAGACCTCCAGGCTCAGCATGTCGTAGCCGGGCTCGACGCCGGCAGGAAGCTCGGCGCGCAAGGTCGCATAGTCCATCGACTGGTCCATGTGCGTCAGCACCGCGCGCGCCGGACGGAAGCGCGCGATCCAGCCGAGCGTGCGGTCGAGATGCGTATGCGTCGGATGCGGCGTCCGGCGCAGCGCGTCGACGATCCACAGGTCGAGCCCCTCAAGCGCGGTCGTCGCTTCCACGGTCAAGTCGTTGATATCGGTCGAATAGGCCAGCGCCGCGCCGCCGGCGTCGAAGCGATAGCCCGACGATTTGATGTCGCCGTGAATCTGCGGAAACCAGCTGATCTCGACGCCGCCGATGACAAGCCGATCGGGCATGTCGTGGGCGTTACAGGTCGGCGGATAGCCGTCGCGGCCCTCGAACACATAGTCGAAGCGCGCGCGCAGCCGGGCCCAGGTCGCCGGATGCGCATAGCAGTCGACCGGCCGGCGCATCGCGTGGAAGACCTGCCGCAGGTCGTCGATGCCATGCGTATGGTCGGCATGATCGTGCGTGAACAGCACCGCGTCGAGCCGGTCGATGCCCGCGGACAGCATCTGCTCGCGGAAGTCGGGGCTGGTATCGACGAGGATGGCGGCGCCCTGATGCTCGACGAGGATCGACACGCGGCGGCGGCGGTTGCGCGGCTCGTCGGGATCGCAGGCGCCCCAGTCGTTGCCGATCCGCGGCACGCCGCTCGACGTGCCCGACCCGAGCAGCGTCACCTTCACGCCGGCGTGGCTTTCGTGAACAGCGCGAAGAAGTTGCGCGTCGTGCTTTCCATCAGCTCGTCGGCCGAGACACCGCGCAGCCCGGCGACGAAGCGCGCGGTGTGCGACACGAACGCCGGCTCGCACGGCCGCCCGCGCACCGGCACCGGCGCGAGAAACGGCGCGTCGGTTTCGACGAGCAGCCGGTCGGCCGGAATGATCGCGGCGGTCTCCTGCAGTTCGCGCGCGTTCTTGAAGGTCACGATCCCCGACAGCGAGATGTAGAAGCCCAGCTCGAGCGCGATCTCGGCGAAGCTGCGACTGGCGGTGAAGCAGTGGATGACGGCGGGGAACGCCCCCTTCCCCATTTCCTCGCGCAGGATCGCCGCGCTGTCGGCCTCGGCGTCGCGCGTGTGGACGATCAGCGGCAGCCCGGTGTCGCGCGCCGCGGCGATATGGCTGCGGAACGAGCGCTGCTGCTGGTCGCGGTCGCTATGGTCGTAATAATAGTCGAGCCCGGTCTCGCCGATGCCGACGACGCGCGGATGCGCCGCGGCGCCGACGAGCGCCGCGGTATCGACCTCGATATGACCGTCCGCCTCGTGCGGATGGATGCCGACCGTCGCCCAGACGTCGGGATGGCGTTCGGCGACGGCGATGACGTCGGCCCATTCGCGCTTCTTGGTCGAGATGCCGAGCATGCCGGTGACGCCGGCGGCGCGCGCGCGCGCGATCACCCCGGCCTGATCCTCGACGAGGCCGGGGTAGTTCAGATGGCAGTGGCTGTCGATCAGCATCGGTGACGTCAGGCCTCGGCGGGTTCGACCCAGCGCGGGAAGATACCCTGTGGAGATGGCAAATTCGTTCCCGGTTGCAAGGCCTTGTCGAGGCTGGCGAAGTCGCGCTGGTCCGCCGGCACGGCGAGCTGGTCGAGCAGCGCGGCGCAGGCCGCCGGCATCGCCGGCTGCGCGAGGATCGCGAGCCGCCGCACCAGCTCGGCGACGTTGTAGAGGACGGTGGCCATGCGCGCCGGATCGGTCTTCTTCAGCAGCCAAGGGGCCTGCGACGAGATATAGACGTCGCCCTCGGTCACCGTCCGCCAGATCGCTTCGAGCGCGCTGTGGATGGCATATGACGTCATGGCGGCGCGCACCTGCCCGGGCAGCGCCTCCATCGCCGCGAACAGCGCCTCGTCCTCGGGCGTGCGCGGCCCCGGCACCGGCAGCACGCCGCCGAGATTCTTGGCGATCATCGACAGCGAACGCTGCGTCAGATTGCCGAGGCCGTTGGCGAGGTCGCCGTTGGTGCGCGCGACGATGGCGTCATGGCTGTAGCTGCCGTCCTGGCCGAACGGCACCTCGCGCAGCAGGAAGTAGCGCAGCTGGTCGACGCCGTACGCCTCGGCGAGCGCGAGCGGCTCGACGACATTGCCCAATGATTTCGACATCTTCTCGCCGCGGTTGAGCACGAAACCGTGGCCGAACACCGATTTGGGCAGCGGCAGCCCCGCCGACATCAGGAACGCCGGCCAGTAGACGGTGTGGAAGCGGACGATGTCCTTGCCGATGATGTGGACGTCGGCCGGCCAGCTCTTCTCCCACTGCGGCAGGTCGTCGGTCCAGCCGATGCCGGTCATGTAGGTGGTGAGCGCGTCGACCCAGACGTACATGACGTGGCGCTCGTCGCCGGGCACCGGCACGCCCCAGTCGAAGCTGGTGCGCGACACCGACAGGTCCTTCAGCCCGCCGCGCACGAAGTTCAATATCTCGTTGCGGCGGCTCGCCGGCTGGATGAACTCGGGGTTTTTCTCGTACAGATCGAGCAACTTGTCGGCATAGGCTGAGAGTTTGAAGAAGTAGCTTTCCTCGACGGTCCATTCGACCGGGGTGCCCTGGGGCGACAGCTTCTCGCCCCCTTCCCCCTCGATGAGCTCGCTGCCGTCGTAATAGGCCTCGTCGCGGATCGAGTACCAGCCTTCGTAGCGGTCGAGATAGATGTCGCCGGCGGCGGCCATGCGCTTCCACAGCTCGGTGACGCCGCGATAGTGCGTCTCGGTCGTGGTGCGGACGAAGCGGTCGTAGCCGACGTTCAGCTTGTCCATCATGCCGGTGAAGTGCGGCACCATCGAATCGGCGAAGGCGCGCGTCTCCATGCCGGCGTCGCGCGCGGTCTTCACCATCTTCAGCCCATGCTCGTCGGTGCCGGTGAGCAAGGTGACGTCGCGGCCCTCGAGCCGGTGGAAACGCGCGATGAAGTCGGTGGCGATCGCCTCATAGGCATGGCCCATGTGCGGGCGGCCGTTGGGATAGGCGATGGCGGTGGTGATGTAGAATTTTTCGGTCGCGGACATGCGCGGCGCTTACACGCGCCGCGCCGTTCCGTCACCCCTCCAGCGCGGCGACGAGGTTGGCGAGCTCGTAGGCGACGCTCTGCGGGTCGAGCGACAGCGGCTGCGCCTGCCCGCCGAGCCCGTTCGCGCGCTCCCATAGCGCCAAGGTGCGCGCCAGCTCGTGGCCGGCCTTGTGCCGCGCGCGTTCGGCGATGAACGCCGGCGCCAGCTCGAGGAATGCCTCGTAGCGCGGTTGCGCCGCCTTGCCGGCGAGCGAGCGCGCCAGCTGCAAGGTCAGCGCCGAGCGTTGCGCCGGCGCCGCGCCCGCCAGCTCGCGCAGCGACCGCGTCAGCCCGTCGATGTCGAGCCCGGCGAAGCGCAGGGCGCGCCCCGGGCTGCCGCCGGCGAGCCCGACCAGCGTGTCGAGTTCGCCGTCCTCCGCGTCGGGCAGCTTGTCGGCGAGCACGCGGCGCACCTCATCGTCGGCGAGCCGCTGGAAGCGCAGGATGCGGCAGCGCGAGCGGATCGTCGGCAGCAGCCGCCCCGGGGCATGGCTGACCAGCAGGAACAGCGTGTTCGCCGGCGGCTCCTCCAAATTCTTGAGGAAGGCATTGGCGGCGGCGCGGTTCATGTCGTCGATCGCGTCGACGATGATGACGCGCCACGGCGACAAGCCGGGGGTCGAGCGGAACACCGGCTGCAGCGAGCGCACCTGATCGACGCCGATATGGGCGGCGAGCCCGCCCGAGTCGCGCTCCTCGCGCGCCAGCACGCGCAGGTCGAGATGGCTGCCCGCGGCGATCAGATGCGCGATGCGATGCGCGGGCGACACGGCGAGCCGGTCGGCGGCGATGCCCTCGGGCGGCCCGGCGGCGCTGGCAAGGATGTGCGCCGCGGCGGCCTCGGCAAACGCCGCCTTGCCGATCCCGGTCGGCCCGGCGAGCAGCCAGGCATGATGCGTCCGCCCCGAGGTCCAGGCGTCGAGAAAGGTCCGCTGCTGTTCGAGATGGCCGACGAGCATGGTGATGACTTAGCGGTTGGTGGTGGGGGCGGCTAGCCGTCGAGAACCCCCTCCCCGCTGGGGAGAGGGCCTAGAGGAGCGGCTGCACCGCCTGCCACACGCGCGCGGCGACGTCTTCGACGCTCCCCGAGGCATCGATCAGCTTGCACCGCGCGGGCTCGGCCGCCGCGCGGGCGCGGAAGCCCTGGCGCACCGCGGCGTGGAACGCCTCGCCCTTCGATTCGAAGCGCATCTCGGTGCCGGCGCGCTGCGCGGCGCGCGCCAGCCCCTCGCGCTCGGGCAGGTCGAGGATCAGCGTCAGGTCGGGCCACAGGTCGGCGGTCGACACCTTGTGCAGCGCGCGCAGCTCGGCCTCGGGCAGCCCGCCGCCGACGCCCTGGTAGACCAGGGTCGAATCGGCATAGCGGTCGGTGATCACCCAGGCGCCGCGCGCCAGCGCCGGGCGCACCAGCCGCTCGACATGGTCGGCGCGTGCCGCGTTCATCAGCAGCGCCTCGGCGCGCACCCCCCAGCGGTCGGCGGCGCCGATGAGCAGCAGCGCGCGGATCGCGTCGGCGCCCGGCGTGCCGCCGGGCTCGCGCGTCGTCACCACCGCGGCGCCCTGCCCGCCCAGCCGCTCGGCGAGCAGGCGAAGCTGCGTCGACTTGCCGGCCCCCTCCCCGCCTTCGAAGCTGAGGAAGCGGCCGCTCACTGGCCGAAGAACAGCGCGCGGAAATTGGCGGCGAGCCGCCCGAACGGCCCGGCCTTGGCGACCGCCTCGGCGGCGACGAGCGGCAGCCGCGTCGTCGGCATGCCGGGGCGCGACACCTGCAGCTCGGCGACCTTCTGGCCCTTGGCGATCGGCGCCTTCAGCGGGCCGTCATAGACCACTTTGACGCGCATCTCGGGGCCGCCGGCGCGCGGCACCGTCACCGCATAGTCGCGCGGCGCCATCAGGCCGACGCTGTCCTTCTCGCCGAGATGCACCTCGGCGGTTTCGACGACGCTGCCGGCGCGCGCCAGCGGCTGCGCCTTCCAGGCGCCGAAGCCCCATTCCATGAAGGCGACCGATTCCTTGATGCGCTCGTTCATCGAGGTCAGCCCGCCGAGCACCATGACGAGTCGGCGCCCGTCCTGGATCGCCGAGCCGGTGAAGCCGTAACCGGCGGCCTCGGTATGGCCGGTCTTGAGCCCGTCGGCGCCGCGGACGCGGCCGAGGATCGGGTTGCGGTTGCCCTGGGTGATGGGCGCGCCGCTGCCCAGCGTCTTGCCCCAGGTGAAGCTCGGCTGCCCGTAGAATTTCTTGTAGAGGTTGGGGAAATCGAGAATCGTCCGCTCGCCGATGATCGCGAGGTCGTGCGCGGTGACATATTCGTTGGGGTCGGGCCAGCCGTTGGTGTTGGCGAAGTTCGAACCGGTCAGCCCGATGCGCTTGGCGGTGGCGTTCATGATCTCGACGAACGCCGGCTCGGTGCCCGCCAGCCCCTCGGCGAGCACGACGCAGGCGTCGTTGCCCGACAGCGTGACGATGCCGTGCAGCAGGTCCTCGACCGAGACTTCCTCGTTGGGCGACAGGAACATCGTCGATCCGGCCTTCGGGCCGTGCCACTGCTCCCAGGTCTCGGGACGGACGCGGATCTTCTGGTCGAGCTTGACCTCGCCCTTCTTGATCAGGTCGAAGACGACGTAGACGGTCATCATCTTGCCCATCGACGCCGGCGGGATGCGCTCGTTGGCGCCCTTCGAATAGAGCACCTGCCCCGACGACAGGTCCTTCATATAGGCGAAGGGCGCGACGGTCTGGTGCGTCGGCTGGGCAAGCGCCGGGCCCGCGGCCAGCAGGGCGGTGGCGAAGGTGAGACGCGCGAACTGACGCATGGATGACAACTCCGGATAGCTAACTGACGGGAAGGCCGACGACGTGCGCGTCGCTATAGCCCGTCGCCTGCAGGCCATCCAGCACCTTGGCGGCGGAAGCGGCATCGGCGAACGGGCCGAGGCGGACGCGGTAGAGGCCGGCGGCGGTCGCCTCGATAGTGGGCATCGCAAGGCTTTCGAGCGAGCCGGCGAGCGCCGCGGCACGGCCGCGGTCGGACAGCGCCGCGACCTGGATGAACAGCCCGGGCGTGGCGTCGCCGGGCACCGGCGGCGCGAACACGACGGCTGGCGGCGCCGGCGGCCCCTGGACGCGCGGCGGCAGCGGCGCCGGTAGCGGCGCGCGTACTGGCGGCGCGGCGAGCGCGACCTGCACCGGCTGCAGCCCCTTCGGCGCCCGCGCCGAGCGGCCGAGCCCTAGCTTGGCGATCTGCTTGTCGGTTGGGTGGACGCGCTTGACCCGCACCCGCGCCGTGCCCGCGCGGTCGACGCCGAGCAGCTGCGCGGCGCGGCGCGACAGGTCGATGATGCGGTTGCCGACGAACGGCCCGCGGTCGTTGACTCGCAGCACCAGCTGGCGGCCATTCTCGAGGTTGGTCACCTCGACATAGCTCGGCATCGGCAGCGTCTTGTGCGCCGCGGTCATGCCGTCCTGGTCATAGGGCTCGCCGTTCGCCGTCTGCTTGGCGTGGAAGCCCGGGCCATACCAGGAGGCGATGCCCTTCTCGTCGTAGTCGCGGTCGTCGCGCGGATAATAGGTCTTCCCCGCGATCTGGTACGGCTTGCCGATCTTGACCGCGCCCGACGCGCTGCCGATGCCGCGATCGGGACTACCGGCGCAGGCTGCCAGCAGCACCAGCCCCAGCAGCGGCGCCATCCGCACCGGCGCGGATCGCATCGGCGAGCAGGGTGACGGTGAGCGCGTAGAAATTGGTGCAATTGTACCGCAGGATGGCGCGATAATTGCCATAGGTCAGGTACCCCCCGGTCCCAGGTCCGTCAGGTTCGATCAAGGTGGCGAGCGTCGTGTCGGACGGCAACGACGCGCCGAGCGGCTGGATGCCGAGCGCCTTCCAGTCGGCGATCGACAGCCAGCGGCTGTGCCGCCAGTTCATCCCGCTGCAGTCGCCGACCGGCGTCAGGTTGCGCACGCGGTTGCGATCCATCGTCGGCGGCACGAACACCCGCTGTGCCCAGGGCTGCCCGGCCTGCCAGCCGCGGTCGGTGACGAACTTCGCCACCGAGGCGAGCGCGTCCGGTGACGAATTCCAGATGTCGGCGCGGCCGTCGCCGTCGCCGTCGACGCCGTGCGCCAGATAGGAGCTCGGCAGGAACTGCGGCTGGCCCGTCGCCCCCGCCCACGAGCCGACGAGTGCGCCGCGGTTGATGACGCCGCGTTCGAGCAGCTTCAGCGCGGCGATCAGCTCGCGGCTGAACAGCTCGCGCCGCCGCCCCTCGAACGCCAGCGTTGCCAACGAGCGCACGAGGTCGAAATTGCCGGTGACCGCACCATAGCTGGTCTCGAGCCCCCAGAAGCCGACGAGGACCTCCGCCGGAACGCCGTAGCGCGCCTCGATCCCCGACAGCGTCGCCCACAGGTCCGAATAGCGGCGGCGGCCGCCGTTGATGCGATTGTCGTTGATCTGGCGCGCCAGATAGCGCGCGAAGGTCAGCTGCGAGGTGGCGCTGCGGTCGGGCTGCGCCTGATCGAGCGACACGACGCGCGGATTGAAGATCAGCCCGCCCAGTTCGCGATCGAGCGTCGCCGGCTGCACCCCGGCGGCGATCGCCTGGCGGCGGAACGGCCCGGTCAGCCACGCCTCGAACGCTGCCTGCCGCGGATCGACGACCGCGGGCGGCGGATCGGCGGGCGGCAGCGGCTCCGCCACCGCATCGACGACGGGCGGCTCGCCCTCGGTCTGTGCCCCCGCCGGCGCCGCGAACAGCGCGGCGGCCGATACCAACAAAACGATACGCCTGACCATGAAACTCCCGAACCTGCCGCCGTTAACCAAGCTTGCCACATCGCGAGTCACGAGGGAATCCCCCCTGCCGCCGCAGGCTTGCGGTCCGCCGCGCTTTTGCGCATGACGGCGCGCGTCCGGAGAGGTGGCCGAGTGGTTTAAGGCAGCGGTCTTGAAAACCGCCGTGGGTGCAAGCTCACCGTGGGTTCGAATCCCACCCTCTCCGCCATTCAGTCCGGCGAACTACTCCCCCTGTAGCGCTGACATCGCCAAGCCTCAGAAACTACGTGCATAAGCGCATCCAGGTTTTGCGATGAACCTCTGCTAGGCTCTCTGGCGCTTGCAGTATTCGGCATTCGTAGACATCAAGACTTCCTTGTCGCTGACCGTGGCCCGATCGAGGTGCTTTCTCGCCTTGGCCAGATCACAGTCCCGGGCAATGGACCCTGCATCCCCCTGGAACGAGGGTTTTGTTCACGAACGTCGGAAATCGGCTTGGCTGCAGACAGACAAATGCTAGAACGCGAAGCGCACTGAGCGCTCCGCTCGGGCGCAGACGGCGAGACTGCTGGGTTGGGCTTCCACGCAACTAGTCACTCGTGATGTGCGCAGTCGACCCAGCAGTAGGCGACCGCGATAGGCTCCAGGGCTGCGTTCTCGAACTCCCCAAGAAGTGCATTGGCGTCTGAAAGATCCCGATCGTCGTCAATCCTAGGGCCCAATCGACGTTGCTGTCGTTCGCACCAGGGCTGCACATGGTTGGATGACCGGACCAGGTTGCTAAGGATCCTGTAGGACGTAGGCTCAAACCGCCCACTCTCGCGCGCCTCGGCGAGCCGCGCACGAGCATCTGCCAATTGCCCATGGAAGTAGCCCAGATACCCTATCGATGCGCCCGGGAGCTGAGTGAGAGCGGCCCCGATGCTCGGATAGATCAAGGGCGCTGACAACCGCCATACGCCGAAAAAGCGCTCGTCCAGCTGCTCTCCCGCACGGTGCCGCCGCGCGATCTCTGTCGCCAAATCGGCAGCCTGCCGGCGCAGGTCCCGGACCTCCCAAAAGAGCGTAAGCTCGAGCGCGCGAGCCTCGCGGCGTGCGCGCCATGCACCCAGACCAAGTCCCACTAGGACGAGTGCTAGCGCTAGCAGCAACATGCCCGTTACAACACTGACCGGGTCGACCCATTTCACCATCTGCATTGCCGAGCAATCTCGCCGCAAACAGGCACAGATAGATGGCCTGCTTGCGGCTGCGTCCGAGGATTCATCGTGAGGGGAAGCTTAGCCGGCCGCATCCACAGCGCTCCTCGATAGGTCGCAGCATGCTCATTCAAAGCAGCGTATGGCGCAATTCCCCGGACGGGGGACCGGCAGCCCCACCTGATTTCCATCAGGACTTCCTCGATGGTTTTGTAGCTGTCACGCAGCGACGCAGGATTACCTCAAGCCCTCGAGCGACGAAAGCAACTCGCTCTGGCCCCGAGAAACTTGCTAATTCCCGCCGATCGCTCAAGAATATAGGAGCGACCTGATGGGGGAGGCATGCTGGGCACCGTTTCCAAACGTCGAAAGTTGGGAGCCGCCATTGCCTTCCTGCTTTGCGCGTCACCAGCCTTAGCGCAGTCGCCCAGCACGCCGGCAACCGCAGCGCCGTCCGCCGAAAAGGCGGCCGCCTGGAGACAGCAGCTCGGCCAATATGCGATGGCTTCGACTTGGTTGCGTCGTTGCCCGACCGAAGGAGTCTTCCGGCAGAAGGCGGCCGAGACGCTCGAGATCCTCCTTTCGGAGGTCTTCCACGGCCAAGGCATGACCGAGCCGACCCACGACGCGGCGAGGCAGGCGGGCCGTCAGTCGGCCCTTGCGTCCTGCACGGACGTAAAAAAAGCTGAGGTCGCAGCGCAGCTGTCTGCGGCAGCCTTTATCGCTTTGACCGCTGAGCCTGAAGCGCTTCCATGCGGCCTTGCGCGAGCCGCGAGCGCCATCAAATGGCGCCTGGACCCGGAGATCAAGCGGGCTCACGCGCAACTCGGCGGTAGGACCGAGGGCCCCACCGCGGTCGGCAGGCGGATCGTCAAGGCGCTGGCGGATCCGAGATTTTGCGACTCGAAGCGCAGCGCCTTGCAGGCCGCTCGGCGAGGGTGGCTCGATGTCCTCCGCCGGGTCGTGGACGCCGATGCAGAGGTGCAGATGCAGGACTACGGCACCCCGAACTCCTCGATCTGGCGCGTCGAAGCACAGCGCGGCATCAACATACTTCGTGCCGGCGGCCTCTATTTGCCGTGCCGAGCGCACACGCCGTGGCTCGAACCGATGGCCGGGCATTATGAGTGCGAATTGAAGATAGACGAACGGCCGCAGTTGAGCGGCGAGATCGGCGTCATCGATGGCTGTACGCAACCCAAATGCTATCGTCAGATCACCGCGGTCGAACTCCAGCTTTTCCCAGATTCCCGCGCCGCAACGCCTACCGCTCGCTTTGCCGGGACGCCAGCCCAGAACGGTCGATACAGCTTTCCGCCCGCCGCGATGCGGGCGCTTCTCGATCCCGCTCTAGGAGCAGCTTGGGCATTTGTGCGAGTGTCCGGCGTCACGCAGGACGGACGTGCGGTCACGGATGGCTTCCCGGTAGCAGGGAGCCCGCCTCGGCTCCCGCTGACTGATATTCAAGATGGCTACAGTTGGGCCTTCGCCCCCGCCAGCGTCATCAACCGTCAAGCGGCTGACGCGCCGCCAAATCGGTGAGAAGGTCAACATTTCCTCCCCGACGGCGAAAGTGAATAGAAGTTCGGCCCGATTCTACATTTTCAAATGGCGCATATGCACATTTGACCCGATCGTAATTTAGAGGTTGATATGCTATTTCAATTTTTGGCCCTCGTCCTTTTCCAATCTCCCTCCCCCGCAGCATCGTCAGCTCAACATATTTGGTGCCAAGCAGTAGCGTCTATGCAAGACGGCGGCTGGTTCTTTTCGTCGGTTGCGTTTTCTACTGAACAGGAAGCGCGCCAAAGCTTTAAAGAGCTTTTGACTGTGGAT
Organism: Sphingomonadaceae bacterium; assembly: GCA_030147805.1. Taxonomy (GTDB): domain Bacteria; phylum Pseudomonadota; class Alphaproteobacteria; order Sphingomonadales; family Sphingomonadaceae; genus Sphingoaurantiacus. The sequence continues at coordinate 33,428 of JASBUR010000061.1, forward strand.
CTCGGTCCGACGCGGGAGGTAAACATTCGCTGCAGATCTTACTCCGATGCCGCCGAAGCAGAGATAGCGTTCGCGAAAGCGGTCGGATTTATGCGCGCTCGCGGGGACGTTTACAGGTACAATCTAGCGACTAAATCGAGAGATATATTAGCTAAGAAATAGACATCATTTAAGCAAATCGGTTTAAGCTTTACTGCTATTACCATTAACCTAAACGTCACCCCCCCCCTTTCTGGATAATTTTATCTGCTCGAGAAGTTCTGCATATGCTGTTGCATCCGGTGCGCTGACTCTCGCTTTCCTTCCACTGGCGAGCAGAGTCCGCCTTGGCAAAGCCATATGCATTTTTATGGCGATCGCCCCCTTGAACCGCACCGCCCCCGTTCCAATCTCGGCGATCGTGCGGGCCGGGCCCCTCTGACGACGGACCTTCGGGCGTCGTGATGTCGGACCGCATCGAGGGTGCTCGATGCTTGGGTCCGGTCGACGCTACCGGACTGCGCCGGCGACAGCGCCCTCGTTGAGGAAACTCGCGACGAGGAGAGCCCGCATGGCCGATCTTGCCTTTCTGCGACTGCGACTGATCCATGACCGCCTGGCGCGCGAGGTCGCGCGCGAGCAGGCCGCCCGCGCGCCCGACCCGTTCCGGTTGCGGCGGCTGAAGAAGCTCAAGCTGGCGATCAAGGACCGCCTCACCCGCTCGCGCGCGCCGCGTCTCACCCCCGCCTGAGGGCGCGCGCCGCCGGCCGGGTCGCGCCCCCCACTCCGCGCGGTCCGGCCGGCACCCCCTGCCAGCCAGACGAGAGCCCGACATGACCCTTCGCTTCGCCGCGGATGACGCGCACCGCGCCGCGTCCGCCTTCCTGCCGCCGCTCCTGCCACCGCCCCTCCCCGTGCCAGTGCGGCCGGCCCCCCGCCCCGTTCCCCGCCGCCGCGGAGGCGCCGCATGATCGAGCTGCTCACCACGCTGTGGCTCGGCACGCCGGTGTGGTTCTGGCTGGCGTTCCTCACGCTGGTCGTCGCGCTGACCGCGTTCGACCTCGGGGTGCTCCACACGGAGGACCGCGAGATGGGCATCGCCGAGAGCCTCAAGCTCTCCGCCTTCTACATCGGCGTCGCGCTGCTGTTCGGCCTGTGGGTCTGGCACGCCAAAGGCGCCGACCTCGGGCTCAAATATTACACCGGCTTCTTCATCGAAAAGGCGCTGTCGATCGACAATGTCTTCGTGATCAGCCTGATCTTCACCTATTTCGCCATTCCGCGGATGTACCAGTATCGCGCGCTGCTGTGGGGCATCGTCGCGGTGATCGTGCTGCGCGGCCTCATGATCGGCGTCGGCGCCGCGGTCGTGCAGCAATGGTATTGGGTGCTCTACCTCTTCGCCGCCTTCCTCATCGCGACGGGGGTGAAGATGCTGTTCGCCGGCGACCAGCCGATGGACGTGGCGGCGAACCCGGCGGTGACGTTCATCGCACGCCACATGCGGGTGACGCCCGAGCTGCACGGCCAGCATTTCTTCGTGCGCGTGCCCGATGCGCGGACGGGCAAGCTGGTGACCGCGGCGACGCCGCTGTTGCTGGCGCTGGTGGTGATCAACCTCGCCGACCTGGTGTTCGCGGTCGATTCGGTGCCGGCGATCTTCGCGATCACCACCGACACCTTCATCGTCTACAGCTCGAACATCATGGCGATCCTGGGCCTGCGCGCGCTCTATTTCGCGCTCGCGGCGATGGTGCACCGCTTCCACTATCTCAAATATGCGCTGGCGCTGGTGCTGATCTTCATCGGCGCCAAGATCTTCGTCGCCGATTTCCTGATGGGCGGCGCGAAATTCCCGCCGCTGCTCAGCCTCGGCGTGACGCTCGGGCTGATCGCCGGCGGCATCGGCTATTCGCTGTGGAAGACGCGCGGCGCGCCCGAGCCCGACTGGCCGGCGACGCGGTGAGGGGCGCGCCGCGCGGCTAGGCCGGACAGGCGTAGCGCGCGAGATCGGCGGCGATCGGCTCTCCGGTCATCGGTGCCGGCGGCGCGATCTCGGGCAGGTCGTCGAGCGCGCGGTCGACCGACGGCCCGTCGCCGAGGCGGCGATAGCTGCCGCCGGCGCAGTCGATCTCCCAGCGGACGTAGCGCGTGCCGTCGCGGCCGTCGCGGCGGCTCACGACCTGGCGCGTGCCGCCGGGCAGCGCGTCGTTGGCGAGCACGCGGTAGGAGGCGTCGGGGTCCGAGGGCACCGCGGCGAACTCGCCCTGGTAGTTGCTCGCGATCGTCGGCCGCAGCCGCCCCGGCTCGGCCGCCGGCGGCCGCGCGGCCTCGGCGACGGCGCTGCCGGTGCGCCTGTCGGGCACGGGCTCGGGGTCCGAACAGGCGGCAGCGCCCAGCGCCAGGGCGATCGGGATCGCAAGCAGCGGACGGTTCATTCCAGGTCGCATACCGGCCCTAGATAGGGTGGCGCGCGGCGGAGCGACAGGTGGAAGGCCGCGCCCGTCGCCGACGGAGACGATATCGCGCGCCGATGTCGGGAAGATCGAGGTCACGATTGATGCGCCGCGGCGGCGCCGGATCAGCGCCGCCGGTTTGGGCGACTGAGCGCAATCCGCGTTACAGCCGCGCCGGAAGCTGGCAGGTTGCACATCGACGACCGGGGGACCTGGATGATCGACTATCTGCGCCGGCTGATCGAGACCGAACGCTTCGCGCCGCACGGCTATTGCCTGCAATGGCAGCCCGAGCTGATCTGGACGCATGTCGTGTCCGACACGCTGATCGGCGTCAGCTATTTCTCGATCCCCTTCGCGCTCGCCTATTTCATGGCCAAGCGCCGCGACGTCCAGTTCGGCTGGGTGGTGTGGATGTTCGCCGTCTTCATCATGGCGTGCGGGCTGACGCATTTCTTCGCCATCTGGACGCTGTGGAACCCCGACTATGGCGTCGAGGCGATCATCAAGGCGCTCACCGCGATCGCCTCGGTGGTGACCGCCATCGCGCTCTGGCCGCTGCTGCCGCGCGCCATCGCCCTGCCCTCGCCGGCGCAGCTGCAGCGCGTCAACGACGATCTGCGGATGCGCATCGCCGAGCGCGACGCGGCGATCGAGGCGCTGCGCCGCGAGACGACCGAGCGCCTGCGCGCCGAGGAGATGCTGCGCCAGGCGCAGAAGATGGAGGCGCTCGGCCAGATGTCGGGCGGCGTCGCGCACGACTTCAACAACATGCTGACGGTGGTCCTCGCCAATCTCGACCGCGCCCGCCGGCTCGCCGATGCCGGCGACGCGCGGCTGCACAAGACGCTAGACGCGGCGATCGCCGGCGGCGAGCGCGCGGCGGCGCTGGTCGACCAGCTGCTGAGCTTCGCGCGGCGCCAGCCGTTGCAGCCGACGCCGCTCGACCCCGAAGCGGTGGTGCGCGACGTCGCCTCGATGCTCGAGCGAACGCTCGGCCAGACGGTCGACATCGCCATCGACGTCCAGCCGGACGGCTGGCGCATCGTCGCCGACCGCAACCAGACCGAAAACGCGCTGGTGAATCTGGCAGTCAACGCGCAGCAGGCCATGCCCGGCGGCGGCACGCTGCGCGTAACGGTGCGCAACGTCGCCGCCGGCGATGCCCCCGACGACGGGCCCGCCGCGGGCGACCATGTGCTGATCGAGGTCAGCGACACCGGCGTCGGCATGCCGCCCGACGTCGTCGAGCGCGCCTTCGACCCCTTCTTCACGACCAAGCCGATCGGCCAGGGCACGGGCCTGGGCCTGAGCCAGGTCTACGGCTTCGTCCGCCAGTCGAACGGGCACATCACGCTGAAGAGCGATGTCGGGGTCGGTACGACGGTGCGGCTCTACCTGCCGCGGGCCGGAGGCTGAAATGGCGATGACGCAGACGACGCCCGATCGCGGCCCGACCATCCTCGTCGTCGAGGACGAGCCGCTCGTCCGCGACACCATCGTCCTCGAACTCGAGGATGCGGGCTATGCCGTCGTCGAAGCCGCCGATGGCGCCACCGCGCTGGCGCTCCTCGAGGGCGGCTGCGACGTCGACCTGCTGTTCACCGACATCCGCATGCCGGGCAGCATCGACGGCTGGCAGCTGGCCGAACGCGCGCGCGACCTGCGTCCCGGGATCCCGGTGGTCTATACCACCGGCTTTACCGACGATTCACCGCGGCTGGTCGACGGGAGCCGGCTGTTCAAGAAGCCCTACAAGGCGGAGGCGGTGATCGCGTCAATCCGCGACCTCGTCCTGCCGCCGCCGCCCTGAGCGCGGCGCGTCAGACGTCGGTGACGCTGCTCAGCCGGCGGCGGGCGCAGAGGATCGACAGCAGGATCGCCGGCAGGCCGAGCAGCGCGGTGAACACGAAATAGACCGCATAGGCCTCCATCAGCGCGAAGCTGGTGCCGAGCCATTCGACCGCGGCCCCCGAGAAGCCGCGGATGAACTTGCCGAGCATCGACTGGACGCTGGCGAGCAGCGCGAACTGCGTCGCCGCGAAGCCGAGACCGACGAGCGCCGACATATAGGCGACGCCCGCCGCGCCGGCGAAGCCGGTGGCGAGATTCTCGATGAGCACGACGGCGCCGACCACCTCGAACGGCGGCCCGCCCGGCCACAGGCACAGCGCGACATAGGTGAAATTGGTGATCGGCGCGACGATCGAGCCGACGACGAGCGTGCGCTCGAGCCCCCAGCGCACCGCGAGCAGCCCGCCGAGCGCGACGCCGCCGACCGTCCCGACCATGCCGAAGGTGCCGCGGATCGTGCCGATCTGCGCGGTCGGCAGCCCGAGATCGACGTAGAAGGGCGCCATCATCGGCACCATCATCATGTCGGTCAGCCGGTAGGTGCCGACCATCGCGAGGATCAGCGTGGCGGCCTTGCCGTGGACGCGGAAGAAGGTGAGGAAGGGCTCGATGAAGGCGTTGGTGACGCGCGCCGCGAGCCCGCGCCCCGCCATCGAGGCGGTGGCGAACACCCGCCGTGCCGGCTCCTTGGCGAGCAGCGCGCCGGTAAGGCCGATGCTCATCGCGACGCCGAGCGTGACGTAGGACAGCGGCCAGCCGATGAAGGCGGCGGCGATGAGGATCAGCGCGTCGGAGACGACGAAGGCCACGCGGTGGCCGATCTGGAACACCGCGGCGAGCAGCGCCAGATCCGAGCGGCTCTGCGCGGTTTCGATACGCCAGGCCGAGATCGAGATGTCCTGCACCGTCGAGGCGAAGGCGGTCAGCACCGCAAAGGCGGCGAACACCGACAGGTCGGCGGTCGGGCCGGCGATGCCCATGCCGATCAGGCCGCCGGCGACCACGACCTGCGCCAGCACGATCCAGGCCCGGCGGCGGCCGAGCCAGCGGCCGAGCAGCGGCAGGTCGACCTGGTCGACCATCGGCGCCCACAGCACCTTGAACGAATAGACCATGCCGACCCAGGAGATGAAGCCGATCGTCGCCAGCGCGATCCCCTCCTGCCGCAGCCAGTAGCCGAGCGTCAGGCTGGTCAGCAGATAGGGCAGCCCCGAACCGAAGCCGAGCAGCGCTACCGCGAGCATGCGCGGGTGGCGGATGGCGCGGAAGATCTCGCTCCAGCTCGGCGCCGGCGCCGGCGCCGGAACGCTGGGGGGGGCCTGGTCCGCAGGCAAGGCGAAATCGGCGGCCATGAACGCAATCTCCCCCGTAGATGACCCGCGCCTTGGCGGCGCGACTTGTCAATCA
>JASBUR010000002.1 GCA_030147805.1 Sphingomonadaceae bacterium
AGCTCAAAGCGCTCCTGCGCAAGGCCGACGAGCGAACCATCCACGACACATGGCGACGCATCGGCGATCTTCTCGATCGCTTCTCACCAACCGAGTGCGCAAACTATCTTCGCCACGCCGGGTACGCGTGCAACTAAACCGAACGCGCTCTAGCGCCCAATCCTCCCCTGCAAGCGGAGGATAAGTTGACCCAACAAAAAGGCCCCGCCGGATCGCTCCGGCGGGGCCTTTTCTTCGCCTCTCGGCGCTTCGCTTACGCGTCGGGTTGAACCTCGGCGAGCGGGCTCTTGGGCGCCGCCAGCTCGGCCGGGACCTCGACCGTCTCGGCGACGACCGGCTTCTGCGAGGCGCGGATCGCCGCGTCGCGCGAGGTGGCCGTCACGCGCAGGCGGTTCATCGCCGCGCCGGTACCGGCGGGGATGAGGCGGCCGACGATGACGTTCTCCTTGAGACCGGTGAGCGTATCGATCTTGCCCTGGACCGCCGCCTCGGTGAGGACGCGGGTGGTCTCCTGGAACGACGCCGCCGAGATGAAGCTGCGGGTCTGCAGCGACGCCTTGGTGATGCCGAGCAGGATCGGCTTGCCCTCGGCGGGTTCGCCGCCTTCGAGCGCCGCCTTGGCGTTGATCTCGTTCATCTCCTCGAAGTCGACCTGTTCGCCGACGAGCAGGGTGGTGCCGCCCGACTTGGTGATCTCGACCTTCTGCAGCATCTGGCGAACGATCACCTCGATGTGCTTGTCGTTGATCTTCACGCCCTGCAGTCGATAGACCTCCTGGATTTCCGCCACGAGATATTCGGCGAGCGGCTCGATGCCGAGCACGTCGAGGATATCGTGCGGATCCGGGTTGCCGTCGATCAGGTAATCGCCGCGCTTGATGAAGTCGCCTTCCTGCACGGTGATGTGACGGCCCTTGGGAACCATATATTCGACCGGCTCGAGCGACGCATCGTCCGGACGCAGGATCACGCGACGCTTAGTCTTGTAATCCTTGCCGAATTCGACGCGGCCATCGATCTTGGCGATCACCGCATTGTCCTTGGGCTTGCGCGCCTCGAACAGCTCGGCGACGCGCGGCAGACCGCCGGTGATGTCGCGCGTCTTCGCCGCCTCGCGCGGAATACGCGCGATGACGTCGCCGGCGTGCACCTTGTCGCCGTCGTTGACCGACAGAATGGCGTCGACCGACAGCAGGTAGCGGCCGCTCTCACCCGAGGCTTCGTCGAGCAGCGTGATGCGCGGACGCAGATCGGCGTGCTCCTTCTTGCCGCCCGAGCGGAACTCGACGACCACCTTGTTGGTGATGCCGGTCGCCTCGTCGACGTTCTCCGACATCGTCACGCCCTCGATGAGGTCCTGATACTTCACGGTGCCCGACTTCTCGGTGATCACCGGGAGCGTGTACGGATCCCATTCGGCGAGACGATCGCCCTTCGACACGGTGGCGCCGTCCAGATGGAGCAGCGTCGCGCCGAACGGCAGACGGTGAACCGACCGCTCGCGGCCGTCCATGTCGACGATCGCCAATTCGCCGTTGCGCATCATGCCGATGATGCGGCCGCGGCTGTCCTGGAGCGTCGTCATGCTCTTGTACTTGACGGTACCGTCGACCGGCGATTCGAGCGTCGACTGCTCGCTGACCTGCGCCGCGCCACCGATGTGGAACGTCCGCATGGTGAGCTGGGTGCCGGGCTCGCCGATCGACTGGGCGGCGATGACGCCGACCGCCTCGCCGGCGTTGACCGGCGTACCGCGGGCGAGATCGCGGCCGTAGCATTGCGAGCAGACGCCCTGCACCGTCTCGCAGACCAGCGGCGAGCGGATCTTGACCGACACGACGCCGGCCTTTTCGATCTGCGCGGTTTCGGCTTCCGACAGCAGCGAGCCCGAGACGACGATCGTCTCGTTGGTCTTCGGATCGATCACGTCCTCCGCCGTGGTGCGGCCGAGGATGCGCTCGCCGAGCGAGACGATCGTGGAACCGCCCTCGACGATCGCCGCCATCTTCAGGAACTTCTCGGTGCCGCAATCCTCTTCGATCACGACGCAGTCCTGGCTGACGTCGACGAGACGACGCGTCAGGTAACCCGAGTTCGCGGTCTTCAACGCGGTGTCCGCGAGGCCCTTGCGGGCGCCGTGGGTCGAGTTAAAATATTCGAGGACGGTCAGGCCTTCCTTGAAGTTCGAGATAATCGGCGTTTCGATGATCTCGCCCGACGGCTTGGCCATGAGGCCGCGCATGCCGGCGAGCTGCTTCATCTGCGCCTGCGAACCACGGGCGCCCGAGTGCGCCATCATGTAGATCGAGTTGATCTGCTTCTCGCGGCCGTCGTCGCCGATGCGGCGCGAGCTGATCTGCTTCATCATCGCGTCGGCGACACGATCGCCGCAGCGCGCCCAGGCGTCGACGACCTTGTTGTACTTCTCGCCCTGCGTGATGAGGCCGTCCTGATACTGCTGCTCGTAATCCTTCACGAGCGCGCGCGTCTCGTCGACCATCGGCGTCTTCTCTTCGGGGATGATCATGTCATCCTTGCCGAAGCTGATGCCGGCCTGGAACGCGTGGCGGAAGCCCAGCGCCATGATGGCGTCGGCGAACAGCACCGTCTCCTTCTGGCCGGTGTGACGGTAGACGGTATCGATGACGTCGCCGATCTCCTTCTTGGTGAGGAGGCGGTTGACGGTCTCGAACGGCACCTTGTGCGACTTGGGCAGCGTCTCGCCGAGCAGCATGCGGCCCGGCGTGGTGACGGCGCGCTTCATGTAGGTGCGGCCTTCCTCGTCGGTCTGCGGCACCCGGCTGATGATGCGCGTGTGCAGCGTGACCGCCTTGGCGGCGAGCGCCTGATGCACCTCGGTGATGTCCGAGAACATCTGAAGCTTCTCGTGCTTCGTGCCGTCGGGCATCTCCTGGAACTCGGGCGTATGCTCCTGACGCTCCATCGACAGATAATAGAGACCGAGCACCATGTCCTGCGACGGCACGATGATCGGCTTACCGTTGGCGGGCGACAGGATGTTGTTGGTCGACATCATCAGGACGCGGCATTCCAGCTGCGCCTCGAGGCTCAGCGGGACGTGCACGGCCATCTGGTCGCCGTCGAAGTCGGCGTTGAACGCCGAGCAGACCAGCGGGTGAAGCTGGATCGCCTTGCCCTCGATCAGCACCGGCTCGAACGCCTGGATGCCGAGACGGTGGAGCGTCGGGGCGCGGTTGAGCATCACCGGATGCTCGCGGATCACCTCGTCGAGGATGTCCCAGACTTCCTTGCGCTCCTTTTCGACCCACTTCTTCGCCTGCTTGAGGGTCATCGACAGACCCTTGGCGTCGAGGCGCGAGTAGATGAACGGCTTGAACAGCTCGAGCGCCATCTTCTTGGGCAGGCCGCATTGATGCAGCTTGAGCTCGGGGCCGGTCACGATGACCGAGCGGCCCGAATAGTCGACGCGCTTGCCGAGCAGGTTCTGACGGAAGCGGCCCTGCTTGCCCTTGAGCATGTCGGACAGCGACTTGAGCGGGCGCTTGTTGGCGCCGGTGATCGTACGGCCGCGGCGGCCGTTGTCGAACAGCGCGTCGACCGCTTCCTGAAGCATGCGCTTCTCGTTGCGGACGATGATGTCGGGCGCGCGCAGCTCGATGAGCCGCTTGAGGCGGTTGTTGCGGTTGATGACGCGGCGATAGAGATCGTTGAGATCCGACGTCGCGAAGCGGCCGCCGTCGAGCGGCACCAGCGGGCGCAGCTCGGGCGGGATCACCGGGACGACCTGGAGGATCATCCATTCGGGGCGGTTGCCCGATTCGATGAAGCTCTCGACGATCTTCATCCGCTTGATGATCTTCTTGGGCTTGAGCTCCGACTTGGTGGTCGCCAGCTCTTCCTTGAGGATCACCATCTCGCCTTCGAGGTCGAGATCCTCGAGCAGCTTGCGGATCGCCTCGGCGCCGATGCCGGCGGTGAAGGCGTCCTCGCCGAACAGCTCCTGCTGCTCCATCAGCTCATCCTCGGTGAGCAGCTGGAACTTCTTGAGCGAGGTCAGACCCGGCTCGATCACGACATATTGCTCGAAATAGAGCACGCGCTCGAGATCCTTGAGCGGCATGTCGAGGAGCATGCCGATGCGGCTCGGCAGCGACTTCAGGAACCAGATGTGCGCGACCGGCGCGGCGAGCTCGATATGGCCCATGCGCTCGCGGCGGACCTTCGAGACGGTGACCTCGACGCCGCATTTCTCGCAGACGATTCCCTTGTACTTCATGCGCTTGTACTTGCCGCACAAGCATTCGTAATCCTTGATCGGACCGAAGATGCGCGCGCAGAACAGGCCGTCGCGCTCGGGCTTGAAGGTCCGGTAGTTGATGGTTTCCGGCTTCTTGATCTCGCCGAACGACCACGAGCGGATCCGCTCCGGCGACGCGATCGCGATCTGGATGCGATCGAACGTCTCCGGCTTCGCCGCCGGGTTGAAGAAGTTCATGAGTTCCTGGTTCATAGCCAGTCCTTACTTCTCAAAATTCACATGCCGCCGGGATGGCGGGGCCGTCGCGGCCGGCGCGTCCCCTCAGGGGATCGCACCGGCCGAAGCGGCATGATCAGGCAGCGTCGTCGGTGACTTCGGCGTTCTGAAGTTCGACGTTGAGGCCCAGCGAGCGCATTTCCTTGACGAGCACGTTGAACGACTCCGGAATGCCGGCCTCGAAGGTGTCGTCGCCCTTGACGATCGCCTCGTAGACCTTGGTGCGGCCGACGACGTCGTCGGACTTCACCGTCAGCATCTCCTGGAGCGTGTACGCCGCGCCATAGGCCTGGAGCGCCCAGACCTCCATCTCGCCGAAGCGCTGGCCGCCGAACTGCGCCTTGCCGCCCAGCGGCTGCTGGGTGACGAGGCTGTACGGTCCGATCGAGCGGGCGTGGATCTTGTCGTCGACGAGGTGGTGCAGCTTCAGCATGTAGATGTAGCCGACGGTGACCTTGCGGTCGAACTGCTCGCCGGTGCGGCCGTCGAAGAGCTCGACCTGACCCGAGGCATCGAGACCCGCCAGCTCCAGCATCGCCGACACGTCGGCTTCGCGGGCGCCGTCGAACACCGGGGTCGCCATCGGCACGCCGGCGCACAGGTTCGACGCCATCTCGGCCATCTGCTCGTCGGACAGCGCCGCGATCTCGTCGGCATGCTGCTCGCCGTAGATGGTGCCCAGGCGGGTGCGCAGCGTGTTCGCCTGCCCGTCGCCGAAGCCCTTGGCGTGGATGTCCTCGAGCATCGCCGAGATCTGCCGGCCGAGGCCGCGCGCGGCCCAGCCGAGGTGCGTCTCGAAGATCTGCCCGACGTTCATGCGCGACGGCACGCCCAGCGGATTGAGCACGATGTCGACATGCGTCCCGTCCTCGAGGAACGGCATGTCCTCGATCGGCAGGATGCGCGAGATGACGCCCTTGTTGCCGTGACGGCCGGCCATCTTGTCGCCCGGCTGCAGCTTGCGCTTCACCGCGACGAAGACCTTGACCATCTTGAGCACGCCCGGCGGCAGCTCGTCGCCGCGCTGCAGCTTCTCGACCTTCTCCTCGAAGCGGCGCTCGAGGCTCTTCTGCGCCTCCTGCCACTGGTTCTGGAGCGCCTCGTTGTCGGCCTGGCGGACGTCGTCGGCGATGGCGAACTTCCACCAGTCGCGACGCGGATTGTCGTCGAGCATCGCCGCGTCGATGACCGCGCCCTTCTTGATGCCCTTCGGCGCCGAGGCGACCTCCTGGCCGATCAGCGCGTCGCGCAGACGCGCATAGGTGGCGCGGTCGAGAATGGCGCGTTCGTCCTCGCGATCCTTCGCGAGGCGTTCGATCTCCTCGCGCTCGATGGCGAGCGCGCGCTCGTCCTTGTCGATGCCGTGGCGGTTGAACACGCGCACGCCGACGATGGTGCCCGAGACGCCCGGCGGCAGCTTCAGCGAGGTATCGCGGACGTCGGAGGCCTTCTCGCCGAAGATCGCGCGGAGAAGCTTTTCCTCCGGCGTCATCGGGCTCTCGCCCTTCGGCGTGATCTTGCCGACCAGGATGTCGCCCGGCTCGACCTCGGCGCCGATGTAGACGATGCCCGCCTCGTCGAGGTTGCGCAGCGCTTCCTCGCCGACGTTGGGGATGTCGCGGGTGATGTCCTCCGGCCCGAGCTTGGTGTCGCGGGCCATGACCTCGAACTCCTCGATGTGGATCGAGGTGAACACGTCGTCCTTGACGATGCGCTCCGAGATGAGGATCGAATCCTCGTAGTTGTAGCCGTTCCACGGCATGAACGCGACGAGCGCGTTGCGCCCGAGCGCCAGCTCGCCGAGCTCGGTCGACGGGCCGTCGGCGATGATGTCGCCCTTGCGGACGATATCGCCGACCTTCACCAGCGGACGCTGGTTGATGCAGGTCGACTGGTTCGAACGCTGGAACTTCATCAGCGTGTAGATGTCGACGCCCGACTTGCCCGACTCCACGTCCTCGGTGGCGCGGATGACGATGCGGCTGGCGTCGACCTGGTCGACGATGCCGGTGCGGCGCGCGCCGATCGCGGCGCCCGAGTCACGCGCCACGGTGCCTTCCATGCCGGTGCCGACGAACGGCGCCTCGGCCTGGATGAGCGGCACGGCCTGGCGCTGCATGTTCGAGCCCATCAGCGCGCGGTTGGCGTCGTCGTTCTCGAGGAACGGGATCAGCGACGCGGCGACCGAGACGAGCTGCTTGGGCGACACGTCCATCAGCGTGATGTGATCGCGCGGCGCCATCAGGAACTCGCCGGCCTCGCGTGCCGAGATCAGATCCTCGACGAGCATGCCCTTGTCGTCGACCTGGGCGTTGGCCTGCGCGATCGTGTGCTTGGCCTCTTCCATCGCCGACAGATAGACGACGTCGTCGGTGACGCGGTTGCCGTCGACCTTGCGGTACGGCGTCTCGATGAAGCCGTATTTGTTGACGCGGCTGAAGGTCGCGAGGCTGTTGATCAGGCCGATGTTCGGGCCTTCCGGCGTCTCGATCGGGCAGATGCGGCCATAGTGCGTCGGATGGACGTCGCGGACCTCGAAGCCGGCGCGCTCGCGGGTGAGACCGCCCGGCCCGAGCGCCGAGACGCGACGCTTGTGCGTCACTTCGGAGAGCGGGTTGGTCTGGTCCATGAACTGCGAGAGCTGCGACGAACCGAAGAACTCGCGCACCGCGGCGACCGCGGGCTTGGCGTTGATCAGATCGTTGGGCATGACGGTCGAGATGTCGACCGAGCTCATGCGCTCCTTCACGGCGCGCTCCATGCGGAGCAGGCCGACGCGATACTGGTTCTCGAGCAGCTCGCCGACCGACCGCACGCGACGGTTGCCGAGGTTGTCGATGTCGTCGATCTCGCCCTTGCCGTCCTTCAGGTCGACGAGCGTCTTCACGACCGCGAGGATGTCCTCCTGGCGCAGCGTGGTGAAGGTGTCCTCGGCATCGAGGTCGAGGCGCATGTTCATCTTCACGCGGCCGACGGCCGACAGATCATAGCGCTCGGCGTCGAAGAACAGGCCGTAGAACATGCCTTCCGCGGTCTCGCGCGTCGGCGGCTCGCCGGGGCGCATGACGCGATAGATCTCGGCGAGCGCATGATCGCGCTCCTCGACCTTGTCGGCCATCAGCGTGTTGCGGATCCACGGGCCGACGTTGACGTGATCGATGTCGAGCAGCTCGATCCGGTCGAAGCCGGCGGCGTCGAGCTTCTCGAGGTTGGCGGCCGACAGCTCGTCGCCCGCCTCGATGTAGATCTCGCCGGTCGACTCGTTGATCATGTCGAACGCCGCGTAGCGCCCGAAGATCTCGTCGGTCGGGATCAGCAGCTCCTTGAGGCCGTCGGTCTGCGCCTTGCGCGCGCCGCGCGGCGTGATCTTCTGGCCGGCCGGGAACACGACCTCGCCGCTCTCGCCGTTGACGACGTCGAAGGTCGGCTTCGACCCGCGCCACTGGTCGGCCTCGAAGGGAACCTTCCAGCCATCCTTGGCGCGCACCCAGGCGACGCGGCCGTAGAAGGCGTTGACGATCTCTTCCGAGTGCATGCCGAGCGCATAGAGCAGCGTCGTCACCGGCAGCTTGCGCTTGCGGTCGATGCGGACGTTGACGATGTCCTTGGCGTCGAACTCGAAGTCGAGCCACGAGCCGCGGTACGGGATCACGCGCGCCGCGAACAGGAACTTGCCCGAGGCGTGCGTCTTGCCGCGATCGTGATCGAAGAACACGCCCGGCGAACGGTGCATCTGGCTGACGATGACGCGCTCGGTGCCGTTGACGATGAACGTGCCGTTCGGCGTCATCAGCGGCATGTCGCCCATGTAGACGTCCTGCTCCTTGATATCGAGCACCGAGCGGGCTTCGGTATCGGGATCGACCTCGAACACGATGAGGCGCAGCGTCACGCGCATCGGCGCGGCGAAGGTGATGCCGCGCTGGCGGCACTCGTCGATGTCGTACTTGGGCTCTTCGAGCTCATAATGGACGAAATCGAGTTCGGCGGTGCCGGCGAAGTCGCGGATCGGGAAGACCGACCGCAGCGTCTTCTCGAGACCGGAGACATAGCCGTCGTCGGGACGCGAGCGGAGGAACTGCTCGTAGGATTCGCGCTGAACCTCGATGAGGTTCGGCATCTGCACGACTTCGGAAATATGGCCGAAGGTCTTGCGGATGCGCTTGCGCCCCGTGAACGACATCGCCTGGGTTGCCATGAAATAGCGCCTCGCTGCTGTGATCCATCGTGCCGGCGTTTCACCGGCGGGAGCCTTGTGCTATGATCCGGCGTTACGCATCCGGACCCTCCGTCGTGCCTCTCGCCGACGGACGAGATGCTACGCGGCCATGCGAACGACACGAAAAACTGCGGTTCCCCGGCCCTGGGAAACCACAGTTCGATGCGTCGTCTAGTCCGCTTCCAGGCCCCCCATCCGTTCGACCCGTGCGCAACGCAGGTCGTTTCTCGTAGGGCCGAAGCGGCGGCTGCCAGACGCTTGCGCGCGGCGGCCTGCTAAATTCGGAAACGGCGATATAGGGGGTGGACCGGGATTCGTCGAGGCCGTTTTTGTCGCGGGGCGGCAAAAATGCGCCAGCGCAACGAACGATGCAGTAACGACCCCGCCTTCAATGGAAGAACCCCGGCCTTGCGGCCGGGGCTCCCCATCCAGTTCGACTTTCGTCGACGGCGCCTTAGTTGACGCCGCCGCCGAGAAGCCAATCCCAGAAGCTCCACCGGGTCGTGCCCGGACGCAGAACTTTACGATCCATAAGTTTCCCTTTCGACCGACGCACGCCCGGTGTGGGCGCTGCAGTCGAATCAAAACTTATGCTTAACGAAGGTGGTTAACAAGAGTTTAATGGTTAACAGGGAGTTACAGCGCCTTCTTCACTCGGCTTATGCAGCAATTCTACGGTATTCCAGAATCAAGGTCTTGAGGAGCGCGCGCAGCTTCATCGGGCGGGCGATGAGGAATCCTTGCGCATCGTCGCAGCCCATTGCCGCCAGCGCCTCGAGTATTTCCTCCGATTCGACGCCTTCGGCCACCACCTTGCGGCCGAGCGAGTGCGCGAGCTGGATCGTCGAGTTGACCATCAGCTTGTCCGAATGGCTGCGGTCGATCATCCGCACGAAGCCGCGGTCGATCTTGATTTCGGTCGCCGGGATTTTCTTGAGATATTCGAGGGTTGAAAAACCGGTGCCATAATCGTCGATCGAGATGTTGACTCCGAGCGCGCGCAGCCGCTCGAGCACCTCGAACGACTGGGTGTTGCTGCTCATCGCCGCCGATTCGGTCACCTCGAGCGTCAGCTTGGCGGCGGGCAGCCGGTGGCGCGCCAGCAGCGCGCGAATCCGGTCGACGATGTCGAAATTGTCGAGCAGCCGCGCCGACAGGTTCACCGCGATGTTGAAGTCGATGCCGCGCGCGTTGATCGCCGCGGTCGAGCGCACCGCATCCTCGAGCACGTGCGCCGTCAGCTTTTCGATGCGGTTGTGCTGTTCGGCCGCCGGAATGAACTCGGCCGGGCTGATCTCGCCCTTCTCGGGGTGCGACCAGCGGACGAGCGCCTCGGCGCCGACGATGCGGCGCGTCGCGAGGTCGAGCTTGGGCTGATAGGCGACCCACATTTCGCCGTCGTCGATCGCGGTGTCGAGGCGGCCGAGCAGCGACAGCTTCCAGGCGGCGTCCTTGAGCTTGGCGGCGTCGAACTCCTTCCAGCGCAACCCTTCGGCGGCGGCCTCGTCGGCGGCGACCAGCGCGCTGCCGATGCGGCTGTTGATCGCGCGGTCGCCGGCGTCGGCCCCGAAGCTGACGACGAGGTCGACGTGGACGCCCGCCACCGCCACCGGCGTGCGGCACAGCGCATGCAGCGCCTCGAGCTGGTCGCCGAGATCGCTCATCGACTCGCGCTCGACGAGCCAGACGAAGATGCCCTCGTCGCCCTGGTAGATGGTGGCGCCGGCAAAGCCGATGCCGATGCGCGCGACGATCTGGTCGACGAGGATCTTCTCGGCCCCCTGCGCCAGCGCCGAGGTGATCTCGGCGAAATTGTGGACGCGCGCCGCGACCAGCGTCACGCCCGGCGTCTCGACCTCGCGCAGCGCATTGAGGTTGGGCAGCCCCGAGATCGGATTGGTGAGGCCGCGCGCCTTGTACGACTGGCGGAACTCGGTCCACGAGCGGTTGACGACGACGATGAGCAGCGCCGCCATCGCCGGCACCCCGTCGAAGAACACCAGGCGAGCCTCGGCGGCGAAGGGCAGGACGAACACGATGAGCGCCGCGCCGCCGACCGCCAGCCGCGCCAGCCAGCGGTTGTCGACGAACTGGTAGACCGCGAGCAGGCCGAGCACCGCGACGAGCGGCATCAGCCAGCCGAGCTCGACCGGCTGCCCGCGGCGCAGCGTCTCGGCGCCGAGCACGTGCAGATAGACCTCGGGCGCCTGGCCGGTGCCGGGGATGAAATAGGTCTTGGCGACCTCGGTCGCGGTCGCGCCGACGATCACGCTCTTGCCGGCGATGCGGCCGCGCTCGACCTTGCCTTCGAGCAGATCGACCGCGCTGATCACCGGGATCGAGTCGAGACGCGTCGAATAATCGATGGTGAAGACCTCGCCGGTGCGCCCCGTGCGGCCCGCCAGATAGGTGGACAGCGCCGGATAGGCGACGCCCTGGCTGGTGATGCCGTAGGGCAGCTTCCAGACCTTCGACTGGAAATTATACTTCACATAGATGCTGGCGAGCGTCGCCTGCCGGCGGAGTTCGGGGGCGGGCAGCACGTTGCGCCAGCGGCCGGTCACCGCGTCGCGCACCGGACGGATCGGCAGCACGACCTTGCCCTTGGCGCGCTCGATCGCGTCGACCAGCAGCCGTTCCTCGCCTGAATCGGCGCCGGTCGAGAAGCCGATGTCGAAGGCGATTTCCTTGGCGTCGAGCTCGTTCAGCTCGTTGATGAGCGCCGCATAGCGGTGACGCGGCCACGGCCAGCTGGCGAGCGTTTCGAGGCTGCGGTTGTCGACCGCGACGATGACGATGTCGCCGCTCGCCTGGCGCGCATGCGCGGCGTTGCGGCTGGTGCGCAGCACGTCCTCGAGCGGCTGGCCGAACTGGATCAGCCCGAACACCAGGCCGATCACCGCCGCCCACAGCCAGATGGCCCGGCGCGAACGGCCGGTCTCCGGGGCAGAATTGGGCGTGCGTGAGCTCATCTTCTTGCTCTCCGCGCCCTTGGTCCCACGAAAAGGTTATCAAATCGGTAACTTCGTTTTGGACATGAAAAAGGGCGGCCCCGCGCGGGACCGCCCTCGTTCCGAAACCCCGCCCAGGCTCCCCGCAACGTCGTAGGTTGCGGGGTGCCCTTTCGCGAAGGGTAAGTCGCGCGCCCCTCAGCGGGGCGAGTCGCTTACTTGAGCTCGACGGTCGCGCCGGCTTCCTCGAGCTGCTTCTTGAGCTTCTCGGCCTCGTCCTTGCTGACGCCTTCCTTGACGGCCTTGGGAGCCGACTCGACGAGCGTCTTGGCTTCGGTCAGACCGAGGCCGGTGATGGCGCGGACTTCCTTGATGACGTTGATCTTCTTGCCACCGTCGCCGGTGAGGACCACGTCGAACTCGCTCTTCTCTTCGGCGGCCGGAGCGGCAGCGCCGCCGGCGGCCGGACCGGCCACGGCAACCGCCGCGGCGGCCGAGACGCCCCACTTCTCTTCGAGCATCTTGGCGAGATCCGCCGCCTCGAGGACGGTCAGCGCCGAAAGGTCGTCTACGATCTTCTGAAGGTCAGCCATGTATAGTCTCCAATTCGGGGCCGCGGCCCCTATCTCAAGCAGGTGTGAAAATTACGCCGCGTCTTTTTCGGCATAGGCGCCGAACACGCGCGCGAGCTTGGCCGCCGGGGCGTTCGCGAGCTGCGCGAGCTTGGTCGCCGGGGCGTTGACGAGCCCGATGATCTTCGCACGCAGTTCGTCGAGCGACGGCAGTTCGGCCAGGGCCTTGACCCCGTTCACGTCGAGGACGGTCGATCCCATGGCGCCGCCGACGATCTCGAACTTGTCGGTCGTCTTGGCGAACGCCACGGCCGCCTTCGCCGCGGCGACCGGATCGGTCGACGTGGCGAGCGCGGTCGGCCCGACCAGCATATCGCTGAGCGAGCCATAGTCCGTGCCCTCGAGCGCGATGCGAGCAAGGCGGTTCTTGGCCACCTTGTAGCTGGCGCCGACGTCGCGCATCCGTCCCCGGAGATCGTTGACCTGAGCAACCGTCAGGCCAAGGTTGCGCGTCACCACGACAACCGACGTCTCGGAGAAGACTGCGTTCAGCTTGGCAACCAGCTGTTCTTTTTCAGCTCGATCCATGCACTCTCCTCTGTCGGGCCGCGACAGGCGGACCGACGACTATGCCCTCCCCCGCCCGGAGGCACGGGAGGACGGTTATGTCCGAGGGGTCGGATGACTGCGCGACGCGGCGAAACCGCTTGAGCAGACCCGGCGGGCAGCGGCGATCGCGAATGAACGCCCGGCCGGCCGGCAAAATCTTTCCCCGTCTCATGCAGGCGGTCATTAAGCCCCGAAAGGCACCGGCAATCTCGGACGGCTGCCACGGGCGGGCCCGTGGCGAGCGGCGCCTATAGGCGAAGATGCCGGTGGAGGCAAGCCGGGCGGGCGAGGTGCGGCCTCTTGCGCCCTCTCCCCGCCGGGGAGAGGGTCGGGGCGGCCTCCTCCACAACGCCCTGGTCTCTCTTCCAATACCGTCATCCCCGCGCAGGCGGGGACCCAGTCCAACGAAAAGGGCGCCCGCGGGAGCGGGCAGATTCGTTGCCGGGCTGGGTCCCCGCCTGCGCGGGGCTGACGGCAAGGGATAGTCGATGCTCGCCCCCCCCCGAGCGAAAAAGGCCGGAGCTTTCGCCCCGGCCCTTTCCTTTACGCTGCGAACCGAAGCGACGGCTTCGGGCCGACCCGCGTCAGGCCGGCTGGCCCTGCGCCGCGGCGGTATCGATCTTCACGCCCGGGCCCATCGTCGAGGAGAGCGCGATCTTCTCGACATATTTGCCCTTGGCGCCCGACGGACGCGCCTTGACGATCGCGTCGAGGAAGGCGTCGAAATTGGCCTTCAGATCCTCGGCCGGGAACGACACCTTGCCGATGCCGCTGTGGATGATGCCGGCCTTCTCGACGCGGAACTCGACCTGGCCGCCCTTGGCCGCCTTGACGGCTTCGCCGACGTTCATCGTCACCGTGCCGAGCTTCGGGTTCGGCATCAGGCCCTTGGGGCCCAGCACCTTGCCGAGGCGGCCGACGAGGCCCATCATGTCCGGGGTGGCGATGCAGCGATCGAAATCGATCGTGCCGCCCTGGACGATTTCGAGCAGGTCCTCGGCGCCGACGACGTCGGCCCCGGCTTCGCGCGCTTCATCGGCCTTGGGGCCGCGCGCGAACACGCCGACGCGGACGGTCTTGCCGGTGCCCTTGGGCAGCGTGACGACGCCGCGGACCATCTGGTCCGCATGACGCGGATCGACGGTGAGGTTGATCGCGACCTCGACGGTCTCGTCGAACTTCGAGGTGGCGTTTGCCTTGACGATGCCCAGCGCCTCGTCGACGCCGTACAGCTTCTCGCGGTTGACGGCGTCGGCCTGAGCCTTCTGCTTCTTGGTCAGCTTGGCCATGTTCAGCCCTCCACCACTTCGAGGCCCATCGACCGGGCCGAGCCCTCGATGGTGCGCGTGGCCATGTCGATGTCGTTGGCGTTCAGGTCCTTCATCTTCAGCTCGGCGATCTCGCGCAGCTTGGAGCGCGCGATCTTGCCGACCGAGCCCTTGCCCGGCGTCGCCGAACCCGACTTCAGGTTGGCGGCCTTCTTGATGAGGTAGGACGCCGGCGGCGTCTTGGTGTCGAAGGTGAACGACCGGTCGGCATACACGG
This sequence comes from Sphingomonadaceae bacterium, assembly GCA_030147805.1. Lineage (GTDB taxonomy): Bacteria > Pseudomonadota > Alphaproteobacteria > Sphingomonadales > Sphingomonadaceae > Sphingoaurantiacus. Next base: position 14,413 of record JASBUR010000002.1, read on the forward strand.
TGATGACGGTCGGGATCGGCATCCCGCTCTCCATCTCCTGCGTCTTGGCGTTGAACGCCTTGCAGAATTCCATGATGTTGACGCCGCGCTGACCGAGCGCCGGGCCGATCGGCGGCGACGGGTTGGCTTTGCCGGCCGGCACCTGCAGCTTGATATAGCCGGTAATCTTTTTGGCCATGGGTGTGACTCACTCTGTTTCAAGTTTAGCGGTCCAAGCGGCGTTCGCGGCTCCGTGAGGAGCGACGGCGGCCTCCCGCAATTCCAAGGCTGTCGCAGTGGAAGCCGGCGCCTATAGCGGGAGTCGGGCGGGAAAGCTAGGGGGCTGCAGGCCTCGCCGCGCGGCTTGCTCGCGCGGAGCAGACTGCTAGCCTAAGCTAGAGCTGCTGGGGAGAAACAATGACGCGGGGCGTGTTTCTGCACCGGGAAGATTCGGTCTACAATGATCAGCCCGAAAAGCAGTATCAGTTTCCCAGCCAGTATCTGAGCCGCGCTTCGCAATTCATTGGCGACTGGATCATCTACTACGAGCCCCGCCGCGGTCCGACGGCAAAGGGCTATTATGCCATCGCTCGCGTCGCGGAGGTCGTTCCCGATCCCACCGCCAAAGGGATGTACCTCGCCCTCATCGAGCGCGGCACCTATCTGCCGTTCGAGCATCCCGTGCCTTTTTCCGGGCCGCAAGGGCCTGTCGAACGTGGCGTTCTCAACGACGCGGGGCGCATCTCTGGGCGAGCGCAAGCGGCGGTCCGACCGATTTCGATCACTGACTTCAATCGAATCATCGATCTCGGCTTCAATGACGAAGCACCGTTACTGCCCCGCACCGGCCCCGCGCTTGGAGCCCCTCCCTTCGGAGGCGTCCTGCGCGATGAACAAGTGCCCTTGGTCATGGACGTCGAACGTGAGCGCGTGGAGATCTACACTTCAAGGCCGATGCGCGACCGGATTTTCCGGCGGATCGTTCTCGACGCATACGACTGCCGATGCGCGATCACGGGCCTGAAGTTCATCAACGGGGGCGGGCGGGCCGAGGTTCAAGCAGCGCATATCAAGCCGGTCGAGCACCACGGACCCGACATTGTCTCCAACGGCATCGCCCTGTCGGGCACCGCCCACTGGATGTTCGATCGCGGATTGATCAGCCTTTCCGATGAACTCGATGTACTGGTTTCGCGTCAAGTAAATGACCCCGACAGTGTCTGGGGCTTCATCAACAAGGGGCGCAAAGCCGCGGCGCCGGCAACGGCGGCGCACCGGCCCCACCCTGCGTATCTCGCCTGGCATCGAGAGCATTGCTTCAAGCAGTGACGATCCGCAGCGGCCGGTGGCGGCCATGTACCTCGTCCACAAGTCACGCCGTCGGTATCGTGCCGCCATCGATCACATGCTCGGTGCCGGTTATGCTCGCCGCCCGATCGGAAGCGAGAAAGGCAATGAGGCTCGCGACCTCATCGGGCTTCGACGGGCGGCCGATCGGGATGCCGCCCAGCGACTCCATTATCAGGCGCTTTCCGCCTTCGTAGTCGGTGCCGGCATGCGCGGCGAGCCGCTCGGCCAGCTGCACCGCTGCCTCGGTCTCGATCCACCCCGGCGAGACCCGGACGACGCGGACCCCCTTTGGCGCCACCTCTTTCGATAGACTCTTGCTGTAGGTCGAGAGCGCCGCCTTCGCCGCGGCATAAGCGGTCGTCGCCTCCGGTAACGGCAGGCGGTGCTGGATGGAGGTGACGTGGATGACGACGCCGTGGCCCTGCGCCACCATCGCCGGCACGAGCTCCCGGTCGAGCCGCACCGCCGGCAAAAGGTTGAGCTCGAGTTCGGCCATCCACGCCGCATCGTCCAGTGCGGCGAAGCCGCCGCCGGGCGCGGATGAGCCGCCAAGCATATGAACGAGAATGTCGACTCCGCCGAGCCGGTCCCGAGCGGTCCGCGCCAATGCGGCGCAGCCCGCCGGCGACATGAGGTCGGCGGCCACGCACAAGTGGTCGGCGCGCCCGTCGCCGGGCGATCGCGCCGCCGTCACCACCGTTGCGCCGAGTTCGCGAAAAAGTGCGGCGGTGGCAGCACCGGCGCCGCGCGTACCGGCCGTGACAAGCGCGCGCTTTCCTTCGAGGGTGAGAAACGGCGTCACAGCGTGATCTCCAGCGCGGCGATCAGGCCACGCTCCAATCGGAAAGCGTAGCTGAGCGCCACCGGGCTGCCGGGAAAATCGCCGGTGACCGTGGCGCGCACCCGGGTCACATCGCCATCGCGAGCGATCTCGAACGGTTCGACGACATAGTCGAAATCGGCTTTGGCCTTGTGCCGCCAAGCGGCAATGGCGGGGTGGCCGGTGTAGCTCTGTTGCTCGTCGATCACGACGGCGTCGGGCGCGAAGGCGGCGACGAGCGCGGCATCGCCGCCCCTGCGGTCGGCATCGAAATACGCCTTGATCGGTGACGGCAACTTCATGGCCTCGCTCTCTGATCGGATGCGCACAACCTAAGACTGGACCTTCGTTCCGATAATCGGGATAAATGTGGATGTGGCAATTCGAAAACCGGAACGCATGAAGCAGCCCGGATTGAGCGACCTCGACGCGGTCATCGCGATCGCCCGCCGTGCCTCATTCCGGGCCGCGGCGCTGGATCTCGGCATGTCGACCACAGCGCTGAGCAACGCCGTCGGAAAGCTCGAGGCCAGCCTCGGCGTACGGCTGTTCAATCGCACGACACGCAGCGTTTCGCTGACCGACGCGGGGCGGTCGTTCATCGAACAGGTGAGCCCGGCGCTTCAGGCGATCCACGGCGCCATCGAGGCGGTGCGATCGCAGCAGGCGATCCCCTCGGGTACACTGCGGATCAACGCCTTTGCCAGCGCAGCCCGCGAGCTGCTCTCGCCGCTGGTGCTGGAATTTCTCCGCCGCTTTCCCGCCGTGCATGTCGACCTGGTGACCGAGGGCCGGCTCGTCGACATCGTAGCCGACGGGTTCGATCTTGGCGTTCGCGCCGCCGATCTCGTGCCAACCGACATGATCGCGCTACCGTTGGGACGGCCGCAGCGCTTCGCCGTCGTCGGCTCGCCGGCATATTTCGCGGACCGCGATCCTCCGCGGCTCCCGCACGATCTCCTCGGCCACCCCTGTCTTCGCGTCAGACTGCCGAACGGAGCGCTCTATCGATGGCAATTCGAAAGGCAGGGGGAGACCGTGCAGGTTGATGTTAGCGGACCGATCACGCTCGACGAGGCGAGCCTTGCGCGGACGGCGGCAATGGCGGGCGTCGGGCTCGGCTTTTTCATCGAATCAGACGTACGCGACGACATCGAGGCGGGACGGCTCGTCCAGGTGCTGGCGGACTGGACACCGCCGCGAGCGTCGCTCTGTCTCTACTATCCCGGACGACGCAATCCTTCCGCCGCCCTGAAAGCCTTCCTCGAGCTGGCACGGACCCTCGGCGCCAAAGCAGGCCGCTAGTCGCGCGGTCTCGCGATGACCGGCGCCGGGGACGTCGCGCCTCGGTCACGCCGCGGCAGATGTACCGTCTATCGGCTTCGAAGGCTGCCTCCTGAGGCCGGTATGAATGCGAAAGGCCGGAGCTTCCGCCCCGGCCCTTCCATGTCTCGCTGCGCCAGGATCGCTCCCGGTACCGCCGCCTTACTTCGACTTCTCGACCTGCTCGAAGTCCAATTCCACCGGCGTCGCGCGTCCAAAAATCGACACCGACACCTTCACGCGGCCGCGGTCGAAGTCGATCTCCTCGACCAGCCCGTTGAACGACGCGAACGGGCCGTCGAGCACCTTGACCTGGTCGCCGATCTCGAAATTGACCTTGAGCTTGACCTTGGCGGTCGCCGAGAGCGCCTCGTCGGCCTTGGTGTTGAGGATGCGCGCCGCCTCGGCCTCGGTGATCGGCTGCGGCTTGTTGTTGGTGCCGAGGAAGCCCGTCACCTTGGGGGTGTTGCGCACGAGGTGATAGACGTCGTCGCTCATCTCGAGCTTGGCGAGCACGTAGCCGGGGAAGAATTTGCGGTCGACGACCTTCTTCTTGCCGCGGTGGACCTCGGTGACCTTCTCGATCGGCACCTCGACCTGCTCGACCATGCGGTCGAGGCCCATGCGGGCGGCTTCCGCGACGATCGAATCGCGGACCTTGTTCTCGAAGCCCGAATAGGCGTGGATGATGTACCAGCGCGCCATAGCGTGAACTTAGCCCCTTAGCCCGCGAACGACAGCAGGAAGCGGACGAACCGCCCCAGGATCTGATCGACGCCGAGGAAGAAAATGGCGAGCACGGTGGTCATGATCAGCACCATGATGGTGGTGATCATCGTCTCCTTGCGCGTCGGCCAGGTGACCTTGGCGGTCTCCTGGCGAACCTGCCGGACGAACTCGCCGGGAGATACCTTCGCCATCGTGCGGCCTTCCTGCGAAAAACAACATCAGCCGACCGGCACCCGCCCTGATTTTCGCGGCTGCCGACCAGCGGTGGAAAACGTTACCGAACCCGATACCGCCCTATCCGCGCCAGGGCGAAGCAGGATGGCAGGAGTGGAGGGACTCGAACCCACGGCCCTCGGTTTTGGAGACCGATGCTCTACCAACTGAGCTACACTCCTCCGGGTCCGGAGACGGCGGTGTATAGTTGCCGCCGGTAGGGGCCGCAATAGCAAATAGGGAGCCGCCCCGCGGCTTGGCAAGGGGGGCGCCGGCGCCGGGCGCCGCGCGCGGTCCTGTTCGCCGTTGACAGCCCGCCACCGCTTCGCCACATAGCGCGCCTTCGCAGTGAGCACCTGTGGACGGGTGGCCGAGCGGTCAATGGCAGCAGACTGTAAATCTGCCGGGTTTTCCCTACGTTGGTTCAAATCCAACCCCGTCCACCACTCGCTCGCCGCGCGGCGCGGGTATAGCTCAATGGTAGAGCACTAGCCTTCCAAGCTTGTGATGCGGGTTCGATCCCCGCTACCCGCTCCATCGCCTTCCGATCCGCCGCACGGCTCCCACCCGGCATCCCCGCGCAGGCCGGGGACGCAGCACGCCGGAAGCGGCGCCCGCGGGCGCGGGCCTGTCTGGGGGGGCTTGCCCCCCGCCCTCGCGGAGATGACGATGGCCGGTGGGCGGGCGTTGCCGCGCTACTTCACCAGCCCCACCGCCCAGCCGGCGAAGGCGAGCCAGGCCGGGGTCGTCATCAGCGCGGTGCGCAGGATCTGCGAGCCAATAAGGAAGGCGCCGCCCCACAGCGTCGCCTTGTGCAGCCGGCCGCGCGAGGCGAGATCCCAGCCGACGAGCCCGAGCAGGAACAGGTCGGGCAGCCCGAAGATCACGACGGGCGGCGGCAGGAAGCCAGGCATCGGCAGGCGGCCGATCGCGGGACCCATCATGCCCACCATCGCGAGCAGCATCAGCCGCTTGTGCGTCTGCGCGTCGCGGCGCTTCCACAACGCCCAGCCTATCAGCCCGGCGAACACCGGGATGTCGAAGAGCGGCACCGCGAGGAACTGCAGCGGCGGGATGAACGGCGGCCCGGCGTGGCGGATCGCGCCGTACAGCGACGCGAGCAGCGCGACGACGATCATCGCCGGCAGCAGCGCGAAGCCGGCGAGCCCCAGCTTGCGGTGGATGTCGGTCCGGCCGCCCGACACCAGCAGCGTCTGCGCGACGAACAGCGCCGTCCAGCCGGAGAACAGGATGCCGTGCAGGTGGCTGAGCGGCGTCATCGACAGCAGCGGCGTCGGCGTCCAGGTCGCGACCGCGCCGCGCAGATAATAGCTCGGCGCAAAGCCGATCAGGACGGTGGCCACCATCGCCAGCGCCATCGTCGAATAGAACAGCCGCTCCGCCGTCAGGCGCGGCATCACCGGGCTACGCGTCGCCATGTCGATCCCCCCCTCAATGCTTATGCTTCATATCACGCCGGCGACTTGCGAACAGCCGCCGCTGCGGTCATGAGGGCGCCATGGCCCGTCGACCGCAACGCCAATACGGCACCGCCAACCGCCCGGATGCACGCTATCCGCGCCTCTACGGCCGCCACGCCGTGCTCGCGGCGCTCGCCAACCCGGCGCGCGTCAAGCGCAAGCTGTGGCTGACGATGGAGACCAGGAACAGCATCGAGGTGCCGCGCGGGCTCGAGGTGCAATATGGCGACGGGCACGATCTCGCCCGCCTCGCCGGCGCCGACGCGCCGCATCAGGGCATGGTGCTCGAGGTCGAGCCGCTCGAATCGCCCTGGCTCGGCGACATCCTCGCCGATTCGGAAGGCTCGCGGCACCCGCTGCTCGTGCTCGACCAGGTCACCGATCCGCACAATGTCGGCGCGATCCTGCGCTCGGCCGCCGCCTTCGAGGCGGTGGCGATCGTCACGCAGGACCGCCACGCCCCGAGCGAGAGCGGCGCGCTCGCCAAGGCGGCATCGGGGACGCTCGAGACGGTGCCGTGGGTGCGAGTCGTCAACCTGGCGCGCGCGCTCGACGAAATCGGCGAGGCGGGTTTCTGGCGAATCGGGCTGACGGGCGGAGTCGACCTGACGCTCGACAAGGCGCTCGGCGAGACGCGGCCGGCGCTGGTGCTCGGCGCCGAGGGCGAAGGCATGCGCCCCAACACCGCGGCGCACTGCGACGAGCTGGCGAAGCTGCCGATCAGCCCCGCGGTCGAAAGCCTCAACGTGTCGAATGCCGCGGCGATCGCGCTCTATGCGGCGGTGCGGCGGGAATTCTAGCCGACGCTATTCGGCGGCGACCGGCTCGGTCTGGGCCGCCTCGACCGCTTCGAGCTGGTTGAGCAGATCGGCGAAATCGTCGCGGCCGGTCGGCACCGGATCGAAGGCGGCGCGCAGCTGACGGCCGATATTCTCGGTCGTGAGATGCTGTCGCGCGCCCTTCGGCGCCCTGTGCTTCGAACCCGGCATCAGACTTCTGCTCCCTGCATCGTGCCGAAAGCCCCCGAAGATTCATATAGCTCGGCCCTGGTGAACCAAAGGTTTACCACCGCTGGCGCGCTTCTAGTGGAGCGCGACTTGCGCACGCAAGCATTCATTACGGGCGCGAATCCCGTCAGAAGCTCATCTCGTCGTAAACCTTCGACAGATCGCCCCCCCACCGGCCGTGATAGGCGTCGAGCAGCCGCTCGGCGGGGGTGAGGCCGCTCTCGACGATCTCGTGCAGCGGATTGAGGAACCCCTGCTCGCTGTCGCCGGCGCCGTTCAGGCGCGCACGCGCCTTGAGACCGCCGTCGGCGATCTTCAGCACCTCGCGCGCGAGGTCGCGCAGGTTGCCGCCGGTCGGGCAGCCCGCCTTCAGGCCGAGCCGGGGTACCTCGTCGCGCAGCCGCTGCTGCTGCTCGATGCTCCAGCCCTTGACCAGATCCCAGGCCGCGTCGAGCGCGCCCTGGTCGTAGAGCAACCCGACCCAGAAGGCAGGCAGCGCGCAGATGCTGTTCCACGGCCCGCCGTCGGCGCCGCGCATTTCGAGGAAGGATTTCAGCCGCACCTCGGGAAAGGCGGTCGACAGATGATCCTTCCAGTCGCCGCGGGTCGGCCGCTCGCCGGGAAGCACCGGCAGCTTGCCCGCCATGAAGTCGCGGAACGACAGGCCGGCAGCGTCGACGAAGCCGCCGTCGCGCACCGCGAAATACATCGGCACGTCGAGCATATAGTCGGCATAGCGTTCGAAGCCGAAGCCGTCGTCGAACACGAAGGGCAGCATGCCGGTGCGATGCGGGTCGGTGTCGGTCCAGATATGGCTGCGATACGACAGATAGCCGTTGGGCCGCCCTTCGGTGAACGGCGAATTGGCGAACAGCGCGGTGGCGAGCGGCTGCAGCGCCAGGCTCACGCGGAATTTCTGCACCATGTCGGCCTCGGACGAATAGTCGAGGTTGGTCTGGATGGTGCAGGTGCGCAGCATCATGTCGAGGCCGAGCGACCCGACGCGCGGCATGTGGCGCAGCATGATGCCGTAGCGCCCCTTGGGCATGATCGGCAGCGCCTCGCGCGTCTTGTCGGGCCACATGCCGAGGCCGAGGAAGCCGACGCCGAGCTTCTCGCCGACCGCCTTGACCTGCTCGAGGTGGCGGCCGGTCTCGGCGCAGGTCTGGTGGAGATTGTCGAGCGGCGCGCCCGACAGCTCGAACTGGCCGGCGGGCTCGAGGCTGACGTTGCCGTCGACGCCTTCGAGCGCGATGACCTGGCCCTTCTCCTCGATCGGCCGCCAGCCGAACTCGGTCAGCGCCATCAGCAGGTCGCGGATGCCGCCGGGCTCGTCGTACGACGGCGCACGGTGGTCGTCGGTCTTGTAGACGAACTTCTCGTGCTCGGTGCCGATCCGCCAGTCGGCCTTGGGCTTCGACCCCTTCTCGAACACGCCGAGCAGGTCGGCCTTCGACTCGATAAGCTGCTCGTCGCCCGACGAAATGCTGTGCGTGCTCATGGCCGCGCCATAACGCTGCGGCGCAAAACGCGCCAGCGGTTTCAAGTGGCGCTCAGGGCGCGGGTTCAGCGGACCCACGTCTTTCATCGTCATCCCCGCCTGCGCGGGGGATGACGATCATTTGCAGGGGGCAGATTTCCAGTCGCCCACCGCCGCCTGCCACAAGGCGATCGCCGCGACCGCCGCGGTGTCGGCGCGCAGGATGCGCGGGCCGATCGAGACGCCGACCGCCTGCGGCAGCGCACGGATGCGCGCGCGCTCGGCCGGGTCGAAGCCGCCTTCCGGACCGATCAGGATCGCCGCGGGGCCGGGGGTGAGCGCCCCGGCGAAGGCGTCGCCGCCCGCCTCGTCGCAGAAGACGAGCTGGCGCTCCGCCGGCCAGCCGTCGAGCAGCTTGGCCAGCGTCACCGGCTCGGCCACCTCGGGCAGCGCGGTGCGGCCGCATTGCTCGGCCGCCGCGATCATGTGCGCGCGCAGCCGGTCGAGGTTGAGCTTGTCGACGACGGTGCGGCGGGTCAGCACCGGCAGCAGCCGCGCGACGCCCAGCTCGCATGCCTTTTCCGCCACCCAGTCGATGCGGCCGCGCTTGATCGGCGCGGCGCACAGCCACAGGTCGGGGACCGCCTCGCGCCCGGCGAGCCGCGCGCGCACGGTCACCGTCACCGACTTGCGCCCGGCATCGGCGATCACCGCCTGCCATTCGCCGCTGCGGTCGTCGAACAGCCGGACGCCGTCGCCGGCCTTCAGCCGCATCACGCCCGACAGATAGTGGCTCTGCGCCGTCGGCAGCGCGAGCGTGCGCCCCTCGGCCAGCGTCTCGTCGACGAACAGCCGGGGGCCGTTGCTTGATGCAGGTTCATCGGCCATGAGTCGCGCCTAGCATGAGCATCCCCGAGGCGAAACCAGGCGATCAGGCCACCCCCGACGCGGTGGCGCGCAGCTGGGTCGAATGGCTGCCGGCGCGCTCGCGCCCCTATGCGCGCCTCGCGCGCTTCGACCGGCCGATCGGCACCTGGCTGCTGTTCTGGCCGTGCGCCTGGGGCGTCGCGCTCGCGGGCGGGCTGCCGCGCGACATCTATCTGCTGCTGCTGTTCGGGCTCGGCAGCATCGCGATGCGCGGCGCCGGCTGCGTCTACAACGACATCGTCGACCGCGATCTCGACGCGCAGGTGGCGCGGACGCGCGACCGGCCGCTGCCGAGCGGCCGCGTCTCGGTGCGCGCAGCCTGGAACTGGCTGTTCGCGCTCTGCCTCGTCGGGCTGCTGGTGCTCGTCCAGCTTCGCCCGATGGCACAGGGCATTGCGCTCGCCAGCCTCGGGCTGGTCGCCGCCTACCCGTTCATGAAGCGCATCACCTGGTGGCCGCAGGCCTGGCTCGGCCTCACCTTCAACTGGGGCGCGCTCGTCGCCGCGGCGGCGGTGGCGGGCGGCTTCGGCGCGCCGGCGTTGCTGCTCTACGCCGCGGGCGTCTTCTGGACGCTCGGCTACGACACGATCTACGCGCTGCAGGACATCGAGGACGACGCGCTGGCCGGCATCAAGTCGAGCGCGCGCCGCCTCGGCGGCGGGCTGCGCGCCGGCGTCGCGCTCTTCTACACGCTCACGCTCGCCTGCCTGGCCGGCGCGTTCGCCCTCGTCGATGCCGGCATGTGGGCCTGGGTGGCGCTCGCCGCCGTCGGCGCGCACCTCGGCTGGCAGGTGGCGGCGCTGCGGCCCGACGACGCGCTTCGCGCGCTGCGGCTGTTCCGATCGAACGCGCTGGCGGGGCTCGTCATGTTTTTGGCGTGTTTCGTCGCAGCGACCGCCTGAGCGGTTGCCCCGGCGCAAAAGCATAAGCTACGGCAGCCGCGACCGGGGGGCTCCCTCGCACGGCGACGCAGGGCGGGACGATCCCCTCATCTGTCCCGATCCACGCAATTCTGCCTGGAGTCTTCCGGTCACCGCTGCCCGCGCGTGCACGCCGCGCACTGGACGTTGGCGGACCGACGCCTTACCTGCCCGGGGATGTTGACCGTAGACGCGGCGCTCGCGCGCCTCTCCCAAGCCCTCGATCATGCCAGACGCAACGGCGCCGATGCCGCCGACGCGCTCTACATCGGCGACGCCTCGACGAGCGTCCAGGTGCGCCTCGGCGCGCTCGAGGACATCGGTCGCTCGGAGGGCGAGGAAATCGGCCTCCGCCTGTTCGTCGGCAGCCGCTCGGCGAGCGTATCGACCTCCGACCTGTCGCCGCGGGCGCTCGAAATCGCGGTCGAACGCGCCGTGGCGATGGCGCGCGAAGCGCCCGAGGATCCCTATGCCGGGCTGGCGCCCGCCGACCGCCTGATGCGCGGCCCGGTCGCCGATCTCGAGCTCGACGACGGCGCCGAGCCGTCGGCCGAGGCGCTGAAGGCGCGGGCGCTCGAAGCCGAGGATGCCGCGCGCGCGGTGGCCGGCATCACCAATTCGGAGGGCGCGTCGGCAAGCGCCGGCCATGCGACGATCGCGCTCGTCACCTCGAGCGGCTTCGCCGGCGGCTATTCGACCTCGTCGAACGGCATCTCGGCCAGCGTCATCGCCGGCGAAGGCGCCGGCATGCAGCGCGACTATGCCTATCATTCGGCACGCCATGCCGCCGACCTCGACAGCCCGGCGGAGATCGGCACCCGCGCCGGCGAGCGCACCATCGCCCGTCTGAACCCGCGCAAGCTCGACACCGGGCAGATGCCGGTGGTGTTCGATCCGCGCGTCGGGTCGAGCCTGCTCGGGCACCTGATCGGCGCGATCACCGGCAGCGCGGTGTCGCGCGGCACCAGCTTCCTGCTCGACCGCCTCGGTCAGAAGATCTTCGCCGACGGCATTCGCATCCTCGACGACCCGCACCGGCGCCGCGGGCTGCGCTCGCGGCCGTTCGACGGCGAGGGGCTGCCGACCGGCCCGGTCGCGATCATCGACGACGGCGTGCTGACCACCTGGCTGCTCGACAGCGCCGCGTCGCGCCAGCTCGGGCTCGCCCCGACGGGCCATGCGACTCGCGGCGTCTCGGGTCCGCCGGGCGCCGGCCCGACCAACCTGCACATGGCGGCCGGCCGCATCGCGCGCGACGCGATGATCGCCGACATCCGCCACGGCTTCTACGTCACCGAACTGATCGGCCAGGGGCTCAACCCGGTGACCGGCGACTACAGCCGCGGCGCGGCGGGCTTCCTGATCGAGAACGGGTCGATCGGCCCGGCGGTCGCGGAGGTGACGATCGCCGGCAACGCCCGCGACATGTTCCGCGAGCTGACCCCCGCCGACGACCTGCGCTTCCGCCACGCGATCAACGTGCCGACGATCCGCATCGACGGCATGACGGTGGCGGGTGCCTGACGACCGGAGCCTGGCGGTCGCGGCGGCGCAGGCCGCCGGCGAGCTGGCGCTGGGCTATTTCGGCGGCGCGGTCGAGACCTGGGAGAAGGGTCCCAACAATCCGGTCTGCGAGGCCGACCTCGCGCTCGACCGGCTGCTCCACGAACGGCTGCTGCGCGACCGCCCGTCCTACGGCTGGCTGTCGGAAGAGACCGCCGACGCCCCCGAGCGGCTCGGCCGGCGCCGCATCTGGGTCGTCGACCCGATCGATGGGACGCGCGACTTCCTGCGCGGCCGAACCGGCTGGGCGGTCTCGGTCGCGCTGGTCGAGGATGGCGTGCCCATCGTCGCCGCGCTGTGCGCGCCGGCGCGTCGCCAGCTGTTCGTGGCCGCGGCCGGACAGGGGGCGACGCTCAACGGCGCGGTGATCCGCGCCGGGGCATGCGACGCCGTCGCCGGCTGCCGCATCCCCGCCGATCGCAGCACGATCGGCGCCTCCTACTGGCCCGAACCCTGGGCGGCCGAGGCGGTCGAAAAGCCCAATGGGCTGGCGCTGCGCATCGCCAAGCTGGCGAACGACGAGGCCGATGCCTTCTTCGAGGGCCGGCCGATGGGCGAGTGGGACATCGCCGCCGCCGCGCTCGTCCTGTCGGAAGCGGGTGGCATGATCACCGATCGCGAAGGCGCGCCGCTGCGCTTCAACAAGCCGGTGCCGCGGCTGCGCGGCGTCATCGCCGCAACCCCGGCGATCCATGGCGAGGTGCTGCGCCGGGTCGGCGACGGCATCACCGCGCTCAACGCGCTCAGGCGACGGGCGGCACCCGGAGCTGCGCCAGCTCGATCTTAGGGCAGCGGTCCATCACCACCTTGAGCCCGGCGGCCTCGGCCTTCGCCGCCGCTTCGGGATTGACCACGCCGATCTGCATCCAGATCGCCTTGGCGCCGATCTTGATCGCCTCGTCGACGATCGGGCCGACGTCCTCCGACCGGCGGAAGATGTCGACCATGTCGATCGGCTCGCCGATCTGCGCGAGCTCGCGCCAGACGAACTCGCCGTGGACATGCTCGCCGGTGATGCGCGGGTTGACCGGCATGACGCGATAGCCGTGCTGCTGCAGCCGTTCCATCACGCCGTAGCTGGCGCGGCCCGGATTGTCCGACGCGCCCACCAGCGCGATGGTGCGCACCGAGCTCAGCAGGTCGCGGATTTCGTCGTCGCTCTCGAGGGGCATCGGGCGCTCCAGTCGGTTAGGTTGCGCTGCTCAGGACGCACGGCCCGCGGCAAGGTTCAATCGCTGCGCGACGCGCATCGCGATCTCGCGATACGGCGCCGCCTGCTCGGTCGCCAGCGCCGCCGGCGGGCGGCCGGCATCGGAGGCCTCGCGGATCGCCGCGTGAAGCGGAATGCCGCCGAGGAAGGGAACGCCGATCCGCGCCGCCTCGTCCTCGGCGCCATGCTCGCCGAAGATGTGCGAATGGCCGCCGCAGTGCGGGCAGACGAACACGCTCATATTCTCGACCAGCCCCAGCACCTGCACGTCGACCTGCGCGAACATCGAGATCGCCTTGCGCGCATCGATCAGCGCGAGGTCCTGCGGCGTCGACACGATGATCGCGCCGTCGGGCTTGATCTTTTGCGCCATCGTCAGCTGGATGTCGCCGGTCCCCGGCGGCAGGTCGATGATGAGGACGTCGAGCTCGCCCCAGTCGGCATGGTCGATCATCTGCGTCATCGCCGACGCGGCCATCGGGCCGCGCCACACCACCGCCTTGTCGGGATCGGTCATCATGCCGATCGACAGCGCCTTGATGCCGTGCGCCACCATCGGCTGCAGCCGGCCGTTGTCGAGCAGCGCCCGGCCGGACAGCCCGAGCAGCGTCGGAACCGAGGGTCCGTTGATGTCGGCGTCGAGCAGCCCGACGCTGTAGCCCTGTGCGGCGAGCGACACCGCGACGTTCGCCGCGACGGTCGACTTGCCGACCCCGCCCTTGCCGCTCGCCACCGCGAGGATGCGCCGGATCGGCTTTTCGGCCTTCGCCGGCTCGGCGGGCGCCAGACCGCGGTCGGCGGTGAGAATGGCGCGCACGCCCGTCACGCCGGCGACGGCGCGCACCGCGGCCTCGACCTCGGCCTGCAAGCGGCCGGCGGCGGCGCGGTCGAGCCCGTCGACCGCCAGCACGAAGCCGACCAGGCCGTCGGCGGCGACGGTGATGCCGCTCGCGCGCCCCGGCGCCGCGCGCTCGAGTGCCTCGATGACCTGCGTCCGGTCGGCCATGCTTATCCTTTCGGGGTCCCGCCCTCGCATTCTCAGAGGGTGCTTCGTATATAGGCCGAAGGCAGGTCGCAACGACGGGATAATGAATGCCTTGGCAGAATAACAACGGCGGCAACGGCGGCCCGTGGGGAAGCGGTGGCGGCGATGGTCCGCGAAATCCATGGGGCAGCGGCCCGCAGCGGCCCGGCGGCCCAAGCGGCGGCGGCAACAAGGGCGGCCCCGACTTCGACGACTTCATCCGGCGCAGCCAGGAGCGGCTGCGCGCGCTGCCCGGCGGCAGCGGCGGCCGCACCTCGTGGCTCTACATCGTCCTCGCCGTGCTCGGCGTGTGGATCCTGTTCACCTCCTTCTACCGCGTCGATGCGCAGGAGCGCGGCGTCGTCACCCGTTTCGGCAAATATATCGCCACCACCGGCCCGGGCATGCATTTCAAGCTGCCCTCGCCGATCGACGTGGTGACCAAGCCCAAGGTCGAGCAGGTGAGTACGATCGACATCGGCTCGACCGACGCCTCGGCGGAAAACCTCATGCTGACCGGCGACCAGAACATCATCGATATCGCCTACACGGTGCGCTGGAAGATCAAGGATCCCGAGCAGTTCCTGTTCGAGATCGCCAACCCCGAGGAAACGATCCGCGAAGTCGGCGAGTCGGCGATGCGCGCCGAGGTATCGTCGGCGACGCTCAACGCCGCGATCGGCCCGCAGCGCGCGCAGATCGCCGAGCAGGTCCGCATCCGCATGCAGGAACTGCTCGACAGCTATCGCTCGGGCGTCGACGTGCTCGGCGTCGACATCAAGCAGGCCGATCCGCCCGCGGCGGTCGACGCGGCGTTCAAGGACGTGTCGGCGGCGCAGCAGAACGCGCAGCAATATATGAACCAGGCGCGCGCCTATTCGCAGCAGCTCGTCGCGCAGGCGCAGGGCGAAGCGGCGGCGTTCGATGCCGTCTACGCGCAGTATCGCCTGGCGCCCGAGGTGACGCGCAAGCGCATGTATCTCGAGACGATGGAGAATGTGCTGGCCAAGGTCGACAAGACGGTGATCGAGGCCAACGGCGTGACGCCGTATCTGCCGCTCCCCGAACTCAAGCGCCGTTCATCCGCCGCCGCAGCCGTAGCCGCCGCCCCCGAGGCGGCGCCGGCCAACCAGTGAGCTACGCCCAGATGACCCGCAATCCCTTCGTCTGGCTCGTCGGCGCCTTCGTGCTGATCGTGCTGGCCAGCGCCACCTTCTTCCGCGTGCCCGAAACCAGCCAGGCGATCATCGTCCGGCTCGGCAAGCCCAACCGCATCGTCAACGCCTATGACGCGCGCGAGCCGTTCGGCCAGACCGGTGCCGGCCTCGTCGCCAAGATCCCGTTCATCGAGACGGTGATCTTCATCGACAAGCGCGTGATGGACCTCGACATCCCGCAGCAGACGGTGCTGTCGACCGACCAGCTGCGCCTCGTCGTCGACGCCTTCGCGCGCTTCCGCGTCACCGATCCGCTGCGCATGTACCAGACGGTGCGCAGCGAGACGGGCGTCGCCGACGCGCTGTCGCGCATCCTCGGATCGCGGCTCCGCAACGAACTCGGCAAGCAGCCCTTCACCGCGCTGCTGTCGCCCGAGCGCGGCCAGCTGATGGACGACATCCAGGCGCGGGTGAATGCCGAAGCCGGGCGTTACGGCGCCGAGATCGTCGACGTCCGCATCAAGCGCGCCGACCTGCCGACGGGCGACCCGCTCGAATCGGCGTTCGCACGGATGCGCACCGCGCGCGAGCAGGAAGCGCGCAATTTCCGCGCGCAGGGTGCCAAGCAGGCGCAGATCATGCGCGCCAACGCCGATGCCGAAGCGGCGCGCATCTACGCCAACTCGTTCGGCAAGGACGCCGACTTCTATGCCTTCTACCGGGCGATGCAGGCCTATCAGCGCACCTTCAACGACGGCAATGCCAACGTCGTGCTGTCGGCCGACAACGAGTTCCTGCGCGAGTTCAAGGGGCGCAGCCGCTAGACCGGGACCGGCGGACCGATGCTCGAGCTGACCGCTGCGATGGGCCTTGCCCTCGTGATCGAGGGCGCGGCCTACGCGCTTTTTCCGCGCGAGATGAAACGTCTGGTCGCGTGGCTGGTTACCCAGCCCGAGGGGTTTGTCCGCCTCGCGGGCATCGGGGCTGCGCTATTTGGTCTCATCCTCGTCATCGTCGCGAAGGGTATGCCTTGATCGCGTCGTATTCGCATCGACATAGACCAACTCGTCGACACGACCGCCAATGGGGAGATTACAGATCGTGCGTATCGCTCTAGCCCTGACCGGAACTGCCCTCGCCGTCGGCAGCGCCGCCACGCTCGCGCTTCAGTCGCCGGCGGGCGCGCAGGCCACGGCGCAGTCTCCCCAGAACGCTCCCGCCACGGTCCCGAGCGTGGGTCCCGGCGGCGCGCCGCGCAGCTTCGCCGATTTGACCGCACGGCTGCAGCCGGCGGTGGTCAACATCTCGACGACGCAGCAGATCGAGGTCAGCCGCCGCCTGCCGCGCTTCACGCCGGGCACGCCGCTCGACGAGCTGTTCCGCCGCTTCCAGGAGCAGCAGGGCGAAGGCGGCGAGCCGGTGACGCGCGAGGCGAGCTCGCTCGGCTCGGGCTTCATCATCTCGCCCGACGGCTATCTCGTCACCAACAACCACGTCATCACCGGACGCAGCGGCGAGGCCGTGGTCGACAAGATCACCGTGACGCTGTCCGACCGCCGCGAGTTCGAGGCGCGCGTCGTCGGCCGCGATCCGCTCTCCGACATGGCGTTGCTCAAGATCGACGCGACCGGCCTGCCGTTCGTCGGCTTCGGCAATTCGACCGCGGTGCGCGTCGGCGACTGGGTCGTGGCGATCGGCAATCCGTTCGGCCTCGGCGGCACGGTGACCGCGGGCATCGTCTCGGCGCTCCACCGCAACATCGGCGCCAGCCAGTATGAGCGCTACATCCAGACCGACGCGTCGATCAACCAGGGCAATTCGGGCGGCCCGCTGTTCGACCTCGACGGCAACGTCGTCGGCATCAACACCGCGATCTTCTCGCCGACCGGCGGCAACGTCGGCCTCGGCTTCGCGATTCCCGCCGAGCTGGCGCGCCCGGTGATCGAGCAGCTGCGCGCCACCGGCAAGGTCCGCCGCGGCTATCTCGGCGTCAACATCCAGCCGCTCTCGGCCGACATCGCGGCGGGGCTCGGCCTGCCCAAGGACCGCGGCGAGATCGTCGCCAGCGTCGAGCCCAATGGCCCGGCCTCGCGCGCCGGCATCCGCCAGGGCGACGTCATCGTCCGCATCAACGGGCAGGAAGTGACCGCCGACAACACGCTGTCCTACATCGTCGCCAACGCGCCGATCGGGCGCAGCGTGCCGGTCGAGTTGATCCGCGGCGGCCAGCGCCGGACGATCAACGTCACCACCGCCGAGCGGCCGAGCGAGACCGCGCTCGGCGCCGCCGCGAACGACGAGGAAGAGGACCTGCCGTCGTCGCCGACCCCGCCCGCGGGCGAGGCGGCGGCGCGCCAGAGCCTCGGCATCACCCTGTCCGAGCTGACCCCCGAAATCCGTCGCCAGCTGCGGCTGGACGCCGATGCGCGCGGCGTGGTGATCGCCAGTCTCAACCCCAACAGCGACGCGGCGCGCCAGGGGCTGCAGCGCGGCGACCTGATCGTCAGCATCAACCAGCAGCCCACCAACAGCGTGGCCGCCGCCGCCGCCGCGGTCGACGCGGCGCGTCGCGCCGGTCGCGACACGGTGCTGCTGCTGTTCCGGCGCGGCAACAATCCGGCGCGGTTCATCGGCATCAAGCTGATGACGCCGACGCCAACGTCGGGCCAGCGCTAGCGTCGCCACCGAACCGCCGAAATGAAGAAGCCCCGGACCTTGCGGCCGGGGCTTTTTCTATGTCCTATCGGCGATCGGCGGACAGGAGAGACGCGTGGCGGACAGCATCTTCATCGGCAAGGGCGAGCGAGCACCGCAGGCGCTCGTGTTGCGCCGCGCCAACCGCCACGGGCTGATCGCCGGCGCCACCGGCACCGGCAAGACGGTAACGCTGCAATCGATCGCCGAAGGCTTCAGCCGCGCCGGCGTGCCGGTGTTCGTCTCCGACGTGAAGGGCGACCTCGCCGGCATGGCGATGCCGGGATCGCCGATGTCGCCGATGCACGACAAGCTCGCGGCGCGCGCGCGGGAGATCGGCCTCGATCCTTACGTCTACGCCGCGACACCCGTCGTCTTCTGGGATCTGTTCGGCCAGTCGGGGCATCCGATCCGCACGACGGTCAGCGAGATGGGGCCGCTGCTGCTGGCGCGGCTGATGAACCTCAACGAAGTGCAGGAGGGCGTGCTCGCGATCGCCTTCCGCTTCGCCGACGAGCAGGGGCTGGTGCTTCTCGACCTCAAGGACCTGCAGTCGATGCTGGCGCACGTCGCCGAGCATGCCGACACGCTTACCGCCAAATATGGCAACGTCAGCAAGGCGAGCGTCGGCGCGATCCAGCGCCAGCTGCTGCAGCTCGAAAGCCAGGGCGGCGCCAGCTTCTTCGGCGAGCCGGCGCTCGACATCCACGACTTCATCGCCACCGACGACGCGGGGCACGGCATCGTCAACATCCTGGCCGCCGACAAGCTGATGGCAAGCCCGCGGCTCTACGCGACCTTCCTGCTGTGGTTGCTGTCCGAGCTGTTCGAGACGCTCCCCGAGATTGGCGATCCCGCCAAGCCCAAGCTCGTCTTCTTCTTCGACGAGGCACATCTGCTGTTCGACGAGGCGCCGCCGGCGCTGCTCGACAAGGTCGAGCAGGTGGTGCGGCTGATCCGCTCGAAGGGAGTCGGCGTCTACTTCGTCACGCAGAACCCGATCGACATCCCCGAGGACGTCGCCGGACAGCTCGGCAACCGCGTCCAGCATGCGCTGCGCGCCTTCACGCCGCGCGAGCAGAAGGCGATCAAGGCCGCGGCCGAGACCTTCCGGGCGAGCCCCGGGCTCGACGTCGAGACCGCGATCACCGAACTGAAGGTCGGCGAGGCACTCGTCTCGACGCTCGGCGAGGACGGGGCCCCCACCCCGGTCGACCGCACGCTGGTGCGGCCACCGGCCTCGCGGCTCGGGCCGCTCACGCCGCAGGAGCGCAAGATGATGCTCGCCACCTCGCCGATCGCCGGCAAATATGAGCCGGCGATCGATCGCGAATCGGCGTATGAAATCCTGACCGCGCGCGCCGCACAGGCGGCGAGCGAGGAAGTGCAGGCCAGGGCCGCCGCCGCCGAAGCCAAGCTCGCGCGCACCGCGCGGACCGAGCCGTCGCTCACCGAGAAGATGGTGCAGTCGGCCGCCCGATCGGCGGCCTCGTCGATGGGGCGTCAGGTCGCCAATCAGATCGGTCGCGCGCTGGTGCGCGGCCTGCTCGGCGGCCTGTTCAAGGGCGGCCGAAGCCGTTAGCCGCCGATGGTGACCTGCGCGAGCGCGGGATCGCCGGTGCCGGCGGGCGCCGCCAGGATGTCGCGCGTGAAGGCGCCCTTGTTGACGACGATCGTGTCAATATCGCCGACGGTCGAACGCGCGGTCGGATCGGACTTGGCGCCGCCCGAGCGGTCGAGCAGATTCTGCTCCGACGGCGACGCGGCGGGGGCGCGGACGCCGGGACCGAACAGCGCCTCGAGCGCCTGGCTCTGGCTGTCGGCAGCCAGCGGACGCGGCGCGCCGGGCTTGGGCGGGGTGAGGTTGAAGTCGGGCGGCACGACGAGCGGCGCCTGGCGGGCGATGGCGAATTCGTCGGGGGCGCCGCGGTTGAAGACGCCGCTGCTGCCGCAGGCGCTCAGTGCCAGCGCCATCATGGCCGCACCCAGAAGCTGAACCTTCATCACTCGCTCTCCGCTTTCGCCGGCTTGTCGCTGCGCAGCACCGCGCGCAGCAGCAGCAGGATCACGCCTACCGTAATCGCCGCGTCGGCGACATTGAATACGTAAAAATGCCACTCCCCCCAGAAGAAGTGGAGGAAGTCGACGACATAGCCGAAGCGGATGCGGTCGACGATGTTGCCGATCGCGCCGCCGAGCACCAGCCCGAGCGCGGTAACGTCGAGCCGGCTGCGCTCGCGCCACACCCAGACCGCGACTCCCACGGTGATCGCCGCGGTCAGCGCGACGAGCAGCCAGCGCCCGAGATCGCCGTCTGCGGTGAGCATGCCCATCGACACGCCGCGGTTTTCGACCCAGGTGAGGTTGAAGAAGGGCAGCATCTCGATGAAGCCGCGGCCCTGCAGCTCGACCTCTTCGATGATCCAAAATTTGACGATCTGGTCGAGCACGAAGACCACCAGCGCGAGGCCATAGCCATAGGCGCGCAGCGCCGAGGGCTCGGGCTCGCGGCGGATCACGCTGCGGGCGGCGCGGGCCGATGGCTGCTCGATGGTGTCGCTCACGCCAAGACCTCAACAAACGCCGTCATCTCCGCGACGGTGGGATGACGATGAAGGGGGTTACGCCGCATCGGCCACCACATCGTCGCAGCGGGCGCAGAGTTCGCCGTCGGTGGTCACCTCGGGAAGGTGGCGCCAGCAGCGGCCGCATTTATGCTTGTCGGTCGGCTTGACCGCGACGGCGTCGCCGCCGGGCGCGACCGAGGCGACGATGCAGATCTCGGTGAACGCCTCGGGCGACAGGCCGCCGGTCGAGGGCGTGGTCACGTCGGCCTGCAGGCTCGACCCGATGATCTTCTCGCGGCGCAGCGGCTCGATCGCCTCGGTCACCGCCTGGCGCGCCTCGCGCACCGCCGCCCATTTCGCGCCGAGCGCTGGGTGGACCCAGCCGGCGTCGACCGCCGGCCATTCGAGCAGGTGGACGCTGCCGCCGTCGGGATAGCGCGTGCCCCACACCTCCTCGGCGGTGAACACCAGCACCGGCGCGACGTAGCGGATCATCGCCTCGAACAGCGTGTCGAGCACCGTCCGATAGGCGCGCCGCTTGGGGTCGCCGGCCGCGTCGCAGTACAGGCTGTCCTTGCGGATATCGAAGAAGAAGGCGCTGAGATCGTTGTTGGCGAAGTCGCTCAGCAGCCGGACGTAGCTGTTGAAGTCGAAATCATCGACCGCCTGCCGCAGCTTGCCGTCGAGATCGGCGAGCAGATGCAGCACGTAGCGCTCGAGCTCGGGCATCTCCGCCGGCGCCACGCGCTCGTCCTCGCCGAAGCCGTCGAGCGCGCCGAGCAGGTAGCGGAAGCTGTTGCGCAGCTTGCGATAGCCGTCGGCGGTGCCGGCCAGGATCTCCTTGCCGATGCGGTGATCCTCGGTGAAGTCGACGGTCAGCGCCCACAGCCGGATGATGTCGGCGCCATACTCCGACATCAGCTTGATCGGGTCGATCGTGTTGCCGAGCGACTTCGACATCTTCTTGCCGGCCTGGTCCATCGTGAAGCCGTGCGTCAGCACCGCGTCATAGGGGGCGCGACCGCGCGTGCCGCACGCCTCCATCAGCGACGACTGGAACCAGCCGCGATGCTGGTCGGAGCCTTCGAGATAGAGGTCGGCGGGCCAGCTGAGGTCGGGCCAGCGCCCGCTCTCCAGCACGAAGGCATGCGTGCAGCCGCTGTCGAACCACACGTCGAGAATGTCGGTGACGCGTTCATAGTCGGCGGCGTCATAGGCGTCGCCGAGCATCGCTTGCGCCGCCTCGTCGGTCCAGGCGTCGACGCCCTGCTCGCGCACCGCGACGACGATGCGCGCGTTGACCGCCGGATCGTCGAGATACTGGCCGGTCTTGCGGTTGACGAACAGCGTGATCGGCACGCCCCAGGCGCGCTGGCGCGAGATCACCCAGTCGGGGCGCCCCTCGACCATCGAGCGGATGCGGTTCTCGCCTTTGGCGGGCACCCAGCGCGTCGCCGAGATGGCGGTCAGCGCCTTCTCGCGCAGCGAACCGCCCGCGCGCTGCTGGTCCATCGGGATGAACCACTGCGGCGTGCAGCGGAAGATCACCTTGGCCTTCGAGCGCCACGAGTGCGGATAGCTGTGCTTATAGTCGGCCGACGCCGCCAGCAGCCCGCCCGCCTCGCGCAGGTCCGAGCAGATCGGGCCATCAGGCGCGTTGAGCTTGGGCGCGATCACCGACCCCTGCCCGCCCATCCACAGCCAGTCGGCGCGGTAGCGGCCGTCGCCCTCGACCGCGAACACCGGGTCGATGCCGTTGGCCTTGCACAGGTCGAAATCATCCTCGCCATGGTCGGGCGCCATATGGACGAGCCCGGTGCCGCTCTCGGTGGTGACGAAGTCGCCGGGCAGCAGCGGCCGCGGCTTGGCGAAGAAGCCGCCGAGGTGGTGCATCGGGTGGCGGGCGATGGTGCCGGCGAGGTCAGAGCCCTTAAATGCCCAACGCCCCCCATTTGCGACTGGGATAATGTCGACACTCCGCGCGCCGATATCACTGAAATCAACAGCTGCGACGACCCGGTTCAAGCGGGCAAAAAACTGTCCTTCGAGGCTGACAGCCACGAGGATCGGCCCTTTAGGAAGGATGTGCAGCTCTTCCAACCGCTCACGCGCCTTGTTGTTGATTTCGTAGGCTTCTCCCTCTGGATTGGCCTCTACAATGAAATCGAAAAGCGCGTACTCAACCTCTGGCCCGTAGGCGATCGCCTGGTTCACCGGAATCGTCCACGGCGTCGTGGTCCAGATCACCGCATGGGCGCCCACCAACTCCGGGATCGGCGATTCCACAATCTCGAAGCCGACATCGATCTGCGTCGAGACGATGTCTTCATATTCGATCTCGGCCTCGGCGAGCGCCGTCTTCTCGACCGGCGACCACATCACCGGCTTGGCGCCGCGGTAGAGCTGGCCGCTGCTGGCGAACTTGAGCAGTTCCTCGACGATCACCGCCTCGGCGGCGAAGTCCATCGTCAGATAGGGATGGTCCCAGTCGCCGTTGATGCCGAGCCGCTTCAGCTGCTCGCGCTGCGTGTCGACCCAGTTCTGCGCATAGGCGCGGCACTCGGCGCGGAACTCGACCGCGGGGACCTCGTCCTTGTTGAGCTTCTTGGCGCGATATTTCTCCTCGACCTTCCACTCGATCGGCAGGCCGTGGCAGTCCCAGCCCGGCACATAGGGCGCGTCCTTGCCAAGCAGATTCTGCGTCCGGCAGACCATGTCCTTGAGGATATGGTTGAGCGCATGGCCGATGTGCATGTCGCCGTTGGCGTAGGGCGGGCCGTCGTGAAGGATGAACTTCTTGCGGCCCGCGCGGGACTCGCGCAGCCGGCGATACAGGTCGTCCGCCTGCCATTTGGCGAGGATCGCCGGCTCCTTCTGCGGCAGCCCGGCCTTCATCGGAAAGTCGGTCTTCGGCAGGAAGACGGTCGCGCGATAGTCTTTGGTCTGGTCGTCCATGTCGCGCACGGCTCTAGCCGCCGCCCTAGCCGCTTGTCGAGCGGCGTTCATGCCGCGTCGGGCGCTACGCGGGCGGGTCGCTGGCCCAGAGATCGCAGACCTGGCCCCAGGGCGCATCCCATTGCCCGACGATCGTCGCACCGAGCCGCCGCGCGACGCGCTGGCTCGGGGCGTTGTCGGGGTGGATGATGTGGAGGATGCGGCCCATGCCGAGCGTCGCGCGCGACCAGTCGATCGCCGCCTGCGCCGCCTCGGTCGCGTAGCCCTTGCCCTGCGCCGCGCCGGAGAGCCCCCAGCCGATCTCGAAACCCGGCCAGCCCTCGGGCTGCCACGGTCCGACGCGGCCGAGATAGTGGCCGGTGGCGCGCTCCTCGACCGCCCACATGCCGAAGCCGCGCAAGGTCCAGCCGCCGATCAGCGCGGCAAGAATGCGCCAGGAGTCGTCGCGCGACTGCGGCTGGCCGTTGAGCGTGATGAAGCGCGCCACCGCCGGCTCGGCCATCATCGCGGCGAAGGCATCGAAATCGCCGGCGCGGTGCGGGCGAAGGATCAGTCGATCGGATTCGACCGTCGGAATCACGCGCCGAGCTTCTCACGCGCGGCGTCGCAGTCGCGCGCGATCTGCGCCTTCAGCGCGTCGAGCCCGTCGAGCTTCCATTCGGGCCGCAGGAAATGATGCAGTTCGACCGACAGTTCCTGCCCGTAGAGGTCGCCGCTGAAGCCGAACAGATAGACTTCGAGCAGTTCCTTGGGCGGCTCGAACATCGGCCGGACGCCGAGATTGGCGACGCCGTCGAAGCGGCGGCCGTCGGGCAGCGCCACGCGCACCGCATAGATGCCGTAGGCCGGGCGCAGATAGTCGCCGATCGCGATGTTGGCGGTCGGGAAATCGAGCGTGCGGCCGAGCTTGGCACCATGTTCGACCGCGCCCTCGATCGTGAACGGCCGCGTCAGCAGTCGTGCCGCCGTCCCGGGATCGCCGGCCTTCAACGCCTCGCGGATCCGGCTCGACGAGATCACGCCGCCGTCGGCATCGCTGACCGGGGCGATCGCCTCGGCGACGAAGCCGTGCCGGGCGCCCAGCGCCGCCAGCTCGGCGGTCGTCCCGCTGCGACCCTTGCCGTAGGTGAAGTCCTCGCCGGTGACCGCGCCGGCGAGGCCGAGACGGTCTGCGAGCCATTCGGCGACGAAGGCCTCGCCCGACAGCGCCGCAAGCGCCGCATCGAAATTGATCACCAGCGTCGCGTCGACGCCGAACGCCGCGAACAGGTCGAGCCGCTGCGGGATCGAGGTCAGCGCGAACGGCGGCAGTTCAGGCTTGAAATGGCGCGCCGGGTGCGGCGCGAAGGTCACGACGAGCGCCGGCCGCCCCGCGGCGCGCGCGCGCTCGAGCGCGCGGCCGACCACCGCCTGATGCCCCCGATGGAAGCCGTCGAAATTGCCGAGGGCCGCGACCCCGCCGCGCAGCTGCGCCGGCAGGCCATCGGCGTGGATGAAACGCTCCATCGTGTCGGCTCGAACTCCCCTCGCCCCCGCCATAGCGGGCCGCCGCGCGTGCGGCTAGACCCGCTCCAAGGTGACGAAACTATACGCCGGCTTGCCGTCCTCGGCCGGATGGTCCTCGCGCGCGGTTTCGCGCCAGCGGTCGGGCGCAAACGGCGGCAGGATCGTGTCGCCTCCTGGCGCGTCGTGCACCTCGGTCAAATATATCCGCGTGGCGATCGGCAGCGCATCGGCATAGACGGCGGCGCCGCCGATGATCATCACCTCCTCGACGCGCGTGCGCGGGTCGAGACCGCCCGCCGCCACCGCCTCGGCCAGGTTGCCGACCACCGTCACCCCGTCGGCGCGCCAGTCGGGATCGCGCGTCAACACGATATTGTGGCGGCCCGGCAGCGGCCGGCCGATCGACTCGAAGGTCCGGCGGCCCATGACGATCGGCTTGCCGACGGTCAGCCGCTTGAAATGCTTGAGATCGGCGGGGAGGTGCCAGGGCAGCGCATTGTCGCGGCCGATGACGCCATTGTCGGCGCGGGCGACGACGAAGCTGATGGCGGGACGGGCGACCTTCTCCATCCTTCCCCCGTAGCGTCCCGGCCGGCGGCGCGCTAGCAGGGGCGGTATGAAGGATATCCTGTTCCTGCTGCCCGCCGATCTCGTCGACGAGGACGGCCGCTGGTATTGCCGCGAATGCGCCGAGGTGTGCGGCGTGCTGGCCTATTATCCGCGATTGGCGGACGTTCTCGACATCCGCGAGGTGGCGCATCCCAAGCCACGCGCGGCGATCGTCGAGCTGATCGGTGAGGCGCACCAGAATGCGCCAACGCTGGTGATTGGCGACGACGCGCGGGTGGTGCCGGCGCAGGTGCCGGTGAAGCAAGCCAACGGGCGGCGGTTCGTCGACGATGCCAAGTCGATCGGGCTGTATCTGGCGGCCGCGTACGGAATCGGCCGGCCGCACTAGGTCCGCGCTCGCTCCTTCTCGTCATCCCCGCGAAGGCGGGGGCCCAGTCCAACGACAAAATGCCCGCTGCTGCAGGCGCTATTTGACGTTCTGGGTCCCCGCCTTCGCGGGGATGACGAGGGGGGTGGTCAAACCGCGATCGGCGCCTTGATGTGCGGGTGCGCCTCGTAGCCGACGAGCTCGAAATCCTCGTAGGTGAACGCGAACAGATCGGTGACCGCCGGGTTGATGCGCATCGTCGGCAGCGGCAGCGGCGCGCGCGTCAGCTGCAGGTCGGCCTGGTCGAGATGGTTCAGATAGAGATGCGCGTCGCCGAGCGTGTGGACGAACTCGCCGGGCCGGTTGCCCGTCACCTGCGCCATCATCATCGTCAGCAGCGCGTAGCTGGCGATGTTGAACGGCACACCGAGGAAGATGTCGGCCGAGCGCTGGTAGAGCTGGCAGGAGAGCCTGCCGTCGGCGACGTAGAACTGGAACAGGCAATGGCAGGGTGGCAGCGCCATCGCCTCGACGTCGCCGACGTTCCACGCCGAGACGATCAGCCGCCGCGAATTGGGATTGGTGCGGATCGCGTCGACGAGGTCGGCGAGCTGGTCGATGACGCGGCCGTCGGCGGTCTCCCAGCGGCGCCATTGCTTGCCGTAGACCGGTCCGAGCTCGCCGCCCTCGTCGGCCCAGTCGTCCCAGATCGAGACGTTGTTGGCCTTGAGATAGGCGATGTTGGTCTCGCCTTTGAGGAACCACAGCAGCTCGTGGATGATCGACTTGAGGTGCAGCTTCTTGGTGGTGACGACGGGAAAACCATCGGCGAGGTCGAAGCGCATCTGGTGGCCGAACACCGACATCGTGCCGGTGCCGGTGCGGTCGCCGCGGGTGACGCCGTCGCGGCGCACGCGCGCCATCAGATCAAGATATTGCTGCACCGGCCGTCCGTGATGTGAGAATCGTCAAAGCGACTCTCACAGGTCGAACGCGACGGAGCAAGACCATCGGCGATCCTCCCCTGCAAGGGGGGGCCCTGCGCAGCAGGGTGGAGGGGTACACAGGCGCCGGTTACCCCTCCACCGCCTGCGGCGGTCCCCCTCCCCGTTCCGGGGAGGATCGAAGGCGGCTATTCCGCGGCCGCCAGCGCAGCGACGTCGTCGATGTTCTGCCGGCGGGCGTCGAACTGCGCGGCGATGTGCTCGTCGTTGGCCTGCAGCGCGTCGATGTCGACGTTGACGTAATCGAGCACGCCCATGTCGGTGTAGCCCTTCTGCACCGTCTCGCCCCACAGGCCGATGTCGCGCACCACCGGCACGATGCGGTTGAACAGATGGTTGCGGAACTGCCGCGCCCCGGCGGTTTCCTGCATGTGCTGGACCGCGGCCTCGGTATCGAGCCCGAGATGCTCCCACAGCTCGCGCTGCTCGAAGCGGTCGCGCATATGGTAGCAGGCCTCGACGAGGAACTCCTCGCGCTCGCGGCGCTCGGCTTCGGTTAGCTGCGGATAATAGCTGCGCAAGGTCAGGCGGCCAAAGGCGACGTGGCGCGCCTCGTCCTCCATGACATAGGCGTTGACCGCAGCGGCGAGCGGCGACGAGCTGTAGTCGCGGATGCCGGCGAAGGCGGCGAGCGCCAACCCCTCGATCACCACCTGCATACCGAGGTAGGTCATGTCCCAGCGGCTGTCGCGCAGCACCTGTTCGAGCAGCGACTTCAAGGGCCCGGTCATCGGATGCGACAGGCCGATCTTCTCGAGCAGCCGCTTGTAGGCCTCGACGTGGCGCGCCTCGTCGATGGTCTGCGTCGAGGCGTAGAACTTGGCCTCGAGGTCGGGGACCTGCGTGACGATCTTTGCCGAGCAGATCAGCGCGCCCTGCTCGCCGTGCAGGAACTGCGACAGCCCCCAGGCCTGGCTGTTGCGGCGGATCTCGGCCTTCTCGGCCTTCGACATCTTTTCATATTCGGCATAGCCGTTGAGCGCGAACAGCTCGTCGGGCATGCCCTGCGGGTTGGCGTAGTCGATGTCCTGGTCCCAATCGATGCGGTATTCCGCGTCCCACTGCTTCTGCTTGCCCTTCGAATAGAGCGCGAGCAGGTCCTTGCGGTCGTCCGAATAGGTCCAGGTGAAGCGGGCGTCGAAATCCTGCGGCACCTCCCAGGACAGGCTGTCGGGCTTGATTCCGTAGGTATCGGTAAAGGTCACGGCGTCGGTCTCCCCAAGTTGCGTTACGTTGTCTTATCCGTTGTCGTTGGCCACGCGGCGCCGGGCTTCAAGCCGCCGCAGGATTTCGCGCGTGCGCATCAGGCTGAGCATGTCGTTCACCGCGGCGACGCCGCGCTCGGCCATGTTGGCCGCCTCGTCCTCGCCGACGACGCCGGCGGTATGGTCGAAGAACAGCCGCATCTCCTGGCTGACCAGCCAGTCGACGAAGTCGGCGTAGATGCCGTGATGCTCGGCGGTGAAGCCGCGCGCCTCGGTGAAGCCGATGGCCTTCAGCTCGGCGAGCGCCTTGACGATGCCGGCGTCGCGCGGGTCCATCGTATCGTCGGCGGCGATCGAGACGGTGCCGTTGGCGACCGCCTCCTCGATCTCGGCGCGCGTCGCGCCCGCCTGCTCGATGACGCGGGCGACGGCGATGCGCTCGCCCTTGTCGAGCCGGGCGCGCAGCATCGCATCGAGGTGCGGGAAGGCGTCGGCATGGAGCCAGCTGTCGCCATCGGTGGCATCGAGCAGAGTCTTGATCACCGCCAGCGGCAGGAAGCGCTCCTCCTGCAGCCGCTTGATCGCCCGCACGCGCGCGACATGATCGTCGGTGTAGGAGGCGGAGTTACGGCTGGCGCGCTCGGGCTCGGGCAACAGGCCCTCACGGATATAGAAGCGGATCGTCTCGCGACCCACCCCGGTCCGTTTCTCGAGCTCGCGCATCCGCATGCGGCGATCCTTTGTTGAGCGCGACTCGGAAGCTAGCACAAGAAATACGTAGACGCACTACGCGAAAATAGCGTGATGATTGCCTCGCCTTCGCCACGTCGCCCCACTAAACCAGAGCCATGGACATCTACCTGCCCATTGCCGAGATCAGCGTGAACGCGCTGGTGATCATCGGGATGGGAGCGCTGGTCGGCTTCCTGTCGGGCATGTTCGGCGTCGGCGGCGGATTCCTGATGACGCCGTTCCTGATCTTCTACGGGATTCCGCCGGCCATCGCGGTGGCGTCGTCGGCGCCACAGATCACCGGCGCGTCGGTGTCGGGGGCTCTGGCGCACTGGCGACGCGGCGGCGTCGACGTCAAGATGGGCGCGGTGATGATCGCCGGCGGGCTGATCGGGGCGGGCCTCGGCTCGGGGCTGTTCCGCTTCCTCCAGGATCTTGGCCAGATCGACGTCACCATCTCGCTGATCTACGTCGTGTTTCTCGGCACGATCGGCGGCATGATGCTACGCGAGGCGGCGACTGCGCTGCTCGACCATCGCAGCGGCCGCAAGCGCGCGGCACGGCCGCGCCGCCACAACCCGCTGGTTGCGGCCTTGCCGTGGCGGATGCGCTTCTATCAGTCGGGGCTGTACGTCTCGCCGCTCGCGCCCTTCCTGCTCGGCATGGCGGTCGGCACGCTGACCGTCATCATGGGCGTCGGCGGCGGCTTCATCATGGTGCCGGCGATGATCTACCTGCTCGGCATGTCGGCCGCGGTCGTCGTCGGCACCAGCCTGTTCCAGATCGTCTTCGTCACCGCGGCGACCACGCTGCTCCACGCGGTCAATTCGCAGACGGTCGACATCGTCCTCGCGGTGCTGCTGCTGGCGGGCGGCGTCGCCGGGGCCCAGTTCGGCGCGCGGGTCGCGCAGAAGCTGCCGGGCGAGCAGCTGCGGCTCGGGCTCAGCCTCGTCGTGCTCGCGGTGGCGGTACGGCTGCTCGTCGGCCTGACCTGGCGGCCCGATGAGGTGTTCTCGGTGTACGGCCCATGAGGCGGCTCGTCGCCCTCCTGTTCCTGCTGCTCGCCGCGCCCGCCGCGGCGCAGCAGCCGCCGCGGCTGATCGCCGACGTCAGCCAGAGCCGCATTGACATCGAATACAGCTTTGCCGGCGCCGAGCTGCTGATCTTCGGCGCCATCCAGTATCCCGGCGGCCGCACGCCGGAGAAGGCCCCCGATATCGTCGTGATCGTGCGCGGCCCGCCGCAGCCGATCACCATCCGCCGCAAGGAAAAGGTGCTCGGCATCTGGATGAACGTCGACGCGGTGCGCTTCGAGACCGCGCCCGGCTTCTATGCGGTGGCGACCTCGGCGCCGTCGACGCGGCTCACCGACGAACGCACCGCCTCGATCTACGAGCTGGGGCTCGACCATCTCCAGCTGTCGCCCGCCAGCGGCAATCCGCCCGAGGAGATCCGCGCGTTCGAAGAAGGGCTGCTCGACCTCCGGCGACGCGGCGGGCTCTATACCGAGGCGGCGGGCGGCGTCGATATCGTCGAGAAAGTGCTCTACCGCGCGCGCATCGCACTGCCCTCCGACGTACCGGTCGGCCGCTATGCCGCCGAAATCTACCTGGTGCGCGACGGACAGGTCCAGGCGCGCGCCGCGCGCGAGATCGTCATCGGCAAATCGGGCTTCGAGCGCGCGGTCTATGTCGCGGCGCAGGACCACGAGCTGTCCTACGGGCTCTTCGCGGTGGCGCTGGCGCTGATCTCGGGCTGGGCGGCGAGCGCGCTGGTCCGCCGCAACTGATCGATCGCCACGGCCCGCAGCGGTCGACGCCGCCTAGAGCGCGTTTGGTTTAGTTGCACGCGTACCCGGCGTGGCGAAGATAGTTTGCGCACTCGGTTGGTGAGAAGCGATCGAGAAGATCGCCGATGCGTCGCCATGTGTCGTGGATGGTTCGCTCGTCGGCCTTGCGCAGG
>JASBUR010000007.1 GCA_030147805.1 Sphingomonadaceae bacterium
CACCCCACGCCCCCCCGGGGGACAAGGCGACCCGCCGCAGGCGCGCGGGGTGAGGCGACCGGCGCTGGATCGCTCGCTCGCGCTCGCGCCCCGCACCCCGACCCGCTCCCCGGCGGGGAGAGGGAGGAGAGCGACGCTTGATTTCCCCGCCGATCCCGACTAAGTCGCCCGCCATCACACAGGCGAGGGTTGCCTACCCGGTGCGTCGACTTCGGTCTGCGCTAACCCCTCGCCGAGGCACAACCGGTAAAAGGAGAAACGTTATGGCCGCTCCGGTCATCACGATGCAGCAGCTTTTGGAAGCAGGCGCCCACTTCGGCCACCAGACTCACCGCTGGAACCCGAAGATGAAGCCGTACATCTTCGGCGATCGCAACGGCGTCCACATCATCGACCTGTCGCAGACCGTGCCGCTGTTCGCGCGCGCGCTCGACTTCGTCCGCTCGACCGTCGCCGCCGGCGGCAAGGTGCTGTTCGTCGGCACCAAGCGCCAGGCGCAGGAAGCGGTTGCGGAAGCCGCCCGCAAGTCGGGCCAGCATTACGTCAACCATCGCTGGCTGGGCGGCATGCTCACCAACTGGAAGACGATCTCGGGATCGATCAAGCGCTACAAGCAGCTCGAGGAGCAGCTCGCGGGCGACACGCACGGCCTCACCAAGAAGGAAGTGCTCAAGATGACGCGCGAGCGCGACAAGTTCGAAGCCTCGCTCGGCGGCATCCGCGACATGGGCGGCCTGCCCGACGTGATCTTCATCATCGACGTCAACAAGGAAGAGCTGGCGGTCAAGGAAGCGAACGTGCTGGGTATCCCGGTCATCGCCGTCCTCGACACCAACACTTCGCCTGACGGCATCGCCTTCCCGGTTCCGGGCAACGACGACGCCAGCCGCGCGGTGAAGCTCTATACCGACGCGATGGCCGACGCGATCATGGACGGCCGCCAGGGCTTCCAGTCGAACCGCGGTGTCGATCTCGGCGCGCTCGACCAGCCGCCGGCCGAGCCGGTCGTGGAAGCGTCGGCGGAACCCGCCGCGGCCTAACCCCCGCGCGTCCGGATTTCGGGGGTCGGCGCGCTGCTATGTGCGCCGGCCCCTTATATCAACAGCATAAGACAAGGAATTGAGATCATGGCTGAGATCACCGCCGCGATGGTGAAGGATCTCCGCGACCGTTCGGGCGCGGGCATGATGGATTGCAAGAAGGCGCTCAACGAGACCGGCGGCGACTTCGAGGCGGCGATCGACTGGCTGCGCGCCAAGGGCCTCGCCACCGCCGCCAAGAAGTCGGGCCGCGTTGCGGCCGAAGGCCTCGTCGGCGTGGCGGTGCAGGGCACCAAGGGCGCCGTGGTCGAGGTCAATTCGGAGACCGACTTCGTCGCGAAGAACGACCAGTTCCAGTCCTTCGTCCGCGCGGTCACCAAGCTGGCGATCGAGACCGGCGACGACGTCGAAACGATCCTGGCCGCCGGCTATCCGGGCGGCGAGGGCAGCGTCAGCGAGACGCTGACCAACAACATCGCGACGATCGGCGAGAACCAGAGCGTCCGCCGCGCCGCGACGGTGTCGGTCGACCAGGGGCTGATCGCCAGCTACGTCCACAATGCGACCGCCGAGGGCCTCGGCAAGATCGGCGTGCTCGTCGCGCTCGAGTCGGCGGCCCCTGCCGACCAGCTCGCGGCGCTCGGCAAGCAGCTGGCGATGCACATCGCCGCGGCGAACCCGCTGGCGCTGTCGGAGGCCGATCTCGACCCGGCGGTCGTCGAGCGCGAGCGCGGCATCGCCCGCGAGAAGGCGGCGTCGTCGGGCAAGCCCGCCGAGATCATCGAGAAGATGATCGAGGGCGGCATCCGCAAGTTCGCGCAGGAGAATACGCTGCTCGGCCAGATCTTCGTCATCGACGGCAAGACCAAGGTGTCGGACGTCGTCGCGCAGGCCGGCAAGGCCGCCGGCAGCCCGATCACGCTGAAGCGCTACGTGCGTTTCCAGCTCGGCGAGGGCATCGAAAAGGCGCAGAGCGACTTCGCCGCCGAAGTCGCCGCAGCCGCCGGCAAGCAGTAAATAGCGGACGAAGCGAGAGGGCCGGCGGCTTGGCAGTCGCCGGCCCTCTCTCTATGGTGCGCCAACCTTGGGGAGGACCGTCGCGCGTGGCCCGACAGCCGTATAAACGCATCCTGTTGAAGCTGTCCGGCGAGGCCGCGGCGGGCGACGGCCCGTTCGGGATCGACGTCGAGGCGGTCGACCGCCTGGCGGGCGAGGTGAAGCAGGCGCGCGATGCCGGATTCGAGGTTTGCCTCGTCACCGGCGGCGGCAACATCTTCCGGGGCATCGCGGCGGCAGCGAAGGGCTTCGAGCGCACCAGCGCCGACTATATGGGCATGCTCGCGACCGTCATGAACGCGCTGGCGGTGCAGAATGCGCTCGAGCGGCTCGGCGTCGACACGCGCGTGCAGTCGGCGATCCCGATGGCGAGCATCTGCGAGCCCTATATCCGTCGCCGCGCGCTGCGGCATCTCGAGAAGGGCCGCGTGGTGATCTTCGCCGCCGGGGTCGGCAGCCCCTATTTCTCGACCGACAGCGGCGCCGCGCTGCGCGCGGCCGAGATGAACTGCGAGGCGCTGTTCAAGGGCACCAGCGTCGACGGCGTCTACACCGCCGATCCCAAGAAGGATCCGACCGCGGTCCGCTACGAGACGGTGTCGTTCGACGAGGTGCTCAACAAGGATCTCAAGGTCATGGATGCCTCGGCGATCGCGCTGTGCCGCGACAACCGCATTCCGATCGTCGTGTTCAACATCCGTGAACATGGCAACCTCGCGCGCATCCTGCGCGGCGAGGGCACGTCAACCATCGTCACCAACGAGGGCTGAAATGGCAGCATTTGACGCCAACGCCGCCAAGGCGGACCTGGAGCGCCGGATGAAGGGCGCGCTCGACACGCTGAAGAACGATCTCGGCGGCCTGCGCACCGGGCGTGCGTCGACGTCGCTGCTCGATCCGATCCAGGTCGAGGTCTATGGCTCGAACATGCCGCTGAACCAGGTCGCCACCGTCACCGCGCCCGAGCCGCGCATGCTCGCCGTGCAGGTGTGGGACCGGTCGAACGTCCAGCTCGTCGAAAAGGCGATCCGCTCGGCCGGCATCGGGCTCAATCCGATCGTCGACGGGCAGAACCTGCGTCTGCCGATCCCCGACCTGACCGAGGAGCGCCGCAAGGAGCTCGCCAAGCTCTGCCACCAATATGCCGAGAAGGCGAAGATCGCCGTCCGCAACGTTCGCCGCGACGGCATGGACACGCTGAAGGCCGCCGAAAAGAAGAGCGACATCAGCCAGGACGACCAGAAGCGTCTCGAGGCCGAGGTGCAGAAGCTGACCGACCGCTACATCGCCGACATCGACACGTCGGCAAACGCCAAGGAAAAGGAAATCCTCGGCAAGTGATCGCCAAGCCCGCCCCGAAGGCTGCCGCAAAGGCTGCCGGCGTATCGGGCGGCGCGGGCGTGCCCCAGCCTGCCGGCGGAGCCGGCATCCCGCGCCATGTGGCCATCATCATGGATGGCAACGGACGCTGGGCGAAGAAGCGCTTCCTGCCGCGCATCGCCGGCCACCGCGCCGGGGTCGAGGCGGTGCGCCGCGCGGTGAAGGCCGCGCCGCGCATCGGCATCGAGGTGCTGACGCTCTACGCCTTCTCCTCGGAGAATTGGAAGCGGCCCGCCGACGAGGTCAGCGACCTCATGGGCCTGCTCAAACATTATCTGCAGAGCGAGATCGACGAGCTCCACGCCAACGACATCCGCCTGAAATTCATCGGCGATCACAGCCGTCTCAGCGCCGATGTCGTCGATCTGCTCCGTCGCGCCGCCGAGCGCACCGCGGGCAACGGCGCGATGACGCTGGTGCTGGCGCTCAACTATGGCTCGCATGACGAGATGGTGCGCGCGGTGCGCGGCCTCATCGCCGACGGCGTCCGCGCCGACGAGGTCACCGACGCGGCGATCGCCGCGCGGCTCGACACCGCCGACCTGCCGCTTCCCGATCTGATCATCCGCACGTCGGGCGAGCAGCGGCTTTCGAACTTCCTGCTGTGGCAGGCCGCCTACGCCGAGCTGGCCTTCACCGACGAGCTGTGGCCCGATTTCAACGAGGCATCGCTGCAGCGGCTCGTCGACGAGTTCGCGCAGCGCGAGCGGCGATACGGCGGGCTGTAGATGTCGGTGACCGATCCGCTCCCGCCCGTTACCAGCGCACCGCCGTCGAGCGGGTTGCTGACTCGCGCCGCGGTCGGCGTGCCGCTCATCGCGCTGGCGCTTGCGCTGGTATGGCAGGGGGGCTGGTGGTTTTCCGCGCTCGTGGCGGTCGGCGTCCTGATTCTCTTCGCCGAATGGGCGGTGATGCATGGCATCCCGCGCGCCTGGCGCCTCGTCGGGCTGATGGTGCTCGCCGCCTGTGCGTTCGCGACGCGCTACGGCGAAATCGGCGCTGCGATCGTCGGGCTGGTTGCCGCGGCGGCGCTCCTTGGTGCGCTGGTTCGGTTGATGAAGATTTGCGACGCCAAGTGGATGGCGGGCGGGCTGCTCTACGCCGGCCTCCCGGCGATCGCGCTGATCTGGCTGCGCGACCAGCCGCAGGGGCTCGGCTTCGTGCTGTGGGTGCTGACGCTGGTGTGGGCGACCGACATCTTCGCCTATTTCGCCGGGCGATCGATCGGCGGCCCGAAGATCGCCCCCAGGATCAGCCCCAAGAAGACCTGGGCGGGCCTCGTCGGCGGCGTGGTCGGTGCGATGGTCGTCGGCGGGCTCGTCGCCGACTGGGCGAATTTTCCGGCGCCGCTGTTCGCGACGCTGAGCGGCGGGCTGGCCATCGTGTCGCAGGCCGGCGACTTCTTCGAATCCTGGCTCAAGCGCCGTGTCGGCGTGAAGGATTCGGGCACCCTGCTGCCGGGCCATGGCGGCATCATGGACCGCGTCGACGGGCTGGTGCCGGTGGCGGTCATCGTCGCCGCCGCGCTGATCGCCAAGGACCTGTGGCGGTGACCGCGCCGCGCCCGATAACCATTCTCGGTTCGACCGGCTCGGTCGGCCGCTCGACGCTCGATCTGATCGAACGCCAGCCCGATCGCTGGCAGGTGCAGGCGCTTACCGCCAATTCGGACGTCGCGATGCTCGCCGCGCAGGCGAAGCGGCTGCGGCCCGACGTCGCGGTGGTCGCCGACGACGGCGCCTATGCCGCGCTCAAGGAGGCGCTCGCGGGAACGGGCATCGAGGCCGCGGCGGGGAAGGACGCGCTCGCCGAGGCCGCCGATCGTCCGGCCGACTGGGTGATGGCGGCGATCGTCGGCGCGGCGGGGCTCGAGCCGACGCTGCGCGCGGTCGCGCGCGGTGCCACCGTCGCGCTCGCCAACAAGGAGACGCTGGTCTGCGCCGGCGACCTCGTCACGCGCACCGCGGGCCGCACCGGCGCGCGGCTGCTGCCGGTCGATTCCGAGCACAATGCCATCTTCCAGGTCTTCGATTTCGACAATCCGGCGCGCGTCGAACGCGTCATCCTCACGGCGAGCGGCGGCCCGTTCCGCGGCTTGTCCTACGAAGCGATGCGCCACGTCACGCCCGAACAGGCGGTGGCGCACCCGATCTGGTCGATGGGCGCCAAGATCTCGGTCGACAGCGCGACGCTGATGAACAAGGGGCTCGAGCTGATCGAGGCCAAGCATCTGTTCCCGGTATCGGTCGAGCAGCTCGCCGTCATCGTCCACCCGCAGTCGGTGGTGCACAGCTTCGTCGAATATATCGACGGCTCGGTGCTGGCGCAGCTCGGGACGCCCGACATGCGCACGCCGATCGCCTATGCGCTGGCCTGGCCCGAGCGCATCGCGACCCCGTGCCGCAGGCTCGATCTCGTCGAGATCGCTAAGCTGGAATTCGAGGCGCCGGACCCGGTGCGCT
Source organism: Sphingomonadaceae bacterium (assembly GCA_030147805.1). Classification (GTDB taxonomy): domain Bacteria; phylum Pseudomonadota; class Alphaproteobacteria; order Sphingomonadales; family Sphingomonadaceae; genus Sphingoaurantiacus. Next base: position 5,939 of record JASBUR010000007.1, read on the forward strand.
TCCCGGCGTTGAATCTCGCCTGGGCGGCGCTCCGCCAGGGCGGCTCGGCGCCGGCGGTGCTCAATGCGGCGAACGAGGAAGCCGTGGCAGCCTTCCTGGCGCGACGGATCGGGTTCCTCGATATCGCCGCAATCGTCGGTGAAACGCTGGATGGCATGGCGACGGCGCCGACGACGAGCCTCGAGGACGTGATCGCGGTCGACCGCGACGCGCGCCGCAAGGCGAGGGCGCTGATCGCAGCGAGGACGCATTGATGGATTTCGCGCAGCCGAACCTTCTCTACACGCTCGCGATGTTCGCGGTGGTCATCGGCATTCTCGTGTTCATCCACGAGATGGGCCATTATCTCGCGGGCCGGCTGTTCGGCGTGAAGGCGGAAAGCTTCTCGATCGGCTTCGGCAAGGAACTGTTCGGCTGGACCGACAAGCAGGGCACGCGCTGGAAGCTGTCGGCGCTGCCGCTCGGCGGCTACGTCAAATTCCTCGGCGACATGAACGCCTCGTCGCAGCCGTCGCCCGAGATGGCGGCGGTGCCTGCCGCCGAGCGGCGGCATATGTTCGCCTTCAAGCCGCTGTGGCAGCGCGCGATCATCGTCGCCGCCGGCCCGATCACCAATTTCCTGTTCGCGATCGGCGTCTTCGCGGCGTTCATCGCGATCTACGGCCACATGTTCACGCCGCCGGTGGTCTCGAAAGTCGAGGCCAACAGCGCCGCGGCCGAGGCCGGCATCCGGCCGGGCGATCGCGTGATCGAGCTCGGCGGCCGCGACATCGACCGGTTCGAAGACCTGATCCAGGTGGTGACGATCCACGCCGGCATGCCGCTCGACGCGGTGATCCTACGCGGCGATCAGCGCATCGAGCTGCAGGTCCGGCCCAAGGTCGACCTGATGCGCGACCGCTTCGGCAACAGCTTCGAGCGCGGGCTGCTCGGGGTGCGCGGGGCGCGGCCGGTCATCGCCGAACGCCAGGGGTTCGAGATCCTCTACTATGCCGTCGACGACACCATCCTGCTGACGCGCTCGATCATCGACACGTTGGTGCAGGTGATCACCGGTCGCCGTTCCGTAAAGGAGATGGGTGGACCTCTGAAGATCGCCCAATTCTCTGGCCAGCAGGCCAGCATGGGATTGCCGAACTTCATCCATTTCATGGCGCTGATCTCGATTAACTTGGGGTTCATCAACCTCCTGCCAGTCCCCATGCTGGACGGCGGCCACCTGTTCCTCTACGCGATCGAGGGCGTGCGGCGCCGGCCTCTCAATCCGAAGGTCCAGGAATGGGCCTTCATGTCGGGTTTCGCGCTGCTCATCTCGCTGATGCTCTTCCTCACTTTCAACGACCTTGCGTCGTTCGGTGTGTTCGAGCATCTGGCGGGCTTGCTCGGCTAGGCCGGGCAGCAAGTCCAAGTCTGACGTCGGGAAAGCGGGGAAGCGTGGCTCAAAAGGCATCGAAAGTGACGCACGTGCGTCGCATGATCGCGGTGCTCCTCACCGGGACCCTCCTGTCGGGGCCGCTGCACGTGTCGAGCGCGCTGGCGCAGCAGGCACCGGCGCCGGCCGCCCCGGCGACGACGCTCGACGCGCCGACGGTGGCGCCCGATCCGGTCGGCACCGTCCGCCAGATCATCGTCCAGGGCAACGAGCGCCTCGAGGCCGAGACGGTGCGTTCCTACATCGCGCTGTCGCCCGGCGACGAATATGACCGCACCCGGCTCGACCAGGCGCTGAAGACGCTTTACGCGACCGAGCTGTTCGCCGATGCGACGATCCGCGACGATGCCGGGACGCTCATCGTCCAGGTGCGCGAGAACCCGGTGATCAACCGCATCGTGCTCGAGGGCAACAAGCGCATCAAGGAAGACAAGATCCGCGAGGAAATCCGCCTCGCGCCGCGGCAGATCTTCACGCGCTCGAAGGCGCGCGCCGACGTGTCGCGCATCCTCGAAGTCTATCGCCGTTCGGGTCGCTTCGCCGCCAACGTCGAGCCGAAGATCGTCCAGCTCGACCAGAACCGCGTCGACGTGGTGTTCGAGATCCAGGAAGGCGCGAAGTCGAAGGTCCGCCAGATCAACATCATCGGCAACGACCGCTTCTCCGACGGCGACCTGATCGACGAGATGGCGACCAAGCCGGCGCGCTGGTACCGGCTGTTCACCTCGAACGACACCTATGATCCCGATCGCATGGCGTATGACCAGCAGAAGCTGCGCCAATATTATCTGACCCAGGGCTATGCCGACTTCCGCGTCGTCTCGGCGGTCGCCGAGCTGACCCCCGACCGCCGCGACTTCATCGTCACCTATGTGGTCGAGGAGGGCGAGCGCTACAAATTCGGCAAGGTCGATCTCGAGAGCAAGATCCGCGACGTCAAGCCCGAGACCTTCAAGGTGCTGATCCCGTTCGAGAGCGGCGACTGGTACAACGCCAAGCTCACCGAGGATACGATCGACGGCCTGACCGAGACCGCCGGCCTGCTCGGCTATGCGTTCGCCGACATCCGGCCGCAAATCTCGCGCGACAAGGAAAAGCGCGAGATGAACATCACCTTCGTGATCAACGAGGCGCCGCGCGTCTATGTCGAGCGCATCGACATCAACGGCAACGTCCGCACCAAGGACGAGGTGATCCGCCGCGAGTTCCGCCTCGCCGAGGGCGACGCCTTCAACAGCTTCAAGGTCAAGCGCTCGCGCGACCGCATCCAGTCGCTCGGCTTCTTCCAGGACAAGTTCGAGATCGAGCAGAAGCCCGGCTCGGGCCCCGACAAGATCATCCTCGAGGCCAACGTCGAGGAGAAGGCCACCGGCGAGCTTCAGGTCTCGGCCGGCTTCTCGTCGATCGAGCGCTTCCTGCTCAACCTGTCGATCGCCGAGCGCAACTTCCTCGGCAAGGG
>JASBUR010000025.1 GCA_030147805.1 Sphingomonadaceae bacterium
TCGCCGCTGGGTGCGCCACCGGGGGCGGGGGGGCGCCCGGCCCCGGGGGGGCCCGCGCGCCCCCCCGGGGGCCGCCCCCGCGGCGCCCCCCCCCCCAGCCCCGACACCTCCGCCTTCCCACCCCCTTGCCTTCGCACCGCATCCGGCCGACCATCCCCTCCGCGCAACCGGAAGGGACACCCATGGCCAGCCAACCACCCGCGTCGGGCTTCGACCTCAACCGGTCGACGATCATCAGCCTGCTCTACCTCGTCGGCGTCGTCACCGCGCTGCCGACGCTGATCGGCGTCGTCATGGCCTATGTCTGGCGCGGCGACGCGCATCCCGACTGGGAGGACAACCACTACCGCTACCACATCCGCACCTTCTGGCTGGCGGTCCTCTACGGCCTCATCGGCGGCGTCACGACGCTGCTCGGCATCGGCTTCCTCATCCTGCTGGTCATCCCGCTGTGGATGATCGTGCGCGCGGTCGTCGCGATGTCGGCAGCGCAGCGGCACGCGCCGGTCGCCAACGCGGGAACCTGGCTCTGGTAGGCTTGAAGCTTCGTCGCTGACCCCCCACGTCGACGCCTACCGATGTGATCAAAGGACGATGCCGATGCGCGACGCCGCCGCCGTTTCCGCCATGCTCTGCCCGGTCTGCAAGATCGGGCTGGCGATGAGCGACCGCCAGGGCGTCGAGATCGACTATTGCCCGCAGTGCCGCGGCGTGTGGCTCGACCGCGGCGAACTCGACAAGATCATCGAGCGCGCCAACGCAGCGGATGCCGCGCCGCGCCCTGCGGCTCCCCCGCCGCCGCCCCAGCCGCAGGCGAGCCCCTGGGGCCAGCAGGCCCCCTATCCGCCGCAGCCGGGCTATCCGCCGCAGCCGCGCGGCTACGACGACCGCCATGGCTATGGCTACAAGAAGCGGCGCAAGTCCTTCCTCGAGGACCTCTTCGACTAGCGCGCGCGAGATCGCCGCCGCCGCGCGCGTTACGTGCGCGGCCCGGCGCCCCGCTTCCGCGGCGCCAGCCCTGTTGCACCTGCCGGTCACTCGGGCATCATCGCGCGAATGGCGGAGGAGGGCTGATGCAGTTCGAGGCGTTCGATCTCAACCTGTTGCGGGCGCTCGACACCTTGCTGCGCGAGCGGAACGTGACGCGGTCGGCGCAGATGCTCAACGTCACCCAGCAAGCGATGTCGGGCTCGCTCAAGCGGCTGCGCGAACGCTTCGACGACGAGCTGCTGATCCGCGTCGGCCGGCGGCTCGAACTGACGCCGCTCGGCGCCGCGCTCGTCGTCCCGGTGCGCGAGCTCATGCAGCAGATCATGCTGACGCTCGAAACGACGCCGGTGTTCGATCCGCGCCAGGTCCGGCGCCACTTCCGCATCGCCATGTCGGACTATGCGACCGTCACGATCCTGCCGCACCTCATGGCGCAGATTTCCGACCGGGCGCCGGGGCTAGTGTGCGAGATCCAGCTGATCGGCGATACCGTCTATCGCGATCTCGAGGACGGCAAACTCGACTTCTGCGTGCTGCCCAGCAACTGGCGCCTCTACCAGGACAGCAAGCCGCAGGGCATCCGCTCGGTGGCGCTCTATCGCGACGACTTCGTCTGCGTCGTCGACGCCAACAATACCGCGGTCGGCGAGACGCTCACGCTCGACGAGTATCTCGCGCTGCCGCACAACGTCGTGAAGCTCGGCGGCAACGTGCGCTCGATCGTCGAACAGGCGTGGATCACCCACCAGCTGTCGCCGCGCGTCGTCGCCACGACGACCAGCTTCGCCAGCCTGGTGTTCATGATCGCCGGCACCTCGATGGTGGCGACCGCGCAGCGGCGGCTCGCGCTGAAGTTCGCGCGCATGCTTCCCATTCGCATCCTCGAATGCCCGATCGCGATCGAGCCGCTGCAGGCGGACCTCAGCTGGCACGTCCGCCACAATGACGATCCGGCGCATCATTTCCTGCGCGAAGCCTTTGCCGCGGCCGGGGCGGAAATGGCGGCAGATCCACAAGCCTGAATTGTAGCTGGCATCCAGACTTATGATTTTTCTTGTGATGACTTTGGCTCCACCCTCTCGCTGACAGAGCCGACAACGGCCGATGCGAAGGGGGAGGAACATGGCATCCAAGCTACATCTGCTGTTAGGGGCGTCGGCGGCGACCGTGCTGGCGACGCTGGCATCGCCCGCGCTGGCGCAAAGCAGCGCCACGCCAGCGGAAGACGCGGCGAGCGCCACCGAGGACGAGGGCCTTGCCGAGATCGTCGTGACCGCACAGCGCCGCAGCGAGAATCTGCAGCGCGTCCCGCTCGCCATCTCCGCGGTCAATGCCGAGGAACTGGCGAACGCCGGCGTGACCGACGTCACCTCGCTCACCAAGCTGGTGCCGTCGCTCGTCGTCCAGCCCGCCACCGGCACGTCGGTCGGCTTTTATCTTCGCGGCGTCGGCGCGCTGGTCGGAAACGCCTTCACCGAGAACCCGGTCGCCTTCAACGTCGGCCAAGTCTACATCGCCCGGCCGGCGGCGCTGCTGGGCACCTTCTACGACCTCGAGCGGGTCGAGGTGCTCAAGGGCCCGCAGGGTATTCTCTATGGCCGCAACGCCACCGGCGGCGCGATCAACGTGATTCCCCGCCGCCCCGATCTCGACGCGGCCGGCGCGGATGCGTCGATCGAAGTCGGCAATTATGAGGCCGTCCGCGGTCAGACCGCAGTGAACCTGCCGCTCGGCGCCGGCGCCGCGCTCCGCGTCGCGGGGCAGATCGCCCGACGCGACGGCTATTTGTCGGACGGATATGACGACGAGAAGGGTGAAGCGCTGCGCGCCTCGCTGCTGGTCGAACCGAGCGAAACGGTGTCGACGCTGCTGCGCGTCGACTATTTCCACCAGGGCGGCAACGGCCCTGGCGGCGTGCTGGTGCCGAGCCCGCTCGTACCGACGGCCCCCGACGTCGACCGGCGCATCGGCGGCGCCGATCCGCTCAGCGTCGCCGCGCTGCGCGCCGCGGCGCCGGCGCTCATCAACCCCGGTCTGGTCGCGCCGCCGCTGACCGACGGGTTCGTCGACAGCGACTTCTGGGGTGCGTCGGCCGAAATCGACGTCGATCTCGGCGGCGCCAATCTGACGATCATTCCCGCCTATCGCGAGAGCCGCCCCGACTATCTCGCCTACAATGGCGGCTATCTGGCGCGCGTGCGCGAATCGGCGGACCAGCAGAGCCTCGAGGTGCGGCTGACCTCGGACAACAGCAGTCCGCTCAGCTATGTGCTCGGCGGCTATTATTTCGACGAGGACCAGCAGTCGTTCAACAATTTCATCCAGGGCCTGCTGGTCAACACGCTGTTCAACACGCACCTCGACAATGAGAGCAAGGCGCTGTTCGGACAGCTCACCTATGCGGTCTCGCCCACGCTCCGCCTCGTCGGCGGCGCCCGACACAGCTGGGAGCGCAAGGAGAACGACACGACGCTGACGCAGACGTCGTTCGGCGTCGGCCCGACGTCGCGGACGACGGGCACCGCCTCGTTCAAGAAGCTCACCTACAAGGCGGGGCTGGAATGGGATGCGGGCGAGCGGAACCTCGTCTACGCCAACGTCGCCACCGGCTTCAAATCGGGCGGCTTCTTCATCGCCGCGGTCGACAACACCTTCCGGCCCGAGAAGATCACCGCCTACACGATCGGCAGCAAGAACCGCTTCGTCGACAACCGCCTCCAGTTGAACGTCGAGGCCTTCTACTGGGATTACAACGACCAGCAGGTCAACTACATCGGTCCGATCCGCACGACGCCGACGACGATCGGCTCGGGACTGGCCACCGCGAACGCCGGCAAGTCGCGCATCTACGGCGCCGAGGCCGATCTGGTGTTCCAGCTGACGCCCGACGATCTGTTCGGCGCCAACCTGCAGTGGCTCAACGCCAAATATACCGACTTCACCTATCTCGCCGCCTCGGCGAACGGATCGGTGCCGCGCACCAACTGCACCGCCACGCCCAACGCGACGGTCCCGCTCACCGCGCCGGCGCGCGCCTTCACCATCGACTGTTCGGGAAAGCCGCAGATCAACACGCCCGACTTCAGCCTCAACCTGTCGTACGAGCATCGCTTCGCGCTGTCGTCGCGGCTCGAACTCGCCGCCGGCGCGCGCACCAAGATCGAGTCGAGCCGCTTCCTGTCGCCCGAATATCTGCCCGAGGAACGGCAGGACGCCTATATGCAGTCGGACGTCTATCTGACGCTGTCCGACGACGACGCGGGCTGGTCGCTGACCGGCTTCGTCAACAACCTCGAGGACGAGACCGTCTACGCCGGCACCAGCCTGCGCCCGGTCCTGCCCGTCGTGTACAATATCCTGCGCGCGCCCCGCACCTACGGGCTCCGGGCGGCCGTGTCCTTCTGATGCGGCGGCTCCTTGCCTGCCTGCTCCTCGCGGCGGCGCCCGCCGCCGGCGCCCCCGCCTCTCCCGCCTCCCCCGTGGTGGTGACGCTCGGCACCGGCGGCGGCCCGGTCGTCCAGACCAAACGCTCGCAGCCGGCGAGCGCGGTGCTGGTCGGCAAGGATCTCTACCTGTTCGATGCCGGCGAGGGCGTGCAGCGGCAGCTGAAGGCGGCGGGCCTCGCGGACGCGCGGCTGCGCGCCGTCTTCCTGACGCATCATCATGTCGACCATGTCGGCGGGCTGGGGCCGCTGATCGTCAATCGCTGGATCCTCGGCACGCCGGACCCGTTGCCGGTGGTCGGTCCGCCGGGAACGTCGGAAATGATCGCCGGGCTCGTCGCCGCCGCCCGGCCGACCGAACGGTCGCCGCTGGCGATCGGCGCGTCGCGCCCCGCGCTGGCCGAGATTGCGCAGCCTCGCGATCTGACCGCGGAGATGCCGGCGCTCACCGGGGTCTACCGCGACGACCGCGTCCGGGTGATGGCGATCGAGGTCGATCATTATCACGACGCCGACGGCCGCCGGTCGGTCGCGGCGCGTTCCTATGGCTATCGCGTCGAAGGCGCGGGGCGCGTCATCGCGCTGACCGGCGACAGCGGCCCCTCCGAGCGGCTGGTTCGGCTGGCGCGCGGCGCCGATGTGCTGGTGGCCGAGGTCATGGACCGCCCGGCGATCACCGCCGCGCTGGCGGCGATGCCGCTGGCCGCCGACGCACGCGCCGGCCTCATCGAGCATATGGCGCTCGATCATCTGACGCCCCGCCAGGTCGGCGCGCTGGCACGCGACGCCGGGGTGAAATCGCTGGTGCTGACGCACCTGGTGCCCGGCCGCGACGAAGAGACGAGCACGCGCGGCTACACCGACGGGATCGACGAGGTTTTTGCGGGTCGCGTGGCGGTTGCCAACGACGGCGACCGGTTCTGAGAAGGCAGCGCATGGCGATCAACGGAATTGACACGCTGGTCTACGGCGTCGGCGACGTCGCGGAGAGCGCTCGCTTCTTCGAGGATTTCGGGCTGGTGCGCGACGCCGGCGCACCGGCCGGCGATGCCGTCGCCACCTTTCTGCTGCCCGAGGGGTCGCGCGTCGTCGTGCGGCACCGCGACGATCCCGCGCTTCCGCCGACCGACATGGTGGGCGACGGCGTTCGCGAAGTCATCTGGGGAACCGAATCGATCGCCGCGCGCGATGCGCTGGCCGCCGGGCTGGCGCGCGACCGCAAGGTCGAGGTCGATGCGCGCGGCGTCGCCTGTTTCGTCGCGGATTTCGGCGTGGCGATGGGGCTGCGCGCGTTCGAGCGCAAACCCGTCGTGAGCGCGCCCGATCCGCTCAACTCGCCGGGACGGATCAACCGGCTGAACCAGCACCGCAAGTGGCGGCTGCGCGCCCGCCCGAAGATCATCGCCCATGTGGTGTTCGCAGTGCCCGACTATGAGGCGGGTGCCGCGTTCATGCGCGAACGGCTCGGCTTCCGGCTGTCGGATTCGCAGCGCGGCTTCGGCAAATATCTGCGCGCCGACGGCACCAACGCGCACCACAGCCTGCTGCTGCTCAACGCCAACGCCCCGGTGCCCGACATGGACGGCAAGCTGCGCTTCCATCACGCGAACTTCGGAGTCGAGGACATCGACGAGATCATGGTCGGGGCCAATTACATGGTCCGCCGCGGCTGGCCCGCCTCGCATTTCGGGCTCGGCCGCCACCGCATCGACTCCGCTCTCTTCTACTACATTCCGTCGCCGGCGGGCGGCGAGGTCGAATATGGCGCCGACGGCGACGCCGTCGATGACGGCTGGGTGCCGCGCGACTGGATCAACCCGCTGTTCGGCTATGCCCATTTCGTCTCGAACCTGCCGCCGTTCCTCGCCGACGAGCCGAGCTGGGACTTCCGCTACCTCACCGACGGCGAGGCGCCGCTCGACGCCAGCCTGCCGGCGGGAGACCATTGATGCCGGCGGTGAAGAAGGTCCTGATCGCCGGTGGCGGGGTCGGCGGGCTGACCGCCGCGACGGCGCTGCGCCGGCAGGGGATCGCGGTCGATCTCGTCGAGATCAACCGCGACCACAGCGTCTACGGCGTGGGCATCATCCAGCCGAACAACACGCTGCGCGCGCTCGACCAGATCGGGCTCGCCGACGCCTGCGTCGCCAACGGCGGCGCCTTCCCCGGCTGGCGCATCTACGACGCCGACGGCGGCTTCCTGATGGAAGCGCCCAACGCCCCCGAGGCATCGCCGCGCCACCCGCCGATCAACGGCATCACCCGGCCGCTGCTCCAGCACATCCTGCTCGGCGCGGCGCGCGACAGCGGCGCCGATCTTCGCCTCGGTGTCGCGATCGGCGCACTCGCCGATCGCGGCGACGGCGTCGACGTCGACTTCACCGACGGGACCGCCGGCAGCTACGACTTCGTGATCGGATGCGACGGCCTCTATTCGGATCTGCGCCGCCGCCTGTTTCCCGACGCCCCCGCGCCGCTGTTCAGCGGCCAGGCGGTATGGCGCTATAATTTCGAGCGGCCCGCCGGCGTCGAATGGGGCTCGGTCTATTATGGCGCGCGCACCAAGGTCGGGCTGGTGCCGATGTCGGCGACGACGATGTACATGTTCCTCGTCACGCACGAGCGCGACAATCCGCGCATGCCCGAGGCGCGGCTAGCCGAGCTGATGCGCGACCGGCTCGCCGGCTACACCGGCCTCGTGGCGACGCTGCGCGACCAGATCGGCGACCCTGCCGGCGTCGTCTACAAGCCGATGGAACATCTGCTGCTGCCGGGGCCGTGGCACCGCGGACGGGCCATCGTCATCGGCGATGCCGCGCACGCGACCACGCCGCATCTGGCGCAGGGCGCGGCGATGGCGATCGAGGATGCCGTCCTGCTCGCCGAGCTGCTGGGACGCGACGCTCCGCTCCCGGCGCTGCTCGAAGAGTTCATGCGCCGCCGCTTCGAGCGCACCAGATATGTCGTCGACTGCTCGCGCCAGATCGCGGCGTGGGAGATGGAAGCCTGGGCCGGAATCGACAATCCCGAGGCGCGGCCGGGGCAGTTGCTCGGCGAGGCGACGCACAAGCTGATGGAGGCCTATTGATGGCCAAGCTCATCATCTCCTGCGCCGTCACCGGCTCGGCGCACGTCCCGACGATGTCCGACGCGCTGCCGGTCACGCCGCAGGAGATCGCCGACCAGGCGATCGACGCGGCGAAGGCGGGCGCCGCCATCCTTCATCTCCACGCGCGCGTCCCCGAGGACGGCCGGCCCACCGGCGATCCCGAGGTCTACGCGCGCTTCCTGCCGGTCATTCGCCAGGCGACCGACGCGGTGGTCAACATCACCACGGGCGGCGCGGCGACGATGCCGGTCAGCGAGCGGCTGGCGGCCGCCAAGCGCTTCGCGCCCGAAATGTGCTCGCTCAACATGGGGTCGCTCAACTTCGCCTTCTTCCCCGCGGCCAGGCGCATCACCAAATGGAAGCATGGCTGGGAGGAGGCCTATGTCGTCGAATCGGACGACTATATCTTCCGCAACACCTTCCGCGACATCGCCTATATCCTCGAGAATCTAGCCGATGCCGGCACGCGTTTCGAGCATGAATGCTACGACGTCGGGCATCTCTACAATCTCGCGCACTTCGTCGACCGCGGACTCGTGAAGCCGCCCTTCTTCGTCCAGATGATCTTCGGGATCCTCGGCGGCATCGGCCCCGACCTGCAGAACCTCGTCTTCATGAAGGAGACGGCCGACCGGCTGTTCGGCCGCGACAGCTTCCAATGGTCGGTGCTGGCGGCCGGACGCCATCAGATGCCGTTTCTGACGCAGGCGGCGCTTCTCGGCGGCCATGTGCGCGTCGGTCTCGAGGACAGCCTGTTCATCGAGCGGGGCGTCCTCGCCAGTTCGAACGCCCAGCAGGTCGAGAAGATCGTCCGCATCCTGCGCGAGATGGGGCATGAACCCGCCAGCCCCGCCGAGGCCCGCGAGATACTCGGCCTCAAGGGCGGCGACCGGGTGGCGTTCTAGCATGGCGCGCCGCATCGTCGACCTGTCGATCTACCTCGAGAATGAGGTCGTCTCGGATCCGCCGGTCTACCGGCCGCGGATCACCTACATCGACCACCACATGTCGGTGCCCGACCTCGCCGGCTTCTTTCCGGGGCTGACCGCCGCCGACCTCCCCGATGGCGAAGCCTGGGCGATCGAGAAGGTCGAGCTCATCACGCACAACGGCACGCACCTCGATGCGCCCTATCATTTCGCCTCGACGATGAACGGCGGCGAGCGCGCCATCACCATCGACGAGGTGCCGCTCGACTGGTGCTTCCAGCCCGGCGTCAAGCTCGACTTCCGCCATTTCGAGGCCGGCTATGTCGTCACGGCGCAGGACGTCGAGGCCGAGCTGGCGCGCATCGGCCACACGCTTTCGCCGCTCGAAATCGTCGTGGTGAACACCGCCGCCGGCGCCCGCTACGGCCACGACGACTATGTCTCGGCCGGCTGCGGCATGGGCTATGAGGCGACGATGTACCTGCTCGAGCGCGGCGTCCGGCTGACCGGAACCGACGGCTGGAGCTGGGACGCGCCCTTCGTCCATACCCGCGAGAAGTTTGTCGCGACCCGCGATTCCAGCCTCATCTGGGAGGGACACAAGGCCGGCCGCGACATCGGCTACTGCCACCTCGAGAAGCTGCACAATCTCGAGGCGCTGCCGGCGAGCGGTTTCACCATCGCCTGCTTCCCGATGAAGATCCGCGCCGCGTCGGCGGGATGGACGCGCGCCGTCGCCATTATCGAGGAGCCTGCCGATGTATGAGCCCTTCCCCGGCAATTATGTGTGGAACCTGGGGGTCAACATCTGCCTCGGCATGGGCGGCGCGATGGGCGAGATCGACCGCGCCAACGACGCGGTCCGGGCGATCGCGCGCGAAGGCGAGGACAAGGGCACCGAGGCGTTCTTCGACGCCTGGGGCCGGATGGCCGACGGGCTGGTCGAGCTCGGCGACGAATGCGCCGCGGCGGGGCGGCGGCTCAGCGCCGCCGAGAAATATCTGCGCGCCGTCGCCTATTATGTCACCGCCGAGCGGATGCAGAGCCGGCACTATCAACCGCGCTGGGCGATGTACCGCAAGATGCTGCAGACGATGGATCGCGCCATCGACGCCGGCGGGCTGGCCTGCGAGCGGGTCGAGATCGCCTATGAGGGCCGAAGCTTCCCGGCCTTCTTCGTGCCCGGCGCCGGCGACGGCCCGCGGCCCGCGGCCCTGCATGGTGTTCTGCAACGGCCTCGATAGCGTCAAGGAGATGATCTACCTGTCGGTGCGCGACACCTTCGCCCGCCGCGGCATCTCGGTGCTGATGGTCGACCAGCCCGGGGTCGGCGAGGCGCTGCGCCTACACGGTCTCCACGCCGTGCACGACAGCGAGCGCTGGGCGGCGGCGGCGGTCGACTATCTCGAAACCCGCGCCGACGTCGATGCCGGCCGGCTCGGCATGATGGGCTGGTCGCTCGGCGGCTATTTTGCGCCGCGCGCCGCCTGCTACGAAAAGCGGTTCAACCTCTGCGTCGCCTGGGGCGCCAACCACGACTGGGGCGAACTGCAACGCCGGCGCCTGGCGCGCGAGGGCGACCGCCCGGTGCCGCATTATTGGGACCATGTGATGTGGGTGTGGGGCAAGGACGGCATGGACGACTTCATGTCGTTCGCGCCGCAGGTGACGCTCCGGGGCCATCTGCCCGAAATGGACATCCCCTTCCTCATCACGCACGGCGCCAACGACCGGCAGATTCCGATCGAATATGCCTATGCCAGCCGCGACCAGGCGATCCATTCGCCCAAGCTCGAGCTGAAGATCTTCACCGACCGCGAAGGCGGCGTCGAGCATGTCAGCTCGGACAATATGGAGCCGTCGCGCAGCTACATCGCCGACTGGGTCGCCGAGACCTTCGCCGCGATGGGCAACGGCGGCACCAGGGCGGGCCGGCGCGGCGCGCCGCCCGCCTGAGCGCGCCGGGCCGCGGCGGCGACACGATGCGGCGTAATTGTTCGACTAGACCCCGCGCGCGGCAACGCCTACATCCGCCGCGCATGCGGAGCGGTGGCCGAGTGGTTGAAGGCGCACGCCTGGAAAGTGTGTAAGGGTTAACGCCCTTCGAGGGTTCGAATCCCTCTCGCTCCGCCACCCGTCGCGACGCCGCGGCCCTCGCCCCACCGGGAACCCGCGGTTCGATCCGATGGTTGAGGAGCTGAAACGAGGCAGCAGAAGGGCCCGTGCTTGCTCCCCCATACCGACAGCGCGTGCCGGGCGTCCCCCAATCGAAACTATGCCGTCGGCCTGATGCGCGCCTTCGGCGGCGCGATCCTGTTCGCCTTTCCGCTGCTGATGACGATGGAGATGTGGTGGCTCGGCTTCTACATCGACACGGCCCGGCTGCTGCTGTTCCTGCTGCTGAACGGCGCCGTGCTCGTCGGGCTCGCCTATTTCGCCGGCTTCGAGAAGACCGACGATCTCCTCGACAGCGCGATGGACGCCTTCGCCGCCTATGCGGTCGGCGTGCTGGCGTCGACCGCCGCGCTGGCGTTGTTCGGCATCATCGGACCCGGCATGCCGGCGGCCGAGATCGTCGGCAAGATCGCGGTGCAGTCGGTCCCCGCGAGCATCGGCGCGGTCGTCGCCCGCAAGCAGTTCGGCACCGGCGGCGACGATGCCGAGCAGGACGAGAAGGAGCGCCGCGCCGGCTATGCCGGCCAGCTGTTCCTGATGCTGGCGGGCGCCTTGTTCCTCGCCTTCAACGTCGCCCCGACCGAGGAGATGATGCTCATCGCCTTCAAGATGACCCCCTGGCACGGGCTGGCGACGGTCGCGGTGTCGGTGCTGCTGCTGCACGCCTTCGTCTATTCGGTGGGCTTCTCGGGCCAGGAAGGAACCGGCGACGCGGGCTGGCTCGCCACCTTCCTGTCCTACAGCCTCGCCGGCTATGGCGTGGCGCTCCTCGTCAGCCTGTACGCGCTGTGGACGTTCGGCCGTACCGACGGCGCGGATCTCGCGCAGATCGCGATGATGACCGCCGTGCTCGGCTTGCCGGCGTCGCTCGGCGCCGCCATCGCGCGACTGATCGTCTAGGGAGCGACCGATGAGCGACCCCGCCCCTCCCGATCGCGCACGGCGCAGACGCGTCGACCTCCCGGCGCTCGAGTGGATCGCCTCGGCGATCGGCCTGATCCTCGCGCTCGCGATCACCGGCTTCATCGGCTGGCAAGCCTATCGCGGCGCCGGCACCGGTCGCGCGCCGCCGCCGGCGATCGAGGTCCGCGCCGAGCGGACCGTGGCCACCGGCGACGGCTGGGTCATCGCGTTCGTCGCCGTCAACCGGTCGCCGACGACCGCCTCGGCCGTCCTGGTCGAGGGCCGGCTCAGCCGAAGCGGTCATGTGGTGGCTTCGGGCCAGGTGTCGCTCGACTATGTCCCCGGCCACTCCGAACGCCGCGGCGGGCTGTTCTTCGCCGAGGACCCGCGCATGCACGACCTGCACCTGCGCGCGCTCGGCTACGCCCAACCCTGAGCGGCGATCGACCCGAGGGGGTGAGACCTCGACTCGCTGCGATCAGGGCACAATGCCGTAATAGCTGTAGACCCCCATGCCATAGGCGCGATCGAACACCGGCGGCTCGTCGCGGGCGAAACTCGGGCCGCTTTCGAGCGCCTCCTTCTTGATGCCGACAATGTAGCCTTCGAGCTTCTCGTCGTAGCGCAATACGGCCCAGGGCAACGGATGATAGCGTTCGCCGAGGCCGATGAAGCCGCCGAACGACATCACGGCGTAGACGACCTTGCCGGTATATTTGTCGATCATCACGCTCTGGATCTTGCCGATGCGCTCCCCATCCGAGTCGTAGACCGGGGTCCCTTCGACCTTGTCCGACGCGATGGTGCGATCAGTCTCTTCGGTGGGGAGGCGGTCGTCGATGGACTCGGGATATTCCGAACGGGTCACGGTCATGGTGGGTCTCCTCAAGCCGAGTGGATGCCGGCGGCGGTGATCGGGGTTCGCCCTGCGCCGCGGGGCGCGAGCGGATCGAAAGCGGCCGAAGTGACGGCCTGCAGGGCCCGCGCCGAGCAGGCACCGCGACGCGATCGCGCGCACGATACCATGCACCCAAACCAACGGGTGACCGCCCGGTTTGTTGCAAGATTTCCGATGGAGCCGACGCGAGGCGACGGCGGGAACCTGCTGTGGGGTTAACGCCGCGCGCGCTTGCGATGAGCGGCCACGCCCGCCAGACCCAGCGCGAACAGGCCGATGGCTTCGGGTTCGGGTACGTCGGCCTCGGGATCGGCGACGATGGTCAGATTGTCGAAGCGGCCGCCGGCATAGTCCTGCCCGGTGACGCCGATGACACTGTAGTGGATGTAGACGCGGATCGCCTGACCCGCGAAATCGTCGATCATCGCCGTTATCGAATTATAGCCATTGCCCTGCGCATAGATCTGCGCGCCGAGTGACGCATAGTCGGGGAACGTCGAGGCGCGCACAAAATGATTGCCGCCGACGAAAATCCCGATGTCGAAGCGGTCGTAGAAAACGTCACCCCGACCGAAATTGGCGACGTCGAAGTTGAGCGCGAAGCTGCTGCCGCCCGACAGCAGCACCTCGGGCGAGTAGATCGTCCCGGTGGCATTTCCCGCATAGGTTCCGTTCGGCGTGCCGCCTGGCGTTTCGTTGCGCACGAAGCCCAGCGCATGGCTGCCCGATGCGGGAAAATTGCCGGTGACATGGAAAAGGCTGACACCGCCGCCGAGGCCGCCCACGGCATCGCCCGCGACGGCGCCATCGAACACCCCGTCGTCGAAATTCTCGGAGTAGATCACCGCGGCGGCGACGGGCGAAGCCAGCAACGCCCAGGCCGTCAGGCCACCGAGAAGCAATCTCTTCATGAAATCCCCGCGCAATGATCGTCGCGCAGGCGCACGCAATTGTTATGCCACCGAAATGAAAGTCAGATTTTGCCGGCGCTTAGGAAATCACTGGAATCCGCAGTGTAAGACATGCCGACATTTCGCGCCGGCGGGCCGCTTCAGTCGAGATAGGCGAGCTCGCAATTGCCCCAGCGACGCCCGCGGATGCGCAGCGGGACGAACAGGCTCTTGACGGCGCGGTAGCGGCCGCCGCCGAGCGGCTGGCGATAGGTGTAGAGGCGGAAGGCCGCCTCGCTGTCGAGCGCCGCGCGCGTCTGCGTGTCCATGAAGATGCGGCGGTTGCGGCTGTGCTCGGCGTTCCACACCGGGTCGGGGCCCTGCGGCTGCGACCGTTCGCTGGTGTGCGTCGGCAGATAGCCGTTCAGATCGACGATCGCGCAGCCGACGATGCGCGCGTCGCGCGACCATTTGTCGAGCAGCGGCCGCACCACCTTGTCGGCGAAGGGCACGAAGCGCGTGGTGAACTGCTGCGGGTCCGAGCCCTCGACCAGCCGGTAGGCGGTGTCGAACACGTCTTCAGGATGCAGCTCGCCGCCGGCGATGCCGCGCTCGACCGCGGCCTGGATGTCGCGCATCGCCTCGATCGCCTGCTCGATGAACGGCGTGTCGGCGGTGGCGACGCCGCAGTGCGCGACGAGGTCGAGCATGGTGTTCGACATCGCCTCGAGCTGGTCGAGCCGCTGGCCCGACCGCGACAGCTCGGCGGTGTTCTCGCGCGCGACGACGGCGAAGGCCGACAGCCCGTTCTGCACCTCGCGCACGCTGGTGCGGATGGTCTGCGAGCGCTCGGCGATGTCGCTGGTGCGGTCGTCGAGCTGGTCGACGAAGCTGATGCTGTTCTGCAGCGCGCTGCGCAGCTCGGCGGCCTGCGCACGCGCCGCTTTGCCGCGCGCGACGCCGCCCTCGATCTCCTCGCCGATGCCGGCGGCCTCGGCCCCCAGCTGTTCGACGGTGCGCGAGATTTCGGCGGTGGCGCGCTGCGTGTCGGCGGCGAGCTTCTTCACCTCCTGCGCGACGACGGCAAAGCCGCGGCCGGCGTCGCCGGCGCGCGCCGCCTCGATCGTCGCGTTGAGCGCCAGAAGGTTGGTCTGGCGCGCGATCTTGTCGATGCCCGCCGACACCCCCCTCACCTGCTCGAGCGCGCTCGACAGGTTGAGCATGCGGTCGCCGAGGTGAAGCACGAGATCGGTCAGGCCGCTGAACACGTCGATCGTCGTGCCGATCGCCTGCGCCGATCGCTCGAGCTGGTCGCGCGTGTCCTGCGCATAGCGGTGCGCCTCGTCGGTGGCGTCGGTGACGCTCGCCTGATCGGCAAGCAGCGTCGTCGACACCTGCTCGAGCGCGCGCAGCAGCGCCAGCTGCTCCTCGATGCGCGCGCCGACGGCGTTGACGTACCCCGCGACATCGCTGCATTCGATGGCGAAGCGGCCGCATTCGGCGGCAACGGTTCCAACGGCGGATTCGAGCGACGGCGCAAGCGACAGTTCGGGCTTCATTCCTGACCCCTGATGCGAGTTGCCCGAGACTTTGTCGCGCGGATGGTTAACATCCGGTTGGCACGATGCGAGGGAGGGGAGGCGAATGTTCGACGTCGAGGCGGCACGGGCGCAGTTCCCGGCCCTGGGGATCAGCGATGGCGGCTACGCGCGCGTCTATCTCGACGCGCCGGGCGGGACGCAGGTCTGCGAACGGGCCGTCGAGCGGATGTGCGCCTATATCCGCAGCGGCACGGCGAACGACGGCGGCGCCTTCGCCACCTCGATCGCCACCGACCGGTTGAGCACCGAGGCGCACGCGCGCGTCGCCGCCTTCCTCGGCGCCGATGCGGGCGAGGTGGCGTTCGGGCCCAACATGACGTCGCTGACCTTCGCGCTGTCGCGCAGCCTCGCGACGCGCTTCGGCCCCGCCGACGAGATCGTGCTGACCCGGCTCGATCATGACGCCAACGTCGCACCGTGGCTGCGCGTCGCCGAGGACCGCGGGCTGGCGGTGCGATGGATCGACTTCGACCCCGACAGCGGCCGGCTGCGGCTCGACACGCTCGGCGAGATCCTGTCCGAACGGACCGCGCTCGTCGCGGTCGGCCATGCCAGCAACGCGCTCGGCACCGTCAACGACGTCGCGGCGATCGCCGCGGCGGCGAAGGACGCCAACCCGGCGGCGCTCGTCTATGTCGATGCGGTGCAGTCGGTGCCGCACCTGCCCGTCGACGTGACGGCGCTCGGCTGCGACCTGCTCGTCGCCTCGCCGTACAAATTCTTCGGGCCGCACCAGGGGGTGATGTGGGGGCGCGAGGCGCTGCTCGACGAACTGCCCGCCTACAAGGTCCGCCCCTCCCCGACCACGCCGCCGGCGCGCAAGTGGGAGACGGGCACGCCCTCCTACGAGGGGCAGGCCGGCACGCTCGGCGCGATCGAGCATATCGAGGCGTTCGGCGGCATGGCGACGCTCGCCGCCTATGAGCGCGACCTCGGCGAGCGGCTGCTCGATGGCCTGCTGGCGATCCCCGGGCTATGGCTCTGGGGCCCCGACACGATGGACGACCGCGTCCCGACCTTCGCCTTCACGCTCAACGGGCGCGAGCCGCGCGCCGTCGCCGAACGGCTGGCCGCGGAGAACATCTTCGTCTGGTCGGGCAGCTTCTATGCGGTCGAGGTGGTCGAACGGCTCGGCCTGTCGAATTCGGGCGGGCTCGTCCGCGTCGGCCTCTGCCATTACAACACCATCGAGGAGGTCGATCGCGTGCTCGACGCGATCGAGCGGATTGCGACGGAAGGCCGATGATGCTGATGAAGACCGGTTTCTCTGGGATGAGCGCCGAACGGCTCGGGCGGATCGACGATTTCCTGCAGCGCAAATATATCGACAGCGGAAAGCTGCCGGGCACGCTGACGATGATCGCGCGGCGCGGCGAGATCGCGCACCTCGGCGTGCGGGGCCTCGCCGACGTCGAGCGCGGCACGCCGGTCGCCGAGGACACGATCTGGCGCATCTATTCGATGACCAAGCCGATCACCTCGATCGCCTTCATGATGCTCGTCGAGGAAGGGCTGGTGGCGCTCGACGACCCGGTGCATCGCTTCATTCCCGAATGGCGCAATCTCGGCGTGTTCGCCGGCGGCACCCATCGGACCGGTTTCCAGACGACACGACCGGCGCGGCCGATGCTGATGATCGACCTGCTGCGCCATACCAGCGGGCTGACCTACGGCTTTCAGCTACGCACCAACGTCGATGCCGCCTATCGCGCGGCCAAGATCGGCGAGATCGAGAAGGCGGGCGATCTCGACCAGTTCATCGCGACGCTCGGCAAGCTGCCGCTCGAATTCTCGCCGGGCGAGAAGTGGAATTACTCGGTGGCGACCGACGTGCTCGGCTATCTGGTGCAGAAGATCGGCGGCGAGCCGTTCGAGGCCTTCCTCAAGCGGCGCATCCTCGACCCGCTCGGCATGGTCGATACCGGTTTCCAGGTACCCGCGGGCGCGGGCGCACGCTTCGCCAGCTGCTACCAGCCGACGCGCGACGGCGGCCTCGAACTGCAGGACGACATGGCGACCTCCTCCTATCTCGAAGCGCCCGGCTTCGTCTCGGGCGGCGGCGGACTGGTGTCGACCGCCGGCGATTACATGAAGTTTGCGCAGGCGCTGCTCGACGGCGGCGTGGGCAATGGCCATCGGCTGGTCGGGCGCAAGACGCTCGAGCTGATGACCGCCAACCATCTTCCCGGCGGCGTCGACCTTCCGGCGCTGTCGGTGTCGCTGTTTTCCGAGGCGAGCTATTCGGGCGTCGGCTTCGGGCTCGGCTTCGCCAACACGATCGACCCGGCCAAGACGCTGACGCCGGGGTCGGTCGGCGACTATTATTGGGGCGGCGCCGCCAGCACCTTCTTCTGGGTCGATCCGGTCGAGGAGCTGATCGCGATCTTCATGACGCAGCTCATCCCTTCGAGCACCTATCCGGTACGGCGCGAGCTGCGCACGATGGTCTACGCGGCGCTTGACGACTGACCGTCGCCGGCGCCGCGCCCGACCTCAATTGTACGAGAAGCCTTCCTTGTTGATCAGCGTCGTCAGCCGGGCGTTCTGCTCGTCGCTCAGGCTGGCGTGGAAGGACGGATAGATTTCCTCCTCCTCCTCGCGGACATGCTCCTCGATCAGCGCGCGCAGCTCGCGGATCTTGGCGATCCACGCCGGCGAGTCCTTGGGCATTTCGAGCAGTTCATACAGGTAGGTCTTGATGTAGCCGTGGTCGTGGTTGAGCTTGTCGGCGACGTCCTTGCGCGCGGCATCGCGAAGCGCCGGGTAGACCACGTCCTCCTCCTCGAGCGCATGCTTGCTCAGCGAATATTTGAGCTTGGCGAGCAGCAGTCCGCGCCGCACCGTCTGGTCGTCCTCGGTCGCCTCGATGAGGTCGAAGACCTTCATCGTGATCCGGTGTTCGGCCTTGAGCGTCTCGAACCAGTCGCCGGCCGCACCGCCGGTGACCGCCTGCATCGCCGCCTTGCGGCCGAGATTGGCGGCAAAACCGACGACGACGCCCGCGGCAACGGCGCCCCACAGCTTGCCGTTACCCTCGAACCAGCCGTTCCGCCCCTGCGAAGCCTTGGTCGCCATTGCACTCTCCTCGGGATTTGATCCTGGAGCGCCAATGGACGTGGGGGGTGCGAAGTTCCGCGCAATCGATTCGCAACTAGGCGTGGGGTACGCGCCGCGGGATGAGGTTGAGGATGGCGACGATGAGTCCGCCGAGCACCAGCCCGAACAGGCCCGAGCCGAGCGCGCCGACCGCCCATTCGACGAATCCCTGCGCAACCGGCGCCGCGGCGCCGACCGTCGCGGCGCCATGGTGGACGAATCCGGGCAGCCCGGTGAGGTGATACTCCTCCATGCCGTGCAGGACGATGCCGCCGCCGACCCAGATCATCGCCGCGGTGCCGACCGCGCCCAACACGCCGAGGATCGACGGCATGCCCTTGACCATGCCGCGCCCGAGCGCGCGCACGGCGGCGCTGTCGCGCCGGGCCAGCGCCATGCCCATGTCGTCGGCCTTCACGATGATCGCGACGACCCCGTAGACGAGAATGGTGATGCCGATCCCCACGATGCCGAGGACGGCGGCGCGCGTCGCGAAGCCCGCGTCGGCGACCGACGCAAGCGTGATCGCCATAATCTCGCCCGAGAGGATGAGGTCGGTGCGGATCGCGCCGGCGACCTTCTCCGCCTCGAGCTTGTGCGGGTCGGCGAGATGCTCGCCGATGGTGTCGCCGTCGCCTTCGGGATGCGGGACCAGCTTCTCGTACAGCTTTTCGGCGCCTTCGAAGCAGAGGTAGGTGCCGCCCGCCATCAACAGCGGGGTGATCGCCCAGGGCGCGAACAGGCTCAACGCCAGCGCGGCGGGCAGCAGGAACAGCAATTTGTTCTTGAGCGAGCCGACCGCGATCTTGCCGACGATCGGCAGTTCGCGCTCGGCGGCGAAGCCGACGACGTAGGAGGGCGCGACCGCGGTATCGTCGATGACGACCCCGGCCGCCTTGCCGCTGGCCTTCGCCGCCTGCCCCGCCGCATCGTCGAGGGAGGCGGCAGCGATCTTGGCGATCCCCGCCACATCGTCGAGCAGGGCGATCAATCCGGTGGCCACGGCCGCTCCGTCGTTGGGGTTCCCGACCGGGCTATGCCGCAATCGCGGCGAGCAGGCTAGGCCGGCGACGCCCGCGACATCGCACGCGCGTGCGCCCGCTGGCGGACCAGCAGCGCCGTCGGCGCGGTTATCAGGAGCGACAGCAGCGTCGCGAGCGGAAAGACCACCGTCCACGCCACCAGCAGGAGGAAGGCCGCCAACTCGCCGAGGCGGAGCAACGCGAGCCCGATCATGCGTCTTCCTGCCCTGCTTCGACCGCTTGCGTCGCGTTGTCGGTCGCCGCGACGTCCGGCCCATCGCCGGCGGGCGCGGGGCGGGCGGGCATCGCCTTCATGACGTCACGCGTCGCGCGCGGGCCCTGCATCGGGCCATAGGGATCGAAAAGGGTCATGACGGCCTCGCTTACGCAACCTACGCGAGTTGAACCGCCAGCCGGCCCGGCTGGTTCCCTGGCCGCTAGAGCGCGCGGCGCAGCAGATCGACCGTCGACGGATCGAAGCTCGCCGGCACGCCGCCATCCATCGCCTTCGCCATTTCCTTGCCGAGCTCGACACCCCATTGATCGAAGGGGTTGATCCCGAGCAGCGTCGCGGCGGCGAAGGTGCGATGCTCGTAGAAGGCCAGCAGCGCGCCGAGCGTCGAGGCGTCGAGCCGGCCGAGCAGGATCGTCGACGACGGCCGGTTGCCCGGGAAGGTCTTGGCGTGCGCCAGCGCGGCGTCGCCGCCCGACAGCGCCAGCGCCTCGTCATAGCTGCGCCCCCGGAGCAGCGCCGCGGCCTGCGCAAAGCAGTTGGTCAGCAGCTGGCGATGATAGGAGCCGCCGAGCGCATGGCCGGGCTCCACCACCGCGAGGAATTCGACGGGCACGAGATGCGTGCCCTGGTGCAGCAGCTGGAACACCGCATGCTGGGCGTCGGTACCGGTCCCGCCCCAGGTGATCGGCGCGGTCGCCCAGTCGACCGGCGCACCCTTGCGCGTCACGCGCTTGCCGTTCGATTCCATCTCGAGCTGCTGTAGATAGGGCGGAATGAGCCGCAGCCGCTCGTCATAGGCGAAGACCGCGCGCGTCTCGGCACCGAGGAAGGTCGCGTGCCAGACGTCCATCGCCGCCGCCAGCGCCGGAGCGTTGCGCACCAGCGGCGTCGTGGCAAAATGCGCATCCATCGCCGCGGCACCGTCGAGCAGCGCCTGGAAGGCGGGCCAGGCGCTGCGCAGCGCGAAGGGCAGGCCCACCGCCGACCACAGCGAATAGCGACCGCCAACGCTTTCGGCGAACGGCAGGATGCGGTCGTCGGCGATGCCGAAGGCCGCCGCCTTCGCCGGCGCGGCGGTCACCGCGACGCAGCGCGCCACCGGATCGCCGACCCCGCCGGCGCGCAGCCAGGCGATGGCGCCTTCGCTGTTGGTCATCGTCTCGATCGTCGTGAAGGTCTTGGAGACGATCACCACCATCGTGTGCGCGGGATCGAAGCGGGCGCAGGCCTCGGCGAGCGCGACGCCGTCGATGTTGGCCACGACCGCCACCTCGGGACCGTCGCCATGGCGGCCCAGCGCGTCGAGCAGCAGCGCGGGGCCGAGCGCGGAGCCGCCGATGCCGATGTGCAGCACGTGACGGATATCGCCATGCGCACCGGCGCGCACCGCCTCGACCAGCGCGCGCATCGGCGCATGGTCAGCCGCCGCCGATCGTTCGGCGGCATGCGTGGCGGCGCGCCGCTCGCTGGCGTTGACCACCTCGCCCGCCAGCAGTCGCCGCTTCCAGCCGTCGAGGTCGCCCGCTCGGGCGAGCGCCTCGAGCAGCTCGATGGTACGCGTGTCGGCCCGCAGCTTAGCGAAGTCGAAATGCAGGCCGGCGACGTCGACCGTCAGGCGCGCCAGCCGGCCGGGATCGGCGTCGAACATCGCAAGGATCGAGGCGTCGGCGGTCTCCGCCGCATGCGCGGCAAGCGCCTGCCATGGCGCCGTTTGCGACAGCGTTTCGGTCATCTGGTTTCTCCTCGTCGCGCCCGGCCGCTATAGGACCCGCCTGCGGCGTCCGCCATCCTTGACTTGCGCTCTTGGCCCCGCCTAGTGGCGCGCGATGAAGGAACCCAAGATGAGCGAGGCGCCGATGAGCGAGACGCAAGCGGCTCGCGCGGCGCACATCGCGCGTACCGAAACGCTGTACGCATCGTTCAAGGAAGGCATGAAGACGATCTTCGGCGCGATCCTGATCGCGCTGCTGCTGCGCTCCTTCGGCTACGAACCCTTCAACATCCCGTCGGAATCGATGCTGCCGCGGCTGCGCGTCGGCGACTATCTCTTCGTGTCGAAATGGCCTTATGGCTACAGCCGCTATTCGCTGCCGCTGGGGCTGCCGCTGTTCGACGGGCGCCTCCTCGCCGGCGAGCCGCAGCGCGGCGAGGTGGTGGTGTTCAAGACGCCCGCCGACAATCGCACCGACTTCATCAAGCGCGTCATCGGGCTGCCGGGCGACCTCATCCAGATGAAGGGGGGCGTCCTGCACATCAACGGCGCGCCGGTGAAGAAGGAGCGCGCCGGCGACCTGCTCGCCCCGGTGACGCCGAACAGCGACTGCCTCGGCAGCTTCGCGCGGCCGAGCTTCCGCGCCGTGGCCGAGAACGGCCAGCCGGTCTGCCGCTACCCGCGCTTCCGCGAGACGCTGCCCGACGGCAGCAGCTATTATGTCATCGACCAGGTCAGCGGGTCGAGCGGCGACGATACCGGCGTCTATGTCGTGCCGCAGGGCCATTATTTCATGATGGGCGACAACCGCGACGATTCGGCCGACAGCCGCTTCTCGGTCGCGCAGGACGGCATCGGCTTCGTCCCCTACGAGAATCTGATCGGCCGCGCTTCGCTCATGTTCTTCTCGACCGACGGCTCCGCCGAACTGGTCAAGCCCTGGACCTGGTTCTCGGCGATCCGCTGGGACCGGCTGGGCCGGACCTTCGGGGCATGACGCCGGCCGACTGGGCGGCCGAGGCGCTCGGGCACACATTCCGCGACCCGCGCCTGCTCGACCGCGCGCTGACGCATTCGAGCGCCGGCAAGCCCGACTACGAGCGGCTCGAATTCCTCGGCGACCGCGTGCTCGGCTTCATCATCGCCAGCTGGCTCTATGCCGACCTCGCCGACGAGGCCGAGGGCAAGCTGTCGCGGCGCTTCGCCGAGCTGGTGAGCCGCGAGACCTGCGCGGCCGTGGCGCGCGACATCGGCGTGACCCCGCACATCATCCTCGGTGCGCAGGCGCGCGGCGACCGGGCGCACCAGTCGGAGAACGTCCTCGGCGACGTCGTCGAGGCGATGATCGGCGCGCTGCATCTCGACGCGGGAACGGCGGCGGCGGAAAGCTTCGTGCGGCGAGTCTGGGCACCCTATATGTCGCTCGACGCGCACGCGCCCAAGCACCCCAAATCGGCGCTTCAGGAATGGGCGAACGCGCGCGGGCTGCGCTCGCCCGAATATCTGGTGGTCGATCGCTCGGGGCCGCAACATGCGCCGGTCTTCCGCGTTCGGGTTACGGTGCGCGGCAAGGAACCGGTCGAGGCCGAGGGCACCAACAAACAGGAGGCCGAAACGGCGGCGGCGCAGGCGATGCTGGATATGCTATGCAAATGAGCCGGACGGGCGAGCGCTGCGGCGTGGTCGCGATCATCGGTGCGCCCAACGCCGGCAAGTCGACGCTGGTCAACGCGCTCGTCGGGCAGAAGGTGGCGATCGTCAGCCCCAAGGTGCAGACGACGCGCACGCGGCTGATCGGCATCGCCATCGACGGCAAGGCGCAGCTGCTGCTCGTCGACACGCCGGGAATCTTCAAGCCGCGCCGACGTCTCGACCGCGCGATGGTGAGCGCCGCCTGGGAGGGCACGACCGGCGCCGACATCGTCGTGCTGATGATCGACGCGCGCGCCGGCATGAACGACGAAGTCTCGGCGCTGCTCGACGCGATCAAGGAGCGCGAGGAACCGCGGATGCTCGCGCTCAACAAGGTCGACGTCGCCCCCAAGCACAAGCTGCTCGAGCTGGCGGGGGAAGCCAACCGGCGCGTGCCGTTCGCCGAGACCTTCATGATTTCGGCGAAGACCGGCGACGGCGTTCCCGATCTGAAGGCGACGCTGTCGGCGGCGATGCCCGAGGGCCCGTGGCATTTCCCCGACGACCAGGTGTCCGACGTCACGACGCGGCTGCTCGCCGCCGAGATCACCCGCGAGCAGATCTACCGCCAGCTCCACGAGGAACTGCCCTACGCCACCGCGGTCGAGACCGAGAAGTGGGAAGAGCGCAAGGACGGTTCGGTGGCGATCCACCAGCAGATCCTCGTCGAGCGCGACAGCCAGAAGGGCATCGTCCTCGGCAAGGCCGGCGCGCAGATCAAGAAGCTCGGCGCCGCGTCGCGCGCCGAACTCGAGGAGCAGCTCGGTCGCCGCGTCCACCTGTTCCTGCACGTCAAGGTCAAGTCGGATTGGGCCGAGGACCGCGCGGTCTATCGCGACATGGGCCTCGGCTGGGTTGAGTAAAGCCGCCGGCTTACCTGGCGCTTCACGCCGCCCTATGCTGAAGCGATGCACCTGACCGACGAAGCCATCGTCTGCGCGGTCCTCCCCCACGGCGAGCATGGCGCGGTGGTGCGGCTGCTGACGCGGTCGGCCGGTCTCGCCGCCGGCTATGTGCGTGGCGGACGCTCGCGCCGGATGCGGCCGATCCTGCATCCGGGCAATCTGGTCCAGGCCGAATTGCGCGCCCGCGTCGAGGACCAGCTGGCCGCGCTGACGGTCGAACTGCTCCACTCGCGCGCCGGACTGGCGATGGACCGCCTGGCAGCGCCGGCGGTCGAATGGCTGTGCGGGCTCACCGCCGCCACGCTGTCCGAAGGGGCGGCCTATCCGCAGCTCTATCCGGCGCTCGGCGGACTGCTCGACGTCATGGAGCACAGCGACGACGCGCGGCAATGGATGGCCGGGCTCGTGCGCTACGAGCTGCTGCTGCTCGGCCAGCTCGGCTTCGGGCTCGATCTCAGCGAGTGCGCGGCGACCGGGCGGCGCGACGACCTCGCCTATGTCAGTCCCAAATCGTCGCGGGCGGTGAGCCGCGAGGCCGGCCTGCCCTACGCCGACCGGCTGCTCCCCCTCCCCGGTTTCCTCCTCGGCGCCCCGGGCCCGAGCGATTGGCCCGACATCGCCGCGGGCCTGCGCACGACGGGCTATTTCCTGCAGCGCGACGTGCTCAATGCCGGACGCCGCGGCGACATGCTCGCGGCGCGCGAGCGGCTGGTGAGCCGCATCGCCCGCACGGCGACGGCCGATCAGCCGTAAGCCTGGCGCTCGTAGGTCGGGCGGTCGAAATATTCGCGCCAGCTGCGGATGAGGCCGTCGCGCACCTCGAAAACGCCGACGACGGGCAGCACGCCCGCGCGGCCGTTCCAGACGAAGTGATCGCGCCGCTCGATCATCACCGTGTCGCCCGCCACGGCGCGGCTGACGATCTCCATCTCGACCTTCTCCGCCCTGGCGAAGAACATGTCGAGCAGCCCGCGGATCGCCGGCGTTCCCACCAGCGGATCCATCATCATGTTGTGCATCACCGCATCGTCGGCGAAGCAGTCGATCACCGCCGCGGCATCGAGCGCATGCCAGCCGGCCAGCATGCGCTCGACGACGCGCCACCGATCGTCGCTTGCCGGCCGGTTGGTCCGATCCATTCGCTTCCCTTTGTCGCTTGGCGCCGAAAAGGCGAGAACATAAAAAGAACCCTACTGCACGACCGGCCAGGGCTTGCTAGAAGATTTTCCCATGACCGAACTTCACGATCGCATCATCGAAACCCCCTTCGCCGAAGCGCTGTCCGACCGCTACCTCGTCTACGCGATGTCGACGATCACCGCGCGCTCGCTGCCCGACGTTCGCGACGGGCTGAAACCGGTGCACCGGCGGCTGCTGTGGGCGATGCGGCTGCTCAAGCTCGACCCGACCGCCGGCTACAAGAAATGCGCGCGCGTCATCGGCGACGTCATCGGCAAATATCATCCGCACGGCGACCAGTCGGTCTACGACGCGCTCGTCCGCCTCGCGCAGACCTTCGCGCTGCGCTACCCGCTCGTCGACGGCCAGGGCAATTTCGGCAACATCGACGGCGATAACGCCGCGGCGATGCGCTACACCGAGGCGCGGCTGACCGCCGCCGCCGCCGAGCTGATGGACGGGCTCGACGAGAATTGCGTGCCCTTCCGTACCACCTACAACGGCGAGGACGAGGAGCCCGAGGTCTTCCCGGCGCTCTTCCCCAACCTGCTCGCCAACGGCGCCAGCGGCATCGCGGTCGGTATGGCGACCTCGATCCCGCCGCACAATGTCGCCGAGCTGATCGATGCGGCGAGCCTGCTGATCGACGATCCCGACACGGGCGTCGACGCGCTCCTCACGCATGTCCAGGGGCCCGACTTTCCCACGGGAGGCGTCTGTATCGAATCGAAGGGTGGCATCCGCGAGGCCTATGCCACCGGGCGCGGCTCGTTCCGGCTGCGCGCGCGCTGGGAGAAGGTCGAGCTCAAGGGCGGCGGCTGGTACATCATCATCACCGAGATCCCCTTCCAGGTGCAGAAGGGCAAGCTGATCGAGGAGATCGCCGCGCTCGTCACCGAAAAGAAGCTGCCGATCCTCGAGGACGTGCGCGACGAATCGGATGCGGAAATCCGGCTGGTGCTCGAGCCGCGGTCGCGCAACGTCGACCCCGACGTGCTGATGGAGAGCCTGTTCAAGCTCACCGACCTCGAGGTGCGCTTCCCGCTCAATCTCAACGTGCTCGACAAGACGCGGACGCCGCGCGTCATGGGCCTGAAGGACGCGCTGCTCGCCTATCTCGACCACCAGATCGAGGTGCTCGTCGCGCGCTCGCGCTACCGGCTGCAGAAGATCGAGGACCGGCTCGAGCTGCTCGCCGGCTTCCTCATCGCCTATCTCAACCTCGACGAGGTGATCCGCATCATCCGCGAGGAGGACGAGCCCAAGCAGGAGCTGATCCGCACCTTCGAGCTCACCGACCGCCAGGCCGAGGCGATCCTCAACATGCGGCTGCGGAGTCTCCGCAAGCTCGAGGAAATGGAGATCGGCAAGGAAAACAAGGCGCTGACCAAGGAGGCGGGCGGGCTTCGCGCCCTCCTCGAGTCCCCGAAGAAGCAGCGCGAGCGGGTGAAGGCCGACCTGGCGCAGCTGCGCGCGCGCTATGGCCCCGAGACGCCGCTCGGCCGCCGCCGGACGAGCTTCACCGACGCGCCCTCGGTGATCGATATCCCGCTCGAGGCGATGATCGAGCGCGAACCGATCACCGTCATTGCGTCGGCGAAGGGCTGGATCCGCGCGATGAAGGGCCATGTCGAGCTCGCCTCGGCGGAGGCGGCGAAGTTCAAGGAAGGCGACGGCCCGGCCTTCGCCTTCCACGCGCAGACCACCGACAAGATCGTCGTCGCCGCCGACAACGGCCGCTTCTACACGCTCGCCGCCGACCGCCTACCCGGCGGACGCGGCTTTGGCGAGCCGATCCGGCTGATGGTCGACATGGAGTCGACCGCCGAGATCGTCGCGCTGTTCGCGCATCAGCAGGCCGCAAAGCTGCTGCTCGCCGC